>NZ_JBNDKR010000003.1:0-844883 GCF_050435645.1 Paraburkholderia sp. GAS206C | reverse complement strand
GCGGCCTGCCCGGTGCCGGGCTTGAGTGCCCCGGGTTTGGGGGCTCACCCCCCCCCGGCCCCGCCCCCCGCTACACCCATCAAAAACGCCCGGGGCGGTTTCACACACCCGCCACGGCGCTTTTGTTCGTTGCCGTTTAAATCTTGCCCTGCGCCACTTCGTCCGGCTTCAGTTCGACGATCGCATCGAGCGCCTCTTTCACGTCCAGCGCGTACTTGGCCAGACGCTTCTGCTCCTCGTTTTCCGCCAGATAGGCCGGCACCGGAACCGGGTGGCCATTCTCGTTGACCGCCACCATCACGACCAGACAATCGGTGGTCTGCATCAGTTCGCCGCCCTTCGGATCCCCCGCCTGCACTGATACGTGGATGTGCATGCTGGTGCGCCCCGTGTGAACCACGCGCGCGCGCAGTTCGACCAGATTGCCGACGAGAATCGGCCGGCGGAAGCGGATATTGCCGACGCTGACCGTCACGCAATAACGTCCGGACCAGACCGCGGCACACGCGTAGGCGGTTTCGTCGATCCATTTCATCAGTGCACCGCCGTGCACCTTGCCGCCGAAGTTGACCGAGGTGGGCTCGGCGAGAAAGCGGAAGGTAGTTTCCGAACGGTCCAGCGGCGCAGCAACAGGGGTGCTCATCTTGACTCCGGGCAAACGAATGTTTCTAAAGGAGCCGATTATACGAGCGCAATTTTGACTGTGTGGCGCGGCGAGGGTCGGTAACTATGTTTTGCCACAGACAAAAGGATCTGCTTGCCAGATGCGGCGCAGCATTTTCCCCGGATTGATCGTTACAGGAGGAAGTCAGCGGGCGCCACAAAGTCGAGTCGATTTCCGCCAAAATGGCGTTCTACGCCGACACGATGTTTCATTTGTGATAAGAAATTCCTTCATCGATCGTGCCGTACATATCGATGCTGCCCGAACCCACGCCCGACGATGCCACGCCACCCTGCGCACAGGCGGCGCACAAAAGCACGGTAACGGCGATGGCAAGCAGGAGCTTCATGACGGCGCTTTTCTCGAAGTCGGGCTTTGATTCTAGCCTGGCTCGGCGCAGCCGCGCACAAACGCCCCGGCAGGCTGGCGAGTGCAAGCTGCATTCGACGCTTCACGCCAGGCCGAAACATCGAATGCAGCCTCCCGCTATAGTGAAGACGTTGGCGAACGCTCGCCTGCGCCGTACCGGGAGATTCACATGACTGCCCAGCTTTCCGACGAACAGAATCACTTTCCAGGCCTCAGCCGGATCGGCGCGCTGCTCGCCGATCCCGGCCGCGCCGCCATGCTATGGGCGCTGATGGACGGCAGTGCGCGCCCGGCCGGCGAATTGACGATGGTAGCCGGTCTTTCGCCGTCGGCCGCCAGCGCGCATCTTGCCCGCCTCACCGAGGGCGGTCTGCTGACCGTCGAGGTACGCGGGCGACATCGCTACTTCCGGATTGCCTCGCCCGACATCGCCGCCTCCATCGAAGCGCTTGCCAACGTGGCACAGGCGAGCGCACCGCTGCGCATGACGCCGCGTCCGGCCCGCACGGTCCCCGTCGACATGCGTTACGCACGCACCTGCTACGACCACATGGCGGGCGAACTGTCCGTGCAACTGTTCGAGCGGATGCTGAGCCACGACCTCCTGACCCTGCACGGCAATACGCTCGACGCCACCACCAGGGGGGCGGCTCAACTCGCCCGCTGGGGTATCGACGTCACCGGCCAGCGCAGCCGCCGCCGACGTTTCGCCTGCACCTGCCCGGACTGGAGCGAGCGGCGCCCACACCTCGGTGGCGCACTCGGCGCGGCCTTACTCGATGCCTGGTCGACGCACGGCTGGGTGGAGCGCACCGAGCGGCCGCGCATCCTTCGGATCACACCGGCTGGTCACCAGCACTTCAACGAGTTCCTGACGAACTGAGCGCCGCCCGGCCAGGTGCGGTCGGGTCATAGGCGCCGTTTCCGGTACAACCGGACCGGCAGGATTTTTTGTTACACGGCAGGTAAGGAGGCTTACAAATGCGGACGCCTTGAAACATGCCACAACGCTAAAGTTCTTTCACGGATGCAACCACCGAGTGTCCGTTAGAGAGACAACATGAAAACGATCAGCACCGAACAACGTACAACGCGCCGCGTCACCGTTTATACCCGCGGTTATACGCTGATAGCAGCCGCAGTCTTGACGCTCGTAGCCCAGACCGTCCTCGCCCAGGAAGCCCCTCCTCCTCCCGAAAACGCGCCTGGCGCGGCCCAGAGCACCGGCAATACCGATCCGCCGGGCCGCGTCGCCCGCCTGAACTATACCTCCGGTGCCGTGACGACCGAGCCTGCCGGCGCCACCGACTGGTCCTACGCGCAGATCAACCGCCCGCTCACCACCGGCGACCAGCTCTGGGACGACCAGAACGCACGCGCGGAAATGCACATCGGCTCGACCGCGGTGCGACTCGGCGATTCGACCAGCCTCGATATCCTCAATCTCGACGACTCCAACGCGCAGCTGAAAGTCGCGCAGGGCACGCTGTCGACCCGCGTGCGGGAACTGGCGCCGGGCTCAACGTATGAGATCGATACGCCGAATCTCGCGCTCGGCATCACCGCTCCCGGCGACTACCGTGTCGACGTCGCGCCCGACGGCAGCAGCACGACCGTCACCGTGCGCGGCGGCGCCGCCACTGTGTATGGCGACAACGGTCAGGTGCAGATCGCCGCCGGCCAGCAGATCCGCTTTGCCGGTACCGCGCTGCAGCAGGTGGCGGACACCGGCGCGCCGGGGCTCGACGGCTTCGATCAGTGGGCCGCCAGTCGCGATGCCGAAGAAGACCGCTCGGTGTCGGCTCGCTACGTCTCGCGCGACGTGCCCGGTTATGAGGATCTCGATGCCAACGGCACATGGCGCAGCAGCCCGCAGTACGGCGAGGTGTGGACGCCAAATGCAGTGCCGGCCGGCTGGGCGCCTTATCACGACGGCCATTGGGTCTGGCAGGCGCCGTGGGGCTGGACCTGGGTCGACGACGCGCCGTGGGGCTTCGCGCCGTACCACTACGGCCGTTGGGCCTACGTCGACGACTCGTGGGCGTGGGTGCCCGGCCCGGTCGTCGTCGATGCGCCGCCGGTGTATGCGCCGGCGCTGGTCGGCTTCGTCGGCGGGGGCGGCGGTTCGTTCGACTGGGGCGTGAGTCTGGCGGTCGGCGGTGTGGCCGCGGCGGGCGTCGCATGGTTCCCGCTCGGTCCCGGTGAGGCTTGGCATCCGCGTGGAGGCGGCTGGAGTCCCGGCTACTACAACCGCGTGAACAACTACAACCATGTGAACGTCACGAACATCAATAACGTGACGAACATCAACAACATTCACAACACCTACATCAACTACCGTGCACCGGGCGGTGTCACGGCCGTGCCGGCGACTGCCTTTGTGCATGGCCAGCCGACTGGCCGGTTTGCGCAGAAGGTCGATCCGGCGCAGTGGCGCAACGCGCAGATCAACCCGGGCAGCCCGGGGATCGCGCCGGTACGTCAGAGCTTCGGCTCCGGCATGCGTAACGCCAACTACCGGCCGCCCGCAGCTGTGACGGCACGCCCGGTGGTAGCCACGCGCAGCCCGGCCGTACCGGCCGCCTATCGCGACACGCTCGCGCAACGTTTCGCGCAAGGCGGCGGCCAGGTGCCTGGCGCCGGCGCGCCGGTCGTGCGCACTTCGGTGCCGGCGCATTTTGCTGGCGCTGCGGCACACGGCGCACCCGCCGCGGCGGCGGCCATGCAGAACGTCCGGGTGGTGCAGGCCAATTCGCCGCGGATGGCTGCGGGTGCTGCGCCGCGCGTCCCGGAGGGCGGCGCGCCGCGACCGGGTGAGCCTGCAGCGAACGGCGCACGTCCGTTTGCTGGCGGTCCGAATCCGGCGAACGGTGGACAAGCGCCGCACGGCGCGCCTGAGCAGGCTCGGGCCGGCGCTCCGGGTACACCGGGGGGGCCTGCCCAGTTGGCAAATGAACGTCCGCAGCCGAACAATGGCGTGCCGCGCCCGCCGCAGGCTGCCGGTGTCAATCCAAACGGCTTCGGGCAGCACGGCGCAGGCGGCCCGGTAACGGCTCAACAGGCCACGGCCGAGGGTCGTCACGAACCCGCGTGGACGCAGCCGCATACGCCGATGGCACAGCAGGCCCAACAGGCGCAGGCGCACGGCGCACCGCAGCAGGAGGCGGGCCGTCAGCCGTTCACACCGCAAGGCGAAGCGCCGAACCGGCAGCAGCCGGGCGCCATCGCCGTGCAGCAGGGTGAGCAGCAGCACGGCGTGCCGCATCCGGGCGAAAATCCGGCGATGGCTGCTCGCGCGCCTGAACCGGCCGGACGGGAACCGCACGCACCGGCGGCAGGTGTGCAAGCGCAGCCGCAACAGCAGGCGCGCGCCGCAGAGAATCATCCGCAGGAGGCTCCGCAGCCGCGCGCAGCGGAATTTCATCCGCCGGTGGCTCAACAGGCTCCTCGAGAAGAGCCCCGCCCGCAGCCTCAAGCGCAAGCTCAGCCTCGTCAGGAATATCACCCGCAACAAGCCCAGCAGGCACCGCGCGAAGAGCCTCGTCCGCAGCCGCAAGCACAACCGCGTCAGGAATATCATCCGCAACAGGCCCAGCAGGCGCCACGCCAGGAACCGCGCCCACAACCGGCACCGCGCCAGGAGCCTCGCCCGCAGCAGGCACAGCAACCGCGTCCCGAACCGCGTCCGGCGCAGCAGGCTCAGCGGCCTCAGCCGCATCCCGAGCAGCATTCCAATAACGGCGGCCACGAGGAGCATCGCAAGGGCTAACGACAGGAATGGATCTGAACCAGACTAGCGAGCGGAATTAATCGGACGCTCGGTAGTAAACGCACTAACGCTATTCATCACCTTTAAACCCGCGGTCCCGCCGCCGCAAAACAAAAAGCCCACGCAGGATTATTTCTGCGTGGGCTTTTTATTACCGCAGCGCGCCGCCAAAGCAGTGCGCCGTGAGAATCAAACTGCCATTGGCGCGGTCAACGGCTCGTGATGTCGATAACCAACCAGCGAGAAATCCGCCGGCTCGATCTTCTCGAGCGACTCGGGTTCGTACACCCCGGTTTCAGCATAGTCCGGCACGCGCTCGTCAATCGCCAGTTGCGGGCTCTCATAAGGCTCGCGCGCGAGTTGTCGCTGCAGCATATCGAGCTGGTTTTCGTAGATATGCGCGTCGCCGATGAAGTACGTGAACCAGCGCGGCGTATAGCCCGTCAACCGTCCGACCAGATGCAGCAGGGCTGCACCCTCGGTCAGATTGAACGGCGTGCCAAGACCCACATCGTTACTGCGGATGTACAGGCACAGCGAGATTTCGCGGCGCGCCGCATTGGGCAGGAACTGGTACAGCAAATGGCACGCCGGCAGCGCGATTTCTTCGAGCACGGCGGGATTCCAGCCGTGAAACAGAATGCGCCGGTCGGCCGGGTTCTGCATGATCGTGTCGAGGCACTGCCGTAACTGGTCAATTGCCTTGTACAGCAGCACCTTGCGGCCGCCGTCTTCCTCGAACTCGGTGACGACCCGGTAGCCGCGCCCGGTCGCATCCGCTATCCGTTCGCTTGCCGATGCGTCCAGCACCTTGTATGCGGGCCATTTGCGCCATTGCACGCCATAGACGTCGCCCAGGTCGTCAGGACCTTCACGATACGGATTAGCCAGCCATTGGGGATTCTGATTGGCGTTCGCGTCCCACACCTTGCAGCCGAGATCGCGAAAGTCCGCGGCGCTGCGCGAAGCGCGCAGGAACCCGACCAGCTCGCCAATCGCCGATTTAAACGCCAGTTTTTTGGTGGTGACGGCGGGGAAACCCTGCTGGAGGTCGAAGCGCAGCATCGCGCCCGGCATGCTGATGGTGCGGATGCCGGTGCGGTTCTCCTGCCACGTGCCGGTATCGAGAATCGAGCGGACGAGGTCGAGGTATTGTTTCATTCGGGTTCCTTCGGCCCGGCGCCGGGCGCCTGGGAGTTTTTACGTCAAAACCCGATTCTAGCAAGCGAAGCCGGCTCACGTCCCGCTGAAGTCCGTCGAGGTCCGGCTCAGGTCCCGCCCGGTCAGATATGCGGCACCGAGGCCGGCTCGCCATGCGGCACGATCGGCTCGCCTTCCATATGACGCATCCCGTGCGCGCACAGCAGGCGGTACAGCGTCACCCGCGAGATACCCAGTTCCTGCGCCGCATCGCCAAGGCGGCCTCGGTGACGCAGCAACGCCAGTTCGATAGCCTGACGCTCCGCCGCTTCGCGCGCCTGCGCAAGCGACACCGGCACGATCTCCACATACTCCGCGAGTTCGAGATCGCGTGCCGTGATCGCGCGCCCTTCCGACATGACGATGGCACGCCGCACCCGGTTGATCAGTTCGCGCACATTGCCCGGCCAGCTGTAGTTGTGCAGCGCTGCGATCGCATCGGGCGCGAAGCCGCGCAAACGGCGGCTTGCATCCTTTTTGAAGCGGTCCAGCATGTGCCGCGCAAGTAGTTCGATATCCTTACCACGTGCACGCAACGGCGGTTCGTCGATTTGCAGTACGCACAGACGGTGGTACAGGTCCGAGCGGAAACGTCCTTCGATCATCGCCGCGTTCATATCGACGTGAGTCGCCGAGATGATGCGCACATCGACGTCGATCGCGCCATGGCCGCCGAGGCGCTCCACCTTGCGCTCCTGCAGAAAGCGCAGCAGGCTCGCCTGGCTTTCGAGCGGCAGGTCGCCGATTTCATCGAGAAACAGGGTGCCGCCGTTCGCCGCTTCGACCCGGCCGATCTTGCGTTGATTGGCCCCCGTAAAGGCGCCACGCTCATAGCCGAACAGTTCGGACTGCAGCAGATGCGGAGGAATTGCGCCGCAGTTGATCGGCACGAACGGCGCGCCGCGGCGCGACGAACGCTCATGGATCGCCACTGCCGTCAGTTCCTTGCCGGTACCGGATTCACCCGAGATAAACACCGGAGCATCGGTCATCGCGACCTTGCGGATGGAGCGGAACAGCGCAAGCATGGCATCGCACGAACCGACCATTTCGCCTTCCGTGCCGCTCGGCGTGCCATCGTTTGAAGCGGGTTCGCCAAGCGAGATCATGCCGTAGGCGTGGCCTACCGAGTCGACAATCCTGTCGCCCGAATAAGGCACCGTCACGTAATCGAAACAGTAGTCGCGCACCAGCCGGCGCAGCGCTGCGTCCTGCAATTGACCGGGCATGGTTGCGGCGACCCAGCCCACGTTCGGCATCGTCAGGCACGATTCGAACGCAGCAATCTCGTGCTGCTGGAAATGACTCGACAGGTCAAGCAAACCGCCCGCTGCCATTCCGGCGCGAACGGCACGGCGCACGTCGCGCGCCGAACCGACGACTTCGACGTTCCAGCCCCGTTGGTGAAACCTGGTATTCAATTCCGCGCTAGGGTCACGCGAAACGTAAATCAGTTGCCGCGTTGCGGGTTCCATTATTCAGATCCTCTCGTCAACGAACGTTAAGGATGACGGCACGCGCCTGAACTTGTTTCAGACACATTGACTCAGCTCGGGATTCGCACGTAGCAAATACCGAACGGCCATTCCATTCCGTGCGGACAGCTGATCCCCGAAAAGCGGCGTGTGTGATTGAGACGGCCCAGCTTCAGGCTTTTTTTAAATGTGACTCTGTTTTCGAGAGCTTACTATACGCGCGCCGCTTCGAAAACAAATATGCGAATTTAATCGCGCCCTCTACCGCCCAGCAAGGCTGGACGGGCATTCCACAAGTCTGAACATTTTGAATAAAACGTTTCCAGACTGGTTGGCTACGTATCTACCCTGAGCCTTTGGGTACGGGCCTCAAATGCGAATTATCGGTATTTCCTGCCGCCCGTTTCAGGGCTGAAACATTTTTGCCTCCTTTTTGCCTGGTGGCTCTGCACGCCCTGCCCTGCACCCAATCGCATCAACGGGTTGAGCCTCATGGCACATGTTTCGCTAAAAGTCTCGCACCAAGGAGACACATCATGCGACTCGCTTTCCGCATCGACTTGCGCCACTTCCAGCAGCCCGCAGCAATATGCGCCGCGCTGCTACTCACAGCGCTGCCCCCAGGCGTCAATGCACAGGAACCCATCACCGCCAGTTCTCCCGATACCGGATCCGTCACCCTCGCGAGCGTGACGCCCGCAGCGGTGGCGGCCCCGGATACCGCGGTGAGCGACACGGCAGATACCGCAACTGCCTCGACCAATACCTCGGCAACTACCTCCGCAGCTACCTCAGCAACTACCGCGACCGATCCCTCAGCCAACACCGCGAATACCGCTGCACCCGTTAGCGATCTCGCAGGCGACCCGCTGAGCATCCCGGCCGCCGCGACCACGGCCAATGATCTGGCGCTGGACGATCAGGCGTTGTCGCAACAACGCGGCGGTTTCGGCGGGATGCTGATGGTGGCTGCGACGCCACAGCTGATGCATGGCAACGCCAGCGGCGGCAACCACGTGACGCTGTGGGACGAAATCGCCCCGCCGTCGCCGATGCCGATTCCCGTCGACGTAGCCCGCTCGGCCCAGGGCAACGTCACGACCTATCAGCGCAACTAGTTGAGCGACGTGCGTCCGCACCCCGCCAGCAAGGAACCGACATGAACGCCTCAACCCAGATGACCCGCCAGCACCGCCCCGGCAACTCCCGCACCGCGCTCGTCTGCGTGCTGGTGAGCGGCCTCGCGGCCGGCGCCGCGATTCCGGCCGCAGCGCAGGTAGCGGACGCTCCGGGCAACCTGATCATCCAGAGCACGGTCACGCCGCGCGATGCGTTCGTGCCAGTGCCGAAGGCGGACGACCCGATCGCTGTGCAGGTCCAGACGTTCCCGACCGGCGCCTTCGATTCGGCGATGGGCGCGATGGTGAGCGACACCGATCTGACCCGGGCGCACGGCACTTCCGGCGTCACCGGTGGCAGCTTCATGCCGGCGCTGGTCGGCTCCAACGGGATCGAACATCTGCTCGCCGGCAACGGCACGGTTGCCGGCAGCGGCATCCCGGTGGGAGCCGGCGCCAGCCTCGGTGGCATCGGCGGAATCGGCGGCTCGATTGCACAAACGGTCACTGGCGCGCTTGCACCGCTCGGCGCAGCAATGGGAGCAATGAAATGAAAGCGACGCGCACCCCGTTCATGAACACGTTGCCGTCACGCCAGCCCCTGTTGCGTCCAGCGATCGCCCTCGTGCTGTTCGGCTGCGTCAGCTGTGCCGCTCAGGCGCAAGGGGTGCCGACCCAGTTGAGCGATCTGCAGTCGCTGATCGGCAGCGGTGTGGCGAACGGCGCCACAGGCGTCGTAGCGATCAACGAGGCCGCGGGTCTCGACAACGCGCAAGCCAATCAGGGCGTGATGACGGGCGGACAGGTGCCGCTCAATCTGATCAGCAGCTCGCAGAGCGCGTCGACGAATGCGAAGACGACGGCAGCGCGCAGCGATATCGGTAGTAACGCATTTTCAAACACCTCTGGCCTTATCGAAGTGAATCAGTCGGCGGGTGTAGGGAATCTTCAGCGGAACAGCGCCTTGATCGGTGCTGCTCCGGTTGAAGGGGAGATCGTAGCGGATGGGGTGCTATCCGCCACGACCGCCAAAAACGGCGGTTCGGTTGGTTCTGCTCAAAACCACGACGCGCGCGAGGTATCCATCGGTGCGGATGCGCTCAAGAACGTCAGTGGAATCGTCCAGATCAACCAGGCAGCCGGTACAGGCAATGTCAGTTCAAACAGTTTTGTGCTCCGTCCCCCGGCGGGCACCTTTTTCTAACGAGCCACACCCTTTATCGGAGCGTCATCATGAAGCGCACTCTCATTGCAGCGGCTGTTCTGTCGACGTTGGCAGCCAGCTCGGCCTACGCAGAATGCACGGCCGGCTGCGACCCGGCTGAGCTGTTTACCGCAACCGACATCTATACCGACATCGGCGAATTCGGCTTCATCCAGCTGCGCGGCCGCGTCGACGTCAACAGCAGCTCGGGCGCCACCGTCAACAACACGCAGAACGTCAGCATCTCCGGCGTGAACATGAAGACACCGCCGCAAAGCTACACCTCCGGCCACGTGACGACCTCCATCGACACGTCGAATACCTGGAACAACGCCAGCGGCGGCGGCAGCGGCTGGGGCGCCAGCCAGTCATACAACGCTAGCGCTTACCAGTACAACAAGACCAACACGCAGACGAAGACGGCCTCGTCGAGCGCCGGGTTTGTTGCTGGCGGCGGCTTCGCAACGGGTATCGCAGCGGGTTATCAGGGCTACAACTACGCGAACACGCATGCTTCTGCAAACGGCTTCCTCGCAGCCGGCCTGATCGCCGGTATCGGCGGTGGCGGCGGCGTGATCGTCGGCGGACTGGCAGCAGGCTTTGCCGCGGCGCTCAACACGCACGTCTCGGACAACTACGGCGGCGGCTTCGCCGGCGCAGCAGCGGGCTACGGCGTCGCCTACGGCGGCTACGCAGCCAACAGCATGAGCACGGCTACGCAGACCTACAGCGGCAGCGGCAGCAGGGAATCCGCCAGCGTGTCGGAAGGCAGCCACGCTTATGGCTGGACGCATAACTACTCCGACAACGCCGGCAACATCTCGGTAACGGGCAGCGTGACCCAGCACATCAACACCGAAACACCGACGGAAATGTCGGCTGGCATCGGCAACAACGCGCTGCAAACGACGAGCGGCAACGTCGGCGTCAACATCGCAACCGGTGTCGACAACGCGCAGTCCAACGACGCCGCGCTGTCGAACATGGATGTGGGTCCGGTATTCGGCACCGCGCAGATCTACTCGACGCAGGCATCGGGCGGTTCGGCCAAGGTAGGCGACTTCAACTTCGTCTCCTCCGTCGGTGCCGGCGCGCTCGCAGATGCAACCGGCAACATTGGCGTGAACGTGGCATCGGGTCTGGGCAACGTGCAGAACAACAGCCTCGCAGCTTCGGCCACGACGACCAGCGCCAGCAACCACTGGGGCAGCGGCGGCGAAGCGATCGCCAGCGACCAGAACTGCCAGACCGCAGACGCCATGGTCAACGGCCAGTTCACCGGCTCGGCCACGCTCGGCGCCGGCGCTCTCGCCAACGCAACAGGCAACATCGGCGTGAACATCGCGTCGGGGGTAGGCAACCTGCAACACAACGGCCTCGCAGTCGCCAGCGTGTCGCACTAGTAACAAGAGCATCAACGCAGGAAGACAACGGTCAGCCTTCGGGCTGGCCGACTGTCTCCGCAGGGGGAATGACCATGTTCGGGGTGAGCAGGGTAACGCATTGTCTCTTTCTGGCATTGTTCGCCGGACTTGGGCTGTCACAGCCGGGTCACGCCCAGAGTGCGCTCAACATGTATGCCGCCGCGGGTGTGCCGTTCGACATGAACGTGCATTCGATCCGCGATCTCCGCTACAACCACATCGTCTCCCAGCGCTACGACTATAGCTGCGGCTCCGCTGCGCTCGCTACATTGCTGAAGTTCGGCTACGGCATCGACATTCCGGAGACCGAAATGATCCGCCGCATGATGGTTTTCTCGAAACCAGAAGTGGTGGTGAAAAACGGCTTCTCGATGCTCGACATGAAGAAGTTCGTCGAAACGATCGGCCTGCGTGGCCGCGGCTTCCGGGTTGCTCCCGAAGCGCTTTACCACCTGCAGATTCCCGTGATCGTGCTGATGAACAGCGACGGCTACGAACACTTCGTGATCGTCAAGCACGCGGAAGATGGCCGCATCTTTGTGGCCGACCCTGCACTGGGCAACCGCATCGTCATGGAAAGCGACTTCGTCTCGAAGTGGAACGGCCTCGTATTCGCGGTCGTCGGCAAGCCATTTATGGAGGATTCTCCGCTCTTGCAAGGCAACGAGTCGCTCGCGCTCAAACTGCGCGAACGTGCGCTGGAAGACGGTACGGCAGCGACTCCCTTTGTTGAATATGGGCTGATCAAGGCAGAGTTGTTCTGACTCGTCATGGAACGAAACCTAATCACTATCGGCTGCGCGTTGTGTTTCGCAACGTGTGGTCTTGCGTCCGTCGCCCAGGCTGCCGAGGCGACGGCCCCCTTTATCGTTGAAGACACCGCCGCCGTCAATCTGCAACCTGTCGACGACGACGTCCTCGCCTCGCAAAGCGGCAAAGGCATCGGTGGCGACGTCATCTCCGGCGTCGTCGTGAATCTGCTGTCGCAGTGGAATCTGCCGAACGGCACCACCGCCCTCGCGCAGGGCGCACTCTCGATCGTGACCAACGCGCTTAACCAGACGAACGTCCAGGTCAGCTCGAACGCGGTCGTCATCGGACCGAACACCTCCGCAGGCAGTGGGGCCAATCCCAACGCGAGCGCCACGGGCGGTCAAAACGTCACGGTCAACGGCGTCTCGCAGATCACCCAGGTTGCCGGCAACGGCAACAACAGCGCCAACCAGGCGGTGATCGACTTCAACTCGCCGGCAAGCACCCTGTCTACCGGCACGTTTAACAACCAGACCTCAGCCTCCGCGAGCAACGCGAGTGGCTCCGTGAAAGCCGGCGTCACGTTCGGCAACGGCGCCATGTCGATCGCACTGCAAACGCCGGCGGGCATCGCCACGCAAACCATCGCGCCGGGTACTTCACAACAGGCCGGCATGATCTCCCAACTACTCAAGATTGCAGGCAATAACCAGCAAGTCGCCAACGCGCTGCAACTGCATTTGCAGACGCAACAGATGTCGGCGTCGATGCTCCGCCAGCTCGGCGTACTACAAGCACTGCAAAACACAGTGAGGAGATAAAAACGGGCCGCCACCCGATAAAAACGTAGGAAAACGAAGTATCAGAACGGCCGCGCGAAGCACATGGAGATATGCGACGCGCAGTCAGAATACCGGGGGAGCACAAAATGATGAGATTCTCAACGACCGGGACACCGCGCGTGATGTTAGCGGCCATCCCTGCGGCGGTCATGCTGTTTGCACTTTCACAGGGCGCCCACGCCCAGGCGCTCGCAGACCAATCGGTCGAAGACCGGCTGAACACGTTGATGCGGGTGATCAGCGAACAGCAGAAGCAGATCAATTCGCTCGAACAACAGGTCACGAACCTCGAGATGTCGCAGCGCGGCCGGGGCCTGCCGGGGGCCGGTGCGTCGGCCGACGGCAGCATCGCCGCCGGCCAGCAGCCGGGCGCAGATGGGCTGCCGGCGCCGCTGCCGCCGCTCGCCCAGATCAACCCCGAGTCGAGTGCACCTGGCAGCGGTACGGGCACCGCGACCGGCGTACCGGTCAATCCGCCGGTGCCGGATAGCGGCAACAGCAACGGCGGCGGCCTGCCGCCTGCGACCGATGGCACAGGCGCGGTCGGCCAGACCCAGAAAGCCGCGGAGCCGGTGCGCACGCAATCGGAAGACGCCGTAGTGCAGAGCCAGCAGCACACGCCGCTGTTCGACCACAAGCTGACCTTCGACTGGGGCATCAGCGATACCTACTACGATCGCCGCCAGTTGCAACTCTCGGGCTTCCTCGCGCTCGATGCGATCTTCCTCGGCAACATCAACCTGGGCGAGACCAAATCACACCAGGTGATGGCGGACCTCGACACCCGCTACGGCCTCAGCGACCGGCTGAGCGTCGATCTCGACGTGCCGTATATCTACCGGCACAGCAACTTCATCGTCGGCGGCGCCGGCGGTGCAGCGAGCACGCTCTCGGACGCGTCGGCCAATTCGAGTGACATCGGCGACGTCAACTTCGGTGTGTACTACGAGTTTCTTAAGGAAACCAACAGCCTGCCGGACCTGGTAGGTAGCCTGCGCATCAAGGCGCCGACCGGTTCGTCGCCGTTCGGCATCAAGCTGCAGCAGGTCGATGCCGACAACACGAACCTCGTCGCCCCGAGCAAGCTGCCTACCGGCACCGGCTTCTGGAACGTCACAGCGGGGCTGTCCGTCCTAAAGACCTATGACCCGGTCGTGCTGTTCGGCAGTCTTTCGTACACCTACAACATCGCGCGTTCGTTCTCGGACATCTCTTCGGTCATCGGCCAGACCGAGCCGGCGACGGTCAAGATCGGCGACGTGGTGCAGTTCGGCGGCGGCGCCGCGCTGGCCTTCTCGGACAAGGACTCGGCCAGCGTGTCGTACACGATGGCATTGGAGCCGGAGTCAGAGACCAGGGCGCCTGGCGGCTCCTATTCGAAGGTGCCGGGCAGCGAAACGACCGCTGCCGCGCTGACTTTCGGCCTGAATCACGTAGTGAACAAGCACCTGACGATCAATGGTTCGGTCTCCGTGGGGCTCACGCCCGACACACCGAATTTCGTGATCGGCGTGCGCTTTCCCTACACTTTTTGACGTGCCAACGATACGAGGTTGATCGTGCGCGAATCATCCCATCTGACCAGTGTTGCACCGCCCTCAGGCACGCATCTTTCTCTGGCACGGCCGACGGAAGTTGCTGCGGTACGGCCGCAGGAAATCTCCGCGGGACTTCCACAGGAGCTGCCTGTGGGCCGGCCGAAGGAAGCTGCCATCGGACGGCCGCGAGACGCCTGCGCCGCGGCTCAGGCGGTACCGAAAGGCCCCTACGCGCAGACCGGGCGGACCCTGCTCTACGTCGCACGCACGCCTGACGAGACGCTCACCGCCCATCTGCGAAGCCGTGGCTGGAACGTCATGGCCGCGCGTTCGGCGCACGAGGTGAGCCGCCTCATCAAGCACGACGTCGTCTGTGCGGGGATCGTCGATCTGGCGAGCTTCGCGCCGCGCGACCTGGGCGGCCTCGAAGCGAGCTTACGTCAGCAACAGATCGGCTGGATTGCGCTGTCCACCTCCGAACGTCTGACCGATCCTGAAGTACGGCGCCTGATCCGCCATTACTGTTTCGACTACGTCAAGATGCCAGTCGCCAACGCAACGATCGATTACCTCGTCAGTCACGCGTTCGGAATGGTGACACTGTGCGATCCCGACATGATGGAGAGCACCCCGGCCAGCGACGAAGACGAAATGGTTGGCACCTGCGAAGCCATGCAGCATCTGTTTCGCACCATCCGCAAGGTCGCCAACACCGACGCCAGCGTGTTCATCTCCGGCGAATCGGGCACCGGCAAGGAGCTCACCGCGCTGGCCATCCACGAACGCTCGCGCCGCCGCAAGGCGCCTTTCATCGCCATCAACTGCGGCGCGATTCCGCATCATCTGTTGCAGTCCGAACTATTCGGCTACGAACGCGGCGCCTTCACCGGCGCCAACCAGCGCAAGATCGGACGGGTCGAAGAAGCGGACGGCGGGACGTTGCTGCTGGACGAAATCGGCGATCTGCCGATGGAAAGCCAGGCGAGCCTGCTGCGTTTCCTGCAGGAGGGCAAGATCGAGCGGCTGGGTGGCCGCGATTCGATTCCCGTCGACGTGCGGATCATCTCGGCGACTCACATCGACCTTGAAACCGCGATGCGCGACGGGCGCTTCCGCGCCGACCTGTTTCACCGGCTGTGCGTGCTGCGCATCGACGAGCCGCCGCTGCGCGCCCGCGGCAAGGACATCGAAATCCTCGCCCATCACATCATGCACAAGTTCAAGACCGACAGCGCGCGCAAGATCCGCGGTTTTGCGCCCTCGGCGATCGAGGCCATGTACACCTACAACTGGCCCGGTAACGTGCGCGAAATGATCAATCGCGTGCGCCGCGCTATCGTCATGGCGGAGAACAAGCTGATCTCGGCCGAAGACCTGGATCTGGCCCACTTCACCGCGCAGGAAAGCGTGACCCTTGCGCAGGCTCGCGAATCGGCCGAGAAGCGCGCGATCGAAGCCGCGCTGTTGCGTCATCGGCATCGTCTGAACGAGGCGGCGGTAGATCTGGGCGTGTCGCGTGCGACGCTGTCGCGCCTGCTGGATACGCATGGCATGCGCGACGCGGTCGGTGCAGAGGACGAGGTGTTGCCGGCCGAAGGCGCCCGCGCGGCCGAGTGAAGGTCCGCCGCGCACGCCGCCGCGCCCCGGCGCACGGCGTTGTCGCTGGGGTGGCGTGGGCGTCAGGTAGAATCGGAGCGGTTACGTTCCCTTCTCCAATCGATGACGACGCTCACCCTGATCGTCGCTCGCGCCCGCAATGGCGTGATCGGCCGCGACAACCAGCTACCCTGGCGCCTGCCCGAGGATCTTGCGTTCTTCAAGCGCACGACCATGGGCGCCCCCATCATCATGGGCCGCAAGACCCATGAATCGATCGGCAGGCCGCTGCCCGGCAGGCGCAATATCGTCGTCTCGCGCGATGCGGGCCGCCGCTTCGCAGGATGCGATACGGCCACCAATCTCGACGATGCGCTCAAACTCGCGGCCCAGGACCAGGCACCGGAAGCGTTCCTGATCGGCGGCGCCGAACTCTACAAAGAGGGGCTGCGCCACGCCGACAAGCTGATCATCACGGAAATCTCAATCGACTTCGACGGCGACGCGCATTTTGCCGCGCTCGATCCGGAGGAATGGGAAGAAGTAGCCCATGAGACGCACCGCGCTCACGCGCCAAACGAATTCGACTATGCGTTCGTGACGTACCGCCGCACGGATGTGGCAGCGGGAGAGCAGCCGCCGCAGGCGTAATCGCGCGGAGGGGCAGGCATAAAAAAACGCCAGAGAAGCTGTCTTCTCTGGCGTTTCTGTCTGTGGCGGCCCTACTGACTGCGTGCCGGCTTACTGCCCGGCAATCGTCATCCGCTCGATCAGCACCGAGCCGGTCTGCTTGGTGCCGCGCACGAGCGTGTCCGCGCCAATCGCGACGATATGGTGGAACATCTCCTGCAGCGTGCTCGCCACCGTGATCTCTTCCACCGGATACTGGATCTTGCCGTTTTCGACCCAGAAGCCCGACGCGCCGCGCGAATAGTCGCCGGTCACGTAGTTGACGCCCTGCCCCATCAGCTCGGTCAGCAGCAGGCCGGTGCCGAGCTTCTTCAGCATGGCCTCGAAATCGTCCTCGGGACGCGTCTTCGAGCTGAGCAGCTTCAGGTTATGCGAGCCGCCCGCGTTGCCGGTGGTCTTCATGCCGAGCTTGCGCGCCGAGTAGGTGGACAGGAAGTAGCCTTCCACCACGCCGTCTTTCACCACTGAGCGCTGCTTCGTACGCACGCCTTCTTCGTCGAACGGCGCGCTGCCCATGGCGCGGGCCACGTGCGGGTCTTCGACCACCTGCACGTGCGGCGCGAACACCGGCTTGCCGAGACTGTCGACGAGGAACGAGGTCTTGCGATACAGCGCACCGCCGCTCACCGCCTGCACGAACGCACCGAGGATGCCTGCCGCGAGCGGCGCTTCGAACAGCACCGGCACCTTGCGGGTGTCGAGGCCGCGCGCACCGATGCGCGCCAGCGCCCGCTGCGCGGCGTAACGTCCGATGGCTTCCGGATCGGCCAGATCTGCCGCGTTGCGTTGCGAGGTGTACCAGTCGTCGCGCTGCATGTTGCGCCCGCTGCCGGCGATCGGCGCACACGCCACGTAATGACGCGAATACGGATAGCCGGCGAGGAAACCGCGCGAGGTGGCGAGCACGAACTGCGAGTGCTGCGCCGAGACGCTTGCGCCTTCCGAATTGCGGATCTGCGGGTCAGTGGCGAACGCTGCGTCTTCGGAGCGGCGGGCGATCTCGACCGCTTCGTCGGCGGTGAGATTCCACGGATGATACAGATCGAGGTCACGCGGCGCGGTTTCGAGCAGTTCGGCCTCGGCGAGGCCCGCGCAGTCGTCTTCCGCCGTGAAACGGGCGATGTTGTAAGCGGCTGCAACCGTATCCTTCAACGCCTGCGAAGAAAAGTCCGAGGTGCTCGCGTTGCCGCGCTTGTTGCCGATAAACACCGTCACGCCGACCATCTTGTCGCGGTTGTGTTCGATCGTCTCGACCTCGCCACGCCGCACGGAGACGGACAGGCCGTCGCCTTCGGAGATTTCAGTCGCGGCGTCGGTGCCGCCGAGCGACTTTGCGTGACGCAGGATGTCCGAGGCGATTTCCTTCAGCTCATCCTGGGTATGCGGGAAAAAGCGCTGTCTGACGTCCATGTCTGCTGCCATATTCGTTGCCGTCCTTCGTTGCGTCCTGGTCGGGGCCGGGAGCGGCCCTCCGGTGTGTTCTCAAGTACGTCGCTACGTATCCCGCGATCATAGCAAGGTCCGCGCGAGCGTACCTGGCATTCGCCGACGTCTTGCGTCACTGGCAAGAGGCGCGGACCGGCGGCGCCACTGGCGTGACCGCGGGATTCGACGGCACGGCACGCTACAATAACGGTATGACACGTAAAACCCGCATTCAACCGATGGAACCCGCCGCCGAGCCAGAGATCGACGAGAACGGGTATGACCGTCCCAGCAAATCCCAGCTCAAGCGCGAAATGCACGCGCTGCAGGAGCTGGGCGAGGCGCTGATCGCGCTGCCGAAAGATGCGTTGAAGCGCATGCCGATGCCCGAAAAGCTCGACGACGCCGTGCGCGAAGCCCGCCGCATCACCGATCACGAAGGCAAACGCCGCCAGGTCCAGTACGTCGGCCGGGTGATGCGCTCGCTGCTCGAGGACGAGACGGCCGCGCTGCGCACCGCGCTGGATTCGTACAACGGCATCAACAAGGCCGAGACGGCGCGTCTGCACTGGATCGAGCGCACCCGCGAAAAGCTGCTCGCCGACGACACCGCGCTGACCGACTTCATCCGCCAGCACCCCGCCGCCGACCCGCAGGAAGGCCGCACGCTGATCCGCAACGCCCGTAAGGAAGCGCAGCAGAGCAAGCCGCCGCGCTATTTCCGCGAGCTGTTCCAGTGGATCAAGAATGCGGACGGCCCGGAAGCGGCCGAGGACGATGAGCACGAAGGGCACGGCGCCCCGGACGACGACGATGACGAAGATCGCGCGTAATCATCCCGATGAGATCGTGATCGGGCTGGTTTCGATCAGCGACCGGGCGAGCACGGGTGTTTATGAAGACAAAGGGATTCCGTCCTTGCAGGAATGGCTCGGCGCGGCGCTGAGCTCGCCGTGGCAGGCCGTCACCCGGCTGATCCAGGACGATGCGCAGACGATTTCCGCCACGCTGATCGAGCTGGTAGACAAGGCCGGTTGCGATCTGGTGCTGACCACGGGCGGCACCGGGCCGTCGCGGCGCGATGTGACGCCGGAAGCAACGCTGGCGGTGGGCACAAAAGAAATGCCGGGATTCGGCGAGCAGATGCGACAGATCAGCCTGAATTTCGTGCCGACGGCCATTTTGTCGCGCCAGGTGGCGGTGATCCGCGAAACGCCGACGCACGCGGCACTGATCGTCAATCTGCCGGGTCAACCGAAATCGATCCGGGAAACGCTGGAAGGGTTGCGCGACGAGGCAGGAGCGGTGAAGGTGCCGGGGATTTTTGCGGCCGTGCCGTACTGTATCGACCTGATCGGCGGCCCGTACGTGGAAACCAACGCGGCCATTGTGAAAGCCTTCCGGCCGAAAAACGCGATCCGGGCGCCGCGTCAGGCGTGAGCGACGCGCCGGATTGTCGCTTCGATTACTGTTCCGCCACCGGCGCGCTCGCCGCCGGGATCAGAAAGTGCTCGCGGTAGTACTTGAGCTCGTCGATCGATTCGTGGATATCGGCCAGCGCCGTATGCATTGCACGCTTCTGGAAGCCCTTGTAGATGGCCGGTTGCCAGCGGCGGCACAGTTCCTTGAGCGTACTCACGTCGAGATTGCGGTAATGGAAGAAGCGCTCCAGATCCGGCATCCAGCGCGCCATGAAGCGGCGGTCCTGGCAGATGGAATTGCCACACATCGGCGACTTGCCCGGTGGGACGTACTGGCCGAGAAATTCGCGGATCTGCTCGGTGGCTTCCGCTTCGCCGACGCTCGAAGCGCGCACCCGGTCGATCAGCCCCGAACGGCCGTGTGTGTTCTGGTTCCACTGATCCATCCTGGCGAGCGTTTCGTCGCTTTGGTGGATGGCGAGGACAGGCCCTTCCACCACTCTGTCGAGCGTCGAGTTGGTCACCACGACGGCGATCTCGATGATGCGGTCGGTGTCGGGCTCGAGCCCGGTCATTTCCATGTCCAGCCAGATCAGGTTCATGTCGCTGCGCACGAGCGACGGCCCGTCAGCGGATTCGAGGATGTCAGTCATGGAGGCAACCCTGGTGAATAGCGCCGCGCGCCCCCTTGGGACGGCCCTGTGCGCCGTTGAAACAGTTCGATTTAGCGTGACCCCGCCAGCCGGCGGGAAGAAACATATAATTCTCGCATAGATACCACGGATTCCCCGGATGCCTACTCTGTACTTCACCGTTCTGTTCGCCGTCGCCGTAGTGGCGATGGTCGGCACCAAGCTCTGGCTCGCGTCGCGGCAAATCCGCTTCGTCGCAGCGCATCGCGGGCAGGTGCCCGGCCAGTTTGCGGGCACCATCGCCCTGACCGCGCATCAACGTGCGGCCGATTACACCGTCGAGCGCACGCGGCTGACGATGATCGAGATTGTCGTCGGCGCGGCCGTGCTGATCGGACTCACGCTGCTGGGCGGCGTGCAGGCGCTCGATCTGGCGATTTCGGACTGGCTTGGCCGCGGCTACGTCGGGCAGATCGCGCTGATCGCGGCGGTCATTGCGATTACCGGCGTGATCGACCTGCCGTTCGACTACTACCGGCAGTTCGTCATCGAAGAGCGCTTCGGTTTTAACCGCATGGGCAAGGGCATTTTCTTCGCCGACCGCATCAAGGGCCTGCTGCTCGGCGCGGCCTTCGGCCTGCCGCTGCTGTTTGTCGTGTTGTGGCTGATGAACCAGGCCGGCAGCCTGTGGTGGCTATGGACCTGGGTCGTTTGGGTGGTGTTCCAGCTGCTCGTGCTGGTGCTGTATCCGTCGTTCATCGCGCCGCTCTTCAACAAGTTCGAGCCGCTCAAGGACGAAGCCCTGGTGAGCCGGATCGAATCGCTGATGAAGCGTTGCGGGTTCGCCGCCAAGGGACTGTTCGTGATGGACGGCAGCCGCCGTTCCGCGCACGGCAATGCGTATTTCACGGGCTTCGGCGCGGCCAAGCGCATCGTGTTCTTCGACACGCTGCTCGCACGCCTGTCGGGCAGCGAGATCGAAGCCGTGCTCGCGCATGAGCTCGGTCACTTCAAGCGCCGCCATGTCATCAAGCGGATGGTGGTGATATTCGCGCTCAGCCTCGTGATGCTCGCGCTGCTGGGCTGGCTGATGCAGTGCGTCTGGTTCTATGAGGGGCTCGGCGTGCGGCCATCGCTGCTGGGTGGGAACAGCGGGCTCGCGCTGGTGCTGTTCTTCCTTGCGCTGCCGGTGTTCCTGTTCTTCGTGACGCCGCTCGGCAGTCTCAGTTCGCGCAAGCACGAATTCGAAGCCGATGCGTTCGCCGCCACCCAGACTGACGCACAGGATCTCGTCAACGCGCTCGTCAAGCTCTACGAGGACAACGCGTCGACCCTCACCCCCGACCCGCTCTACACCGCGTTCTATTATTCGCATCCGCCAGCATCGCAGCGGATCGACCGCCTGCTGCGGCACGCATGACCGCCCGTCCCCAGAAAGCGGCGCGCCTGCCGTCCACGACGCGGGTGGGCGGCCTCGTCATTGCGGCCCATGGCAGGCACTACCTGGTGGCGCCGGAAGACGGCGGCGCGATGCTGCAGTGTTTTCCACGCGGCAAGCGCAGCGAGGTAGCGGTCGGCGATCGAGTCATCTATGAGCCGACTTCGGCGGATCAGGGCGTGATCGTCGAGATAGCCGAGCGGCGCAATCTGCTGTATCGCTCGGACCAGTACAAATCGAAACTGTTCGCGGCGAACCTCGATCAGTTGCTGATCGTGCTCGCCACCGAGCCGCACTTCAGCGAAGACCTGCTCGGCCGCGCCCTGGTGGCGGCAGAGGCGAACGAACTGAAGCCGCTGATCGTGTTGAACAAGACCGACGTCGAGGCCGAGTTGCCGGGCGCGCGAAAGCGGCTCGCGCGCTACCAGGCGCTTGGCTATACCGTCGTGGAACTGTCGATCAAGACCCAGCCGGAGGCCGCACACGCCACGCTCGAGGAACATCTGCACGGCCACGCCACGCTGCTGCTCGGCCAGTCGGGAATGGGCAAGTCCACGCTGGTCAACCTCGTGGTGCCTAATGCGGAAGTAGCGACTCGCGAGATCTCCACCGCTTTGAACAGCGGCCGCCATACGACCACTTTCACACGGCTTTACCCGCTGCCGGACGGCGGCGCGCTAATCGATTCGCCAGGGTTTCAGGAATTCGGTCTGCACCACCTGACCGAGGGCAAGCTTGAGAGGGCGTTCCCTGAGTTCAGGCCGCTGCTGCCCAACTGCCGCTTCTACAACTGCCATCATCTGCAGGAGCCGGGCTGTGCGATTCTCGAAGCGGTCGCCGATGGACGGATTGCGCCGGCACGGCATGCGTTGTATGCGCAGCTGGTCCACGAGGCGAGCCAGATCGTTCGCTGAGCCTTTTGCAATGCTTTTGTGATGCTTTTGTGCGTGGGCGGTCGGTTGCCTGGCGCAACTGGCGCGCTGCCCTTCCTGATCTCCCGATCTCCATCAACCCGTCTTATTTAGACTCCACCGGTCGACACTCATGATGAAACTGATGCGCGCGCCGAATCTGCTGATCGGACAGCATTGGATCAATGTGCTGGCGACCGCGGGCATTGCCTGTGAACTGCACAACCGCTACCTGAACGGCGCGCTTGGGGAAATTCCAGCGGATCAGTGCGCGCCGGAGTTGTGGCTCGTCGACGAACGCGACGAGATGATGGCCCGCAAGCTTATCGAGGTGGCCGCGCATGGACCCAGCGCGGGTTCGCCGTCATGGCGTTGCGCTCAATGCGGCGAGACGCTCGAGGCGCAGTTCACGGTTTGCTGGCAATGCGGGACCGCGCGCAATCCGCTGGACGGGTGACGGCGCGAAGCGATGGCGTGGGTAGCTCAGTTGGCCAAAACAATTTGAGGCCGGGGTCACCGGCCTCAATCGAGATACTGCTCACGCATGTGGCATTGTCACGTAGTCATATGACTGACACTCGCGTCAGGCGAGCCAGACCGCTATCGTCAGCATCAGCAGCAGGATCATCCACAGGATGACAGCACGCCACACCAGTCCCACCGCCGATTGCAGCGTACGCGGCGTACAGTCGTCGCCCACCTGCAGGGGATCGCCGTCGCCGGTTGCCAGTGCATCGAGACTCGACGGCTCCGCCAGCGGGCCGCTCAGACGTGCGCCGAGCGCACCGCTGCCGGCCGCGAGCAACACCCCGTCATTGGTGTCGGGCCATTGCCGCGCATGGTTGCGCCATGAATAAATCGCGTCTTCGAAATTGCCGACAATCGCAAAGCCCAGCGACGTCAGCCGCGCCGGCACCCAGTCGATTACAAAAAACGCCTGCTGCGCAAAACTGGAGAACGCCACGGTGCGGTCGTCCGTCGGGCGCGACCACGTCCGCGCCAGGTACTCGGCGATCCGGTACAGCACCGCACCCGCTGGTCCCACCGGCACGAGGAACCAGAAGAACACGCCAAACACATGACGGTGCGAAGCCACCACCGCGTGGATCAGCGTATGACGGACGATCTCGCTGACGGGCATGTCGACCGTATCGAGGCCCGTCCATTCATTGAGGATTTCACGCGCGCGCGGCACATCGTCGTTGTTGAGCGCGAGGTGAATGTCCGTGAAGTAGTGGCTGAACTGGCGGAATCCTAGCGTGAAATAGACGATCACGACGTTCCACAAGAACGCGAGCACGAAGTTGATGTGATAGAGCACGTAGTAGACGAGCGCGACGGCCAGCGTCCACGGCACCACCACCACGAGCCACGCAAGCAGGCCGTGCTTGGGCTTGCCGGCGTCGAATCCGTGCGCCGCCGACTCCGCATGATATTGAAGCAGCGCCGACACCGGATTGTTCGGCGATAACGCGCGCACCTGTTCGATGATCAGAGCCAGCAATACGGAGAAAAAAGTCATGCGATGCGCCGTGCTTTTCGGGTTTTTACGATTGTTTTATAACGATAGCACAGGGTCGGATCCGACCGGGCGCGCTGATGGTTGCAAAGCTGCGACACCTGAGCCGCTTCGAGCGGGTTGGCGTGCGTCATGCAGCAAGAAAGCGATAGAAATTGCGCAACATACCGGCCGTCGCCCCCCAGATAAAGTAGTGTCCGGCCGCGTCGCCGCGAGGATAAGGCATGGCAAAAAAGCGCCGCTCGCCACCCTCCCAGCGGAACACGCGCACCTCATGGTGAGCGGGGTCCATCAGAAAATTCAGCGGCACTTCGAAGACTTCGGCGACTTCGAGCGAGTCGGCTTCCACGGTGAACGGCGGATGTACTAGCGCCACTACCGGTGTGACACGAAAGCCTGTGCCGGTCAGATAGTCGGGCATGGCGCCGAGCACCTCGACGCGTGCGGGGTCCAGACCTACCTCTTCCTGCGCTTCACGCAACGCCGTGGCCGTTGCGTTCGCATCGAACGGTTCGTGACGACCGCCCGGAAAACTGACCTGGCCGGCGTGATCGTTGAGGTGATCGGCTCGCTGCGTCAACAACACCGTGATCCCGTCGTCGCGCACCACTAGCGGTACGAGTACCGCTGCGACGCGCGGATCGCCGAACTCCTTCCAGCGGGCGTCACCCGGCTCCGGCGTCCAGGAAAGGCGCTGCTCGAAGCGGGCGCGTAATCCATCAGGCGTCAGACGTGTGGGGGCAACCGGTGGCAGATCGTCGCCGGTCGATTCGACAGGCAGCGTTTCGGGTTGGAAGACGGGTCGGGTCAACGGGACTCTCGGAACGAGCTTTTGTAGGACATGCCGCTATTTTGACCCAACAAAGAAAAAAGCACCCGGGAAGGGTGCTTTTTCTTACAGCTTTTACGCTTAAGAAGCGGCGCGGTCTTTCGAGACCAGCTTTTCCTTGATCCGGGCCGACTTGCCCGAACGGTCGCGCAGGTAGTACAGCTTCGCACGGCGCACATCGCCACGACGCTTCACGACGATGCTTGCCAGCAGCGGCGAGTACGTCTGGAACGTACGCTCGACGCCTTCGCCCGACGAAATCTTGCGGACGATGAACGACGAATTCAAACCACGGTTACGCTTGGCGATAACGACGCCTTCGTAAGCCTGAACACGCTTACGCGTACCTTCAACCACGTTCACGCTGACAATCACCGTATCGCCAGGGGCGAATTCGGGGATGGTCTTCTCGCCGAGGGCGCGCGCGATTTCTTCCTGCTCGAGTTTTGCAATCAGATTCATCACTGACTCCTAAGTCCATCTTGTCGACGTTCGTACCTGCCTCACAGAACACTGCTCGGCTACGGCCCCGATAGAGGATGGGTTCACATCAGGCACCGTACACGCATGTGCGGCGCCGCCTATTCGCGAGTGACACCGGGGCTCTACGCCTTCGATGCTTCCTTCGCGAGACTTGCAAGCCATGCCTCATCGGCACGGCTCAACATCTTGTTCTTTCTGGCCTTTTCGATCAGATCGGGCCGTTTGTCCAACGTGTTGCGCAGCGCTTCACGGCGACGCCACAACTCGATTTCCGCATGATGGCCGCCGAGCAGCACATCGGGTACACGCACGCCTTCGTATTCCTCGGGACGCGTGTAGTGCGGGCAATCCAGCAGCACGTCGACGAAACTGTCCTGCACTGCCGATTGCGAGTCGTTCAGCACACCGGGTAGCTGACGCACCACCGCATCCATCAACGCCATTGCCGGCAACTCGCCGCCCGACAGCACGAAGTCGCCGAGGCTCACTTCTTCGTCGACGCAACGATCGATCAGACGCTGGTCGATCGCTTCATAGCGGCCGCACAGCACGATCAGACCAGGTTCCGCGGCAAACCGCATCACCCCTTCGTGATTGAGCGTCGCACCTTGCGGGGACATCATCACGACGCGCGAACCGGTAATGCCTTGCTCCGCCTGCGCGGCTTTCGCCACGCCGATCGCGTCTTCCAGCGGCCTGCCCAGCATTACCATGCCCGGGCCGCCACCATACGGGCGATCGTCGACCGTACGGTAGTTGTCGGTGGTGAAATCGCGGGGATTCCACGTGCGCAAACCGTAGCGCTCCTGCTTCGCCGCGCGACTGGTAATGCCCCAATCGGTCAGCGCACGAAACATCTCGGGAAAGAGCGTGACGACATCGAACTGCATCGCTCTCTCCGGTCAACGAGCTAATTTAATAATCAGCTTCCCAGTCGACAACGATTTGCTTCGCCGCCTGGTCCACCGTTTTGACAAAAACACCGACGAACGGAATCAACCGCTCGCCAGTCACCGGCTTACCGTCTTTACCAGTATCCGGATATTCGATGCGCAACACCGAATGCGCACCGTTGTCGATCATGTCAGCCACCTTGCCGAGAGCAACCCCGGTCAGGTTCACGACATCCAGGCCGAGCAGATCGACCCAGTAGAATTCGTCAGCTTCCAGCGCCGGGAAATCGCTGCGGCAGATATACACGCGAGCGCCACGCAATGCGAGCGCCTCGTCGCGGTCAGTCACGCCGCCCAGGTGGGCAACGACGCTGTCGCTATGTATCTTTGCCTGCAGCGCCGGTGCCGAATTGCGCTCGTGGCCTTTCATCAGCCACCAGCGCTTCGCGCTCAGCAATGCATCGCCGCCCCGTCCGGCATCCGCATGCGCGGCTACCTTGACCCAGCCCTTGAGGCCGTAAGCGTCGACGATTGCACCCACTTCAACAGCGTCGTCCGGCCAGCTTTCGACGGTTTCGGCACGCATTGCTGCGGCGCCGGAATCGACATTGGCTGCACCGGGGGCCTTGGCCTTGACGCGTTCCACCGGCTTGCGGACAAACGCGCCGAACGGTGCGTCACCTGCTGCCTGCGCGCGCTGGGCCGGCTTGGCGCGGCCTGAACTTCCCGAATCACGCTCAGACATGACGCCACCTCAGACCACACCTCAAGTCGAAGTTCGTTACCACCTTCGACGTCTGCTTCAGCAAAACGCGCAGTAAAACTCGCGCATCGGACACCTCGCGCAAGCTGCGCGAGCCGCCGGCGATGCACATGCTAGCTACCATTAAGCAGCCGGCTGCGCCTTTTGCGCTTCTTTCACGAGACGCTCGACCGTCGGCGACAGTTGCGCGCCAACGCCTTGCCAGTACGTCAGGCGGTCTTGAGCGATACGCAGCGACTCACCCTTCGTAGCGATCGGGTTGTAGAAGCCAACGCGTTCGATGAAGCGGCCGTCACGACGGTTACGCGAATCGGTTGCGACGATGTTGTAGAACGGGCGCTTCTTGGAGCCGCCACGAGCCAAGCGGATGATGACCATACTAGAATCCTTGAAAACCGGGGTTCGGAACCACTGAAACAGGCGATTATAGCGGGAAACTGAAGCCATAACAAACACTTACGGGGAAAACTAGCATTCATCGTTGCGCTGGGGCTGTCGTCCGTCCGGCCGGCCCTCTTCAAATCGCCCGATCACCTGACGGAAAGCCCGCAAACCTCGCCTCGCTACCGTACCGCCCGCCGCCCTTTCCGCCCGGTTCCCGCCTGTCGCACGGGCCCGACTTACCGCGTCACCTACGAGGCAACCTGGGCGTCAGCGAATTCCATCAATCAGCTTGCGACGTGGCCTGCGCCACGCCGCGGGGCGTAGAATGCGCCTCGGTCCGCGCACCGTTGCGCACCAGTCCTCACGACCGCCCGTCACTGAACTCTTGCCCCCATGTCCACACGCGTTTCGAATTCACCGCGCTTCAGGTCCAAGACGATTACCGCGGCACTCGCCTTCTTCTTCGGCAGCCTCGGCGCGCACCGTTTCTACTTATATGGAAAGCGCGACCTGTATGGCTGGATTCACCTGATCTGTACGCTGTTCGGCATTCCGGGTGTTCTGCTGCTGATCCTCACCCAGCGGACCTCGGCGCTCGGTTGGGTGCTGGCGGTCCCGGGCGCAATCTCACTGTTTTCCGCATTCCTTGCAGCGATTGTCTACGGACTGCGTCCCGACGAAAAGTGGGATGCGCAATTCAACCCGCAGAGCGCGCAAAGCAGCCGTTCCGGCTGGCCGGTGATCTTCGTCGTGATTTTCTCGCTGTTCATCGGCGCCATGCTGATGATGGCGAGCCTTGCCGTTGCATTCGATACCTATTTCGAATCGTCGATGTAGGCGATTCGAGGGGCTTCGGCAGAACAGATCGATTTAACGAGCTGACGGCGCCAACCCTCGTACGCCCCAGCTAAAAGAGATCCATTTGCCCGTCGTCGCGCGCCGGGATCGGCGCCGGCGGCTGCGCGCGGACAAACTGCGACATATCCAGAATGCCTCGCCGACGCTCGTTCAGACCGAGCCGACGCGCGGCTTTATGGAAGCGCTGATTCATCAGATCGGCCCACAAACCCTCACCTTTCATTCGTGTGGCAAAGGAGGCGTCGTAGTCCTTGCCACCGCGCATGTCGCGCACGCGGTTCATGACCCGCTCGGCCCGATCCGGGAAATGCGCTGCGAGCCAGTCTTTGAATAGCGGCGCGACTTCCCACGGCAGACGCAGCACGATATAGCTCGCATTGGTCGCCCCCGCTTCCGCACACGCCTCCATGACCCGCTCCATGTCAGGCTCGGTGACGAACGGAATTACTGGCGCAATACTGACGCCCACCGGAATTCCGGCCTCGCTCAGCGTGCGGATTGTGCGCAGCCGCCGTGCCGGCGTTGCTGCTCGTGGTTCGAGCGTGCGGGCAATCTCGGCATCCAGCGTGGTGATGGTGATGGCCGCCATGAACTGGCCGCGCTCCGCCATAGGTACAAGCAGATCCAGATCGCGCTCGATCAATGACGACTTGGTAATAGCCGCAAACGGATGACCGCGCGCGTGCAACACCTCGATTACCCGTCGCGTGAGACCCAACTCGCGTTCGACCGGCTGCCAGGCATCCGTATTGACGCCGAGTGCGATCGGCTCCGGCACGTACGACTTCTTCGAAAGCTCCCGTTCGAGCAGTTCCGGCGCGTTGACCTTGGCGTAAATGCGGCTCTCGAAATCGAGTCCCGGCGATAGCCCCAGATAACTATGGGTAGGTCGCGCGAAGCAATAGATGCAGCCGTGTTCGCAACCGCGATAAGGATTGAGCGAGACGTTAAACGGGATGTCGGGCGATGCGTTGCGGGTCAGGATGGTTTTGGCACGCTCTTCAAAGATCTGCGTGCGCAACTTGGGTGAACTGCCGTCCTCTTCCTCATTTAGCGCCCAGCCGTCGTCCACCGCTTCGCGCTGGTCAAGCTCATAGCGGCCTTGCAGGTTCGTCACGGCACCGCGCCCTTTGTGGGGCGTAGGCGGAGCGATCGGATATTCGGGGACGGAATCAGTCACGGCGAGGTCAGGCCAAAACAGAAAACGGAAACGAAAAAACGGCTTACCGGTACTGTATAAATATACAGTGTTTGAGCCGTTTGTCGAGTCCCGTCTTTACCTTACCGGCGGCCTATTCGCCCACCGCGATCGTCAAGGTTTCCTTGATTTCTTCCATCACCACGTAGCTCTTCGACTGCACCGCCCCGGGCAGCTGCAGCAGGATATCGCCGAGCAGCTTCCGGTAGTCGGCCATCTCGCCAATGCGGGCCTTGATGAGGTAGTCGAAGTCGCCCGACACCAGATGACACTCGAGCACCTCGGGAATCTTCTGCACCTCGCGGCGAAACTGGTCGAACATGTTGCCGCTCTTGTGGTCGAGCGTAATCTCGACAAACACCAGCAGCGCAGCGCCCAGCTCAGCCGGATTGACACGCGCGTGGTAGCCGGTGATCACGCCGTCGCGCTCCATCCGCTTGACCCGTTCGATGCACGGCGTAACCGACAGCCCAACCTGTTCGGCGAGGTCTTTCATCGCCATCCGGCCGTCCTGCTGAAGCAGCCTGAGAATCTTGTGATCGAGCTTGTCGAGCGCACGGATCGGTTGACGGTGTGTTCGCATGGTCTTTTTACTAAAAATCTGAAAAATACAATAACAAAACCTACCTGACACTCAATACTATAGCGGATAACACTGGGCTGAAAGCGTATCACCTCGTTAATCGAATTATCTACAAACGAGCTGATTTCTCCAAGGACGCGCGAGCCCCAAAGAACCTTCTGGAGCAGCTATGCGAGTCGTCGTTTTGGGCAGTGGCGTCGTCGGGGTGACGAGCGCTTATTATCTTGCACGCGCCGGTCATGAAGTCACGGTGATCGACCGCGAAGCCGGTCCGGCGCTCGAAACGAGCTTCGCCAACGCTGGCCAGATCTCGCCGGGCTACGCGTCGCCGTGGGCCGCGCCGGGCGTGCCGATGAAGGCTGTCAAGTGGATGTTCCAGAAGCACGCGCCGCTTGCCATCCGCCTCGACGGCACGCAATTCCAGTTGCAATGGATGTGGCAGATGCTGCAGAACTGCACGTCGTCGCGCTATGCGGTCAACAAGGGCCGTATGGTGCGCCTTGCCGAATACAGCCGCGACTGCCTGCAGGCCCTGCGCGCCGACACCGGCATCCAGTACGAAGGCCGTACCGGCGGCACGCTGCAGGTGTTCCGCACGCAGCAGCAATTCGACGGCGCCGCGAAAGACATCGCCGTGCTGAAAGACGCTAATGTGCCGTTCGAACTGCTGTCGCCGGACGAACTCGCGCGTGCCGAGCCAGCACTCGCTGCAACTGCCCACAAGCTGACGGGCGGCCTGCGTCTGCCGGGCGACGAAACCGGCGATTGCCAGATGTTCACCACGCGCCTCGCGGCGCTGGCTGAAGAACTGGGCGTGACATTCCGCTACAACACGCCGATCGACGCGCTCGCCATGGCGGGCGGCCGGATCGCCGGCGTGCAATGCGGTAGTGAACTGGTACGCGCCGACGCGTTCGTAGTGGCGCTCGGTTCGTATTCGACGAAGTTCCTCGCGGACATCGTCAAGATTCCGGTGTATCCGCTGAAGGGCTATTCGATCACCGCGCCAATCGTCAATGCCGCGGCCGCGCCGGTGTCGACCGTGCTCGATGAAACCTACAAGATTGCGATTACGCGTTTCGACGACCGGATTCGCGTCGGCGGCATGGCGGAGATTGTTGGCTTCGACAAGTCGCTGCGTCAGGCGCGTCGCGAGACGCTCGAGATGTGCGTGAACGACCTGTTCCCGGGCGGTGGCGACACGGCCAAGGCTAGCTTCTGGACCGGCCTGCGTCCGATGACCCCGGACGGCACGCCGATTGTCGGCCGCACGCCGGTGTCGAACCTGTTCCTGAATACCGGCCATGGCACGCTCGGCTGGACCATGTCGTGCGGCTCGGGCCAACTGCTGGCGGACCTGATGTCGGGCAAGCAGCCTGCCATTCAGGCGGACGACCTGTCGGTGCATCGCTACCTCGGCGAAACGGGTGGTGCAACGCGTCCGGCTTACGCCTGAGCGATTTGGCAAGTTACCAACCGGAACGACAGTAACGCTGTCCGCCCCTCTCAAAACAAACGGCGCCTGCAAGCTTCCAGGCGCCGTTTGTTTTTCGCGTGATCTCATCGATCACGCAGTCTCGCACTCAATTCACGCGCAACGTCAAAACTGATCCTCCGACAGCGCCAGCACACCCTCATCCCCCTTCGCGCTGACAATCGCCACTTCAAGCGCGACCGCCTGCGGCAGCACATGCTCCGCGTAGAACTGCGCGGTCGCGATTTTCGCCCCATAGAACGACGGATCTTCGGTACGCTTCTCCGCAGCCACCAGCAACGCACGCGCCATCTGCCAGCCGCCGAGCACGATGCCCGCCAGTTTCAGATACGGCACGCTGCCGGCAAACACCGCATTCGGATCGCGCTTCGTGTTGGCGACAACAAACTCCACCGCCGCCGTCAACGCACGATGTCCCTGCGCGAGCTGACGCCGCATCGACTCGAAAGCCGCGCCTTGCTGCGAGCCGAGTGCTTCGACCGTTTGCGCAATACCGTCCAGCAGCGACTTCGCCACCGCGCCACCGTCACGCAACGTCTTGCGTCCAATGAGGTCATTCGCCTGGATCGCGGTGGTGCCTTCGTAAATCGGCAGAATCCGCGCGTCGCGATAGTACTGGGCCGCGCCGGTCTCTTCGATAAACCCCATGCCGCCATGCACCTGCACGCCGAGACTGGTCACGTCGATCGACAACTCCGTGCTCCAGCCCTTTACGATCGGCACGAGGAACTCGTAGATCGCCTGGTGCTCGTTGCGCTTCGCTTCGTCCGGGTGACGGTGCGCGATATCGCAATGCGCGGCGGCGACGTAAGCGAGTGCGCGCGAGCCTTCGGTCAACGCACGCATCGTCGCGAGCATGCGGCGCACGTCGGGGTGATGAATGATCGAAACCGACTGCCTGGCCGAGCCATCGACCGGCCGGCTTTGCACGCGGTCTTTGGCGTACGCGACCGCCTTCTGATACGCACGGTCCGATACGCCCACACCCTGCATGCCCACTGCAAAGCGCGCGGCGTTCATCATGATGAACATGTACTCGAGACCGCGATTCTCTTCGCCGATCAGATGACCGATCGCGCCACCGTGATCGCCGAACTGCAGCACGGCCGTCGGGCTCGCCTTGATACCGAGCTTGTGCTCGATCGACACGCAATGCACGTCGTTGCGCTCGCCGAGCGAGCCGTCGTCATTGACGAGGAACTTCGGCACGATAAAGAGCGAAATACCCTTCACGCCTTCCGGCGCACCCGGCGTGCGGGCCAGCACGAGATGGGCGATGTTCTTCGCCATGTCGTGCTCGCCCCAAGTGATGAAAATCTTGGTGCCGAACAGTTTGAACGAGCCGTCGCCCTGCGGTTCGGCACGCGTGCGCACCAGCGCGAGATCCGAGCCGGCCTGCGGCTCGGTGAGGTTCATCGTGCCGGTCCATTCGCCGGAGATCAGCCTAGGCACATAGGTCTGTTTCTGGGCCTCCGTGCCGGCAGTCAACAGCGCTTCGATCGCGCCGTCGGTGAGCAGCGGACATAGCGCGAAGGAGAGATTGGACGCGTTGAGCATTTCGACGCACGGCGTTGCGATCAGCTTTGGCAACCCTTGACCTTCGTAGTCCAAAGGATGTTGCACACCCTGCCAGCCTCCCTCGGCGAATTGCCGGAACGCCTCGGCAAAACCCGGCGTTGCCGTGACCTTGCCGTCCTTCCAGCTACTGGGGTTGCGATCGCCTTCGACGTTCAACGGCGCCAGCACTTCGCCGCACAGCCTGGCCGATTCTTCGAGCACGGCCTGCGCGGTGTCGAGGTTGGCATCTTCGAAACCGGGCAACTTCGCAATGTCTTCGAGTGCGGCCAGTTCTTTCATCACGAACAACATGTCCTTGACGGGCGCCGTATAGCTCATTTCAGTTCTCCTCCTGCCTGCGATATAAAAAGGGACGCTGGACTTATCGGTCCCTGCGTCCCTTCGTTTGCTGCCAGACGCCTTTTTTATGGCGCTGTTATGGTCAGCCGAGTTCGCTCACCAGTTCCGGCACTACCGTGAACAGATCGCCCACCAGACCGTAATCGGCGACGCTGAAAATCGGCGCTTCCGGATCCTTGTTGATCGCCACGATGACCTTCGAGTCCTTCATGCCGGCCAGATGCTGGATCGCACCCGAGATGCCCACCGCGACGTACAGTTGCGGCGCGACGATCTTGCCCGTCTGGCCCACCTGATAGTCGTTCGGCACAAAGCCGGCGTCCACTGCGGCACGCGAGGCACCTAGTGCCGCGTTCAGCTTGTCCGCCAGCGGCTCGAGCACCTTCGTATAGTTCTCGCCACTGCCCAGACCCCGGCCACCGGAAACGATGATCGACGCCGACGTCAGCTCTGGACGGTCCAGCTTCGTGACTTCACGGCTCACGAACTGCGACAGGCCGCTGTCGGCTGCGGCTTCGATCTTCTCGACCGCTGCGCTGCCACCTTCTGCTGCCACCGGGTCGAAGCCGGTGGAACGCACCGTGATGACCTTGACCGGATCGCTCGACTGCACCGTTGCGATCGCATTACCTGCGTAGATCGGGCGCTCGAACGTGTCGGCGGAATCCACGGCGGTGATATCGCTGATCTGTGCGACGTCGAGCTTCGCTGCGATACGCGGGGCGATGTTCTTGCCGTACGCGGTAGCGGGCGCGAGGATATGCGAGTAGTCCTTCGCGATGTTCAGCACCGTCGCTTCGACGTTTTCCGCGAGGCCTGCTTCGAGTTGCGGCGCATCGGCCAGCAACACCTTGGCGACACCTGCGACCTTGGCTGCAGCGTCCGCCGCGCCCTGCGCGTTGTGACCTGCGATCAGCACGTGCACATCGCCGCCAATCTTGGCTGCCGCTGCCACCGTGTTCAGCGTCGCAGCCTTCAGCGATGCGTTGTCGTGTTCCGCAATTACCAGAATCGTCATTTCGTCCGTCTCCTCACAGCACCTTGGCTTCGGTCTTGAGCTTCTCGACCAGCGTCTTCACATCGGCGATCTTCACGCCAGCGGAGCGCTTGGGCGGCTCGACGACTTTCAGCGTCTTCAGGCGCGGAGTCACGTCAACACCGAGGTCTTCCGGCTTGAGCGTCTCCAGCGGCTTCTTCTTCGCCTTCATGATGTTCGGCAGCGTGACGTAACGCGGCTCGTTCAGGCGCAGATCCGTGGTGACCACAGCCGGCAGCGTCAGCGACAGCGTTTCCGCGCCGCCGTCCACCTCGCGCGATACCGTTGCCTTGCCATCAGCCACGACAACCTTCGACGCAAATGTCGCCTGCGGCAACCCTGCCAGGGCAGCCAGCATCTGGCCGGTCTGGTTCGAATCGTCGTCGATGGCCTGCTTGCCGAGAATGATCAGCGATGGCTGTTCCTTGTCGACCAGCGCCTTGAGCAGCTTGGCGACAGCCAGCGGCTGCAGTTCTTCCGACGACTCGATCAGGATCGCGCGATCCGCGCCGATCGCGAGCGCCGTGCGCAACGTTTCCTGCGCCTGCGTCACGCCCGCCGACACGGCGATCACTTCGGTCGCCACGCCCGCTTCCCGCAGACGCACCGCCTCTTCCACGGCGATCTCGTCGAACGGATTCATCGACATCTTTACATTCGCAATGTCGACGCCCGTGCCGTCCGATTTCACCCGGACTTTCACGTTGTAGTCGACCACTCTCTTCACTGGCACCAGGATTTTCATGCACACGCTCCAAAGTTACGAATACGTCAACCCAACGGACATTATAACGACTGGCTCTCGGCGACAGCCGTGCCGCAGGCTGGTTTACATCGAGGATAGCGCTCCTCAGCGGCGTGACAGCAATAACGAACGATCGTTCTATTTTAATCCCGAAAAAACCCGGGTGACAACCCCGGGTTCCGATTCGCGACTCTAATTCATCGTTTGCCGTCGATAGAACTCATGCGGTATCTGACGGTGGGCCTTACCAGGAGGCGATCACCGCGCCGCCGTACTTCGTGTCGATGTACTGCTTCACTTCCGGCGAGTGATACGCCGCGACCAGCTTCGCGACCCAAGGCTTGTTCCGGTCAGCCTCTCGAATTGCGATGACATTCACGTACGGCCCCTTGGGATCCTCGATCGCAATCGCGTCCTGTTTCGGCTTCAGCCCCGCTTGCATCGCGTAGTTGGTGTTGATCGCCGCCGCATCCACGTCGCCGAGCGAGCGCGGGATCTGCGCAGCGTCGAGTTCGACGATCTTCAGCTTCCTGGGATTGTCGACGATATCCAGCGGCGTGGCCTTCAGGCCGGCATCAGTCCGCAGCTTCAGCAGTCCTTGCTTTTGCAACAGCAGCAGCGCGCGGCCACCGTTGGTCGGATCGTTCGGCACGGCGATCTTCGCGCCCGGCTGCAACTCGGCGAGCGACTTGATCTTCTTCGAGTAGATGCCCATCGGGAAGGTCACCGTATCGGCAATGCGGATCAGTTTGTAGCCGCGATCCTTCACTTGCGCTTCGAGGTAGGGGTCGTGCTGATAACTGTTGGCGTCGAGATCGCCACTGGCGAGCGCGGCGTTCGGCTGCACGTAGTCCGCGAATTCGACGATCTTGATGTTCAGACCGTTCTTCGCGGCGACGTTCTTCACCACGTCCATCAACTCCGCGTGCGGACCGCCCGTGACGCCGACCTTGATCGTGTCGTCAGCGTAAGCCGCAGTGTTGGCGGCGAATAATGTTGCCGCGCCGAGAGCGGCCGCGACCTTCAGAATAAAACGACGTTGCATGACTGACCTTCTCCAATCCCTTCAAACGGGTTTCGCCAACCCTTGTTTTATTTATGGCTCAGACGCCGCACGAGCCAATCCCCGAAAGACTGCACCAACTGGACAAACACGATCAGGATCAGCACCACCGTCCACATCACGTCCGGCTCGTAACGCTGATAGCCATAACGGATGCCCAGATCGCCGAGGCCGCCGCCGCCGATTGCGCCGGCCATCGCCGAGTAGCCCACCAGCGACACGAACGTAATCGTCAGACCGGCGACCACGCCAGGCCACGATTCCGGCAACAGCACCTTGAAGACGATCTGACTGGTGGTAGCACCCATCGCCTGAGCGGCTTCGATCAGACCGCGGTCTACTTCACGCAGCGCCGTTTCCACCAGACGCGCGATGAACGGCGCCGCGGCGATCGTCAACGGCACGACGGCCGCAGCGGTACCAATCGACGAACCGACCACGATGCGCGTAAACGGAATCACAGCGACCAGCAGGATGATGAAGGGCGTCGAACGCACCGCATTGATGACGACACCCATCGAGCGATTCAGCGCGACGTTCTGCAACACGCCCTGACGGTCCGTCAGATACAGCAGCACGCCGAGCGGCAAGCCCACCGCAGCGCCCACCAGTCCGGAGATGCCCACCATGATGAGCGTCTCCCAGAACGACTGGACGAACATATCCAGCATTTCACTCAACATAGGACATTTCCTCCACCACCACGCCTTGCTCGCGCAGATACGTCAGCGCCTGCGCTACCTTCTCCGGTTCGCCACCGGCGAGCACCGCGAGCGAGCCGAATGCCTGCCCCTGGATCTCGTCGATCTGGCCGTGCAGGATGTTGAAATCGAGCTCGTAGCGACGAATCGTTTCAGAAAGGATCGGTTGATCGACACCCGTGCCCGTGAAAGCGAGCCGCAGCAGATGGCCGCGGCCGGTCTTCAGGCGCTCGGCAACGCGCGCCTTCAGCGCAGGCGGCAGCTCCTGGGCGATCACGTCGCCGATCAGCGCGCGTGTCACTTCGTGATGCGGCTGCAGGAAGACATCGATGACCTTGCCGTGTTCGACGACCTTGCCCGCATCGAGCACCGCGACGCGGTCGCAAACCTGCTTGATCACATCCATCTGATGGGTGATCAGCACGATAGTCAGGCCGAGCTCGCGATTGATGCGCTCGAGCAGTTCGAGAATCGAGCGGGTGGTTTCCGGATCGAGCGCCGAGGTGGCCTCGTCGGACAGCAACACCTTCGGCTTGCTGGCAAGCGCCCGGGCAATCCCCACACGCTGTTTCTGGCCGCCGCTGATCTGCGCCGGATAACGGTCTTTCTGCGCGGTGAGGCCAACCAGTTCCAGCAGCGGCAGCACGTTCGCGTCGATCTCGTCGCGCTTCATGCCGGCGAGCTCGAGCGGCAACGCGACGTTCTCGTACACGGTGCGCGATGAGAGCAGGTTGAAATGCTGGAAGATCATGCCGATCTCGCGACGCGCCTCGCGCAGTTGCGCGGCGGAGAGCGTCGTGAGATCGCGGCCGTTGACGACGATATTGCCTTCGGAGGGGCGCGTCAGCAGGTTGATGGTGCGAACCAGCGTGCTCTTGCCCGCGCCGCTGCGGCCGATGATGCCGAACACCTCGCCCGCCGGAATCGACAGGTTGACCTTGTGCAACGCCTCAACCCAGCCCCGGGGCCCAGCGAAGCGCTGGGAAATATTACGTATTTCGATCATGAAAAAACGAAACGGCGGAACTGCCCGCGAGCGTAGATGCGCTCCCGGCAAGCGGCCGCCGTGACTTTTATTTGGGATTTGAGCCGCGATTCTACCGCAGCGTCGACATTCCCTTTAATAATCAATTCCGATCTTTTCATAACTGGGAGGAATTAGAGGCGAGTCCCGCGCGCGGTGCTCGCGCGTGTCACGAGCGTGCGGCTATGATCGGGCGCATCAGAACCACAATGAATAAACACGGCGGATATGGAGACTACTCAGGACAACAATGCTCGGCCGTCGCCTGCGGGTGCGGCAGGAGCAGCGGGAGATGCAGGCGGTGCGACCGGTGTGGACGCCGTGAAACGAGGCGGTGCGGCCGCGTTGTCGACTGTCACGACCCGCGACGGAACCGAGTTGCCGCTGTACCGTTGGCCCGCCGTCGGCGGCCGGCGGGCGACGGTCGCACTGGTTCACGGGCTAGCGGAACATGCAGGACGCTACGCGGCGCTCGCCGGGCGACTGAACGCCGCCGGCATCGAACTGCTCGCCATCGACCTGCGCGGCCATGGCAGCGCGCCCGGCAAGCGGGCCCGCATCGAGCGCTTCGACGACTATCTGCTCGACGCCGAGGCCTTGCTCAGCGTCGCCGCGCACGACAATGCCCCGTTGTTTCTGATGGGCCACAGCATGGGCGGGGCAATTGCCGCGCTATATGCCATCGAGCGTCTGCCGGGCAGTGGTCATAAGTTGGCGGGTCTCATCCTGTCGAGCCCCGCACTCGCCCCAGGGCGCGACGTACCGCGCTGGATGCTGACCATGAGTCAGATCATCAGCCGCGTCTGGCCAGGCTTTCCGGCCATGAAGATAGACGCGGCGCTGCTCTCGCGCGACCCCGCAGTGGTCGAGGCGAATCGCAACGATCCATTGGTGCACCACGGTTCGATTCCCGCGCGCACCGGCGCGGAGATTCTGCTGGCAATGCAGCGTATCGAGCGCGGCCGTGCGGGTTTGCGTGTGCCATTGCTGGTGTACCACGGCACCGCTGACAAACTCACGGAACCCGAAGGTAGCCGCGTTTTCGGCAAGCATGCCGGTTCGCCCGATAAAACGCTCACGCTGCACGAAGCGAGCTATCACGAAACGATGAACGACCTCGACCGCGAGCGGGTGATCGGTGAACTGATTGGATGGATTGAGGCGCATTGCAGTTGAGCCTCGTATAACCGATGCGCAGTGAGGGATGCCTGTGCGCGGCGCCAGCACGCCGGGAGCTCTCAAACTCAGCGGTGCCAGTCCGGGGCCCGCTTGTCGATGAAGGCCTGGACGCCTTCGAGCGCGGACTCGTCCATCATGTTGCAAGCCATCGTCTGGCCAGCGAGCTGATACGCTGCCTCGACGCCCATCTCGAGTTGGCGGTAAAAGAGGCCCTTGCCGGCGCGTACCGCCTCGACGGGCTTCGCGCAAATGCTCGACGCCAGCGCGGCGACTGCCGCATCGAGTTCGTCCGCTGCTGCAACGCGGTTGATGAGGCCTTGCTGACGGGCCTCGTGCGCATCGATGAAGTCGCCGGTCAGCAACATTTCGAGCGCCGCCTTCCGCGACAGATTACGTGACAACGGCACCGCAGGCGTCGCGCAAAACAGCCCCAGATTGACCCCGGATACCGCAAAGCGCGCCGTGTCGGCCGCAACAGCCAGATCGCACATCGCGACCAGCTGGCAACCGGCGGCGGTCGCAATCCCATGTACACGTGCAATCACCGGTTGCGGCAAGCGCTGGATCGCCAACATCAGCTTCGTGCAGCGGCTGAACAGCGCCTGATAGTAGGCAAGCGATGGCTTCGAACGCATCTCTTTCAGATCGTGTCCCGCGCAAAAGGCGCGACCCGCGCCTTCGATCACCACAACGCGCGCATCCGTTTGCGCGATGGACGCGAGCGCGTCCTGCAACGCGTCGAGCAAGGCCTCGGACAACGCGTTAAACGCCTCGGGCCGGTTCATCGTCAAACGCACGACACCGAGGACGCCATAGGCATCATGCGTAACCTCGACGAGTGCTGCGCCGTTTGCCGCCTCAGGAGTTTTGGCGACGCAGGATTCTGCAGCGCCTGCTCCTCCCCTGCCGGCTCCCGAAGCGCTTGTGCCAGCCATGCCAGAGGTTTGATTGTCCGAATTCATCATCCACCCTCGCTTTGGTTCGCCCAGTTCACCCGGCGCTCCGACCTCGCGAAGAAGTCCGCGAACACCGCTCAGAGGCGCATCGACGCAATCAGATCTCCGCCAGCGCCTTCAAGTGCGCGACCACGCTGCGCCCAAGCGCCGACAGGTTATACCCACCCTCCAGACAGCTCACGATCCGCCCATTCGCATGTCGGTTGGCGATCTCGCGAACCTGCTCGGTCAGCCACACGTAGTCGGCCTCGACGAGGCCCATATTGCCGAGATCGTCCTCGCGATGCGCGTCGAAACCCGCCGACACGAACACCATCTCCGGCTTGAACGCATGCAGGCGCGGCAGCCACAGCATGTCCACCGCCTCGCGCACTTCCATGCCCTTCGAGCGCGCCGGCATCGGCACGTTGACCATGTTGGGCGCCTGATTGTCGGCCCCGGTGTATGGATAAAACGGATGCTGGAAGAAGCTGCACATCAGCACCCGCGAGTCGCCGGAAAAAGCGGCCTCGGTGCCGTTGCCGTGGTGGACGTCGAAATCGATAATCGCCACCCGCTGCAGACCATGCACTTCCAACGCATGACGCGCCGCGATCGCAACGTTGTTGAAGAAGCAGAAGCCCATCGCACGGGCCGGCTCGGCGTGGTGACCCGGTGGGCGCACGCTGCAGAAGGCGTTGTCGTAGCGTCCCTCAATGACGGCATCGGTCGCGGCCACCGCGGCACCCGCGGCACGCAGCGCGGCTTGCCAGGTGTGCGGATTCATCGACGTGTCCGGGTCGATCTCCGCGTAACCTGCGTCTGGTGAACGGCTCCGCACATAGTCGACGTGCGCCTGGGTATGTACGCGCAGGAGCGCGGCTTCATCGGCAAGCGGCGGCGACTCGCGTTCGATCAGCGCGTCGATCCGGCTTGCGATCAGTTGATCTTCGATTGCCTGCAGGCGCGCTGGACATTCCGGATGCCATGCGCCCATCTCGTGCAGCAGGCAGTCTGCGTGGGAATAGAAGGCTGTTGCCATGATTCTCTTCTGCGACGCGTCGCGCGAACGCGAACCGCGTGTCTCCGTCCAAAGGCGCGCACGTGCGGCGCGCCCAACACCATCAAGTTACCACACCCTCTGCACGCTTCGGACTGTAGCAACGGTTCTGCACAGTTCTGCAATGGGCCTCGGGTATACTGCCCCGTAATCTTCTGCCGCCCTCCGACCCCTTCGCACTGCGCTCCCAGTTCACTATGACCGTTAAGCTTGCTCTGTCCGCACGAAACCGGCTATGCATCCAGAACATGGCCGCTGCGCTATACGTTGCATGGTGCGCGTTCGCGGCAGCCAGTCCGGCCGAGGCACAGACCAGCGTCGCCAGACCTCCGTTGCTGGTCGCGCAAAGTCAGCCCCAGCAGGCGGTACCGCAAGGGCAGACCTTTGAAGAAGAGATCATTCCGCAGCGCTACGCAAACAATCCGGATGTCGACGGCTTTATCAACGACATGGTGGCGCGCTATGACTTCGATCCCACCGCGTTGCACGCGCTGTTTGCCGGCGTCAGCTACTCGGCGACCGCAGTCAAGCTCGTCACGCCGGCGCCGTCGACCGCGCCGTCCGTGAAGAACTGGCGCTCCTATCAGGCGCGCTTCCTCGATCCGATCCGCATCAACGCGGGTGTGCGCTTCTGGCGTAACAACCAGGCCACACTGCAGCGTGCCTATGAGCAATTCGGCGTGCCGCCGGAAGTGATTGTCGGCATTCTCGGCGTGGAAACCATCTACGGGCGCTTCATGGGCAACTTCCGCGTGCTCGACGCGCTGACGACCCTCGCTTTCGATTACCCGAACACCCCGAACCGCGCCGATCGCGAGCAGACCTTCCGCAAGAATCTCGAGGACTATCTGGTCTGGACCCGCGACTCGCAAATCGATCCGACCTCGGTGCTCGGCTCGTACACCGGGGCCATCGGTATTCCGCAATTTCTGCCGAGCAGCATCGTGCAGTATGCGATCTCGTATGACGGCAACAAGCAGATCGATTTGCGCAACAGTCAGGCTGACGCAATCGGCAGTGTGGCAAATTATCTGAAACAGAACGGCTGGGAAAACGGTCGACCGGTGGTGTGGAACATCGGCTCGGATGCCGGCAGCCAGGGTATCGCGCAAGCTGGCGCGGATGGTCAACCCGAACCGCACTGGCCGCTCGAGCAATTGCTGCACGCCGGCATGCTGCTCGATCAGCCGGGCCTCGATATGAACGCCGAGGCCGCCACGCCGGTGACGATCATCGACTTGCCCACGCCCGGGATGCCTACCGAATACAAGCTGGGGTTGAAGAATTTCTACGTGCTGACGCGCTATAACCGTAGCTTCTTCTATGCGCTGTCGGTGTATCAGCTCGGCGAGAGAATCAAGGCCCAACTGGAGGCGTCCGGCGATCTGGACAACCACGGCGCACCTGGGTCCACGCCGCCGGGGTTGGTGCCACAGGGTGCGGTGCCGCCTGGTTCGATGGCGCCAGGGGCGCTGCCGCAGGGTGCGATGCCGCCAAACTCCGTCACTCGGAATTCAATGCCGCCGTCTTCGATGCCAGCGGGTTCGTTGCCGCCCTCTTCCGCGCCCGCGACGATGGCCGTGCCTCCTTCGGCCAGCCCGATGCCTCCGCCGATGGGTATGCCTGCGCCTGCGCCGGACTCGTCAGACTCGCAATAAGCGCGCGCAACCGGCTTACCGTGTTCGAAGCACGGCCTGAACAAAAAAGCGCCGGTCATAGCCGGCGCTTTTTTGTTTGGCGAATGACCCATCAAGCGCATCCGCCGCGTTTACTCAAGCTCCATCACGCCGGGAACACGCCCGTCGAAAGATACCGATCGCCGCGATCGCATACCACGAACACAATGGTCGCGTTCTCGACCTGCCGCGCAATGCGCAACGCCACCTCGCAAGCACCCGCCGAGGAAATACCGCAAAAAATCCCTTCCACTGCCGCCATCTTGCGCGCCATCGCTTCCGACGCCGCCTGACTCACGTTCTCGACGCGATCCACACGGCTGCGGTCGAAAATCTTCGGCAGATACGCTTCCGGCCATTTGCGGATACCCGGAATGCGCGAACCCTCTTCCGGCTGCGCACCAATAATCTCGATGGCCTGATTCTGTTCTTTCAGATACTGCGACACGCCCATGATCGTGCCGGTAGTGCCCATGGCCGAAACGAAGTGCGTGATACGCCCTTCGGTTTCCTGCCAGATTTCCGGACCGGTCGATTCGTAGTGAGCGATCGGATTATCCGGATTCGCAAACTGGTCGAGGATGATGCCCTTGCCTTCGCGCTGCATCTGCTCGGCGAGATCGCGTGCGTATTCCATGCCACCCGTCACCGGCGTAAGCACGATCTGCGCGCCGTACGCAGCCATGCTCTGACGACGCTCGACGGACAGGTCTTCCGGCATGATCAGCACCATCTTGTAGCCACGAACAGCAGCCGCCATCGCCAGCGCGATACCGGTGTTGCCGCTAGTGGCTTCGATCAGCGTGTCGCCCGGCTTGATGCGCCCGCGCGCTTCGGCCTTCTTGATCATCGACAATGCCGGGCGGTCCTTCACCGAGCCCGCCGGATTGTTACCCTCGAGCTTGCCGAGGATCACGTTGTTGCGGCTGCGGATCTCATCGTCAGGCAAGCGGACAAGCTGGACGAGCGGCGTATTGCCGATCGTGTCTTCAATCGTTTTGTAAGCCATATGGGGTGCTGTCGCTGCGCGGAGTATTGAATCCAACGATTCTAAACCACCGTGCGTCGCCCTGCCGTGCGGCCCTTGTAACGGCATGGATGCATCGTCGCAAAGGTATGCCGATATAACGTATAGGTATAAACGGCGTGCAACGCAAAAAGCCCGCGGCCGAGTACCGCGGGAGCCAGTCATCTGAGTGACAGCTGAAGGAGTGTTGTATGCCGACTTCACTCCAACCTGAAGGAACGCTAAACGATACGGCGGCGCGCGCATAACCACGCGCCGCCGCATGCGTCTATTTCTTCACCACCACTGCCGCGCTACCCTTTTGCGCACCCGTTGCCGTAGCCGGCTGAGACACTGCGGTCGCAGCGGTCGCGGCGTTGCCCTGCGCAGGCGCCGCAGCCTGTACCCCAGCAGCAGCACCAGCCGGACCGACAGCGAGACCTTCCGCCTGCAGGCGCTCGACGGTATGCCCGCCCATGCCTTTGACACGCTTGCTGAGATCCGTGGGATCCTTGAACGGACCGTGCGCGTCGCGCTCTTCGAGAATGGCTTTCGCCTTGGCGGGGCCAATGCCCTTGATGCCACGCAGCCCAGCCTCGTTGGCCGTATTGATGTCGACCGACGCGTAGGCGTGGCCGAATGCGGCGAGCATTGCCGCCGTAACCATGATTTTTCGCAACATATGGAATCTCCCTCTTACAACCTGACCGGTGACGATCACCGTCCAGGAGATTCCAAGTTTAGAGAGGTCTGCGAATGATTTATAGCTGGCCGAATAGCCAACGTACGTAACGATCGACGCCTTCCTGCACGCTCAGGAACGGCTCATCGTAACCAGCTGCGCGCAGCTTCGTGAGATCGGCCTGCGTGAAGCACTGGTACTTGCCGCGCAGCGCATCGGGAAACGGAATGTACTCGATCAAGCCGCGCTGCACCTGCTCGGCAAGCGAGAGCGGCGGCTCGTTGTTGAGCGCGCGCAACGTGTTGACGACGGTCGTCGCAATGTCGTTGAACGGCTGTGCACGGCCGCTGCCGAGATTGAAGATGCCCGACCTCTCCGGGTGATCGAAGAAGTGCAGATTGACCTTCGTCACGTCTTCCACCGAAACGAAATCGCGCGTCTGCTCGCCGGCAGCATAGCCGTTGTATTCGCCGAACAGCTTGACCTTGCCCTCGGCGCGGAACTGGTTGAAGTTGTGGAACGCAACCGACGCCATCCGCGCCTTGTGCGTTTCGCGCTGGCCGTAGACGTTGAAGTAACGAAAGCCGGCAATCTGGCTTTTCGCGGTGGGCAGCACGCGGCGAATCACCTGATCGAACAGGAACTTCGAATAGCCGTAGACGTTGAGCGGTTGCTCCACTTCGCGCTCTTCCACGAAGCGGCTCGAGCCGCCATACGTCGCCGCGGACGATGCGTACAGAAACTGCACGCCCTGCGCGAGGCACGCGTCGAGTACCGCGCGGCTGTAGCGGAAGTTGTTGTCCATCATGTAGCGGCCGTCGGTTTCCATCGTGTCCGAACAGGCGCCTTCGTGGAAGATCGCGCGGACCTTGCCGAAATCGCCGCGCGCAAAGCGTTCGACGAATTCGGTCTTGTCGAGATAGTCGTCGATCTCGCAATCGACCAGGTTCTTGAACTTGTCGGCGCGCGTGAGATTGTCGACGGCGATGATGCGTTGTTCGCCGCGCTCGTTGAGCGCTTTTACGATATTGCTGCCGATAAAGCCGGCCGCGCCGGTGACGATAAGGGTCATGGTCGTCCTGCGGAATTGAGCTTTACATAGGGTTGGAGCGAGCGCTGAAGCGCCAACTCCAACCGACAGTTTCAATGACACCCGGCGCTCGCGCCGCAAGCGGGCGCGAGGCGGCGTGCGGTATTAGAGAAAGAGTTCGTCGTAGTCGACGGTAGCGGTGCCCAGCTTGCCGACCACGATGCCGGCCGCGCGGTTCGCAAGCGCAACAGCGTCGACGAGCGACAGGCCCGCGCCGAGCATCACGGCCAGCGTGGCGATCACGGTGTCGCCCGCACCCGAGACATCATACACTTCACGCGCAACGGCCGAGGCGTGCAGAATGCCGTCGTCGGAGAAGAGCGTCATGCCCTCTTCCGAGCGCGTCAGCAGCAGCGCCTTGAACTCGAGCTCCGCGCGCAGCTTCGTCACGCGCGCGATCAGATCGTCTTCGGATTTCCATTGCCCGACCACCTCGCGCAACTCGGCGCGATTCGGCGTGATCAGCGTGGCGCCGCGATAGCGTTCCCAATCGTCACCCTTCGGGTCGACGAGCACTGGCTTGCCGGCCGCGTGCGCCTTCGCAATCATCTTCGTGACGTGTGTCAGGCCGCCCTTGGCGTAGTCCGACATCAGGATCACGTCATGGGAGGACAGCAGTTCGTCAAAGCGCGCCAGGCTCGCGAGCAGTACTTCATGCGCGGGCGTATTCTCGAAGTCGACCCGCAGCAACTGCTGCTGGCGTGACAGGACACGCAGCTTGATGGTGGTCAGCAGAGCAGGATCGCGTTCCAGATGCGGTACCACGCCGCTGTCACCGAGCAACTGGATGATTCGCTCACCCGGCTCGTCATGACCGACCACGCACAACAATCCCGCCTGCGCGCCGAGGGCGACGGCGTTGCGCGCCACGTTGGCCGCGCCGCCGAGGCGATCTTCCTGCTTCTGCACATGCACGACAGGCACCGGTGCCTCAGGTGAAATACGGTTGACGTCGCCAAACCAGTAACGGTCGAGCATGACGTCGCCGACCACCAGCACACGTGCACCGCCGAGCCTCTCGCGCGGTACCGAGATGGGTGCAGAAGTGGACACGGTGGTTTCGTTGACGGACTCAGACATCGGCTGGGAGTTCGGAGGGTTGGGCATAAGGACGTCCAATCGAGTGGTAATCGATGCCCAGTTCGGTCATCGCTTCCGGTTCGTAAAGGTTACGGCCGTCGAAAATGAGCGGCGTCTTCAGCACCGATTTCAGGTGCAGGAAGTCGGGGCTCTTGAACTCCTTCCATTCGGTGACGATCACCAGCGCGTCCGCGCCTGTGAGCGTTTCGTCCTGCGTGCTCGCGAAATGCAGACGGGCCAGTTGCTCGGGCGCGTCGTGCAGGTCGATCGCGAACACCCGGCGCGCTTCGTTGAGCGCAACAGGATCGTACGCGCGCACCTTGGCGCCGCGAGCCAGAAGTTCGGCGATGATGCGCCGGCTCGGCGCTTCACGCATATCGTCGGTGTTCGGCTTGAACGCGAGACCCCACACGGCAAACGTGCGGCCGCTCAGGTCTTCGCCGAGCGTGCTGGTGATCTTGCGCACGAGCACTTCTTTCTGCTCGTTGTTCACTGCTTCGACGGCTTCGAGAATGCGCAGATTGTGGCCGCTTTCACTGGCAGTACGCACCAGCGCCTGCACGTCCTTCGGGAAGCATGAGCCGCCGTAACCGCATCCGGCATACAGGAAGTGATAGCCGATGCGCGGGTCCGAACCGATGCCGCGACGGACCGCTTCGATATCGGCGCCAACGCGGTCAGCGAGGTTCGCCATCTCGTTCATGAACGAAATGCGCGTGGCAAGCATCGCATTAGCGGCGTACTTCGTGAATTCCGCCGAGCGCACATCCATGTAGAGCGTGCGTTCGTGATTGCGGTTGAACGGCGCATACAGGCGCTTCATGAGTTCGCGGGCACGTTGGCCGGCTTCGTCTTCGTCGTGGCCTAGCACGATACGGTCGGGGCGCATGAAGTCATCGACTGCAGCCCCCTCCTTGAGGAATTCCGGATTCGAGACCACCGAGAAGCGATGCTGGTCGCTGCCGGCCAAACCGCGCTTCGCCAGTTCCTCCTGCACGACCGCGCGCACGCGTTGCGCGGTGCCGACCGGGACCGTCGACTTGTCGACAATCACCTTGAAGCCGTTCATGGTGCGGCCGATATTGCGCGCCGCTTCAAGGACGTACTGCAGGTCAGCCGAGCCGTCTTCATCGGGCGGCGTGCCGACCGCGATGAACTGCACTTCACCGTGCGCCACGCTCGCTTCGACGTCCGTCGAAAACGTGATGCGCCGTGCAGCCCGCGTACGGGCGATGATTTCCTGCAGGCCCGGTTCGTGGATGGGGACGCCACCGTTGTTGAGGATTTCGATCTTGCGCGGATCGACATCCAGGCAGAAAACGTCGTGACCGATTTCGGCAAGACACGCGCCAGTGACAAGCCCGACATAGCCCGTGCCGATGATGGTGATTTTCATACGCGTTCCGGTTATGGGTTCCGGTTATGTTACCGGTGATGGTTTCCGGGTCAGCTCGACGCCGTGATCGGTTCGACCCGGCGCGGCGCATAGGTTTCCCACCCGCTGCAACCCGGACACTGCCAGTAGAAAAGGCGTGCCCGGAAACCGCAATTCTGGCACGTATACCGTGGCAGATTTTTGGTGCGCTGCCTGATCAGCGTGCGCATCAGTTCGAGTTCGCTGCGCCGCGGTTCTTCCGCCGTGGCCTGCTGCGCTTCGAGCAGGCGCGTCATGCCCGCCAGATTGGGCGACTTCTGCATCTGCGAGCGCGCGAGCGTGTGCGCCGCGTCCTGCCCGCGCAGGGCCGCGACGTACTGGTAGGCGACATCGAGCAGATCGTTCGTGGGATAGCGGTCGACCCACGTCGTCAGCAGATCCGCCCCGTCCTCCGGACGTCCGAGCGCCTCGTAGGCCTTCATCAGCTTCTCCGCGACGAGCGGCAGATATGAAGAATTCTGCTCCTCGACCTTGCGCCACTGCGCGATCGCCGCTTCCTGCGCGCCGCCTGCCATATCCACGTCGCCAAACAGAATGGTGGCGCGCACGCTGTGCGGGTTCGCCTTCAACGCCAGATGCAACTGGCGGCGGGACTCTGCGGGATTCTTTTGCTGCAACGCTTCCTGCGCCAGCTCGCAGTGGAATTGGCCGATTTCCTTGTCCAGCGATTCGGCGCCCATCGTTTCGAGGTGGCGCGCGGTGTCGATCGACTTGTTCCAGTCCTTCTCGATTTCGTAGATGGTGAGCAGCGCACGCTGCGCACCCAGCGCGTAATCGCCGGTCTCGAGCGAGCGGAACGTCTCTTCCGCCCGGTCGAGCAGACCCGCCTTCAGAAAATCCTGGCCCAACTCGTAGAGCGCGTGATCGCGCTCGGTGACGGGCAGGTCGGCGCGGCTCAGCAGATTTTGATGCACGCGAATCGCGCGATCAGTCTCGCCGCGACGACGGAACAGGTTACCAAGCGCGAAATGCAGTTCGATGGTTTCTGGATCGAGCTTGACGACCTCGATGAACGCATCGATGGCCTGGTCCGGCTGTTCGTTAAGGAGAAAATTGAGGCCACGGAAGTATGAACGCGGCAGGTTGGCGCTCTCGGACAACAGCGTCTTGAGGTCGTAACGCGCGGCCATCCAGCCGAACGCGAAAGCGACAGGTATGACGAGCAGCCACCAGAAGTCTAGATCCATGCGATTGGTCGGGAGTACAGAAACAAAAGCCGCGCGCCACGGGCGCACGGCATGGGAAAGCCTAGATCAGCGGCGGCAGCGGCGGCGTTTCGACCACCACAGGCGCCTCGCGTGCCACGCGCAACTCGCGCTTGAGACGGCCGTTCTCGAGCCGCAACCGGACCAGCGCCGGTACCGCCGACACGAGCCCCGCCAGAAGGCCGACCACAAAGAACGCGAGGCCGATCAGGATCAGCGGAGCGGACCACGCGTAACCGGCCAGGAAATTCAGCGTAGCGGTTTGCGTGTTGGAGAGTGCGAGCACCAGCAGGAGCACGAACACCAGAACGCGGATCAGCCAGACGATAAATTTCATGAATAAGGTCTCTTGACGGCAGTTGCGGGTCGAACGCCGGCTTGATGACGCGCGTCGCGCCACGGTCTTGCCCGCGCCGAAGTGACCCGTATTGTAATTGAAGGCCCTGCGAGTGGGCAGTAACAAGCAGTTTGCACGCGCTTACTTGTGGTTTACCTCTTGAATCGAAGGGACGAAGCGTGCCCTGCACTGGCCCCGTACCGCACGCGGACCTTGCGCAACCCGGGCGCAGACAAAAAAAAAGCGCCCGAAGGCGCTTTTTTTGGTCTTTTTCCGTCTGGCGTTGGCCGCTGACGCTATTAGCACTACGCGCCGCTTACCGCGCGCAGCCGCTTACAGATCGTCGTCCGGCTCTTCGTCCTTCAATGGCTCGCCCGCGCGGCGGTCTACCCGCTCGCGCAGTTCCTTGCCAGGCTTGAAATGCGGCACGAACTTCTCAGGTACCAGCACCTTTTCGCCCGATTTCGGATTGCGCCCCACACGGGAGGGACGGCGGTTGAGGCCGAAGCTGCCGAAGCCGCGAATTTCAATGCGATGGCCGTTGGCAAGCGCCTCCGACATCGCATCAAGCATCGTCTTCACCGCGAAATCCGCATCTTTAAGTACAAGCTGCGGAAATCGCGTAGCCAGCTGGGCGACCAATTCCGATTTGGTCATACTGCAGCAGACCTCTCAAGAAAACTCAAGGCTTACTGGTTCTGGCCGTCGAGCTTGGCCTTCAACAGCGCGCCGAGGTTCGTCGTGCCGGTTGCAGCCGCGCTCGAATCCGACGAAGCCAGGCCGCGGATCGCTTCCTGTTGCTCAGCCGAGTCCTTGGCCTTGATCGACAGGTTGATACCACGCGACTTGCGATCGATGTTGATGATCATCGCATTGACCTTGTCGCCTTCCTTCAGCACGTTGCGAGCATCTTCCACGCGGTCCTGGGCGATTTCCGAAGCACGCAGGTAGCCTTCGACTTCCGCCGACAGCTGGACCACTGCACCCTTCGCATCTACCGTCTTGACCACGCCGTCGACGATCGAACCCTTGTCGTTCATTGCAACGAAGTTGCTGAACGGGTCGCCTTCGAGTTGCTTGATACCCAGCGAAATACGTTCCTTCTCGACGTCGATGCCGAGAACGATCGCTTCCACTTCGTCGCCCTTCTTGTACTTGCGAACTGCTTCTTCGCCCGTTTCGCTCCACGACAGGTCCGACAGGTGAACCAGACCGTCGATGCCGCCAGGCAGACCGATGAAGACGCCGAAGTCGGTGATCGACTTGATTGCGCCTTGCAGCTTGTCGCCCTTCTTGAAGTTGCGGCTGAAGTCATCCCACGGATTCGGCTTGCATTGCTTCATGCCGAGGCTGATACGGCGGCGGTCTTCGTCGATTTCCAGAACCATGACTTCGACTTCGTCGCCCAGCTGAACAACCTTCGACGGTGCAACGTTCTTGTTCGTCCAGTCCATTTCCGACACGTGGACGAGGCCTTCGATGCCCGATTCCACTTCGACGAATGCGCCGTAGTCGGTGATGTTGGTGACCTTACCGAACAGGCGCGTGCCCGACGGGTAACGGCGGGAAATGCCTTCCCACGGGTCGTCGCCGAGTTGCTTGATGCCCAGCGAAACGCGGTTCTTTTCCTGATCGAACTTGAGGATCTTCGCGGTGACTTCCTGGCCAACCGACAGCACTTCGCTCGGGTGACGCACACGACGCCATGCGATGTCGGTGATGTGCAGCAGGCCGTCGATACCGCCGAGGTCCACGAATGCGCCGTAGTCCGTGATGTTCTTCACTACGCCTTCCACAATCGCGCCTTCCTTCAGCGTTTCGAGCAGCTTTGCGCGCTCTTCGCCCTGGGTGGCTTCGATCACAGCACGGCGCGACAGCACGACGTTGTTACGCTTGCGGTCGAGCTTGATGACGCGGAATTCCAGCGTCTTGCCTTCGTACGGGGTCGTGTCCTTGACCGGACGCGTATCAACCAGCGAACCCGGCAGGAACGCGCGGATGCCGTTGACCATGACGGTCATGCCGCCCTTGACCTTGCCCGTGATCGTGCCGGTCACGAGTTCGTTGTTGTCGAGGGCCTTTTCCAGCGACAGCCACGAAGCCAGACGCTTCGCCTTGTCGCGCGACAGGATGGTGTCGCCATAGCCGTTTTCCAGCGCGTCGATCGCGACGGAAACGAAGTCGCCCGCCTGCACTTCTACCTCGCCCGCGTCGTTCAGGAACTCTTCGAGCGGGATGTAGGCTTCGGACTTGAGACCAGCGTTGACGACCACGAAGTTGTGGTCAACGCGCACGACTTCGGCGGAGATCACTTCGCCAGCGCGCATGTCTTGCTTGGTCAGCGACTCTTCGAACAGAGCCGCAAAAGATTCGGTATTCGGGGTAGAGGTTTGCAGGTCGGACATAAAAATCGAAATTTGCATGGTTTTCGCGGTGCCCGGCTGACCGGATGGTCAAGCAATGACGGCTAGAGTGCGAATGCCACGCGGGGTTAAGGGGTTAAAACACGCTCCACGCCCATGCGCAGAGCACCTACACGACAACGGACTGCTTCTTGCATCTACTGCTTTACAACGAAATTCCTGACTGCATTTTCAAGCGATGGGCAAAAGCGCCCGATACCACTGCACCACCTGATCGACCGCCTGGTCGACCGACAACGTGGAAGTGTCGAGCAGCTTTGCATCCGCTGCAGGCTTGAGTGGCGCGGCTACACGCTGACTATCGCGCGCGTCGCGTTCACGCAAATCCCGGAGCAAGTCATCTATATTAGCAGAAAAACCTTTTTGGATCAATTGCTTATGCCGGCGAGCGGCGCGGGCCTCGGCGCTGGCGGTCAGAAACACTTTGAGCGCAGCATCCTGGAAGATAACAGTGCCCATATCGCGGCCGTCCGCAACCAGCCCCGGCTCCTTGCGAAAAGCCCGCTGACGGGCCACCAGAGCGGCTCTCACGGGTGCGTGGACGGCAATCGCCGAGGCCCGTTTGCCGACTTCTTCAGCGCGAATCTCGCTTGAAACGTCGACGCCGTCGAGTTGCGCGAGCCCCTCGCGGAACGTGATATGGAGGTCGTCGATCAGTTTGGCAAGGGCGTCGGGATCGTCCACCGCGATGTTGTAGCGCTGGCTGGCCAGCGCGGCGAGCCGGTACAGGGCGCCGCTATCCAGCAGATGGAAGCCGAGATTGGCGGCGACCAGCGCGGCCACGGTGCCTTTGCCGGAGGCGGTCGGGCCGTCGATCGTAATGACGGGCGTCTGGTGAAAGGGACGGGTCGGTTTCATCGAAAAAGTCGCGCGTCAGGTCGATTCGGGTGAATCAAGGTTGGGCCAACGCCGTGAAGCGCTCGAAATAGTCCGGGACAGTCTTGGCGACGCACTTCGGATCGTTGATACGCACCGGCACGCCGCCGAGGCTCACCAGCGAGAAGCACATCGCCATGCGGTGGTCGTCGTAGGTGTCGATGGCGGCGTTCGGCGTCAGTTGCTCCGGCGGCGTGACGGCGATGTAGTCTTCGCCCTCGACGACCTTGGCGCCGACCTTGCGCAGTTCGGTCGCCATGGCGGCCAGCCGGTCGGTTTCCTTGACGCGCCAGCTCGCAATGTTGCGCAACGTGGTCGTGCCGTCGGCGAACAGCGCCGCGACGGCAATGGTCATGGCTGCGTCCGGGATCAGGTTGCAATCCATGTCGATCGGTTCCAGCTTGCCGTGGTCATGACCGACGCCGCGCACCTCGATCCAGTCGTCACCCATCGACATGTTCGCGCCCATGCGGATCAGCGCGTCGGCGAAGCCCACATCGCCCTGGATGCTGGCCCGCCCAACACCTTCCACGCGCAGCGGACCGCCGCCGAGCGCGCCCGCCGCGAGAAAATACGAGGCGGACGACGCATCGCCCTCCACCATGATCTTGCCCGGCGACTGATAGCGCTGCCCCGCCGGCACCGTGAACTGATGCCAGCCGTGACGCTCGACCTTGATGCCGAAGCGCTCCATCAGCTTGAGAGTGATCTCGACATAGGGCTTGGAGATCAGTTCGCCGTCCACCTGAATCACCGTCACGCCGCTTTCCGTGCGCAGCAGCGGCAAGGTCATCAGCAGCCCGGTCAGGAACTGGCTCGATACGTCGCCGCGCACGCGGATCGGTGCATCGACGGCGATCTGGCCTTCGCGAATCCGCAGCGGCGGAAAGCCTTCGTCGCCCTCGTAATCGATCCGGGCTCCGATCTGCCGCAGGCCGTCGACGAGGTCGCCGATCGGCCGCTCGTGCATCCGCGGCACGCCGTGGATGCGATAGCTGCCGCCGTTGACCGCCAGCGCCGCCGTCAGCGAGCGCACCGCCGTGCCGGCGTTGCCGAGAAACAGGTCGGCGGTCTTCGCGGTAAACGCGCCGCGCGTGCCCGTCACGACGCACTCGTCGCCTTCGCGCTTGAGCTTGACGCCGAGCTTCTCGAGCGCGTCGAGCATCACTCGCGTGTCGTCGGAATCGAGCAGGTTGGTGATCGTCGTTTCGCCTTCAGCAAGCGCCGAGAGCAACAACACGCGGTTCGAAATGCTCTTCGAACCTGGCAGGCGAATCGTGCCGGACGCACGGGAAAACGGTCCGAGATCGAGGTATTCCATGATTGAGTCCAGTTCCGGTTATTTCGCGGCGTCGGGGGCAGCGGCTAGCGCCGCGCGCTGTTCCTGCCATTCGGTGCGCGCCTCGCGCGAGCGGGCGAATACGGCCTCGAGCGCGGCGCCGTCCGCGGCCTCGACGGCCGCACGCAACTGCGCAAGCACCGCCGTGTAGCCGTCCAGTTCGTCGAGCAGCGCTATACGGTTCGCTACGCAGATGTCGCGCCACATTTCCGGGCTCGATGCGGCAATCCGCGTGAAATCGCGGAAGCCGCCTGCAGCGAAAGAAAACTTCAGCGCAGCGTCGGGAGAATTGAGAATCTGCTCGACCAGCGCAAACGACAACAGATGCGGCAAGTGGCTCACCGAAGCGAAGACACGGTCATGCTGCGCCGGCGTCATCGCATGCACCGCTGCGCCGGTCGTGCGCCACATGGCGGCGACGCGCTCCACCGCCTCAGGCGGATTCTCCGGCAACGCGCACAGAACCACGTTACGGCCGACGTACAGATCAGGCAAAGCGGCGTCCACTCCGCTCGACTCGCGTCCGGCAATCGGATGGCCCGGCACGAACTGGCTAATCCGTTCGCCCAGCGCGGCGCGCGCCGAGGCAACGACATCGGACTTGGTGCTGCCTGCGTCGGTGACGATGGTAACCGGGTCGAGAAACGGCGCGATCCGTTCGAGCAGCGGCTGGGTCTGTGCCACGGGCGCCGCCAGTAGCACAAAATCCGCGCCGGACAGCGCGGCACGCAGCGCTGCGTCATCCGCGAGCGAGGCCGTAGCGTCGATCACACCGAGTTCGAGCGCCCGCGCAGTCGATGCGGACGAGCGGCCCACGCCAATCACGGTACGCGAGCCTGCCGCATCGCCGCGCTCGCGTAGCGCGCGCGCAAGCGAGCCGCCGATCAGGCCGACACCAAAAATCACCAGCTTGTTAAAAGAAAACCCAGCCACGTCGATCACACAGAAAAGCGCGCCATAGCGTGAAACGCCGGCGCGCGGGTCAAAATCTGACGCTCGGTTTTAACGCCTTGCGCCACCACTCACGCGGGCGCAAGCGTCTTTTCGAGCGCCTTGAGAAACGCTTCGTTTTCTTCCGGCAGGCCGATCGTGATGCGCAGCCATTGCGGCAAACCGTAGTTGCCAACCGGACGCACGATCACACCCTGCTTCAGCAGCGCGAGGTTGACGCGGTTGCCGGCGTCGTCGTCATTGCCGACACGCACCAGCACGAAATTGCCCGACGACGGCACATACTCGAGACCGAGCTTGTCGAATCCTTCCGTCAGACGACGATAACCCTGAGCATTGAGCGCCGCGCTCTTTTCGAGGAACGCCGCGTCGTTCAAGGCTGCGATTGCCGCGGCCTGCGCCAGCGTGTTCACGTTGAACGGCTGACGCAGACGGTTAAGCAGATCGGTCAGTTCCGGTTGTGCAATCGCGAAGCCGACGCGCAGACCCGCCAGGCCGTAGGCCTTCGAAAATGTGCGCGACACCAGCAGGTTCGGATAACGACGCACCCAGGCGATCGAGTCGTAGCGCTTTTCCGGCGCCAGATATTCGGTGTACGCCTCATCGAGCACCACCACGACATTGCGCGGCACCTTGGCGAGGAATGCTTCGAGCGCCGCGCCTTCGATAAAGGTACCGGTCGGGTTGTTCGGATTGGCGACGAAGATCAGACGGGTGTCATCCGTGATCGCGGCCAGCATGGCGTCGAGGTCGTGGCCGTGCTTGACCGCCGGCACGACGATCGCACGCGCGCCCAGACCCTGGGTAGCCAGCGCATAGACCGCGAACGAGTACTGCGCGTAGACGATCGACTGCCCCTTTTCGACAAACGCGTGCGCCGCGATTTCGAGGATGTCGTTGCTGCCATTGCCGAGCGTGATCCAGTCAGCCGGAACATCGTAACGGCCGCTCAATGCCGCCTTCAGCTCGAACGCGTTCGCATCCGGATAGCGGCCCAGTTCACTCGCGGCCTGCACCATCGCACGTTGCGCGGATTCCGGCATGCCGAGCGGATTCTCGTTCGACGCGAGCTTCACGATGTTCGCCTCATCGAGACCGAATTCGCGGGCTACTTCCGAAATCGGCTTGCCGGCGATATAAGGCGCAATCGCGCGCACATAGGAAGGACCGAAAGGGGTTGTCATGAGTATCTCCGGATCGACTATTTGACGTATTGAATAAGGTTCGGCGAGACGTGCGGCCTGGATCTCAACGCGCTTGCGGGTACGAGCCGAGAATCTTCAGGAATTCGGCCATCTCGCCTAGCTCGGCAAGGGCTGCGGCAACCGGAGCATCGTCGCGATGACCTTCGACGTCGATGTAGAAGTAGTACTCCCACGTGCCGACACGCGCCGGCCTCGACTCGAAGCGCGTCATCGAAACACCGTGACGGGCCAGCGGCTCCAGCAGTTTGAACATCGCCCCTGGCTCATTGGCGACCGAAACGATCAGCGAGGTCCGGTCGCTGCCGCTCACGCCGGTCGGCTCTTTGCCGATCATCACGAAGCGGGTGCGGTTGTGCGGATCGTCCTGAATCAGTGCGTGTACGACCTGCAGGCCGTAGCGCGTCGCCGCGCGATCTCCGGCGATAGCCGCAACGCTCGGATCGTCAGCAGCGAGCCGCGCTCCTTCGGCGTTGCTCGACACCGCCTGACGCTCCAGATGCGGCGCATTCGACGCGAGCCAACCCTGGCATTGCGCGAGCGCCTGCGGATGCGCGCACACGCGCGTCACGCCGGTCAGGTCACCGTTTAACGTCAGAAGATTGTGATGGATCGGCAAAGCGAGTTCGCCGCCGATCAGCAATTGCGTTTGCAACAGCAGGTCGAGCGTGCGCGACACCGCGCCTTCGGTCGAATTCTCGATCGGCACGACGCCGAATTCGGCGGCACCTGCCTCGACCGAGCGAAACACTTCGTCAATCGATGGACACGGCACCCCCTCGATCGACTGACCGAAGTACTCGTGCATAGCCTGTTCGCTATAGGTGCCCACCGGCCCGAGATAAGCGGCCTTGATGGTTTTCTCGAGATCGCGGCTCGCCGCCATGATCTCGCGCCAGATGGCGCTGATGTGCTCGCTGGCAAGCGGCCCGTCGCTCATGTCCTGCAGACGCGCGATGACCTGCTGCTCGCGCTCCGGCCGGAACACCGGTGCATTGAAATGCTTCTTGACCTCGCCGACTTCGAGCGCCACCGCCGCCCGCTGGTTGAGCAGGGCGATCAGTTGCGCGTCGAGCGCATCGATGCGCTCGCGCAGCGGTTTGAGTCGTGTATTAAGTTCGTCGTCCATGCGTAAAACGGCTCTGCCGGAAAACTGCGTGAAGGGATGCGCGCACCTGAGCTTCGGCTCAAGCGCTACGCTGTTCGAATTCCTTCATGTACTCGACTAGCGCTTTGACGCCTTCGAGCGGCACCGCGTTGTAAATCGACGCCCGCATGCCGCCGACGGACTTGTGGCCCTTCAGCTGCACTAGCCCGCGCGCTTTCGCGCCGGCCAGGAAATCTTCGTTACGCGTTTCGTCCGCGAGAAAGAACGGTACGTTCATCCGCGAGCGCGAAGCGCGTTCAACCTTGTTCAGATAGAAGGAGCTGGCATCGATGGTGTCGTAGAGGAGCTTCGACTTCTCGATATTGCGCGCTTCCATGGCGGCGAGGCCGCCCTGCTTTTTCAACCACTTGAACACCAGCCCGGCGACGTAGATCGCATAGGTGGGCGGCGTGTTGTACATGGAATTGTTGGCGGCGACGGTTTTCCACTCGAACGCCGACGGGCAAATGCTCATTGCCCGGTCAAGCATGTCTTCGCGCACGATCACCACGGTGACGCCAGCCATGCCGATATTCTTCTGCGCCCCGCCAAACAATACGCCATATTTGGCGATGTCCATGGGACGCGACAGGATATGCGACGACGCGTCGGCGACCAGCGGGATATCGCCCAGGTCGGGAATCTCAAACCGTTCGACGCCGTGAATCGTCTCGTTCGTGCACAGATGGACGTAGGCCGGATCGTCAGACAATTGCCATTCGGCGTACGCCGGAGCACGGGTAAAGCCGTCAGCCGTCTCGCCGCTCGCGGCGACATGCACGGTGCCGTACTTCTGCGCTTCCTTCAGCGACTTCTGCGACCACGAGCCCGTCACCACGAAATCCGCGCGCGGCTTCGAGCCGAACAGGTTCATCGGCACGATGGCGTTTTCGCCCAGCCCGCCGCCCTGCAGGAACAGGATACGATGGCTCGCCGGCACGTCCAGCAACTCGCGCAGGTCGGTTAGCGCTTCCTCGTGGATCGACATGAACTCTTTGCCGCGATGGCTCATTTCCATCACGCTCATGCCGCTGCCATGCCAGTCGAGCATCTCGTCGGCTGCGTGACGCAGCACTTCTTCGGGCATGGCCGCAGGTCCGGCCGAGAAATTAAAGACGCGCATCGTGAAATCCCTGAAGCAGGCGCGCGGTGAGCAAACCGTGAAAATTCGCGCCTGAAAAGAAAATGGCCGTCTGCGCGTGTGCGCAAACGGCCATTATCGCATTGACGCCGCTACCCCGCCAAACCCAGCCGCCAAAACCCGGCGCCGTGAGGCGCCCTGTGGCAAGCCGGTTACTCTTCGGATAGCGACGCGAGCGCCAGCGGTATCAACAAACCCGCTAAGCCCGAGCGACCTGCTTACTTGGTAACCGGCGGCTTGACCGAAGCAACTTCCGAATCGGCTTGAGCGCGCGTTGCCTTGATCGATTGCGGCATGTACTTCTGCATCAGACCGTTCACGACGTCGCGGCCAACCTGGTCTTGAACCTGGATGAACTTGCGGCCCGTCGGGCTCTTGTAGAACGCCGTCAGATCTTTGATTTCCGACGTCGTGTAGTACTTCGCGTAAGCGTCGTACTGAGCTTGCATTGCGTCCTGACGGAACGAATCCGTTGCGAAGACCTGCCCTGCCGAGTCAACCAGCTTCGGCACAGCATTCTTCTGCAGCGTCGGGACGGAAGCCTGCTTCTGCTTGTCCGACATCGTCTTGTTTTCGCTCAAAGCGTCCGACAGGATAGCGGGAACCAGTTGCTTCGCTTGCATTTGCGCGCTGTTACCGATTGCGCCGACGAGCTTTTGCGCGTCGATCGCGTCCAGCAGATCCTTGATGGCAGCCTGCTTGGCCGGATCAACCGGAGCTGCAGCAGCGGTGCTGTTGTCTGCCGGAGCCGGCGTTTGACTTTGAAGCGCCTGCGCCATTGCAAAGGTCGGCACGAAAGCAGCCAGCAACATCAACTGTTTGAATCCTATTTGCATCATTACTCCCTAAGAGAAATTAGTCGAACTGCATGCTGCGTGGACTGCGCATCGGCCCGATGCGCCAGTCTGCGTCCCCGCAGCGTTCACCCTGTACATGATTGCCGGTGCGAATCAGGCTGCTCCGCCCTCTTCACCGCCTTCGTCACCGTCAGCGGGACCTTCGGCGTCACCTTCCACATCAGCTTCGGCCTCAGCAACCTGCTGCAAACCGGAAAGCTTCGTTCCTTCATCAAGACTGATGAGTGTAACACCTTGGGTTGCGCGGCCCATTTCACGGATTTCCGACACGCGCGTGCGGATCAGCACGCCCGTATTGGTAATCAGCATGATCTGGGCTTCGGAATCCACCAGCGTCGCCGCCACCACCTTGCCATTGCGTTCCGACGTCTGGATCGCGATCATCCCCTTCGTACCACGCCCGTGGCGGGTGTACTCGGAGATCGGTGTACGTTTGCCGAAGCCGTTTTCCGTGGCAGTGAGCACTGACTGCTGCTCGTCGCCCGCGACCAGCAGCGCAATCACCTGCTGCCCATCGTCAAGCTGCATGCCGCGAACGCCACGCGCTTCCCGTCCCATCGGGCGCACGTCGTTCTCGTCGAAGCGCACTGCCTTGCCCGAATCCGAGAACAGCATGACGTCATGCTGACCGTCGGTGATAGCGGCGCCGATCAGATAATCACCATCGTCGAGACCGACCGCAATAATACCCTTGCGCAGCGGCCGACTAAAGGCTTCTAGCGGCGTCTTTTTTACCGTTCCTAACGCGGTGGCCATGAACACATATTTGTCGGCCGAGAATTCCTTGACCGGCAGCACCACCGTGATCTTCTCGCCGTCCTGCAGCGGGAACATGTTGACGATCGGCCGGCCGCGCGAGTTGCGCGAGCCCTGCGGCACCTCGTAGACCTTGACCCAGTAGACGCGGCCGCGGTTCGAGAAGCACAGGATGTGGTCGTGCGTGTTGGCAATGAAGAGCGTGTCGATCCAGTCGTCTTCCTTCATGGAAGTCGCCTGTTTGCCGCGACCTCCGCGCTTCTGGGCGCGATATTCCGACAACGGCTGCGATTTCACATAACCGGCATGCGACATGGTCACGACCATGTCCTGCGGCGTGATCAGGTCTTCGGTATTCAGCTCGGTGGCGTTCAGTTCGATCTTCGAACGGCGGGCATCGCCAAATTCGGCCTTGATCGAGGTGAGTTCGTCGACGATGATCGCCGTAATGCGCTCCGGACGCGCCAGGATGTCGAGCAGGTCGGCAATCTGGGCCATCACTTCGCGGTACTCGCCGATGATCTTGTCCTGCTCGAGACCCGTCAGGCGTTGCAGACGCATCTGCAAGATTTCCTGCGCCTGGGTGTCGGACAGACGGTAGAGACCGTCTGCTTGCATGCCGAACGCCGGGTTCAGTCCTTCAGGACGATACGCTTCCCGACCACCAGCCGAAGCGTTTTCCGTCTCGGCGCGCGCCAACATTTCGCGAACCAGAGATGAGTCCCACGGACGGTTCATCAATTCCTGCTTCGCGATCGGCGGAGTCGGCGCGGCCTTGATGATCGCGATGAAATCGTCGATGTTGGCGAGCGCCACCGCCAGGCCTTCCAGCACGTGACCGCGTTCGCGCGCCTTGCGCAGTTCGTATACTGTGCGGCGCGTCAGCACTTCCCGCCGGTGCGACAGGAAGCAGCTCAACATTTCCTTCAGGTTCAGCAGCTTCGGCTGGCCGTCGACCAGCGCGACCATGTTCATACCGAACGTATCCTGAAGCTGGGTCGCCTTATACAGATTGTTAAGGATGACCTCAGGCACTTCGCCGCGCTTCAGCTCGATCACGACCCGCATGCCGCTCTTGTCCGACTCGTCGCGGATATCCGAGATGCCTTCCAGCTTCTTCTCGTTGACGAGTTCGGCGATCCGCTCCAGCAGCGAGCGCTTGTTCACCTGGTACGGCAACTCGTCGACGATGATCGACATACGCTGGCCGCGGTCGATTTCCTCGAAATGCGTGAGCGCGCGCATCACGACGCGGCCACGACCGGTGTGATAGCCGTCGCGCACGCCGGCGACGCCGTAGATAATGCCGGCCGTCGGGAAGTCGGGCGCCGGGACGATCTCGATCAGTTCGTCGATGCTCGCTTCCGGATTCTTCAGCAGATGCTGACAGGCGTCGACAATCTCGTTCAGATTGTGCGGCGGGATGTTGGTTGCCATCCCCACCGCGATCCCGGACGAGCCATTGATCAGCAGATTGGGGATGCGCGCCGGGAGGATGGCCGGCTCGTTTTCGCTGCCGTCGTAGTTCGGCGTGAAATCGACCGTTTCCTTGTCGATGTCGGCGAGCAGCTCATGGCCGATCTTGGACATGCGGATTTCGGTGTAACGCATAGCCGCGGCGTTGTCGCCGTCGACCGAACCGAAATTGCCCTGACCGTCCACCAGCATATAGCGCAGGGAGAAGTCCTGCGCCATCCGGACAATCGTGTCGTAGACAGCCGTGTCGCCGTGCGGGTGATATTTACCGATCACGTCGCCGACAATACGCGCCGACTTCTTGTAAGCTCGGTTCCAGTCGTTGTTCAGCTCGTGCATCGCGTACAGCACTCGCCGGTGTACCGGCTTCAGGCCATCGCGAACATCGGGAAGCGCACGCCCTACAATCACGCTCATCGCGTAATCGAGATACGAACGGCGCATTTCCTCCTCTAGGGAGATTGGCAGAGTCTCTTTGGCGAATTGATCCATTATCCGTATCTTTTACGTGCGAAGACGATGGCGGGACCATGCCTTCGCGTAGGCGCTGCAGACGCAACGCATCACGCGATTCTAACACGCGAGGCATCCATCCCCGACCGGGGCACGTATACCTATTAGTGGGGAGTGCGCCAGGGGCGCCAGAGAGGCTCCAAAGAAAAGCCCGGCAGAGGCGGGAACAACTCGGGGCGCAAATCCGTTAACAAATCAGGGAACTTTCTGGCGCGAAGCAGGAGCAGGTCCGATTTATGCTGGCCCCTATTCAGCTCGCAGGCATGACTGGCGGGGCAGACTGCTCTCCACCAAAGCTCCTGTTGCGGACGCACCACAATCGGACAGGGGTATGGAAAGGGGGCAGATTTTTTTACGTGGGAAGGGAACGATATGGCAAAATGCCAACGCACAAAGAGTTAGACACTGCTCGAAGTCTACACAGCGCGTTTTTTGTTCCGCACCAATGTTATACTTCGAGCAATGTATGACTTGTCATCGTCAACAAGCTCGCAGTAAACCTGCGGTAATCTCAATTTCGAGAGGAGAAATATGAATAAACTTTCAAAGCTCGCGTTCATTGCAGCTACCGCAGTTGTGGCTGCATCCGCAATGGCACAGTCGGTGCCGGCGTCGCGACAAGCTACGAACGACAACTGGGTGAACGGCACGGGCGAGTACGTGTGGATGAACGGCACGAACGAACTCTGCTGGCGCGATGCATTCTGGACGCCGGCAACCGCTAACGCAAAGTGCGATGGCGCGCTGGTTGCTCAGGCACCGACCCCGCCGGCACCGCCGGCACCGGCTCCGGTTATCTCGAGCCAGAAGATTACGTACCAAGCTGACGCTTTGTTCGACTTTGACAAGGCTATCCTGAAGCCGGGCGGCAAGGAAAAGCTGGATGATCTCGCATCGAAGATCGGTGGCCTGAACCTCGAAGTCGTGGTTGCAACGGGTTACACGGACCGTATCGGTTCGGACAAGTACAACGACCGCCTGTCGCTGCGTCGTGCTCAAGCTGTCAAGGCATACCTGGTCAGCAAGGGCATCGAAGCCAACCGTATCTATACGGAAGGCAAGGGCAAGCGCAACCCGGTTACGACCGGCTGCAACCAGAAGAACCGCAAGGCTCTCATCGCCTGCCTCGCACCGGATCGTCGCGTGGAAGTCGAAGTTGTGGGTACTTCGAAGCAGTAAGCTCCAAATTACCGCAGTATCAAAGCCCCGCCTCGGCGGGGCTTTTTTTATGTCTAAACGCGTCTGAGGCGTCGAATCTGCGCAGGCCACGGCAGATTCGGTCTCAGGTCAGCGTCGAGCGGCCGACCTGCCCGGGCATTTTGCCGCCCTGTGCCTCGGCCTATATACTCAGGCTTTATCCTCGACACCCGCCCACCCGCTCTCATCAAGGCCCGTATCCGCCATGACCAATGCCGATCCCCACGAACTTCAGAAATTCAGCGATCTCGCACATCGCTGGTGGGACCCGAACGCCGAATTCAAACCGCTGCACGAATTGAATCCGGTCCGGCTGAGCTGGATCAACACCCATGTAAGCCTTGCCGGCAAGCGGGTACTCGACATCGGTTGCGGCGGCGGCATTCTGTCGGAATCGATGGCTGGATTGGGTGCCCACGTGAAGGGAATCGACCTCGCGAGTCAGGCGCTCGGGGTCGCAGATCTTCACAGCCTTGAAAGCGGTGTAACCGTCGATTACGAAGAAATCGCCGCCGAGGCCCTGGCGGCCCGCGAGCCCGGCACCTACGACGTCGTGACCTGCATGGAAATGCTCGAGCACGTACCCGAACCAGCGGCCATCGTCGCTGCCTGCAAGACGCTCGTGAAACCGGGCGGCTGGGTGTTCTTCTCGACGCTCAACCGGAACGTGAAGTCCTACCTGTTTGCGGTGATCGGCGCGGAATACATTGCGCGGATGCTACCCAAGGGCACTCACGACTACGCGCGCTTCATCCGTCCGTCGGAACTGGCGGGCTTTGTCCGCGCCGCGCACCTGCACACCGCGGACATCAAAGGCATCGTATATAACCCGCTCAGCAAGCATTTCGCGCTGTCGGACGACACGAGCATCAACTATATGCTCGCCTGCCGCCGCGACGCCTGACGCGCAACGACTCCAACGAACGCATCCATGAGCGACCCCACTCCTCTGCCGCAACGCGAAGACGAAGACGCCTCCATCGGCCTTTGCCAGGCGGTCCTGTTCGACCTCGACGGCACACTCGCCGACACAGCGCCCGATCTGGCCGCCGCCGTCAACAAGATGCGCCACGAACGCGGCCTCGAGATGGTGCCGCTCGACGACCTGCGCCCGCTGGCATCGGCCGGTGCCCGCGGGCTAATTGGCGGCGCTTTTGGCATAGGGCCGGAGCATCCCGATTACGCGGCAATGCGCGACGAATTTCTCGCCAACTACGAGGCTGACCTTTGCATCGAAACGACCCTCTTCCAGGGCATCGACGCCGTACTCGACGAACTGGATGCACGCGGCGTGCGCTGGGGCATCGTGACGAATAAGGTTGCGCGCCTGACGGAGCCGCTGGTGGCGTTGCTGGGACTCGATCTGCGTGCGGGATGCGTGGTGAGCGGCGATACGACGCCGCACTCGAAACCGCATCCAGCGCCGTTGCTGCACGCGGCGCGCGAACTGGATCTCGCGCCGGAGCGGATCGTCTACGTGGGCGACGACTTGCGTGACGTCCAGGCGGGCTTCGCAGCAGGTATGGTGACCGTGGCGGCTGCATACGGCTACTGCGGTAACGACATTCCTCCGACCCAATGGCATGCCCAACACGTGGTCCGGTCGACGGCAGAACTGCAAAAACTGCTGCGAGAGATCAGCTGACCAAGGCGCCGGAACATTGTCCGATCCAAAGACAGTCGGGACAGGGCTGTCATTCTATTGTAAAATCTACTTTGGCCCAGCAATTTTGGGGCAACAAACCGCGGGGGCGACCTGGTTTCGACAGGGGTTGCGAAGCGGCTAGGGCATACCGAGGACCCGTCACCTCGTTAATCAATGGGAAAAACGTAACTGCAAACGACGATACGTTCGCACTGGCAGCCTAAGGGCCGCCGTCCTCTGCCTAGTTCACTGACGGGCTAGAGTCGCAAGACCGGTAGCAATACCGACAGAGGTCATATACGTCAGTTAAGCCTTGGCGGTGTCACGACGTCCGGGTCGAAAATCTAGTGAATCGCCGTAGTGCAGCGTGTTCGTCCGCGTCGCTGCGGTTAAATCAAATGACAGAACTAAGTATGTAGAACTGGTCGTAGAGTGCTTCTGGACGCGGGTTCGATTCCCGCCGCCTCCACCAGAACACCTGTATCAAGCATCAAGCCGTACGAACAACCCGCGAACAGCCTTGGCTTTCGCGGGTTTTTTCGTTTTGCGCACAATCAACGTACGCTCGGCGAAGCTTGCGGCACGTCAGCCGGCAATAAGAGCGAGTTCACCTGCGCCACTTCGTCTGTTGTCAGCGAAGCGGTCACGCCCTTCAACTGCAACAGCGCCAGCAGGATGTCGTAGCGCGCATGAATCAGATCGCGGCGGGTCGCATAGAAAACGTCAACGGTCCGCAGCACATCGGAACTCGTCCGGCTCCCAACCCTATAACCCATTTGCGTAGCAGCAACAGCGGCGCGAGATGTCTGCAAGAGCCGCGACAGCGATTCGATCCGTGCCGCGCCCGCGAGAAATCGCGCGCAGTTCTCGCGCGCGGTCCCGCCCGCCTGACGGGTCGCCGACAGTAGTTCGTTTTGTGCCTTATCCTCAAGCGCTGCCGATTCATCGAGCTTCGCTTCCGTCTCGCCGCCTTCGAAGATCGGAATGGAGATCGAGAGCATCGCCGTGGAAGTCGTGGTTGGTCCGCTGTAGCCGGCCGCGGCCCCGGCTGGAGAATGCGTAGCAGTGAGATTAACCGTCGGATAATAGGCGGCACGCGCCTTCTCTACATCGAGTTCGGCAATCCGCCGATCAATCTGCTTGAGTTGCACTGCGTAATCGTGCGCTTCCGCTTGCGCGGCCCATGCTTCACCGTTGTCCGGCTCCAGACGCGGCAATCTCGCTTCGTCCGACAGTCGCGATAGTGCCGAAAACGGTTGGCCAGTGAGTTGCTCAATAGCGATACGCTTTAACAGCAAATCGTTACGCGCATCCGCCAGTTGCAGTTGTGCCTGCTCCGTCCCGGCCTCTGCCTCCTGCAAGTCGATCACCGTCGCCTCCCCCGCTGACTGCCTGCGCTGCAACTGATGCATATGTGCGTCGAGCGCCGCGTTATAGTCAACCGCTCTGGCAACTTCGTCTTCTGCTGCCAGTTCGTCGAAATACGCGCGCGCGGCTCGCAAAATCAGCACTTGCTGCGCACGCGCAACTTCGACTACGCCGCGCGCTTCGACAAAACTGGCCTGCCGGTAGGTGGTCCAACGGCTCCAGTCGAAGATTGGCTGCGTCAAGCTGACGGTCCACCCGTTCTGCCAGTAAGAGGTGCGAGGCAAGCCGTCGATTGCGGTGCTGTTATAGGCACGCCCCCAGCCGCCGCCCACCTGCGGCAGCAAACCGGCCCGCGCCTTGGGCACCGCCTGCTGCGCGGCTCTTGAAGCCGCACGCATCGCGGCAAGGTCCGCGTCATGGTCGCTAGCCTGTTCGACGACCGACAACAGGTCGACCGCGCAAGCGGGGTTAACATGCCCCAACAGTGCTGCCATGGCGGCAATCGACGCCGCCAACAACGTCCGCCTATTCATGGTCTACCACGTGATCGTTCAGCACGCCTCGGTACGTCTCCGGCTGGCGCACTTCGCGCAGCAGTTCGCCATCGACCAGCCGGTAGCACGTGTCGAAGGCCGCTGCCAACGACATGTCATGGGTGATAACGACCACGGTCCGGTTGAGCCGCTGCAAAAGCGCGACAACCCGCTGTACAGACGCCGGGTCGAGATTTGAGGTCGGTTCGTCAAGCAGTAACAGTTCGCGCTGTTGATATAGCGCGCGTGCCAACAAGAGACGTTGCCGCTGACCGGCAGAGATATTTGCAATAGTGTCGCTGACGATGGTCCGCGTGCGCATCGGCAATCGCATGACGTCGGCGAGTAGCCCAACTTCGTCGAGCAGCGCGTGAATGCGCGCCTCATCCGCGCTGCCAGCGAAGAGTGAAATATTGTCTGCAATCGAACCGTGCAGGATGAGGTCGCCTTGACGCATGTGCACCGCATGCCGGCGAATCTCGTCGACCGTGAGATTTGGCCACGCAATGCCGTTCAGCGTGATTTCGCCCTCCTGAATCGGCTCAGCGGCGGCAAGCAACTTGAACAGCGTGGACTTGCCGCTGCCCGACGGCCCGGTAATGACGATCTTGTCGCCCTTGCGAATCGTGATGTTCGCACGCATCAGCACCGGCTGATCCGATATGCCATAGCGGAACGTGACGTCTCGCACGTCGATCTGCTGGAAGGTCTGAACCTCTACCGTTTTAAGAGTATCGCTCGCGGGCGTATAGCGCTCCGGTTCGCAGTCGACGATATCGCCAACCCGCGACACTGGCACGCTGAGCATGAAGTATTCAAACGCCGCATTGATCGAGCGTGCAAATCGCTCCGAGAGCAACGACTTGTAAATCAGGAAAGAATAAAAAACACCTACCGATATGACACCACCCAGCATGAGCCGTGCGGCAAACCACGTAATGGCCAGCGTTTCCACATAGCTGACGAGCTTCAGGATCGCATCGCGTACGCTGGAGAGCCGGCTGCTGTGGACCGTTGCTGCAATAAACGCGCGGTACTTCGCCATGAACATGGCCGTGCGTCGCACTTCGCCTTGCGATAGCTTGATGAGCGAGGCGGCCCGTATGGTCTCAAAGATCGTGTCATCGCAGCGCGCCGTTTCTTCGAGCACGAGCGCATGCGTGTCGCGCATGCGGGAAAAGAGCAAGAGAGAAATCGCGGCGTAAAGCAGGAAAAGCCCGACGGCGATCGCGGTCAGCAGCCGGCTTTGTATCAGCATCAATGCAAGCGCGAGCATGCCAACGGATATATCGATGCCCAGCGAGATGAATGTTCGCGTACAGAAAGCGCTGATTTCGTCCTGTGCCTTGATGCGCGCGAAAAGATCCCCAACGTGCCGCTTTTCAAAGTAAGAAAGCGGATTACGCAAAAGATGCGCCATCAGACCTTCGGCCATGTTCATCTGCACAAGTCCGTGCGCCAGTTCAACCAGGTAACCCTGGGTGTACTGACTCAAGGCGCCCACCATAAAAATCACGCTGAACGTGACGATGAGCACATTCAGCAGATTCAGGTTATCCGCGGCGACGACGTTGTCGAGCACGAGGTTGCCCAGATAGGGCATGGCGAGGATCGCGCTCTGGCTGCCGAGCGCGATGAACATCACCTTCAGGATCTGCGCCCGCAATTGCGGATTCAGCAAGCGCACCCGCTCGAGCGCTGCCGGAACGCGCGACCGTTCGCGCAGCCGCGGCAGGGCCGGCGTCGGCGAGCATTCCAGCATGTAGCCGGAAACGTTGTTGACGAAGGTTTGCATCGACACGCGACGCCGGCCGCTCGCCGGATCGATCACCTGCACATAACCACGTCCCAGCTTTTCGAAGACGACAAAGTGGGCCCCGCCAAAGTGAAGGATTGCCCCCCGCTTGATCTCTGTCAGGTGGGAGGCGTCGAACTGGTACGGCTGCACCGCCAGACCGAACTCGGTCGCCACATCGTATAGGTCCATCAACGTCAGCCCGTTGGCGGAGATGGGCCTATGCGCTTGCAACTCGCGAACTTCGGTTGCGCGACCAAAATGCGATAACACCATCGCGAGACAGGCGTAGCCGCATTCGGCCACTTCGTTTTGATAGATTGCGCGCACCTTAGCCTCGCAGAATGCGGAAAAGCGGCTCGAGTACCCACTCGGCGATCGTCCGGCGTTCGACGACGATGCTTGCTGTGCCAGTCATGCCCGGAAGAATGTCGAAACGTTGCCGGCCGAATTCGAACTGGTTGCCGGCGAGGGTGGCCCACGCCATGTAGTCGCCGTCCGGCGCACTCGCTTCAGATGCACCGGTCGGCGACATGGTTGAATGCACCGTCGTGCGGGAGATTGAATCGATGCGAGCCTCGTAACTGCCGAAGCGGGCATACGGAAATGCATCGAGCTTGAGGCGGACTATCTGGCCCTCGCGTACAAAGCCGCGACGCCGTGATGGAATACGTAGCGCGGCACGCAGGCCGCCGCCTTTGCGTGTCGTGATCACGAGCGCGACGTCCGACGGAGTCAGCGTACGACCGGGCACGAGATCGGAATACGTGACGACACCCGCTTCGGGCGCAGAAATCGTAGTGTTCTGGCGGTTCTCCTCGAAGCGAATGCGGATGTCCTGAATGTCGCGAGCCTGCCGCGCGTCCAGTTCGTTCAACTGCGCCTCGAGTTCTGTTTGCGAGGTTTTCGCGGTGGCCCGCTCCGCAAGCAACTGCTGACGCCGGGCGGCGCCCTGTGCAACCACCACGCGTGCCTGATGCGTGTCTGCCCGCGCCTGCTCGATCCGGTCTGCGGTGACGTAGTCCGATACCGATTCGAGTCGCGTCAGCTTGCGCCCGGACTCTTCCACCAGTTCCCGGTTCTGCGCGATCTGCTCGTCGATTGCACCCAGTTCGGCGCTACGGCTTTGCTCCGTTAGCCGTGCATTGTCGAGTTGCACCGTGAGTGCAGCCCTGCGTTGGCTATATTGCGCTTCAACTGCATGAGTCTGCTCGTCGCGCATGGCGGCATCGAATAGCGGGCGCCGCTGACCGTCGCTCGCCAGTGTGAGATCGCGCTCGAGCCGGAACAACGGCGTACCCGGAACCACACGATCGTTGTTATGCACATAAACGTCCGCAACGAGCCCACTCATTCCCTGAACCTTGACGTCAGAAGGCGAGACGATTTCGGCGCGCGCGTCCTGCTTGAGTTCCACTTCGTACACAAAGGAGAAAGCAATCGCCGCAATGAGAATCGCCGACGTTGTATAGCCAATCCAGCGGGACGAAATGTCCCTGAATTGCGGTAGATTGATAGGTTCCATAAACTGTTCTTGTCGACCCGAGCCAACTCTACGTGTCTCGATGTCATCCGCATGCCGCGCGCCGCAGAATGTGCGCACAGCCGAAGATGCGTGTTACTTGCTCGCCGCGAACCCATACATTGACGGGTGCCCTACCACGAGCGAATGCTCGCAGTTATCTGTCAACGCTTTTTCGATGTATCCGGCCAACTGTTGCGGCGCATCCGGATGAGTCAACGATACCGGCGGCAGTAGTTCGCCCCTGAAGCGTCCACGTTCAAACCGAAGATAGAACGGGAGCAATAGCGCTTCGAATTGCGTGCCGAGACGAAACACACCGTTGTGAATCCGGGCAGCGCGTCCGAACATCGATACGCCGACGGTCTCCATCGGAAAGCGATGAAGCGCATATGGCGGCACATCGGCAAACAACACTGCCACACCGCTGCGTTTGAGTGCCCGCGCGAGGCGTAAGCCGAGCCCGTTCCGGTTGTCTTCGCCGTACGTGTAGAGCACCTGGACGCCAGGTATCTGCGCGTGGTCTTCGCCGTAGATATTGCGCGGCACGCCCGACACCACGGCGATCGACGCTAACCCGAGAAGCTCCCGCATTTCGTCGATCACGTAAATGTTGGCGTACTGCGATACGTAATGAAACGGGGACACAAAGATCGGCTTCCCCGGGCTGGCGGCCTGTAATCGCCGGATCTGGTTCGCCAGTTCGTTTGCGACAGCCTGGAGGTCCGGCCAGGCTTCGGTGCCTCGCAGAAGCCTGCCGAAGTAAATCCGTTGGTCGATCAGCCGCTCGCGCACACCTGTCGTGGCGACGCTACCCGTATCAAGGGGCGCGCTGCCGGCAACGCCGCGGGCAAACTCACAACGCTCTGCACCGCGCCAGCGAGCACCCGAATCAAAGAGTGCCTGGACACGCCAGGCCGTTGCAGTCACAGGCGCAATAGCAACCAGGGGGAGTTGGGCAATCAACGCACCCTTCACCCGAAAGAACTGGCGCGAGGCGAAATTTCCCAGCAACGCCGACCATCTTGAAAGTCTTGCGAAATCGATGTTCATGCGAAAGGCGGGAGATCGCCCGATCAGGACGACCTCCCGCCACACCATCAATTACACGCCGCGGCCATTGCTAACCGGGGCTGCCGGCTTGGACGACGAGGACTGGCAGCAGCACTTGCAGCAACCACCAGCAACAGCGGACTTGGCGAGCGCGGAACGATCGATTTTTTGCATGGAAAACCTCTATAAATAAAGTTATTAAAATTGCCCAAGACGATTACTACTCATTTTTTGAGCGAGGCGAATCCTAGCATAAAAGTTCGGGGGTATTGATCGATACAAATACATTTTAACAAACTGGCATCAATATTAACCAGTCGTGACTTTTCTTAAAAAAGACTTTCTAATAAATTAGATACACTTATAAAAATCAATTACTTACAAATTAATCGATTGAAACGCACACAGAAAGCCCGGGCGACCCCATCAAAGTATTTGACGTTGGTTTCAGAATTTTCCATCTCCAAAAATGGAAAATTCAACGACCTCCAAATAAATAATCCTATAAAGTGGACTGCATTTCTGACAATTGCCGGGAAAAAGCCCGCTATTAGAAATGCATTCCTGGCGAAGTCAAACACAGACACCAGATCCGTTTCCCCGCTGGTTGCTACGTTGGCTTACGGCCCATCCATGGCAAATGCGCCCGAAGCGATCCCCAACCGCCTCGCTCGCAAGGAGCCAGCGGATGTCGTCATCATGGTGGGTTACGCGCTCGACAAGCTGATCGCCGAGGGCAAAGTGATGCCCGGTTCGCGGGTCGAACTAGCCGATTCGCGCATCGGCATGGTAGTTCGCGCCGGAGAACCCAAGCCGGATATCGGCAGCGTGGAAGCGTTCAAAGAGACCTTGCTGGATGCAAAGTCAGTGGCGTATTCGGATAGCGCGAGCGGCGTCTATATCAGGAATGAGCTCTTCGAGTAGATGGGCATCGAGGCCCAGATGGAACCGAAGGCCACGATGATCCCCAAGATCCCGGTAGGCTCGGTCGTCGCCAAGGGCGACTATCAACTCGGCTTTCAGCAGGTGAGCGAGTTACTGCCGGTGCCCGGTACCGAGTTCGTCGGCAAGATTCCGGAGTCGCTGCAGTCGGTCACGCGTTCCGCAGCCGGTATCCCGGTGGGTGCAACCCATCCACGCGAAGCCAGACAGTTTCTCGATTTTCTCGCCTCGCCCGAGGCTGCGCCCGACGTCGCCAGCACCGGCCTCGATCCGCTCGCCGCACACTAGCGTCGAGGCCACGACAGCCTAAGCTATCAGTCGTCCGGGCACTGCAGATTGCAGCCGTCCGGATCACCCAGGTCGCCCTTTTTACGCATCTCCGATTTCTTGTCAGACTGAAATTTCTTGGTCGGCGCCGAAGCGGCAAACGGCATCTGCGGATGCTCCTGCAGATGGAATTCATCGCTCAGAATGCCACCCGGCACGCCCGGCGAATTCTGTGCAAAAGAGATCGAGACAGTGGCAAACAGCGCGCCGACCGTAGCCGCCACAGCACAAACTTTGAGTAGAACGTTCATATCGATCCAGCGCGGCGGGCCGCGCAGTTGAGGCTAAACCGTAAGGCTCAAGAGTATCGCATACGCCACGGCCGCGCAGCGGTGCCCCGGTTTCACCTTGTTACTGCCGCTTACGCTGGCACCGAACCGAGTCCGTCATCGAGATTCAGCAGCACACCACAGTCCTGCGGATCGTATCCTTCCAGCCGGGCCACACCGCTTTTGAAGGCAACGCTGCGCAGCATTTCAATCACGGTCGCAAGCGGCGCACGTTCCAGTTGCGCCCGGTTGCACGCGAAGTAATAGTCCTCGTCGACGATCGGCACGAATTCCAGCCCGAAGTGATGGGCCGCCGGCTCGACGCCGAAGCCCACATCGGCCATACCGCTGGCCACGAAGGCGGCGATCGCGGAATGCGTCAGCTCGGTCGATGCATAGCCGTTGACCCGATCGGGGTCCACGCCCACGCGACGCAACGCCAGATCGAGCAGCATGCGTGTGCCGGAGCCCGGCTGCCGGTTCACGAAGCGGATGTCGTCACGCGCAAGATCGCGTAATCCGCTGATCCGTTTCGGGTTGCCCTTCGACAGAAACAGCCCCTGTTTCCGCTGCGTCAGATGAACCAGCACGTGGCGCTCGGGATCAAGCCAGCGCCGGTAGGTATTCGCGCACACCGCACGGAATTCGCCGCGCGGAAGGTGAAAGCCAGCCAGATCGCACTCGCCTCGCGCCAGCGCGGTGACTGCGTCGGCACTGTCGCGATACTTGATTTCGACTGGCACTTCGTCGGCGACAAGCGCAGTGACAAGCGCCGCCACCGCGTAGCCGTGCGAAGCATGTATCCGCACATCGTCGGCGGGGGGTGCGAGCCAACGGTTCAGATCGCTCGCCACCTCGCTTGCCAGCGCGCGCATATTGCCGTCGAGCCGTTCGCTACAGAGACGCTGCGCCCGCAACACGGCCTGGCCGAGTTCCGATAGCACTGAGCCGCGCCCGCGCTCCTTGGCGATCAGCGGACCGCCCAGGCGTTCTTCGATACTGCGCAGCAAACCCCAGGCGTGACGGTAGGACAAACCCTTAAGCGTCGCAGCCTGGGCAATGCTGCCTGCTTCGTCGACGAGCGCCAATAACTGCACGACATCCGTCAGGCTGGCTTCGCGGCCGTCCGGGTCGCGGACGACCAGCTGTGCATGACATTCAATCCTGATCATATATGTCGTTCTGCTTCCTATTGCGAAAGGCCCTTCACCCGCCTATCGTTCGACGTATACACACGAAACGAATGAAGCATACGTGCACACTTTATGAAATACAAGTGCATATTAGACTTCGGAGGAGCCCCCCACTTTGGACGATTCCAACGCAATCGCACCTGAGCAACTGGTGCAGCGTCACGCACTCCCCGGCCGCTCTCTGCTGGCCGTGCTGCACGCCATCCAGGACGAGCTTGGCTTTGTGCCTCCCGCTACCGTCGCGCCGCTCGCGCGGGCGATGAACCTGTCGCGGGCGGAAGTGCATGGCGTGCTCACCTACTACCACCACTTCCGTACTCGCGCGGCCGCGCCGGTCACCGTACAACTGTGCCGCGCCGAGGCTTGCCGCAGCATGGGCACCGAGGCGCTGGCGCAGCACATCGAAGCGCACACCGGGTGCCGCTTCGACGTCGAACCGCGGCATGGCGAGCCTGCGGTCGTCGAACTCGAATCGGTGTATTGCCTCGGTCAATGCGCGCTGTCGCCGGCGTTGACGATCAACGGCACGTTGCACGCAAAGCTCACATCGTCGAAGTTCGACGCACTGCTTGCCGCTGAGGTGAAACGCGTGGAGGAAACGGCATGACGCGCATCTACGTTCCTCGCGATTCAGCCGCGCTTGCACTCGGCGCCGATGCGCTCGCCGATGCGATTGCACGTGAAGCAGCCCAGCGCGGTATCGCCATCGAACTGATCCGCAACGGCTCGCGCGGCTTGCTGTGGCTCGAGCCACTTGTCGAAGTCGCCACACCGCGCGGACGGGTCGGCTATGCCAACGTCGACGCAGCTGAGGTCGCATCGTTGTTCGACGCGGGATTCGTTGACGCGAGCTTCGACGGCAGCGCTCATCCGCGCCATGTGGGCATCGTCGAGGAGATTCCGTATCTGCAGAAGCAGCAGCGTTTGACCTTCGCGCGCATCGGCATCACCGATCCATTGTCGACCGACGACTACCTCGCGCATGGCGGCCTCGAAGGTTTGAAGCAGGCCCTCGCCGCCGATGGCGACGCCGCCTGCGAAGCGCTGATCGAATCAGGTCTGCGCGGCCGCGGCGGCGCGGCGTTTCCCGCCGGCATCAAATGGCGCACGGTGCGCGGTGCAAAAGCAGCCCAGAAGTACATCGTCTGCAACGCAGACGAAGGCGATTCCGGCACGTTCTCCGACCGCCTCATCATGGAAAGCGATCCGTATGTATTGATCGAAGGCATGATCATCGCGGGGATCGTGACGGGTGCGACGCTAGGCTACATCTACGTACGCAGCGAGTATCCGCATGCGATCGCGACGCTCGAAGCCGCTATCGAACGCGCAAGCGACGCCGGCTGGCTCGGCGACAGTGTGCTCGGCTCCGCTCACCGCTTCGAACTCCAGGTCGCCAAAGGCGCCGGCGCTTACGTCTGCGGCGAGGAAACTGCGCTGCTCGAATCGCTCGAAGGCAAGCGCGGCATCGTAAGGGCCAAGCCGCCCGTGCCGGCCCTGGTGGGTCTGTTCGGACAGCCAACGGTCATCAACAACGTCATCACGCTCGCCACCGTACCGATTATCTTCGCCCGCGGCGCGGCGTTCTATAAAAACTTCGGCATGGGCCGCTCGCGTGGCACGCTGCCGTTCCAGCTCGCTGGCAACATCAGACAGGGCGGCCTCGTGGAACTCGCGTTCGGCGTGACGCTGCGCGAATTGATCTACGACTACGGCGGCGGTACCGCAAGCGGTCGGCCCGCCCGCGCCGTGCAAGTAGGCGGCCCGCTCGGCACTTATCTGCCTGAGAGCCAGTGGGGCATTCCGCTCGATTACGAAGCGTACGCCGCGGTCGGCGCGGTCGTCGGTCACGGCGGCATCGTGGTGCACGACGATACCTCGAATCTCGCGGAACTGGCGCAATATGCCATGCACTTCTGCGCGCTCGAATCGTGCGGCAAATGCACACCATGCCGGATCGGCTCGACGCGCGGCGTCGAAGTAATCGCGCGGATTCGCAACGGCGATACGTCGACGCGCCAGGTGCAATTGCTGCGTGACCTCTGCGACACGATGGTGTCGGGCTCGCTCTGCGCGATGGGCGGTATGACGCCCTACCCGGTGCTGTCCGCACTCGACCATTTCCCCGAAGACTTCGGTCTCGACGCCGTCCAGCCCAACGCGGCGGCGGCCTGATCATGGAGCCCACCATGTCCGACGCGCTCAAATCCACTGCCGGCGGTTGCGGCTCCGGCAACTGCGCATGCAAGACTCAAGCGCAGGTGCAACGAAGCACGCAACCCCGCTCGCCCTTCGACGACACCGATTACGGCACGCCGCTGCGCCACGCCGATATAGACGTGACGCTGGAAATCGACGGCCAGGCTGTCACCGTGCCGGCCGGCACCTCCGTCATGCGGGCCGCGATCGAAGCTGGCGTTAACGTGCCAAAGCTATGCGCCACCGATTCACTCGAACCATTTGGCTCGTGCCGCCTGTGCCTCGTCGAGATCGAAGGCAAACGCGGCTATCCGGCCTCGTGCACGACACCTGTCGAAGCAGGCATGAAAGTTCGCACGCAGACGGACCGCCTGCAGTCGCTGCGCCGCAATGTGATGGAGCTGTACATCTCCGATCACCCGCTCGACTGTCTGACCTGTCCCGCCAACGGCGATTGCGAACTGCAGGACATGGCGGGCGTGACGGGCTTGCGCGAAGTGCGTTACGGCTTTGACGGCGCGAACCATCTGAAAGACAAGAAGGACGAATCGAATCCGTACTTCACCTACGATCCGTCGAAGTGCATCGTCTGCAATCGCTGCGTGCGTGCCTGCGAAGAAACGCAAGGCACATTCGCGCTGACGATCGCCGGCCGCGGTTTCGAATCGCGCGTCGCCGCGAGCGAAAACACGCCGTTCATGGAATCGGAATGCGTCTCGTGCGGCGCCTGCGTGGCCGCCTGCCCGACCGCGACACTGCAGGAAAAGAGCGTCGTGATGCTGGGCCAGGCCGAACACTCGGTCGTGACTACGTGTGCGTATTGCGGTGTCGGCTGCTCGTTCAAGGCGGAAATGAAGGGCAGCCAGGTCGTGCGCATGGTGCCGAACAAAAACGGCCAGGCCAACGAAGGTCACGCCTGCGTGAAGGGCCGTTTTGCGTGGGGCTATGCCACCCACAAGGACCGCATTACGAAACCGATGATCCGCGCAAAGATCACCGATCCGTGGCGCGAAGTGAGTTGGGAAGAAGCGCTCGGCTATGCGGCCTCGGAGTTTCGCCGCATCCAGGCGAAGCACGGACGTGATTCGATCGGCGGCATCACCTCGTCGCGCTGCACGAATGAAGAAACGTACCTGGTGCAAAAACTCGTACGTGCTGCGTTCGGCAATAACAATGTCGATACGTGCGCGCGCGTCTGCCATTCGCCAACAGGTTACGGCCTGAAGACCACGCTTGGCGAATCCGCGGGCACGCAGACCTTCGCGTCCGTCGACAAGGCCGACGTCATCATGGTGATCGGCGCGAATCCGACCGACGGTCACCCGGTGTTCGGCTCGCGTCTGAAGCGCCGCGTGCGTGAAGGCGCGAAGCTGATCGTGGTCGATCCGCGCCGCATCGATATCGTCGATACGCCGCACGTCAAGGCGTCGCACCATCTGCAATTGCGGCCGGGCACGAACGTCGCCGTCGTGAACGCGCTCGCCCATGTGATCGTCACGGAAGGTTTGCTCAACGAAGCGTTTATCGCCGAGCGCTGCGACACGCGCGCGTTCGATCAATGGCGTGCGTTTGTCGCACTGCCGGAAAACGCGCCGGAGGCCACCGCTGAGATTACCGGCGTGCCCGCCGAGAACGTGCGCGAAGCCGCCCGCATCTACGCAAACGGCGGCAACGCCGCAATCTACTACGGCCTGGGCGTCACCGAGCACGCGCAGGGCTCGACCATGGTGATGGGAATCGCCAACCTCGCGATGGCCACCGGCAACATCGGCCGCGAAGGCGTTGGTGTGAATCCGCTGCGTGGCCAGAACAACGTGCAGGGTTCCTGCGACATGGGCTCGTTCCCGCACGAACTGCCCGGCTACCGCCACATTAGCGACACCACCACGCGCAGCCTCTTCGAAGAGGCCTGGAACGTCACACTGCAACCGGAACCGGGCCTGCGCATTCCCAACATGTTCGACGCCGCGCTCGACGGCAGCTTCAAGGGACTCTATTGCCAGGGCGAAGACATCGTGCAGTCCGATCCGAACACGCATCATGTGTCGGCAGCGCTGTCGTCGATGGAATGCATCGTCGTGCAGGACATCTTCCTGAACGAAACCGCGAAATACGCCCATGTGTTGCTGCCTGGCTCGTCATTCCTCGAAAAGGACGGCACCTTCACGAACGCCGAGCGCCGTATTTCGCGCGTGCGCAAGGTGATGCCGCCGATTCCCGGCTACGCGGACTGGGAAGTCACCGTGATGCTGGCCCGCGCGCTCGGCTATGAAATGGATTACGCGCATCCGTCCGAGATCATGGACGAAATTGCGCGTCTCACGCCGACCTTCCATGGCGTCTCGTATGCGAAGCTCGACCAGCTCGGCAGCATCCAGTGGCCATGCAACGACAACGCCCCGGACGGCACACCGACAATGCACATCGACACCTTCGTGCGCGGCAAGGGCAAATTCGTCATCACGAAGTTCATTGCCTCGCCGGAAAAGGTCACGCGCAAATTCCCGTTGATTCTCACTACCGGACGCATCCTGTCGCAATACAACGTGGGTGCGCAGACACGTCGTACCGAGAACTCGCGCTGGCACGACGAGGACCGCCTGGAAATCCATCCGCACGATGCAGAAGAGCGCGGCATCAAGATGGACGACTGGGTCGGCATCGAATCGCGCGCGGGACAGACGGTGTTGCGTGCGAAAGTCACCGAGCGGATGCAGCCTGGCGTCGTTTATACGACGTTCCACTTCCCCGAATCGGGCGCCAACGTAATCACCACCGAGAGCTCCGACTGGGCCACCAATTGCCCCGAATACAAGGTGACCGCCGTGCAGGTCATGCCAGTGGAACAGCCGTCGCAATGGCAGCAGGACTATTCGCGTTTCAACACGGAGCAGCTCGATTTGCTGCGCCAGCGCGAACTGGCCAATGTCACCTCGGGCAAATGAGGGCGCGCCATGGATGAACAGAACCTGATCGAGATGGCCAACCGGATCGGCGATTTTTTCGATTCGATGCCGGACCGTGAAGAGGCACTCGCCGGCATCGCCGATCACATTCGCCGTTTCTGGGAACCGCGGATGCGGCGCGCGCTGCTGGCGGCGGTTGACCGGCCGGATGCGGGTGGATTGGCGATATCGCCGATCGTCAAAGAGGCTTTGCTCGCGAATCGCGTTCAGTTGACGCCAGCGGCGGCCTCGGCCGCTTAGGTGCTGGAAGAAGACGCTTTCCGGCTTCTATCTCCACGCCGTGCGCTGTCGCAGCCTCAGCTAGTCGCCTGCTGCTGCGTCATGTTGCGTCGTGCTCTTTGCAAACCACGCTTCACAGTGGCGCAGCAGGCCGTTCACATCTGACGCTGGCCGCCCGCGCGCGCAGATGTAGCCATCCGGGCGCACCAGATAGAACGCCGGCCGTGTGCGTCCGTAGGACTCCGAGAGTGACGGCGCACCCTCGCCTTCCATATCGCTGACCCGCCAGATACGCACGGCGCCAGGCAACAACCGCTCGATGTCCGCGCTCAGCCGGTCAAGATCCGCATCGCGCGTCGCGTGTCGGCTCGCGGGTGGATCGAGCGGCGCTTCATCGGGACTCTCTGGCTCCAGCAGCAGAAACAGCGAGAAAAACGCCGGATCGTGCAGATCGAAAATGCAGCCGATACCAGGCGCCCGCCCAAGCGGTCCGTCGACCACATGCACGAGCGCGTCCGGCGCACGCTCGCCCGCGCGCGGACCGCCGTCGAGCACCCGCTCGAGCGTGAGGGGGCTGCGCCGGTACTGGATCGCCAGTTCGCTGATCGTGAGGCGCGCGGCATCGCGCAGCGGACCCAGCGCGGCAAGTGCGGGCATCACACGTTCGCGCAACAGTTTGAGCGGCCCGTGATCAGCCTCTGCCAGTTGCGTGACGAAGCTGGTCTGCCGCAACACATCGCGTTCGATCGGATGCCGCTCCAGATGATAAGAGTCGAGCAGGCGGTCCGGCGCACCGCCGCGAATCACGCGGGCCAGTTTCCAGCCCAGGTTGAATGCTTCCTGGATCCCCGTGTTCATCCCCTGCGCGCCCGCCGGACTATGGACATGCGCCGAGTCGCCCGCGAGGAACACGCGGTCGACCCGCAATTGTTCGACCATGCGCCGGTTCAGATGGAAACGTGCCGACCACTTCAGGTCTTCGAATCTCACCGGGTGATGAATACGCCGGGCCGCAAGCAGGCGGCATTCTTCGAGCGAGGGCGAGGACGCGAATCCGGGTGCGGCGAAGGCTCCCTGCGCCTGATCCGGGGAAGCAACCGATGCTGCCGCAGAGCCGGTAGAAGACGCGGATGCGTCGCCATTGGCCGCGCCCGCCGAGTCTCGACCGCCTGACGAATCCGGCTGCACCGGCGCCGCGCCAGACTCCGGCGAGACAGGCATCGCGGGATGATCGGCAATCAGCCGGTAACGCTGCCCGCCCATCGGGAACAATCCCGCGAGCCCTTCGCCCGACGCGAAGATATGAAACTCGTCATCGGACCAGTCCGTGTCGGCATGCAGATCGGCCAGCAAAAAGGTCTGCTCGAAAGTCTTGCCGGCGAAGCTCATCCCGAGCCGGCGACGAATCGCGCTATGCGCGCCATCCGCAGCGATCAGATACGAAGGATGCATGGTTTCGCTGCCACCATCCGAGCGTTGCAAGGTCGCGCTGAGCCCATCCGGACCTTGCGCCAACTCCGTCAGCTCGACGCCGCGTTCGACGAGCACGCCGAGCGTCACGAGATGCGCGGTCAGCAAGCGTTCAGTAATGGACTGATCGAGGAACAGCACATACGGATAACGCGTCTGCAACGGATCGAAATCGAGGCGTGCAAGGCGCTGTCCATTGGAATAAAGATTCGCTGCGCGCGCCCGATGACCCAACGCGAGAAACGGCTCGACGAGACGATGCTGTTCAAGCAGTTCGAGCGTGCGCGCCTGGATGCCAATCGCGCGCGAGTGCGGATTGGGCTGCGACGCCTTGTCGATCAGACGCACGGGAACGTGTGCGCGCGCGAGGCTCATCGCTGCAGCGAGCCCGGTTGGGCCCGCCCCAACGACCAGCACTGGCGACGCATCGTATGAAGCGGCGGCCATGCGGATCTCCGGAGACCAACATGCCGCCTAGTGTACGCCGCTGCCCCGCGGCCTGACGGTGCAGCGCGTCAATCGCGTGTCAGTGCGCGTGCGGGTGTTCGAGGGCGCAATGGTGATGGCTGGTGCCGAGATCGACTTGCAACGTGGCGTGCTGCATCGCGAATTTTTCGCGCAGCGTGATCACGATGGCATCGACGACCGCGTCGCCCGGGTGGCCAGCTGGAATAACCAGATGCGCACTGAGCGCGTTGCCGGTGGTGGACAGGGCCCATACGTGCAGATCGTGCACATCCGTGACGCCCGGTTGACCTGCCAGGTACTCGCGGATGCCCGGCAGGTCGACGCCGGGCGGAACGGCATCGAGCGCAAGCCGCACGGAATCGCGCAGCAGTCCCCACGTGCCGTACACGACTACGGCGACGACGACGAGGCTCATCAACGGATCGAGCCAGCTCCAGCGGGTGGCGATAATGATGAGGCCGCTCACCGCGACGGCAGCCGAGATCAATGCGTCGCTCGCCATGTGCAGGAAAGCACCGCGGATATTGAGGTCTTCCTTCTGGCCGCGCATGAAAAGCCACGCCGAGAAACCGTTGACGAGCATGCCGACGGTGGCGACGACAAACACCGTCAGCCCCGCGACCGGCGCCGGGTTCAGCAGGCGGTTGACCGCTTCCGCGACGATCACGCCGCACGCGAATAGCAGCAAGCCCGCATTCACCAGCGAGGCGAGAATCGACGTGCTGCCATAGCCGAAGGTGTAGCGCGCCGAGGGCCGTCGCGTGGTGAGCCACATAGCGCCCCAGGCCAGCAGCAGGCCGAGCACGTCCGACAGGTTGTGGCCGGCGTCGGCGAGCAGCGCAGTCGAGTGAGCGATCACGCCGTAAATGGCCTGCACAAGGACGATCAGGACGTTCAGGGCGACCGCGATGGCGAAGGCGCGCCCGTTGCCCGCGGCCGGCGCGTGGTGATGGTGGTGGCCGCCGTGGCTGTGATTGTGGGCGTGAGAGTGGCCCTTGGCGTTCGAACGATCGTCGTCTGTGCCGTGGTCATGCGCGTGGTCGTGACCAACATCGCCATGCCCTGCGTGATCGTGTCCGTCTTGTTCTCCACGCGCGGCTTTACGCGCCGGCTCCCTGGCGTCCGCATCGTCTGCATCTAACCCATAAAGCCACATAGGCGCGTGATCGTCCTCGCGCTCCTCTGCGGGCCTGTCAGGGACGGGTGGTTTCGTCATGACTGATCCAGGGAAAATTCGCTCAGCGGTTCGGCCACGTGCTCGAGCATGCCCGCGAGCATGCCGCTAATGTGACGGTCCGCCGCGAGGTAGAACACCTGCTTGCCCTGGCGCTCCGCGCGCACAATGCGCGCCGCGCGCAACAGGCGCAGGTGATGGCTTACCAGCGATTGCGACAGCCCCAGCGATTCCGCAATCGCCCCCACCGCGCGCTGCTCGTCGACACACGCCAGCACGATACGCAAACGCGTTGGATCTCCGAGCAAACGGAACAGGTCGGCAAGCGGCGCTACAGGGTCGTCGCGGTCGTCAGTGGATAGGGGCAACATGGTCCGCATACATATGAACAAGCATTCATATGTTATAGATTTATCTCTTAAAGGTCAAACCGTGGGTGCGGGGTCACGAGTGTGGGAAAATGCGACATTTGCCTTACAAGATCTGCCCTTCCCCCGTCATGGAACCCCTGTTTGAAAGCGCCTACGCGGCGCATCGTGACGGCCGCCTCGATGACGCCGAGCGCGGCTATCGCGCCGCGCTGGATAGCGATCCTGCGAACGTCGATGCACTCCACCTGCTCGGCGTGCTACGGCATCAGCTTGGTCAGCACGCCGAAGCGGCCGACCTGGTCGGCCGCGCGGCACATCTGCGTCCGCAAGATGCTGCCTTGCAGCTGAATCTCGGCAACGCGCTGAAGGCACTGGGGCAAATCGATGGGGCAATCGAGCGCTTTCGCAACGCGCTCACGCTCGCACCCGCTTTTCCACTGGCGCACTACAACCTCGGCAACGCCTATGCCGCGGCGGGGCGTCACGCGGACGCGGCGGATGCGTTCCAGAAGTCGCTGCGCCTGCAGCCGGACAACGCGTCGACGCACAACAATCTGGGCAACGCGCTGCACGCGCTCGGACACCACGAAGAAGCGATCGCTTCGTTCCAGCGGGCGCTCGAACTACACCCAGGTCACGCGGGAGCGCACAACAATCTGGGCATGGCGCTCAATGCACTCGGAAAGTCCAACGAGGCCGTGCTTCAATTTCGTGAGGCAATCTCGGCGCAACCACGCTTCGTCGCGGCGCACTTCAATCTCGCCAACACGCTCGACGCCACGGGCCAGCACGAACAGGCGCTCGTTGCGTTCGAGGCCGTGCTCGCACTGGAGCCACAACTGCCGCCGGCGCTGTTTGGCCTGGGCAATACGCTCGCAGCATTAGGGCGTCACACGGAGGCACTGTTGCGCTTCGAGCGGGTCGTGGGCCTCGATCCGAAGTTTGCCCTCGCCTGGCTAAGCCTCGGCACCACGCATCACGCGCTTGGGGGTCATGCGGCGGCTGTACGCGCCTTCGACCAGGCGTTGCGGCTACGGCCCGATCTGGCGTCGGCTCATATGAACCGCGCGGTCGCCTGGCTCACGCTCGGCGATTTCGAACGCGGGCTGCCCGAATACGAATGGCGCCTCAAGGCCATGGCACAACGTGAGCCGCAGACATTGCCCCGCTGGCAAGGCGAGCCGATCGAAGAGCGCACGCTGTTCGTGCACGCCGAACAAGGTTTCGGCGACACGCTGCAATTCGCGCGCTTCGTGCCGATTGCTGCGCAGCGCGCGGCGCGCGTCGTGCTCGAAGTTCAGCCCCAACTCGTGCCGATCCTCGCGCCGGCCGCGCTCGAATGGCGTGTGAAACTGATCGCCCAAGGGACACCACGCCCGCCTGCCGATCTGCAATGTCCGCTGTTGAGTCTGCCCCTCGCGCTCGGCATTAGCCGTGAGACGATTCCAGCGCGCACGCCCTACCTCAGCGTGCCCCCCTCGTACCGGCGCAAGTGGCGCGGTTCGCTCGGCGGTCACGCTAAACGCAAAATCGGCCTCGCGTGGTCAGGCCGCATCCAGCAACATGAAAACCGCACGATGCCGCTCGCTGCGCTCGAACCGCTGTTCGCGCTCGAAGGAATCGACTGGATCATCTTGCAGCCCGATCTCAGCGCAGCGGAATGCGCTACGCTGGAGAGCCATGCGCGTGCCGGCAACATTCATCGCTTCGACCAGCGCATCGGCGATTTCGCCGACACGGCTGCGATCATCGAACGGCTCGACGCCGTCGTCTCGATCGACACGTCGATCGCCCACCTGAGCGGCGCCTTGCGCAAACCGCTGTGGCTGATGCTGCCGTTTGCCGCCGACTGGCGCTGGTTCGTCGACGAACCGCGCAGCCCCTGGTACCCGGGCTTCCATCTGGTCCGTCAGCCGCAACCGGGCGCGTGGGCGGAAGTGGTCGAGAAGGTCGCACGCGAGCTTCGCGACGCGTAACGATTCAACAAGGTCGACAAAGGGTCTACAAAGAAAAACCCCACGCTTTTGCAAGCGTGGGGTTTTTCCTTTTCAGAACCCTGCCGCTCTAGGCCGCGCGGTACTGATTGCGCGACTCAGGCGTGCGATACAGAACCAGCGTCGCGATCAAACCGCAGATTGCAGCGAGACCGAGCCACAGGCCAGGCGCAGCCTTGTTGCCCGTCGAATGAATCAGCAACGTCGAGATCGCCGGCGTGAAACCACCGATGGTCGTGGCAAGGCTGTACGCCAGCGAGAAACCTGCCGTACGCACTTCGACCGGCATCACTTCGGTCAACGCCACCACCATCGCGCCGTTGTAGCTGCCGTACAGGAACGAGAGCCACAGTTCGACAGCCAGCAGGCGCGCGAACGAAGGATCCGCCACCAGCCATTGCACCGCCGGATACGCTGTGAGGATGGTCAGAATCGTGAACACCAGCAGCACCGGACGACGCCCGATGCGGTCCGATATCGCGCCCGCCAGCGGCAGCCAGACGAGATTCGACAGGCCGATACAGACCGTGACAACCAGTGCGTCGATCGCCGACAGCTTGAGCACTTCCTTGCCGAACGTCGGCGTATAAGCGGTGATCATGTAGAACGACACCGTCGTCATGATCACCATGCCCATGCCGGCGAGCACGACGCCCCAGTTTTCGAGCATCGACTTCATGATCTCGCCCATGCCCGGGCGATGCTTGCGCGCGGCAAATTCCTCGGTTTCCTGCAGCGAACGGCGGATCAGGAACAGGAACGGCACGATCAGACAGCCGATCAGGAACGGCACACGCCAGCCCCATGCGCTCATCTGCTCGACCGGCAGGATCTGGTGCAGGACCACGCCGATCAGCGCCGCAAACACGACAGCGACCTGCTGGCTACCCGACTGCCACGAACAGTAGAAGCCCTTGTTGCCCTTGGTAGCGATTTCCGAGAGGTAGACCGACACGCCGCCCAGTTCCACGCCGGCGGAGAAGCCTTGCAACAGGCGTCCTAGCAGGACGAGCACTGGCGCGAGGATGCCGATCGTCGCATAGCCCGGAATGGCCGCAACCGTCAGTGTGCCGAGCGCCATCAGGCCAAGCGTCAACATCAGACCCTTGCGGCGGCCGTGGTGGTCGATGTAGGCACCGAGCACGATGGCGCCGAGCGGCCGCATCAGGAAGCCCGCGCCGAATACCGACAGCGACAGCATCAGCGATGCGAAGTCGCTGCCACCCGGGAAATAGGTCTTGGCAATCGCCGAAGCGTAATAGCCGTAGACCATGAAATCGTACATCTCCAGGAAGTTGCCGCTGACGACGCGGAAAACTGTCCGGACTTTCGATTCACTGGAAGTTGCATGAGACGCAGTTGACATGACACTCTCAAAATAGCCCGGCGCCGGAGCCGATCCGGCATGATTGGGCAGTTGCAAACACTTCACCGCGTCGGCGAGCAGATGCCACTGGCGAGGGAGACTTTTCTGGAATAAACGAACGCGCCAGGGGCGCTGCATTTTGATGCCGCATACATTGCGACGGTATAAGGGTAAACCTTAGGTTGCCGGCGCACTGCAAGCTGATTCGAATGTTACCGTTCCTCGCTCGAACTTGCAGTCAAGATGGGCAATGATCGCGCCCTTAGCCTTGCTCGCAGTACACTTTGAGCTTTCCAGCCCTTACATGACCGTCCCATTGATGTCCAACGCCAGCGCTCTTTCTTTGCGCCCCGCGACCACACTCGACGCCGATCTGATCGCGTCGATTCATGCCGCCAGCTGGCAAGCCACCTACCGGGGTCTGCTGCCCGATGCGTTTCTCGATGGCGAGGTGACGCGCGAACGCGCGGCGTACTGGCAGGCGCGCCTGAACGCGCCGGGCGCCGAACGGCGCAACGTGGTGATTGCAGAACGCGCGGGCGAGCCGATCGGTTTTGCGTGCGTCGAGCGCCAACCCGACTCGGCGTGGGGCGTGCTGCTCGATAACCTGCATGCGCTGCCTGGCCATCAGGGAATCGGTGTCGGCAAACTGCTGATGCAAGCCGCCGTCGACTGGACACGCGCTCAAGGCGAAAGCCGGCTGTATCTCTATGTGCTCGAGGGCAATACGCCGGCCATCGGCTTTTACGAGCGGCAAGGCTGGAAGTTCGCGGGCGCGGAGCCCGATCACATGGGCGGCGTGGACATCACCGCGTTGCGCTACGTGTACCAGCTGGATTGAACACTGCTGCCGGCGCCCGCTTATCTGGACTCTGGCAGTCCCGACTCGCTCTGGCGCTGCAACTGCAGCACCTGGTTCTGCACCTGGCGCAACTCGGCCTGCGCCTGTTCCTTCTGGGCGCGCAGTGCGGCTGCTTCCGTCTGCGTCTGGCGTTGATAGTCGTTGACCCTGGCCTGCTGGGTGCGGGCCACATCCAGATCGGCCTGCAAGCGCTTCGCGCGATCTTCCGACTGCGCAATCACATCTTCAATGAATGCCTTCTGCGCCTGCAATTGCGTGCGGCGAATTTCCACGTCGGCCAGTTGCGCGGTCTGCTGCACAAAGCCGGCGTAGACGGCCTCGGCGCGCGTGTCGTCTTGCGATTTGATGACCCGCCAGAAATGCTTGTCTTGAAATAACGCTACGTAGTACGTCATTTCTTGCGGATAGAAAAACAGACTCGCACCGTAGCTGCCGTTGTAGGTGGTGCGCAACTCGGTCAGTTGGGAGTCGTGGATCAGCTGCATCAGTTCCGCAACATTGCCTTGTGCATCGCCGCCCGCTGCAGCGCGTGCGTCCGCGCTCGTGGCGACGGCCGCCTGCAACGCGGCGGAAACGGGTTGAGGCGTCAACGAATTCATCGCCGGACGCGTTCCGACAACCGGCACCGAATCCATTGAACCGGCGCCCTCTTCTGCCAGCGCGAAACCACCATGCTGCAGCAACGCACACGTGGTCGCGAGCAGCATTGCGCGCCGTACAGTCAAGAGGTACTTCATACGTGCATGCTCCATGCGGATTCAAAATAGCTTTGGATTATCGCGCGTATTTGTGCCCAAGCGAAGCGTTCGTATGTGCCGCGACGGCACTTTAAATCGAGATAGATAGTAATCTTAAGATTCCATCGAATTGTCTCGCGCATCGCGAAAAAGCATCCTGTTTGACGGACGAAAAAAAGCGGCTCCGTTGGAAAACGGAACCGCTTTTCACGTCTTCGGCCCACGCACGGAGCCCAACAATTCTTTACAGAAAACGCACGCCTAGAAGCGCGTTTCGCGGGCCACGCGCAGAAAGGTATCCAGCAGCGGCGTGCAATCCAGTAACTCCGGTCCACCCGCGCGATGAAACTCCGGATGCCACTGCACGCCCATCACGAACGGCGCGCGTCGATAGCGAATCGCTTCGATGATGCCGTCCGAGGCCGATACCGCCTCGATATTGAGATCGCGCCCAATCGTCTTCACGGCCTGGTGGTGAATCGAATTGACGATTGCGTCGCGCCGGCCCGGAAACATGTTGGCGAGCGTCGAGCCGTCCGGAAAATGGATGCCATGGCGATGCTGGTCGTAGTGTTCGTTGACGTGCACGCCCGCGGTCGGCACATCTGTGGCGATATCTTGATAAAGAGTCCCGCCAAACGCCACATTGATCAGCTGACAGCCGCGGCATACGCCCAGCACCGGCTTGCCGGACTCGATGAATTCGTGCAACAGCTCCAGCTCATACATATCGCGCACGCGGTCGCCGGGCCACTCGGGGCTCGTCGCCTGTTCGGCATAGGACTGCGGCGAGACATCCGCGCCACCTTGCAACAACAGGCCATCGAGGTGCTTGGCGTAATCGCGCAGACGGATATTGCTCGGATGCAGCATGCCCTGATGGCCGACGGTTGGAATCATGAACACCAGCACGTCGCGCGACATCACCCAGTGCGCAATGGATTCTTCGAGGTATTGCAGCGTCTTCCCGCGCAGGCCTTTGGCGCCCGGCTCCGGATGGAAGATGCGGGCCGACACGCCAATGCGCAACGTCCGTTGCGTGATCCGTTGACCCGCCCTGTCGAAGATCTGGCGAGCCCGCGCCGCGATGATGCGGCCAAAAACCGACCACGCCGAATCAGTCTGCTTCAGATAGCGCGGCGGTGCCGGTGGCAATGCATTCGGCGGAGGAGGATTCGTTGCGGTGAAGTCCGGGGCAGCGCCAAAACCGGGCGGCACGGAGCTGGTTGCGCCGCGAGGAGCGGATGCCGTTGACGACCCGCTATCCGCAGCATCCGCTGAGGCAGTCTCCGTGGACGCCGCAGGCTGCGGGGCACGCGAACTGGACGGCGTGCCGTGTTTGGCCTGGGCAGCATCGCGCTTCTGCTTCACCTGGGCCTCCTGCTGCGCAGTCGACTCGGCAGCGGATGCGCGAGCTTCGGCGGCATCTTGTTGCTGGGCAGTGACAGGGTCGGCAGGGGTCACGGACGACGCGCTGATCGGATCGTCGGTCGAAGAACGCTCCGCGGCCTCTTCGGCCGCAAGGGAGGGTTCGGCTGACGCAGCAGAGATGTTCGGCGGTGACCCCGACGGAGGTAGTCCCGGTGGCACACCAGCCGTCGAATCAGCAGGCAAATCTTTGAGCGGCGACTGGATCGCATCCTCGTGTGAGGGGGGCAAGCTGACCTTCGGGGATGCGGGCGCGGTCTCGGCCGTTGACACGTCGGGCTTTGCAACGCCGGGCTTCGAAACCTCAGCCGGCGTGCCGGACGGGGACGGGGTGCCGGGCGTGCCGGCATTCTCTGGCTTGTTTTCGCTCATGACTGTCGGACGGGCGCCTTCCACGCGAACGAATGTGTATGACCTGATTATCCGCTACCGGGCGATGTGCGGCAAACCTGCACACAATTGCTCACATTGTTACGCAACACAGATCGTCGCGCCCGATAACGTCACTTATTTATGGATCAGGTTGTTCGTCGAAAGTTTCGCGCAATGCGATCTGCAGGGCCGCGTGGATCTTCACGCACCAGCGCCAGAGCAGCGTAACCAGAAGCGCTGCACATACCAGCACCACCACCAGCAACCCGGTGGGCGGCAGGATGCCGCCTGAAAGTGCCACCAGCAGCAGGAACACGCCGACCATCGAGACGATCGGCACAAGATCGGAAATCGCCGAGCGGATCGCACGCGTGAAGCGCCCGGCTTTCGCCGGCTGGACGCTGAGTTCGGCAAGCAGCAACGCGAGCGATTTGGTCTTGCGATACACGGCGACCAGAAACGGCAGCGACAGAAGCAACGCCGCGCTCCAAAGCACCACGCGTTGCAGTGGCTCAGAGGGTAGCCAACGGTCGAGTAACGGGTTCGCGTAGGACGCGCCGTACGTCACCGCGAGAAAGATCGCCACCACCAGCGCGAGGTTCACTGCAATCTGCAGAACGATCCGACGTGTGATGCTGAACGGTGTCGGCCCGCCGCCGGCCGGCCGCAGGCTCTCGAGCCATTGCGAGTACATGCCGAACACGTTGGCGACGGGACGTGGCATCGCACGTCCGAGGCGCTGCGTCAGCGGATCGGCGGCGCGGATCAGGTACGGTGTGAACAAGGTGGTCAGCGCCGACACGGCAACCGCAATCGGATAGAGAAACGCGCTCGTCACCTTCAGCGTGAGACCGAGCGAGGCAATGATGAAGGAGAACTCGCCAATCTGCGACACCGTCATGCCGACCCGCATCGCGGTGCGTCCGTCCTTGCCGGCGAGGAACGTGCCGAGGCCGCAGGAGACGATCTTGCCGACGATCACCGCGACCGTGATGACCGCAATCGGCCACGCGTAGTCGACCAGCACATGTGGGTTGAGCATCAGCCCGATGGTGACGAAGAAGATGGCCGAAAACGCATCGCGCAGCGGTGCAATCAGATGCTCGATACGACGCAGATGGCGCGACTCGGCCATGATTGCACCGATCAGAAACGCGCCGAGCGCGATGCTGTAATCGAGCTTGACGACCAAAAGGCAAAAGCCAAAGCAGAAGCCGAGCACGGACACAAGCAGCATCTCGTCGCTCCCCGAGCGCGCCACGTAATTGAGCGCACGCGGCACGACGAGTACCCCCACCACCAGCGATACCGTCATGAACAGCAGCAGTTTGCCTAGCGTGACGAGTGCGATACCCGCGCTCAACTGGCCCGTCTGCGCTATGCCCGACAGCAACACGAGCATCGCGATGGCGAGGATGTCCTCGACGATCAGAATCCCGAACACGAGTTGCGCAAAGCGCTCACGCTTGAGGCCGAGTTCCGATAGCGCCTTGACGATGATCGTCGTCGACGAGATAGCGAGGATCGCGCCGAGAAACAGCGAATCCATCGAACTCCAGCCGAACGCGCTGCCGATCTCGTAACCGAGCCACAGCATCAGCACGATCTCGGAGAGCGCCGCGACAATCGCCGTGGCGCCGACCTGAAACAGCTTGCGCAGGCTGAATTCCAGCCCCAGCGAAAACATCAGGAATACGACGCCGAGTTCGCCGAGCGTCTGGATGGTCTGCTCGTCGTGGATCAACTGGAACGGCGGGGTGTACGGTCCGATGATCACTCCCGCGGCGATATACCCAAGCACCACCGGCTGTTTCAGGCGATGGAACAGCACGGTGACGACGCCCGCGAGCGCCATGATCACCGCCAGGTCCTGAATGAAGCCAATTCCGTGGTGCATGAACAGATTTCCTTACAAATAGCTGTCGAAAAATCTGATAGTAACGCAGCTTGGCGACAGCGCACGTGTTGTGCGCTGCCCGAAAACCCTGTGGATTGTTTTTGACACGCTGGACGCCTGTGAAATATCACAATAATATTTGTCGAATATTCAGACGACGGAGCGCAGTAATGACGCAGTTATCGTTCAACGTATTCAACATAGGTGGCCGCGCGGAAACCAGCGCGCCGCTGATGATCGAGGTGAACCGTTTGACCATCGCCGGGTGGGCGGGACGCGACCGAGCGGCCATCGAACATCACATCGCCGAACTCGCCGAACTGGGCGTTAAGCGGCCCTCGACCACGCCCTGCTTCTACCGCCTCGGCGCGGAATTGCTGACGCAAGCCGAACAGATCGACGTGGTTGGCAGCCGTTCAAGCGGCGAGGCCGAGTGCGTGCTGGTGCAGTCGACGGCCGGCCTCCTTGTCACCGTCGGCTCGGATCACACCGACCGTGAGGTCGAGGCCTACGGCGTGACGGTGTCGAAGCAGGTGTGTCCGAAGCCGCTCGCCCGCGACGCGTGGCGCTTCGACGACGTCGCCGGCCATTGGGACCAGTTGCAATTGCGCGCCTTTGCGGTTGCCAACGGTGTGCGCAGGGTCTATCAGCAAGGCAGCGTCGCCTCGTTGCTGGCGGCATCGGACCTGCTCGAGCGTGCCCCGCTCGCAGCGGGTGCCGCCATGTTCTGCGGCACGCTTGCGGTCGAAGGCGGCATCGTCGGCATGGTCAACGGCGACGCGCTCGAACTCGAACTACACGACCCAGTGCTGAACCGCACGCTGCGCCACGCTTACCGCGTGCATGCGTTACCTATCGTCGAATGAGGCGCCCATGAACCCCGCCCCGCCGTCAGCCGAGTTGCGTGTGACCGCCCACACCGGGTCTTCCCAGGACGCTGCCATCGAAGCCAGCGCGCTGCGAAAAATCACCTGGCGCATCATGCCGTTCCTGTTTCTGGTCTACGTGCTGTCGTATCTCGATCGTGTCAACATCGGCTACGCGAAACTGCAGTTCACAGGCGACCTCGGCTTGTCGAACACCGCTTACGGACTCGGCGCAGGGATCTTCTTCTTCGGCTATTTCGTCTTCGAAGTGCCGAGCAACCTCCTGCTGAAGAAATTCGGCGCCCGCGCGACGATCGCCCGCATCACGATGCTGTGGGGCGCGCTATCGTGCGTGATGATGTTCGTACGCTCGGAGACAATGTTCTACGTGTTGCGCTTCCTGCTCGGCGTGGCGGAAGCCGGGCTCGTCCCGGGCGTCGTGCTGTACCTGACGTTCTGGTTTCCATCGGACCGGCGCGCCCGGATGGTGGCCGTGTTCATGGCGGCGATTCCGGTGGCGGGGATCATCGGTGCGCCGCTTTCGGGCTTCCTGATGTCGGCGCTGCACGAAGCCCACGGGCTACGCGGCTGGCAGTGGATGTTCCTGATCGAAGGCATTCCCTCGATCCTCGCCGGCTTCTGGGCGCTGGCCGTGCTGCGCAATACGCCCGCTGAAGCAGCCTGGCTCGATGACGAGGAAAAACGCGTCGTCCTCGCCCGGCTAGCACGCGAAAACAGCGCAGCGGCGTCCGCCGGCGCCGAACACAACCTGCGCGCCGCGCTGTGCTCCGGGCGCTTCTGGCTGCTGACACTGATCTACTTCTGTCTGGTCACGGGCAACGCCGGCTTCTCGTTCTGGTTGCCGCAGATCGTCAAGGATCTCGGCGTCACCAACCTGGTGAGCAACGGGTTCGTCACCGCCATCCCTTATCTGGCGGCAGGGATCGGCATGATCCTGATCGGCCGGTCGTCGGACGTCACCGGCGAGCGGCGCTGGCACTATGCCGTGTGCTGCTTCATCGGCGCGGCCGGGCTGCTCGGCAGCGCGTCGGTGACGAACTCGATTCCGCTGGCGGTGACCGGCCTGTCGATCGCCTATATCGGCATCCTCGCAGGCTTCGGCATTTTCTGGTCGATGTCGACCACGTTCCTGCAAGGCAGCGCCGCTGTGGCCGGCATCGCCGTGATCAACTCGATCGCCAATCTGGCCGGCTACGTCAGCCCGTATGTGCTCGGCGTCGTCAAGGATGCGACGCATAGCGTGACCTTCGGACTCGTGCTGATCGCGGGAGCGCTGATCGTCGGCGGACTCGTCACGTTGCTGATGCCGCGGGTCAAGGTGCCGCACGGCGTGGCGGAGCTCGCGTGAAGGCTCGACTACAATGCGGGCGAATGAGCTTCACCCTTGCACCTGACCTCGCCTGCACCCTTTATTCATGACGCTTTTGCAGACTTCCCGCGCTCCCGTGACCGCCCGCCAAAACGGTGCGAGCCTCGCCGAACAGGCCTATGAATTCGTCAAGCGCGAAATCATCACCATGCGTTTGCGCCCAAGCGAAGTGCTCAACGAGGCCGAGCTGATGACGCTGACCGGCATTGGCCGCACACCCGTTCACCAGGCGCTGCACCGGCTCGTGCACGAGGGCATGCTGACGATCATGCCGCGCAAGGGCATCATGGTGCGTCCGGTCTCGCTCGACGACGTGCTCGCGATCATCGATGTGCGCCTGATCAACGAAGGCCATTGTGTTGAACTGGCGGCGCGCCACGCTCAGGCGCACGATTACGAAGTGATGGAAGCGTTACTCGAACGCTCCAAGGTGTGCGTCGCTGCGCATGACGTAGAAGGCATGATGGATATCGACCGCGAATTCCATCTGGCGATTTCGGCGGCGTCGCGTAATCCGGTGCTCGCCGATATCCTGCGTGGGCTGCATGAGCGATCGCTGCGTTTCTGGTTTATCTCGCTGTCCGAACCGCACCATCTCGAGGATGTCCACGAGGAACATCTCGAACTGTTTCGCTTGCTGCGCGAGCGTGATGCCGACGGCGCGCGCCAGTCGGTGCAGCGCCACATCGAAGCATTTCGCGCGACCCTCTTCAACCGGATTTAACCGTCAACCGCATCTGATTGCATCTCACTGGACCGGAACGACCATGCCCACTGAATTCACGCCCTTCCCGCCGCTCGCCCAGCTCGCCGCCGATCTCGCCGCGGGCCGCACCACCAGCCGCAAACTCGTCGAAACCGCGCTCGAACGCATCGCCGACCCAGCCGGCCAGGGTTCGGCCGTTTTCATGCATGTCGATGCCGACCGCGCCCGCGCCGCCGCCGACGGACACGACCGTCTGCGCGCCGCAGGCTCGGTGATGTCGCCGCTCGCGGGGATTCCGGTGTCGATCAAGGACCTGTTCGACATCGAAGGCCAGGTGACCCGCGCCGGTTCGAGCGCACTCGCCGATGCGCCGCCCGCGACCGCCGATGCGGTCGCGGTTGCTCGCCTGAAGCGGGCGGGCGCTGTGATTGTCGGACGCACGAACATGAGCGAGTTCGCGTTCTCCGGGCTCGGGCTGAATCCGCACTACGGGCATCCGCTGTCCCCGTATCAGCGTGATGTGAAAGGCGACGAGCGGGTTTCGGGAGGCTCGTCCTCCGGCGCCGCAGCGTCGGTGGCGGACGGCATGGCCGCTATTGCACTCGGCACCGACACCGGCGGGTCGATCCGCATCCCCGCCGCGCTGTGCGGGCTGACCGGCTTCAAGCCCACCGCCGACCGCATTCCCAAGCAAGGCGGCGTACCGCTTTCGCCGACGCTCGATTCATTCGGGCCGATCGGCGTCTCGGTTGCCTGCTGCGCACTGGTGGATCGCATGCTGGCGGGGCTCGAGCCGCGCATTCCGGCGGCTCGCCCGCTCGAAGGCGTGCGACTCGGCGTGCTCACCAACTATGTGACGGACGGCGTCGAGCCGGCCGTGGCCGCTGCCATCGACACAGCGCTCAAACATCTGGAAGCCGCCGGCGCGATTGTCAGCGAAGTGCGTTTTGCGCCGCTCGACCGTTTGCCGGAGATCAACCGCTTCGGCTTTCCGTCGATCGAAGCGTACGCGTGGCACCGGCCGCTGCTGGAAAAGCACCGCCAGCAATATGACCCGCGCGTGCTGACCCGTATCATGAAAGGCCAGCCGGCCAGCGCAGCCGACTATCTCGATCTGGTGGCCGAGCGCAGCGCGCTGCTGGAAGCCGCCCGCAGCACGCTGTGGCAACGCTTCGACGCGATCGTCGCGCCCACGGTGCCAGTCGTGCCGCCGCGCGTGGCCGACCTCGTGCATGACGACGATGCCTTTGCCCGCACCAACGCCTTGATCCTGCGCAATCCGAGCGCATTTAATTTCCTCGACACCTGCGCTCTCTCGCTGCCCTGCCATCCGCGCGGCGACGCGCCGGTCGGCCTCATGCTGGCGGGCGCCCCGCACGGCGACGACGCGCTGCTTGCCATTGGCCGCGCCGCCGAAGCCGTGCTCAATACGATCCGGTAGCCGGAAACCGAAGGGCGGTGTTCGCGCTAGAATCGCGGGCACCCGCTCTTTTGAGTTTTCGACTTTCGACAGCCACACGATCCATGAATAACGACAATGCAATGCTGCGCCGCGAGCGCTCCCTGCTGGTTCTGCTTGGCCTGATCTGCGTTGCCCTGGTCGGCGGCGCGCTGTACATGCAGTACGGCCTGCACGAAGACCCTTGCCCACTGTGCATTCTGCAGCGCTACTTCTTTCTCCTGATCGCGATCTTTGCGTTCCTCGGCGCGCGCTTCGACAGCTGGCGCGGCGTACGGTTACTCGAAGCGCTGGCTGCGCTGTCGGCGCTGGCCGGCATCGCGACTGCGGCACGCCATGTGTATGTGCTGGCGAATCCGGGTTTTAGCTGCGGCTTCGACGCGCTGCAACCGCTGGTCGACAGCCTGCCGCCGGCTCACTGGCTGCCGGGCGTGTTCAAGGTAGCCGGATTGTGCGAGACGGCGTATCCGCCGATCCTCGGCCTTTCGCTGCCGGAGTGGTCGCTGCTCGCCTTTTTTGTCGCGTATGTGCCGCTGGTGTTGAGCCTCATCCGAAATCGCCGCCGGATCGCCTGAGAAAACGGGGCGTGACGGACGTTAGCCCCTGCGGTGGCCCGGCCCCCTGCTGGGCCCGAACGCTCCGCTCCCGCGAAGAACTGCATACCTCGTCGTAAACACCTGGAAGCCGGAAAAGCGCCTTTTTGCTCGCGTCCGGTCCCATTCCCCCTTTTTGGCGCTCACCGCACCGCCCGCTGCGCCCAGCTCCGCGTGGCTTTGCGGCTATTCCGCCGCGGCGGCCGCTGTATTACGGGCCACGCCGCCTCCCACGCTCATGACCGTCCGCGAATAACCCGCATCACCGTGGGGAAATATTTTCGAGACGAGGTAGTGCTATCTTCGGATATGGATGGCGATCTACGTGCGCGAGGCCGGCTACGGCGCGACCCCCTGCGTAACGCGCGCCCGGTCCGCAATGTCTTTCGGATTCGCCATGACAACGCAAACCATCCGCTTCTTTTACCGTGGCGCCGTCCGTGAGGTTCAGGGCGTGCCGGCGACGCGCACCGTGCTTCAGCACCTGCGCGAAGACCTGCATTGCACGGGCACCAAGGAAGGTTGCGCGGAAGGCGACTGCGGCGCCTGCACAGTCGTGGTCGGCGAACTCGACGCCAACCGGCACCTCACGCTCAAGGCGGTCAACGCCTGCATCCAGTTTCTGCCCACGCTCGATGGCCGGGCACTCTTCAGCGTCGAAGACCTGCGCGCCGCAGACGGGGCCCTGCATCCGGTTCAGCAGGCAATGGTCGATTGTCACGGCTCGCAGTGCGGTTTTTGCACGCCCGGCTTCGTGATGTCGATGTGGGCGCTATACGAAAACCAGCCGGCAGCCGCCGGCCTGCCGACGCGCGACGAGATCAATACCGCCCTGTCGGGCAATCTGTGCCGCTGTACCGGCTACCGGCCGATCGTCGACGCTACGCAGAAGATGTTCGATTATGCGCAATATCCGCGCGTCCCGTTCGATCGCGCGGCGGTTGCCGAGGCGCTAAAGCCGCTGCAACGCCGCGATACTTTCGAATATCGTGCCGCCGATGTACGCGGCGACGCTTTCGGTACGCCACTCTTCTACGCCCCGGTCACGCTCGATGCCTTCGCTGCCTTGCGCGCCGGGCATCCGGACGCACGTCTCCTCGCCGGCAGCACGGATGTCGGGCTATGGGTCACCAAGCAGTTCCGCGACCTCGGCGACATCCTGTATCTCGGCAATGTGGCGGAACTGAAGGCCATCGAGCGCGACGCGCAGACGCTGACAATCGGCGCGGCCGTAACACTGGAAGACGCGTACGCCGCGCTGGCTGTCGATTACCCAGAACTCGCAGAACTCTGGACCCGCTTCGCGTCGCTGCCGATCCGCAACGCGGGCACGCTCGGCGGCAATGTCGCGAACGGCTCGCCGATCGGCGACTCGATGCCGGCACTTCTCGCACTTGGCGCCGAAGTCGTGCTGCGCAACGGCGCAAAAACACGCACGCTCCCGCTCGACGCTTTTTACCTCGGCTATCAGAAGACGGCGCTGGCCGCCGGCGAATTCGTCGCCGCGATCCGCGTGCCGCGACCGGCGCGGAATCTGCGCTTTCGCACCTACAAGGTCTCGAAGCGTTACGACCAGGACATCTCGGCGGTCTGCGCCGCGTTTGCATTGCAGATCAAGGACGACGTCATTGTCGAGGCGCGCCTCGCCTTCGGCGGCATGGCGGCGACCCCGAAGCGCGCCGCCCACGCTGAAGCCGCGCTGACCGGCGCGGCCTGGGACGACACGGCAACCCAACGCGCCATGGATGCGCTCGCCGCCGACTATGAGCCGCTCTCCGACATGCGTGCGTCGAGCGCCTATCGGTTGAAGGTGGCGCGCAACCTGCTGCTGCGCTTCCAACTGGAAACGCGCGATCACGCACCGCTCGCCCTGTTCGACGTCAATGCCTTCGCATTCGAAACGGGCGCTGCGGAAGTGGCGCCCGCGCAGGAGCCGCTGTGATGAACAAGCAGACCGACGCATTCATCCACCATGCCGCGGACCGGGCCGAAACCGAGACGGCTTCGATCGGCACATCCTTGCCGCACGAGTCCGCCGCGTTGCATGTCAGCGGCGAAGCCACCTATACGGACGACATCCCCGAACTCCAAGGCACGTTGCACGCAGCGCTCGGACTGTCACGCCATGCGCACGCGCGGATCGCCTCGCTCGATCTGAGCGCCGTGCGCAGCGCCCCGGGCGTAATCGCGGTGTTGAGCGCCGCCGACATTCCCGGTGAGAACAACTGCGGCCCGGTGCTGCACGACGATCCGATCCTAGCCGACGGCGAGGCGCTGTATCTCGGTCAACCGGTATTCGCAGTCATTGCCGAAAGCCACGAACTCGCCCGACGCGCCGCGACGCTGGCGAAAAGCGATGACGTGGTCCGCTATGAAGCGTTGGACGTCGTGCTCACCCCTGCCGAAGCCAAAGCGAAAAAGCAGTTCGTCCTGCCGCCCTTGCATCTGACGCGCGGCGAGCCCGCGGCGAAAATCGCCGCCGCACCGCACCAGATCCTGGGCAGTTTCGAAGTTGGTGGGCAGGAGCAGTTTTATCTCGAAGGCCAGGTCGCGTATGCCGTCCCCAAAGAGATGGACAGCATGCTGGTCTACAGTTCGACACAGCATCCGAGCGAAATGCAACAGGTGGTCGCGCATATGCTCGACTGGCCGGCGCATAGCGTCGTCTGCGAATGCCGGCGTATGGGTGGTGGCTTCGGCGGGAAGGAGTCGCAATCGGCATTATTCGCCTGCGTCGCGGCGCTCGCCGCAAAGTTGCTGCAACGTCCGGTCAAACTACGCGCCGACCGCGACGACGACTTCATGATCACCGGCAAGCGCCACGACGCCGTGTACGAATACGAAGCCGGCTTCGACGACACCGGCCGCATTCTCGGCGCACGGGTCGAAATTGCCCTGCGCGCAGGTTATTCTGCGGACCTTTCCGGCGCCGTCGCGACGCGCGCAGTGTGCCACTTCGACAACGCGTATTACCTCTCCGACGTCGACATCGTGGCGCTGTGCTGCAAGACCAACACGCAGTCGAACACCGCGTTTCGCGGCTTCGGCGGCCCGCAGGGCGCGTTGGTGATGGAAGTGATGCTCGACAGCATCGCCCGGCAGCTGAAACTCGATCCGCTCGATGTGCGGCTTGCCAATTACTACGGTGTCGGCGAGCGCGATGTCACGCCATACGGACAACGTGTCGAAGATAACGTGATTGCGCCGCTCACCGAGGAACTGCTCGCGAGCAGCGACTACCGGGCACGCCGCGCCGCGCTCGCTGCCTACAACGCAACGAGTCCCGTGCTCAAACGCGGCATCGCCTTCTCACCGGTGAAATTCGGCATCTCGTTCAACGTGCCTTTTCTCAATCAGGCCGGCGCATTGGTGCACGTCTACAAGGACGGTTCGATCCTCGTCAATCACGGCGGCACCGAAATGGGCCAGGGGCTCAACACGAAGGTGGCCCAGGTGGTCGCCAACGAACTCGGCGTGCCGCTCTCGCGGGTGCGCGCGACGGCGACCGATACGTCCAAGGTGGCCAACACCTCGGCGACAGCCGCCTCCACAGGCAGCGATCTGAACGGCAAGGCAGCCGAAGCTGCGGCGCGCACGATTCGCGAGCGGCTGGCCGCGCTGGCTGCCAGAGAACTCGGCGGCGAACCCGACGCCGTGCAGTTCAAGGACAGCATGGTGCACGCCAACGGCGTGACAATGCCGTTCGCACAACTCGTCAACATGGCGTATCTGGCGCGCGTGCAGTTGTGGTCCGACGGCTTCTATACGACACCCAAGGTGCACTGGGACGCGAAGACACTGACCGGTCATCCGTTCTACTATTTCGCGTATGGTGCGGCGGTATCGGAAGTCGTGGTGGATACGCTGACGGGCGAATGGAAGCTCGTGCGCGCCGACGTGCTGCACGACGCCGGGCAGTCGATCAATCCGGCCATCGATATCGGCCAGGTCGAAGGCGGCTTCATCCAGGGCATGGGCTGGCTGACCACTGAGGAACTCTGGTGGAACCGCGACGGTCGACTCATGACGCACGCGCCGTCGACGTACAAGATTCCGGCGGTCAGCGATACGCCCGCCGCTTTCCACGTGCAGCTTTACCGCAACGAGAATGCGGAGCCGACCGTATTCCGTTCGAAGGCCGTCGGCGAGCCACCGCTGTTGTTGCCGTTCTCGGTGTTTCTTGCGATCCGCGATGCGATTGCAGCGACGGCGCCGCAAGCGAATCATGCCCCGCCGCTGCGCGCGCCGGCGACGCCCGAGGCGATTCTCGATGCGCTGGAGGCGATGCAGCAGGCAGCGTCCGTTGTGAGCATGCCGGCGGCAGGTTCAAGCGATCCAAAGGAGCCCGAAACAGCAGCAACTTCGGTGGGCAATACAACAGCCGGCGCAGCGCCAAAGACACCGGCCAGCGTCGATACCGCAACATGAATTTTCACGCGCTGCGCGACACGATCGCACAGCGCCACGCTTAACCGGCTGCACGGACACCCCTTGCAGCCATGGATGGAGAACCGCCGGATGCAACCCTGGCTAACCGATCTGCAACAACTGCTCGCACACGGCGACGCCGCCGTGCTGGTGACGGTCGCGCGCGTCGAAGGATCGGCGCCGCGCGAAGCCGGCACCAAGATGATTGTCACGCGCGATTCGGCACGCCATACGATCGGCGGCGGCCACCTCGAATGGAAAGCCATCGAGTCCGCCCGCCAGGTCCTCAAGGAAGGCATGCGCATGTCGCATATGCGCCGGCTCGAGCGCTTCGCGCTCGGCCCGAGTCTCGGCCAATGCTGCGGCGGCGCGGTGGTGCTCGCATTCGAGCGACTGGACGTGGCCGATCTCGGCTGGATCAGCTCGCTCGCCAAGCGCGTGGCGGCCGGTCAGTCGACGGTGCGTAGCGTATCATTCGGCCCCGCGCCGGATGCGGTGATGCTGTCCGAACCTGAGCCCGGCGTCGAAAGCGCCGACTGTCTGCTGTGGGACGGCGCCGGCTTCGAGGAAAGCAGTTCGCTGCTCACCGAGACCATCGCACCGCGCGACTTCGCGGTGGTGCTGTTCGGCGCCGGACACGTCGGCGCCGCGCTCGTGCGCGTGCTTGGAACGCTGCAGTGCCACGTGCGCTGGGTGGACGAGCGCGACGCGCAGTTTCCGCCGCCCGAGTTGCTGCAGGCGTCGAACGTGACGATCGATCCGAACGATGCGCCCGACGAAGCGATCGACCAGGCCGCACCGCAGACGTACTTCATCGTGATGACGCACAACCATACGCTCGACCTTGAGCTCGCCGAGCGCATCTTGCGGCGCGGTGACTTCGCGTTCTTCGGCATGATCGGCTCGCACTCCAAGCGCAAGCAGTTCGAACACCGGCTCGCCGCCCGCGGCATCGATCCTGCGCAGATTGCGCGGATGAAATGCCCGCTTGGCGTAGATGGCATCGACGACAAGTCGCCGGAGATCATCGCGATTTCCGCGGCCGCGCAAGTATTGCAGGCAGTCGAAGCGAACGCGCACGCTACCCAGGCGGCGTGACCGCTCAGCGCCTTGCGGTACACATCCGGTAAAGCCCAACTTCTCGCACGCCAGACCATTAAATCGAACCACTAAAGAAACCAGTATGAATACGCCCACCGCTCTCACTCTCGCCGACAAAGTGGCAGCCGCGCCGAAGGCCGAACTGCATATCCATATCGAAGGCTCACTGGAACCCGAGCTGATTTTCAAGCTCGCCGAACGCAACGGCGTGACGCTCGCCTACGATTCGATCGAAGCATTGCGCAGGGCGTATGCGTTTACCGATCTGCAATCGTTCCTCGACATCTACTACGCCGGTGCGAGCGTGCTGCTGCACGAGCAGGATTTCTACGACATGACGATGGCCTACGTCGAGCGCTCGCTCGCCGACAACGTCATCCACACCGAGATTTTCTTCGACCCGCAGACGCACACCGAACGGGGCGTGTCGATCGCCACCGTCGTGGCCGGCATCGAGCGTGCGCTCGCCGACGCGGAAAAGCGCGGCCTCACGAGCAAGCTGATCCTGTGTTTCCTGCGCCACCTCTCCGAGGAAGACGCGCTTGCCACCTTCGACGAAGCGTTGCCGTTGTTTGACCAGTACAAGCATCGGCTGATCGGCGTCGGTCTCGATTCGTCCGAGCGCGGCCATCCGCCGTCGAAGTTCGAGCGTGTGTTTGCGAAGGCGCGGGCCAAGGGTCTGAAGCTCGTTGCACATGCAGGTGAGGAAGGACCGCCGTCGTATATCTATGAAGCGCTGGATCTGCTCAAGGTGGACCGCGTCGACCATGGCGTGCGCAGCATCGAAGACCCGGCGCTCGTCACGCGGCTGGCCGACACGCGCGTCGCACTGACGGTGTGCCCGCTGTCGAACCTCAAGCTGTGCGTGTTCGACGATCTGACCAAACACACGCTGAAGGCACTGCTCGACAAGGGCGTCGCCGTCACCGTGAATTCCGACGATCCGGCTTACTTTGGCGGCTACGTCAATGCGAACTACCTCGCCACCATCGATGCGCTCAAGCTCACCGATGCCGAGGTCTACACGATCATCCGCAACAGCTTCGAGGCGGCGTTCGTCACGCCCACGGAACGCGATGCGTTGATCGCGAAACTCGACGCGCACTGGCACGCCGCTGACGCGGACTGACCAGCGCGGTATGGAGCGCGAGCAGCAGGAGAAGCGGCGCTAGCGCGCCGCACCTGCGCCTCGCCTCTTCCGCTTTGTTTGCGGCGTCATTTACCGCCAATTTATCGCTTCATATTCCATACAACGGAGACGGCTTTCCCCATGAATCACTCGGCTCAAGCGGCCCAAACCGCATTCCGCGCGCAACTGCTGACCTTCAACGGCGACCCTGCGCAATCGTCCAACGCAGCGGTCTTCAACGAAGACGGCCTGCTGATCGTGGAAGACGGCCACGTCGTCGCAGCGGGCGCGTATGCAGCGCTGTCGTCCCAGCTCGCCCCCGGCACGCAGGTGCAGGACATGCGCGACAAGCTTATCGTGCCTGGCTTTATCGACACGCACATTCACTATCCGCAGACGGACATGATCGCCTCGCCCGCGCCCGGCCTTCTGCCGTGGCTCGATACGTACACCTTCCCGACAGAGCGCCGCTTCGCGGATCCGGCCTACGCTCAGGACACAGCCAGTTTCTTCGTCGAAGAACTGCTCGCCTGCGGCACGACCACGGCGCTCGTGTATTGCACGGTGCACAAGGAGTCCGCAGATGCGCTTTTCACCGAAAGCGAGGCCCGCAACCTGCGCATGGTGGCGGGCAAGGTGCTGATGGATCGCAACTGCCCCGAGTTCCTGCGTGACACCGCGCAGTCGGGCTACGACGACAGCGCCGAGTTGATTAGCCGCTGGCATAACCGTGGCCGCCAGATGTATGCGCTGACGCCGCGCTTCGCACCGACCTCGACTGAGGCCCAACTCGAAGCGTGCGGTGTGCTCGCGCGCGAGCATGCGGATATTTTCATCCAGAGCCACGTCGCCGAAAACACCGACGAGGTGAAATGGGTCGCCGATCTGTTCCCCGGCCATCGCAGCTATCTGGACATTTACGATCACTACGGCCTGCTGCGCCGCCGTGCCGTGTATGGCCACTGCATCCACCTCGACGCGGAAGACCGTAAGCGGATGGCGCAGACTGGCACGGTCGCCTCGCATTGCCCGACCTCGAACCTGTTCCTCGGCAGCGGTCTGTTCGACTTCGACAAGGCCGCCGAAGCCGGCATGCCGGTCGCACTCGCGACCGACGTCGGCGGCGGCACGTCGTTCTCGATGCTGCAGACGATGAACGAAGCGCACAAGGTGGCGCGTCTCACCGGCCATCATCTGACCGCCACGCGGATGTTCTGGCTCGCCACGGCAGGTGCCGCCGAAGCGCTTGACCTGGCGGACAAGGTCGGCACGCTGGCGCCGAAGTCGGAAGCGGATTTCATCGTGCTCGATCCGCAGGCGACGCCGCTGCTGGCGCGCCGCACCGGGCGCACCGAGTCGCTCGAAGAACTGCTGTTCGCCTTCGCGCTGCTCGGCGACGACCGCGCGATCTTTGAAACCTACGCTGCCGGCAAGCGCGTGCATCAACGCGAAGCGCCGCGGCAACATACCGCGCGCAAGACGAAGATCGCTGCGTAAACCTGGCTCGACGCGCTCGGCGTTCGGCTCCCGACATCACGAGCACCGCGGCGGCGCCGTCGCTCAGGCCCGACGCGTTAGCTGCCGTCACCGTGCATTCCTTCGAGCGTTCTGAGCCACCACGGTCTGCAAGCCAGGTAGTTAGCGCCGCGAGTTTCGAACGTTACGACGCAAAACGGCCCGGCAGGTTCACCCCGCCGGGCCGTTTTGCTTGCGCGTCTGTCGCATCTTGCTAGCCGAAGGCCAGCAGGCTCCCCGCTCGCTGCGTGCTCTTACTGCACGACTGTCGGAGCCGCAACCGGCGAACCCGGCGCCGGCGCACCGGCCGCCTCGTTCGACATCCCCGCATTCTTGTCGACCGGCAACTTGACGGTGCGCACCGCGCCATTGCTCAACGGGAAATCCGCCAGCGCACTACGCGCGAGATACGGCATGGCACGCACCAGCGACGCCTCGTCGCCCGCGTTGCGCGCCAGTACGTTGTAGACCTCCTTGCCAGTCGCGCGGTCCGTGATGCGGACGCCGAGCGTATGTGTAAACACGGGGTAAGTGGAAGTCACATAGGCGGGAGGAAACGCTCCGAACGGGCCCCACGGGTCGATCGGACGGCCCCAGTAAGGTCCCGGCCACGGGCTGCTGTAAAACACCGGCTCGGTCACGCTGACGGCCTGGCTCTTGGTGCCGTACGAGAGGCCAACCAGATAATGAGCCTGCTGTGCGTCGACCTGCCTGAACGCGCGCACGGCCAGCTCATTGGCCACCAGCACCTCGTAGGTCTGCTGTTCCAGGCTGTTCTGCTGCGCGGGGCCACGCGTGAACGCATAAGTACGGCTCGCGTCGCTGCCGCTCCAGTCGGAGAACGCTGTCACCTGGGTGGTCACATAGCTGGTGCAGCCGGAGAGCAGTGCCGTCAGCGCCACCAGCATCAGCATGACGCGCCCGGTCCAACGGTCTGATTTCATGGTCATCCTCATCCTTACGAGTAATCGCCGCACGCAAGCGCGGCGGCCCGATCATACGCTGACCTGGCCCCGAGACAAAAAGTTCGACCCGCAGAGCGGCCCGAGCTTTCTTTGTACAATGGCTGACATACCGGTGCGTACTGGATGCGCCGCCGGCTCAATATCTTATTCTTACAAACCGCCATGGCTGATACCGCAACGCCCCCTGTGATCCGTCGCGCCGACTACGCGCCGCCCGCCTTCCTGATCGATACCGTGGCACTTGAGTTCGATCTCGTGCCCGAACGCACAGTCGTCAAAAACACGATGCGCCTGCGCCGCAATCCGGACGCCGCGCACGCGACACATCTCGAACTGATCGGCGAACGACTCGAGTTCGTCAGCGCGGCCATCGACGGCGCGCCATATACCGCGGTGCGTCCGGCGGAACACGGGCTGACCGTCGAGAACGTACCGGACAGCTTCGAACTGACGATCACGAGCATCTGCAAACCCGTTGAAAACACTACGCTCTCGGGCCTGTACGTGTCCAGCGGCAACTTCTTTACCCAGTGCGAGGCAGAGGGCTTTCACGGCATTACCTATTTCCTCGACCGGCCGGACGTGATGGCGACCTACACGGTCACGCTGCGCGCGGACAAGTCTGCGTATCCGGTGCTGCTGTCGAACGGCAATCTGCTCGAGGAAGGCGATCTGCCCGACGGCCGCCATTTCGCCCGCTGGGAAGATCCGTTCCGCAAGCCCTGCTACCTGTTCGCACTGGTAGCAGGCAAGCTGGTGTGCATCGAAGAACGCGTGAAGAGCGGCTCCGGCGCAGAGAAATTGCTGCAGGTGTGGGTCGAACCGCACGACCTGGACAAGACCCGTCACGCCATGGATTCGCTGATCCATTCGATCCGCTGGGACGAAGAGCGCTTCGGGCTGGAACTCGACCTGGACCGCTTCATGATCGTCGCCGTGAGCGACTTCAACATGGGCGCGATGGAGAACAAAGGGCTCAACATCTTCAACACGAAGTACGTGCTGGCGAACCCGGAAACCGCGACCGACACCGACTTCGCCAACATCGAAGCGGTGGTGGGCCACGAGTACTTCCACAACTGGACCGGCAACCGTGTGACCTGCCGCGACTGGTTCCAGTTGAGCCTGAAGGAAGGCCTGACGGTGTTCCGCGACCAGGAGTTCTCGGCAGACATGGCGGGCGGTCACAACGGTCACGACGAAGCCGCGCGCGCCACCAAGCGCATCGAAGACGTGCGCGTGCTGCGCCAGATGCAGTTCGCCGAAGACGCGGGTCCGATGGCGCATCCGGTACGCCCGGAAAGCTACGTCGAGATCAACAACTTCTACACGATGACGGTGTACGAGAAGGGCTCGGAAGTCGTGCGGATGTATCAGACGCTGTTCGGCCGCGATGGCTTCCGCAAGGGCATGGACCTGTACTTCAAGCGCCACGACGGCCAGGCCGTGACCTGCGACGACTTCCGTCATGCGATGGCGGACGCGAACGGGCGCGACCTTGCCCAATTCGAACGCTGGTATAGCCAGGCCGGCACGCCGCGTGTGGCTGTCAAGACTGCGTACGACGCTGCGGCTCGCACCTACCGCGTGACGCTCACGCAAGGCTACGGCGACGCTGCGCCGGCCGCCCGCGAGACGCAAAAGGGTGCGCTGCTGATCCCGTTTGCGATCGGCCTGATCGGCAAGGACGGTGCGGATCTGCCGCTGCGGCTCGAGGGCGAAGCGAGCGCGGCGCCGGGCACTACGCGTGTCCTCGAATTTACCGAGACCGAGCAGACCTTCACGTTCGTCGATGTGGCCGAAAAGCCGCTGCCTTCGCTGCTGCGCAATTTCTCGGCACCGGTGATTGTCGAATACGACTATAAGGCCGACGAACTCGCCTTCCTGCTCGCCCACGACAGCGACCCTTTCAACCGCTGGGAAGCCGGTCAGCGACTGGCGACGCGCGAGTTGCTCGCGCTAGCCGGGCGTGCCGCGACCGGCGCGCCGTTGCAACTAGACGATTCGATCGTCGCCGCGTTCGCACGCGTGCTGACCGACGAATCGCTCTCGCCGGCGTTCCGTGAGCTGGCGCTGATTCTGCCATCCGAAGCGTATCTGGCCGAGCAGATGTCCGAGTCGAATCCGGCTGCAGTGCATGCTGCCCGCCAGTTCGTACGCAAGCGCCTCGCCACGGCGCTCAGGAACGAATGGCTCGCGGTGTACGAACAGCACCATACGCCGGGCGAGTACGAAGCCACGCCGAAGGCAAGCGGACATCGTGCGTTGAAGAATCTTGCGCTGTCCTATCTTGCCGAACTGGACGATCCGGCCGAAGCCGTGCGCCTCGCCTCGGCGCAGTATGCCGCTGCAAATAACATGACCGATCGCTCGGCCGCGCTGTCCGCGTTGCTCAACGCTGCAGCGGCCGGCGGCGGCACGCAGGCGCAGGAAGCGCTCGACGACTTCTATCGCCGCTTCGAGAAGGAACCGCTTGTCATCGACAAGTGGTTCGCCCTGCAGGCCACCCAGCGCGGCAACGCACAACGTCCGGTGATCGAGATCGTGCGCAAGCTGATGACTCATCCGGCGTTCACGTTGAAAAATCCGAACCGCGCCCGCTCGCTGATTTTCAGTTTCTGCGCGGCCAACCCGGCACAGTTCCACGCCGAAGACAGCTCGGGTTACGCGTTCTGGGCCGAGCAGGTCATCGCGCTCGACGCGCTGAATCCGCAGGTCGCCGCGCGCCTCGCCCGCTCGCTCGAACTGTGGCGTCGCTTCACGCCGAAGTTGCGCGACGGCATGCGCGCAGCCCTGGAGAAAGTAGCGGCACAGGTGAAATCGCGCGACGTGCGCGAGATCGTTGAGAAGGCGCTCGCCTGATCTGCCTGGGTACTTTCAGGCAGGAGAAAGCCGGCACATGTGGCCGGCTTTTTTTCGTCCGCAAAGTCCGTAGGAGTTGGTCCTACACAGACGTTGGCCATTCGGACGACTGTTTTTGTTGGGCCGCCGGGGTGAAAGTAAACCCGTTCATTTAACGGTTTACGTTTAACGCGAGGCGTTATATCATCCCTATGATTACGACATTCGGCAACAAGGCTACAGCACTGTTATTTAGAGGCGGCTTCGTCCGTTCGTTACCCACGCAAATTCAGTCCGCCGCGCATCGCAAGCTGCTCATGATCGACGCCGCGGTTTCGGTTGAAGACCTGTACACGCCGCCCGGCAATCGGCTGGAGGCGCTGCAAGGGCTACGCAGCGGGCAATGGAGCATCCGCATCAACGCGCAGTGGCGCATCTGCTTCCACTTCGTGGATGGCGAGGCGCTGAATGTCGAGGTCGTCGATTATCACTGATTGATTGGGAGACCAGCATGGTCATCAAACGCTCCGAGCTGGAAAGCACCGACTTTTCGGACATCGAAACTGGCGAGCAAATCGCGTCTGTCCATCCGGGCGAGATCCTGCGCATCGAGTTTCTCGATCCGCTCGGCATGTCGGTCAACGCTCTGGCAAAAGCGCTGCGTGTGCCTACGCCGCGCATCAACGACGTGGTGCTCGGCAAGCGCGCAATCTCGGCAGATACCGCGCTGCGGCTTGGCCGTTATTTCGGCGCAAGCGCGCAGTTCTGGCTCAATCTGCAAATCGCCTACGACCTGCGCATCGCCACTGAGGCAGCCGGCGAGCAGATCGCCAACGAGATCGAACCGCTCGCCCGCGCACGGAGGCCGAAACTGCCGGGTATGCCGCGTGGCCACGCACGCGCGGTCAGCCACGCCGCCAGCATGGTCAGCAACGTTGCCGCTGTGAAGGCAGCGCGCAAAGCCTGAGATTCGGGGTCGACGCCAGCACTCCCTCGCCTTTCCGGACCGGCTGGGCGCCTGCTACCGCGGTGGTGTGTGCTGGTGCAGCACGTGCATTCCGCCTCAAATTTTTCTGTGGCACAGGAAAGACACAGCGAGCGGGTAAAATCACGGGATTCCTTCGCCTTACCGGAGTACTGCAATGGCTTTGCAACGTCGTACCACTCTCACGAAGTATCTGATCGAGCAGCAGCGCGAAACCAACAACCTGCCGGCAGATCTACGCCTGCTGATCGAAGTCGTCGCACGGGCTTGCAAGGCGATCAGCTACCACGTCAGCAAGGGCGCGCTGGGCGACGCGCTCGGCACCGCCGGCAGCGAGAACGTCCAGGGCGAGGTGCAGAAAAATCTCGACATCCTGTCGAACGAAATCCTGCTTGAAGCGAACGAATGGGGCGGCAATCTGGCCGGCATGGCGTCCGAAGAAATGGAGAAGTTCTCGCCAATTCCGGCCAACTATCCGAAGGGCGAATATCTGCTGGTGTTCGATCCGCTGGATGGCTCGTCGAACATCGACGTGAACGTGTCGATCGGCACTATCTTCTCGGTGTTGCGCTGCCCGGACGGCCAGCAGCCGACTGAACAGTCGTTCCTGCAACCAGGCACGCAGCAGGTCGCCGCCGGCTACGCCGTCTACGGTCCGCAAACCGTGCTGGTGCTGACCACCGGCAACGGCGTGAACTGCTTTACGCTCGACCGCGAGCTGGGTTCGTGGGTACTCACGCAAAGCGACATGACCATTCCGGTCGAAACGCGTGAATACGCGATCAACGCGTCGAACGAGCGCCACTGGTACCCGGCTGTCCATCAGTACATCGATGAACTGAAGGCCGGCAAGGACGGCTCGCGTCAGGAAGACTTCAATATGCGCTGGATCGCATCGATGGTCGCCGATGTGCACCGTATCCTGAATCGCGGCGGCATCTTCATGTACCCGGCGGACAAGCGCTCCCCGGACAAGCCAGGCAAGCTGCGCCTGATGTACGAGGCCAATCCGATGGCGTTCATCGTCGAACAGGCAGGCGGCGCGGCAACCAACGGCGAGAAGCGCATTCTGGATATTGTTCCGAAAAGCCTGCACGAACGGGTGGCCGTGTTCCTCGGCTCGAAGAACGAGGTAGACCGCGTAACCCGCTACCATCTCGAAACAAAAAGTTGAACCCGGGGGCTTGCCAAGGCGTCAATAAAGTCCCTATAATCTCGTTTCTCCTGATGCCGGAATAGCTCAGACGGTAGAGCAGCGCATTCGTAATGCGAAGGTCGGGGGTTCGATTCCTCTTTCCGGCACCAACAGATTCAAGCACTTAGCCCAGTCATTGCGACTGGGCTTTTTGCTTTCTGGGGCGCACGTAACCGCTATGCAGCCAGATTCAGTCAACCAGCACAAGCCACGCAGGCCCAACCTTACGCCATAGACAATTGAACTGACCGGTCGAAATTCGCGTGGTCGTTGATTCGCGCTGGGACAATATCTGTTCAATGCACGCGCCGCCATCGGCGGAGGCGATTTTCCTTCCCTATGCCACCTATCCAGGGATATTCGACGAAACGATATGTGAGGGCGGATAAGGTGACGGTCGCCAGCACGACGGGGACGGCAAGCGCCCAATAACGTACGGGCGACAAGCCCGCGACCGCCGTGTAGTGGTTGACCATACGGGAAACGAGATACAACACCCAGTTATGGAGCAGGTAGACGCTGTAACTGAGGAGGCCCAGAAGCCGCGCGGGACGACAGGTTAGCAACCCGAATAGTGAATTGCCTGCTGCGAAAATAAGAAAAGGAACAAAGAGCAATGCGGCGGCGAGCGGCGAATACGTGAGCGGTTGATACAGCGCGGTAGTGGCGATGCAGGCAAGCGCAACGAACGAGCCCGTTGGTCCCACACTCAATTCCTGCACGGCCTTAACGCGGACAAAATAGGCCGCGACGCATCCACCAATGAAAAACCACTCGATCTGAGTCGCTGAAAATAGCGCTATGCACAGTCCTGCGCCAACAGCCACAGCCCACGCGCGACTAACAGAAGCGATGGCGGCCGCGAACGGCAGGATCAGATAGAACCTCCACTCGTATACGAGCGACCAAAAGACCGTGTTTATCAGACTGGTCTGCTTGAGCCCATTGATGTCGGGCATGCCAGGTATGGTGAATAGCAACCAGGACGTTATCTGCGAGACCAGATCGGCAAGCGGCGCTGAAATGCGAAAATGTGTCAGCGCCAAAGCAGTGGCAATGAGAAGTCCCGCACTCGCAAGGTACATCGGCACGAGACGACGGACACGAGACACATAAAGCTTCAAGGTGTCGATCCTGCCGTCGCCTTCGATAACTCGCCCCCAGAAAAGGAGCGCTGTGATCATGAAGAAGAAGGCGACGGAACCGCGTCCAACAAAAGTGTTTAATCGCGACGGCGTCAACTCCCAAGTTCCCGTCCGATAGAACTGCTCGTTAATCACGACGTGGTGCAACAAAACGCCCAATGCCAGATAACCGCGCAGGCCGTCGATCGCATGAAATCTGTTGGCGGAGATTTCCCCCTCTACCACGGACTTGAAGAAGCCGAAGCGGACCAAACAGGCTGCAACCGCGAACGCTATGGCGATGACGAGGGCAGCGCCAGATGCCAAAGAAAGGCCGCCTATTTGCATGGGGTTGTATAGGGAAAGCCTCAATTATAGCGATGAGACGCCTCTCGGCGAGGACGCGAAAGTGACACTCGGGTAGCTTCCCCATCCCGCACGGCTGTCAGATTCAGTAAGAAGCCGGCGTCGTCGACCGCATTTCAGATCCGTACAATCGCCTCAGAATAGAACTCGGGCGGCTACCAGGTGAGAGAGATGCGAGCAGACATCCGGCTTTGTTTTCGATTTTTTCTATCCCTGCCGGTCCTCGGCGCGATCTGCTTAGGTGGCGCCCAATCCGCGCATGCGAATTGCGTTTCCAGCAGCGCCAGTCAGCCTCTTGATCTCACGCTTCCTTCGACGAATATCGCTGTCTCGCCAAGCCTGCCAGTAGGTGCGACGATCGGGTCGGTGCGCGTCGCGGCGTCACAAGATATTCCATTTGTCTGCAGCGGGGCATCGAACACGCGCGAGGCCCAGTTGGCGATGGCGCCGGCTCCTGTGGCCGATTTCGCGGGCGTATATAGCACCAACATCGCTGGCGTCGGCATGCGTATCACCGCCAGCGGCGGAAATTTTGCCGGCATAGACGACGGCCCGCGCCTGGCCCCTTACAAAGTCCCCCTGCCGAAAGACGCGAAACACTTAACCGGCTTCGCGCTCCAGGTCGACTTTGTCAAGACGGGCCAGGTTCAGAACGGGACCTTGGCTGCGGGCAAGCTCGTGACCGTGCTAGTCGGCGGAACCGAGTTCGTTGACGTTGCGATCCCGAGCGACACAGTCGTGTTTGCGGCGAATCAGTGCGACGCAGTGCATGTAGGAGGCGCGGTCGGAATGGGCGTCAGCAACATGGGCGCATTTACGAACGAAACCATCGCCGTCGGCCTCGGCTGCAATCCTTCAATCGGCGTGCTGGTGCAGGTGAATCAGGGCTATGTCTACGGCAGCACGCCGCGCTGGGATCATGAGGATACCTACAAAAAGGTCGCAGCCGATCCGCGCGGCGTCTATGCTCGCCGAGCTGCCCGGGGCTTGCCGAATCCGGATTCAATCGATGCCAGTGGCACCAGCTTCAACTCAGGCGCATTCGACGCGAGTACATCCGGCTCGGGCTCTTTCAGCGCAGGTTCGCCCGGTGGAAATACGTTTGGCGGAAGTGTCATGCGCCGCTGAATCATCCACTACAGTCACGATTGCCACGACCGACAGCGCGACGTCAGGACACAAAAAAACCCGCCGGTGCAACGGCGGGTTTGACAAGGGAGATATGTCCATGAAAGCACCTCTCGCTAGAGGCAACTTCAGTGTAGGACGCACAACCTCGCTTTAGGTTTCGATGTCACTTACACGTTTTACGAACCATTTCCAACGAAACCTGCTGGGGTGGGCAGACGTCACCGTCCGGCCCAGACCCCAGAACAACGTCACTACAGTGATTTAGTGACCGGCGTAAATCGAGCGTTGGCCTGTGAATGTCGAGACTGCAGCAGCGCCCGATTCCGACGAACCGCTAACCACACCACCAACACCGCTCGTCGAACCATTCTCTGCAGCAACGCGCGCCTCTGCAGCCTGCAGGTCAGCCGGGTAAGTGGCATTGTCAGCCGACGCTGGGTTATAGCCGGCCTTTTCAAGTTGAACCAGTTGACTGCGCACCTCTGCACGGGTCACAGGTTGGTTCGATTGAGCGAATGAAGCGACCGGAGCGGAAAGAACGACAGCGATGGCAACAGCCTTGATGATCGAGTTCATGATTAAACCTCCAGAATTTGTTTTACACAGCGCCGCAGACAGGTTTGTGTGCAGCAGGTGAATACAGTCTAAGAGTCGATAAACCCAGGGTAAATACCTAAGTTTCGAAATCACTTTTCTCGCAAATCTGACAATCGTGAGCGCGTGTCAAAACATGCTGCTCAAACTGCTTCACCCCGGACGCTTCGGCGAAACACATAGATGCGCGCCACACGACGGATAGCGCGGACGTTTAAGGCACACAAACTGCTATGCTTTCGTCTCTAACTCTCGGGAGATGTATCTATGAAGAAGATCGGCGCGACAATCCTCGTTGCAGTGACAACGCTATGCGCGGCAATGCCGGCGTTCGCTGACTATGACCATCACCATCATTGTCATTGGGTCTGGCATCACCACCATCGAGTGCACGTCTGCCGCTGACGTAGAGGGCGACGGAAACTCTCCGTCTATCCGCCCCGCTTTCGCTCACACAACGGGCCTGCAAGAAGGTCATTCACGTCGTACAGCTTGAGCTGGTCGCGTACACCCGGGCATTGCCCATTCCACGGCATCACATCTGACCCACGCACACCGCCTCCAAACGGACGCGGTGTGCTTTCGTCATTTCATATGCATACGTAAAAGAACGTCAAAGACGTCAACGAAATCACGTAACCCGTCGTTAACAAAAAATGAGGGATGGTTGAAACAATCGGTGACGTTTCCTGGCGTATGTGCACTGCAGCGAATCCGATCGCTTAAAGGCCTCGATAACCATTCTGCGTGACAGACACCTTTACGCCGTTTCTGCGGTAAAGGCTACGTAACGCTAAAGGGCCCGGTCGGAAATACGCGAAAAACGACGACACACGCAGGCGCTGCAATGCAGCAATGAGAAAGCTCGGACATAGCAGGGCGACGTCGTCGCCAGTGAGCAGTGGCAGGCGGTACAAGGCCGTGCAGGGCGGCAGATTCAAATAAGCGCGACCGTTCGTAAAAATGCAGCGCAGGCCTTAAATTTTATTCAAACGAGTTCAAGCAAAGTGATGCTGTGCCGTTAAAGCAACAGACAAGCGTTGAAAAACAGTGTTAACGCTTTGCGGCACTAGTGCAGATTGGGGACCGCGGCAGATAATCAGTTGGTACAGGAGAAAAATCATGGATGCCAAACCGCCCAAGATTCCGACCCCGGATAAAGTCTTTAGTCCGGATCCGGAACCTGCTGGCGTTGAGTTCCTGGGCGCCGAACTGCCTGAGCATGTTCGCGCGTTCTTCGACGAACAACGCAAGTCGTGCGAGCCGAAGTAAGAGTTAGCTGGCGCGCTGCAGCATCGGGGACACGCACACCGTGCGTGACTGGCGAGTGCACGCGCGCACATTTTGCAGGCCGCAGCAGGTTGTATTGACTCATTGGTACGCGCCGGATCAATCAGCTCAGCGCCATGTTCGCGCACGTCTCCCGCTTAATACCCGTCGCTTTACCGCCGCATCATTTATTCTTCAGGCTTTTCTCCCTCGACTGCCCGGTCGCCCCTCTCATGAATCGTTTGTATCGTAGCGGTGTACTGTGTGCGCTCGCGCTGTGCGCCGCATTGACTCTATCGCCGCGCCTCGTTCATGCAGACAGCGACGACACCGCCCTGACCAATCTGATTTCGCTCGTGTCTCAACGACTGGCTCTTGCTGAGCCTGTCGCGCGCTGGAAGTGGGCAAACCATCAGGCCATCACCGATGCACCGCGCGAAGCCGCTTTACTCGACGATGTTGCCAAGCGGGCGGCCGCCGCGCAGGTCGACCCTGAGTTTGCACGAGCATTCTTCCAGGATCAGATTGACGCCAGCAAGGAAATGCAGAACGCCCTGTTCGCCACCTGGCGCAGCACGCGCCCGCCTGAGGGGGCTCCTCCCGACCTCGCGACCAGCACCCGGCCCCAGCTCGACCGGTTGACCAAGTCGATGATCGCCGGGCTCGCACGTGTGCAAACGCTACGTACGGCCCAAGACTGCCCGTCGCGCGTGGCGCAGGGTATTGCGAACTGGAACTCATTGACCCGCTATGACTCCGCCCGCTCGGGCGCACTCACCCACGCGCTCGGTCACGTGTGTGAATCCGGCGGGGTTGGCGCGACGGGCTAGGCGACGCTCGCTGCACTTGCCGCGATGGGCAACCCAAGCGGCATGACCCGCAGGCCGCGCGCGAGATGCGACTGCAGGATCCGGTAAGTCGAAAGTTCAAACGAACCCGCGACGCTCGACGCATGCAGGCTTGCCGCCTGGGCGAGCGAGGGGGCGTGACCGACGTAGCGCCAGCGGTCGACCACGTGAAAGGCGCGGGCTTGCAACTCCGCGTCGCGCTCCTCGAAAACGATAGGTCCGTCGAACGGCCACGGCGCATCGACAGGGTCGCTTTTCGCGACCCGCGGCACGCGGTTCTGTCCCGGACGCAGCGTTGCGATCCATTGAGCCTCCGCCAGCATCGCCCCCAACTCGCCGCCGGTCGCCAGCCACTCGACGCGCCGCACCTGCTGCGCGAGCCGCATGTCCTTCGACGAGCGGCGCTCGCCGCTCAGATGCGAGCGCAAGCGTTGCCGGACCCGCACGCTGCGGCCGACATAGAGCGGCACATCGTCCTCTCCGTAGAACACATAGACGCCGCAACCGGCCGGCGCCGTATCGAGCAGGTCTTCCGTGATTTCGCCCGCCAGCCGGTAACGTCGCAACGTGCGGTCGATCTGCGTGCGCAACACCTCGAGCGGGACCAGCCCATGCAGACGCTGCCAGAACTGCCACAGGAGGTCGGCATCGGCCAGCGCACGGTGCCGGTCGGACGGTACCAGTGCGTGCCGCTCGACGAGTGCGTCGAGTCCGTGGCGCTTTTCTGCCGGAAAGAGTGCGCGCGACAGACGCACGGTGCACAGTACATCCGGATTGAACGCCAGTCCCGCGCGGCGAAACTCGCTGCGCAGGAAGCCACGATCGAAACTCGCGTTGTGGGCAATAAACAGCTTTCCCTCGAGGCGCGCGAACAGGGCGGGAGCAATTGAATCGAAGGTGGGAGCACCACGCACCATCGCATCGGTGATACCCGTGAGTTGCTGGATAAAGGGCGGAATGCTTTGCTGCGGATCGACCAGCGTGCTCCAGCGGGACACGCCCAATGGACCTACTTCGACGACGCCCACTTCGGTGATGCGATGTTCCCCGGTCGATCCGCCTGTGGTCTCAAGGTCGACGAACGCTATCGGCAAATCGATCGCGGGATTCTGCAAAAACTGTTCTGACATGGGCAAGGATAGGGTTCGATACGTGGCTTGCTGCAAGTATGCATCAGTTGGCGCACCGGCATGCGCGCGGTCTGGCCGCTTTAATGCGGGGCTGAGGGAGCGGTACGCGGTGCGGTGGCAGTCTTTAGCGAATCTGGACGTCGTGGCAACATTATGTTTTTATGACTCGAACACGGAAAGGCCGGCCATTTTTATACTCGAAAACCCTGGGTAAATCGACGTAACAGAACGCGTGCGCTTCACTCAGGGGCAATATCGGCCACGCATATACTGCCTTAAGCCCTCTGCAGTCACCGAGATACGCCCGAGCAGGAATTAAAATAGGAATAAACCCGTATCAAACATCACCAATAAAAAAGCCCCCGGCAATGCGAGGGCTTTCCTGCTCTACGATGCAGTGCTTGCGGCCGCGCGGTTGGCGTGGCCCGCACGGCTTACAGCGGCTGGATGTTCGCTGCCTGCTTACCCTTCGGGCCCGTCTTCACTTCGAAGGAAACCCGCTGGTTTTCCTTGAGCGATTTGAAACCTTCGGCGCGAATTTCCGAGAAGTGCGCGAACAGATCGTCGCCACCCGAGTCCGATGTGATGAAGCCAAAGCCCTTAGCATCGTTGAACCATTTTACGATACCGGTTTCCATATTCCAATTTCCCTCTAGATTTGATTAAGACGGGCAATGCCCTCACGCCGATTACGATACGACCTTATCGAGGTACGTGGTAGCGATATGCCATCACGTCTTCTAATCGAAAATTCAGCATTGCCGTTATACGGGGAAGAAAGATCAGCCGTCAAGAAAATTTTTAATAGAGGCTTATAAGCTGAAACAATAACGAAACGACACCTGACTGGATGCAACGAACGCGCGCATATTAAGTAACAACCGAATATCCGGCACGTCAGTTTTACTTGATAACTCCCCTCCCAGCATAAAGAGGGAATTTTTCCCTGAATTTGTAACAGAGTATGTCTTTCGTAAGTGTTTGTCCGGGTTGTTCCAGTAAACCGGTCGCCTCATGATGGTCTTGGAAGTATGTAAAGGAGATAGTCATGCTGCTGAACGAACTCCATCGCTTTACCGCCTGGATGAGCCGCTCGCTCCACAAGGCGCCCGCGGACAGGGCCAGACAGCCGGCAGAGTCGGCCTTCGACTTTGATCCCATGTGGCATGGCGATCACTGGCAAAACCTGTTGTCTTCCCCAATGGATGCCCGCCATTACGTAATGGAAGACTGGAGCGTGGTTACTGATTTCGAATCTCTGCCGGGCGTCCTCGCTACCGATATCCGCTAGAACCGGCTCACGGAAAACATAGGCAAAAAAAAAGCGCGACTGGGAAGTCGCGCCGACAAAGGTTTGGAGATCTTTTTCGTCAACGAAAAAGTCCGCTTCGAAAAGCAGAAAAGCCAGTATACAGCTCGCGCTTCGAAACATTGCCGGTGCGATGGACAATCATGTATTGCTCGTCCCGCAACAATCTTGATTTTCATTCTTTTCTCGTTGTTTTTGCGCATCATTTGGTGTAGCAATTGAACAACGCACGACTGTTGACACACCCTCTCCCCACCCGTTGTATCCACGCAAAGCCTTCTCCAATAAGGCTTTGACAAACATCGCCAATAATTGCGCGTCAAGTAATACTTTATTGCGCAAATCGGAAGGTCCGCTGGGCGACCACGTCCTTACACTCTGCCTGTCCGGAAACAAGCGCGCCGCTTGCATCGTGCGCACTCACGCAGACCATCGCCTCTCGCAGCGTACGCGTGACGTTTCCTCGAAGCCTGGGTTTCCAAAACCCATCCTGTTCTCGGAGTTTACAAAGATGAAAAAGACACTCATGGTCGCGGCCCTCACGGGCGTTTTTGCTACTGCAGCGCACGCGCAAAGCAGCGTTACGCTGTATGGTTTGATCGATGCAGGCATCACCTACACGAACAACCAGAATGGTCATTCCAACTGGCAAGCAACGGACGGCGCGGTCAACACGAGCCGTTGGGGCCTGCGCGGCTCTGAAGACCTCGGTGGCGGTCTGAAGGCAATCTTCACGTTGGAAAACGGCTTTAACGTCATGAACGGCACGCTCCGCCAGGACGGTCGTCTGTTCGGCCGCCAGGCATTCGTTGGTCTGGCAAGCGACCAGTTCGGCGCCGTGACCCTTGGCCGTCAATATGACAGCGTTGTGGACTATCTCGGACCGCTGGCACTGACGGGCACGCAATACGGTGGCACGTTCACGGCTCACCCGTTCGACAACGACAACCTCGACAACTCGTTCCGCGTCGACAACTCGGTCAAGTTCCAGAGCGCGAACTACGGCGGCTTCAAGTTCGGCGGCCTGTATGGCTTCTCGAACGCAGCTGGCGAGTTCTCGAACAACCGCGCTTACAGCGTGGGCGGTTCGTATAACTACGGCGGCCTGAATGTTGCAGCTGCGTACCTGCAACTGAATAACAACGTTGGTGCTCTCGGCGCAATCACGAACACCGCCGGCGCAGTCGACGGCGACAACACGCTGCTGGCAGGTCGTCAGCGTACGTTCGGTGCTGGCATCAGCTACGCATTCGGCCCGGCAACGGCAGCCTTCGTGTACACGCAAACCAACCTGAACGACTTCGCAGGCATCGCTGCGGGTTCGGCAGGTACGTCGGCAACGGTTCCGCTCGGCGCGACCAGCGGTCACTTCCAGAACTTCGAAGTGAACGGCCGTTACCAGCTGACGCCGGCTCTGAGCCTGGCTGCTGGCTACACGTTCACGCAATCGAGCATCGACGGCGCGAATCCGAAGTGGAACCAGGTCAACGCGCAAGCTTCGTACTCCCTGTCGAAGCGTACCGACGTGTACCTGCAAGGCGAATATCAACACGTGAGCCAGGACGGCTCGGGCCTGAACGCAGACATCAATGGTCTGACCGCTTCGGGCAACAACAACCAGGTTGCTGTGACGGCAGGTCTGCGTACCCGCTTCTAAAGCATCCGGTAGTAGAAGTACTGAAAGGCGCCGCTTGCGGCGCCTTTTTTTGTCACCTGTGACTTGAAGGTAGTACGTGCCCGCACCGCCTGGCGCAGCGATTAACCGCCTTCATCCGGCGGTGGGTACGCCACGTCGATGATGTCGATCGGCTCTGGGCCCGCGGGAGTGTGCAACGTCACCTGATCGCCGATCCTGGCCTTCACCAGCGCCCGCGCCACGGGCGAAATCCAGCTCACCCGTCCGTGGTCCAGATCGACCTCGTCGACACCGACGATCGTCACCGTGTGCACCTCGCCATCCGCGGTCGCATAGTCGACGGTCGCACCGAAAAACACCTGGTCGATGTTTTCCTGCTTGCTGCTATCCACAATCTCCGCCAGATCAAGGCGTTTGGTCAGAAACCGGATGCGCCGGTCGATTTCGCGCAACCGCCGCTTTCCGTAGATGTAATCGCCGTTTTCGGAACGGTCGCCGTTCGAGGCCGCCCACGAGACCAGTTTCACGACCTCCGGACGCTCCTCGTCGATCAGATGCAGCAGCTCATCGCGCAGCCGCCGGTAACCGGCGGGGGTAATGTAGTTTTTCGCACCGGCTGGGATCGCAGGTTGCGCGGCGTCGAGATCGTCGTCACTCTCTTCGCTCGATTCTTTAACAAAGGCCTTGTTCATGATCTTCCATAGACTGCAGCAAACCCTGCCCATCAAGGTTACACGATCAGGGCAACCAGACAAATCGCCGTTTCACGCTTCCCTTTTTTGATACCTTTGCTATAATCTCGTTTCTGCGTGCGGCTGTAGCTCAGTTGGATAGAGTACTTGGCTACGAACCAAGGGGTCGTGGGTTCGAATCCTGCCAGCCGCACCACTTATTTCGAGGGCCTTCCTCCGGGGAGGCCCTTTTGTTTCACCCGGTTTTTCGTTGTATCCAGTTTGCCGTGCGGCTGTAGCTCAGTTGGATAGAGTACTTGGCTACGAACCAAGGGGTCGTGGGTTCGAATCCTGCCAGCCGCACCACTCATGAAGGGCCTTCCATATGGAAGGCCCTTTGTTTTTGCGTTGATGGGTTAACGGCGTTGAAGTGCGCCGCATCCATCGTGACACTCGCAGCCATGCGCGGACCGGCGCCTTAAGGCCGCTCACACAGGTTGGCACGATGGACAACAGTGGTGACAATCTCCCCTGTCCTGCCCAACTCGCGCTTCACCGCGGCGCTGATTGAATGTCGCCGATCTGCCCGTCAGGCGTCGGAATATCTTCGGGCGACATACCCGCCGTTACCTCGCTGATGAGTTCCGCCTTGAGGCCGTCGAGCGCCTGCGACTGCTGCAAGACATCTTCCACGGTATCGCCGAACCGGCTGGTCACAAACGCCCGCAGCACCGCCACGCGCAATGAGTCGCCCCGCCCCTCCGCCGTCCTGTGGCCGCCTTCGAAGTCCACGACGCAATGCGCCTGCTGACGATTCACGTGCTCCCGCACCTCGAGCCGCTGCGTCCGCTCCAGTACGGTCGCAGCCGCCTCCCATGACGTGGAGGGCGTGAACCGGCCGTCCCATGGACGTCCGCGCTCCTCGCCGCGAATCGAGACGGTCTGTCCGCCATCGGTAAAGTGGATTTCACGCACGAAGTCGTGCAGGCTGCGGGCGACCCAATAGTCGAGGTCCATGCCGCTCAGGTCAGCTACGTTCATTGCGCTCTCCCTCAAGAACAGAGTGAGACCCGAATCTGGCCCGAGTGTTCAGACCGGCGCTGCAGAATTGCAGCGGGAGAAGCCGTCAATAATCGGCCCGTTCGCGATCGATTCGCATCCCGCCATCGTGACGGTGATGCCCTTCTTCGCTGGGCCGTTCGCGTGCGATGCGCATGACGTCCGGGTTCGTGCGAACCCGGCGCATGACGTTGGCCAGATGCACCCGGTCGCTGACCTGGATCACGAAGCGCAAAACCGTGGATTCCTGCGACAGGTCTTCGTCCATCGCAATGTGGACGATGTTGGCGTCTGCGGACGTGATATCCGCCGCCACGCGGGCGAACACGCCCTTGGTGTTCTTGACGAGCACCTTCACCGCCACGTCGAACAGACGGCCTGGTTGCGGTGCCCAAGCCACGTCGATCCAGCGGCCCGGATCGCGCCGGTGAATGCGCTGGGCGACCCGGCAGTCGGTGGTGTGAATAGCCATGCCGAGGCCGATGCCGATATAACCCATGATGTCGTCGCCCGGAATCGGCCGGCAGCAGGCCGATAGCTGCACGGACATACCTTCGGTACCCGTGATCACCACCGGCGGCGCATGCGACGTGTGGCCGGACTCAGAGCGCGGGCTGTCGTCGTCGGCATCGTGCCCGTTCATCAGCACCTCGATGCGCTTGGCCATGACCGCCGCCACGCGCCGGCCAAGGCCGATATCCGCGAAAATTTCCTGACGGCTCTTGTTGCCGGTCCACTGCACGAGCTTTTCCCAGGCTTCCGGTGTGACCTCGGAAAGCGCGAGGTCGTAGCCCTTCAACGCCTGATCGACGAGCCGCTCGCCCAGTTGCACCGACTCGTTCAGCCGCATCGTCTTCAGATAGTGACGGATAGCCGAGCGCGCCTTGCCGCTGCGCACAAATCCGAGCCACGCCGGATTCGGCTTTGAATACGGCGCCGTGATCACTTCGACGATATCGCCGCTCTTCAACTCAGTGCGTAATGGCAGCAGCTCATTGTTGATCTTCACCGCAACGCACTGGTTGCCCAGGTCGCTGTGGATCGAATACGCAAAGTCGAGCGCGGTCGCGCCGCGCGGCAGCGCCATGATCCGCGACTTCGGCGTAAACACGTAGACCGCATCCGGGAACAGATCGATCTTCACATGCTCGAGGAATTCGCTCGAATCGCCCGCTTCGCTCTGGATATCGAGCAGCGACTTGAGCCACTGATGCGCGCGCTTCTGCACGTCGTTCAGATCCGCACCGCCGTTCTTGTACAGCCAGTGCGCGGCGACGCCCGCTTCGGCGATCTCGTGCATCTTGCGCGTACGCACCTGGAACTCGATCGGCGCACCGAACGGGCCAACCAAGGTGGTATGCAGCGACTGGTAGCCGTTCACCTTCGGAATGGCGATGTAGTCCTTGAACTTGCCCGGCACCGGCTTGTAGAGCGCATGTAGCGCGCCGATGCAGGTGTAGCACTCCAGCGCGCTCTCGACCACCACGCGGAAGCCGTACACGTCCAGCACTTGCGAGAACGACAACTGCTTGTCGCGCATCTTCTTGTAGATGCTGAAGATGGTTTTTTCGCGGCCGGTGACTTCGGCGTCGAGCTTCGCGTCCGCAATGGCGCGCTGCACCGACTCCAGAATCTTGCCGACCACTTCCCGCCGGTTGCCGCGCGCCGCCTTGACGGCTTTTTCGAGCGTGGCGTAACGATGCGGGTTGAAGTTCGCGAAGCTCAGGTCCTGCAGCTCGCGATAGGTATTGTTCAGGCCAAGCCGGTGGGCGATTGGCGCGTAGATATCCAGCGTTTCGCGCGCCACGCGGCGGCGCTTTTCCGGCGGCACCGCGCCGAGGGTGCGCATGTTGTGCAGCCGGTCGGCCAGCTTCACCAGAATCACGCGCACGTCGCGCGCCATCGCGAGCAGCATCTTGCGGAAATTCTCCGCCTGCGCTTCCTCGCGATTACGAAACTCCATCTTGTCGAGCTTGGACAAGCCGTCGACCAGTTCCGCGACCTTGGCGCCGAAACGCTCGGCGAGTTCGGCTTTGGTCACGCCCTGGTCTTCCATCACGTCATGCAGCAGCGCCGCCATGATCGACTGGGCGTCGAGCTTCCAGCTGGCGCAGATCTCCGCGACAGCAACCGGGTGCGTGATGTAGGGCTCGCCGCTCTGGCGATACTGCCCGAGGTGGGCTTCGTCGCTGAAGTGGAACGCCGCCTTGATGTCCTTGATCTCTTCCGGCGACAGATAGCCGGACAAGGCAGAGGTCAGCTTGGCGATCGAAACGACGTCATGCCGGCGCGGCTGCTCCGGCGTGGCGGTCGGCCCGAACAGATGGCGAAACGATTGTTCGAGGACCGCGTCGATGTACTTGCGTGCCGAGGCCGGTGAGTCGCCCTCGTGGACTTCGTTCTCCACTTCCGTGACAGGGGGCGAGGGGGTAGTGCTCATATTCGCCTCCGTATCAGGTTCAGGTTTGACGCCGGTCTGCACGCGTGTGTGAATTACATGGCAATCGAAAACGGATGGAACGTACCTTAGACCGGTACCTTCTTCAGCATTTCGACGCCGACCTGGCCAGCCGCGATCTCACGCAGCGCGACGACGGTGGGCTTGTCGCGGCTTTCGATCTTCGGCGTGTGGCCTTGAGCGAGCTGGCGTGCGCGATACGTTGCGGCAAGTGCCAGTTCGAAGCGATTCGGGATCATTTTCAGACAGTCTTCGACGGTAATGCGGGCCATGTTGGATTCCTTCTCAGTATGTTGCTTATTCTACCTTATGTGCTCGATACCTCGCCGCAGTCACGCGTGCGGGAGGTGGATGCCGAGTTGCACAAAAAGGTCCGTGTGGCGTGCGTATTGCGAGGCGAAGCGCAAGCGCGTTGAGGCTACGAGACACTGCAACTCCGCCAGCGCACGGTCGAAGTTCTCGTTGATCACCACGAACTCGGCTTCAGCCGAGTGCGCGATCTCGCTACCGGCGGCCAGCAGCCGCCGTGTAATCACGTTTGGCTCATCCTGGCCGCGCTTTTTCAAACGGTCTTCCAGCGCTTCGAGCGAGGGCGGCAGAATAAAGATTTCGACAGCATTGCGAAACTGTTTTTTCACCTGTTGCGCGCCCTGCCAGTCGATTTCGAGCAGCACGTCATGGCCGCTTTTCATCTGTTCTTCGATCCACAGACGCGAGGTTGCATAGTAGTTGCCATGCACCTCGGCGCTTTCGAGAAACTCGCCCGTGGCGTGCCGCTTGAGAAAGTCGTCGACCGTCGTGAAGTGGTAATGCTCACCGTCCTTCTCCTTCGGACGCGGCGGGCGCGTCGTGTAGGAGATGGACAGGCGGATCGCCTCGTCGCGCGCGAGCAGCGCATTGACGAGCGTCGATTTGCCCGCGCCCGAGGGCGCAACCACCATGAACAGGTTGCCAGGGTAAGCCCCAGCGTATGGATTGCGCGGTGCGCTGTTTTCGCGTGTGTGGTCGGTCATTGCAATCGTTATCCGAAAGTGGCTCGAAGATTACTCCAGATTCTGCACCTGCTCGCGCATCTGTTCGATGAGCAGCTTCAAGGTCATCGACGAATCCGCCAGTTCTTTCGCAGCAGCCTTCGAACCGAGCGTGTTCGCTTCGCGGTTGAGCTCCTGCATCATGAAGTCGAGGCGTTTGCCGACCTTGCCGCCCTTCTCGATCACGTGGCGCGTTTCGTTCAGGTGGGCGGTCAGCCGCGACAACTCTTCCGTGATGTCGATGCGGATGCCGTACATCGTCACTTCCTGCCGGATACGCTCGGCGATCTCTTCACGCGAGATGCTGGTCGACACAGTGTCCGGCGCGGCAATGCCCAAGGCTTCCTGCAAGCGCTCGACAATCTTCTGCTGATGCCTGGTGATCAGTTCCGGCACCAGCGGCGTGATCTTTGCAACGATCGTTTCCATCTCCGTGACGTTGCCGAGCAGCATCGTACCCAGTTGGGCGCCTTCGCGGCCGCGCACGTCGATCAGGTCGGTAATCGCCTGCTTGCCGCACCCAAGCACCGCATCGCGCAGCGTTTCAGCGGGGACACCGCTTTCGGCGAGCACACCCGGCCAGCGCAGGATTTCGCCGGTCCGCAGCCGGCCGGCTTCCGGAAACGCGTTGACGACCGCGCGTTCCAGCAGCGCGAGCTGGCTCAGAGCGTCATGATTGATCGCTCCAGCGTTGGCCGACTGTTCGCTACGCTGCAGATTGATACGAATATCGACCTTGCCGCGCGAGAGCTTGTTCATCAGCATTTCGCGCAGGACCGGCTCGCAGACGCGCACGTCTTCCGGCATCCGGAAGTTCAGATCGAGAAAGCGCGAGTTCACCGTGCGCAGTTCGACCGATACGCTCACGCCACCATTGCCGGTATTCGCCGCGAGTTCGCGCGTGGCGCTCGCATAGCCAGTCATGCTGTAGATCATCATTTGTCTCGCGATGAGGCCATGCCGCTGACGGGATGGCCGAAAGAGTCGAATCGCCCGGCGTGTACGAGACGCGGGGCGTGGAAACGGCATTATCCCATCTTTGGCGGAACGCCCCGCCATACCTGGATCTGGCCTCTCTGCGACACACGCCGGAGCAGACACGGAACCGCCCCTTACGATCGGCGGTAAAATTAGCGTTTCCCTCCCGCCTACCCCACCCAGACCCCGAACGATGAACGACACCACCGCATTTTCCAAAGGCCGCCCCAGCGGCCGCCGCGCCGATCAGCTGCGCGATGTGCGCATCACGCGTCACTATACGAAGCATGCGGAGGGCTCGGTGCTGGTCGAATTCGGCGACACCAAGGTGATCTGCACGGCGAGCGTGGCGGAGACCGTCCCCGGCTTCCTGCGCGATCGCGGTCAAGGCTGGCTGACGGCCGAATACGGCATGCTGCCGCGCGCCACCAACACCCGCAACGACCGCGAAGCCGCACGCGGCAAACAGACCGGCCGCACCCAGGAAATCCAGAGGCTGATCGGCCGCGCGCTGCGCTCGGTGTTCGATCTCGAGAAACTCGGCCAACGCACCATGAATCTCGATTGCGACGTGATCCAGGCCGACGGCGGCACTCGCACGGCGAGCATCACGGGTGCCTTTGTCGCCGCGCACGATGCGGTGACCAAGCTGCTAACCAGCGGCCGCATCGAAACCTCGCCGATCACGGACTTCGTGGCGGCGATTTCGGTGGGCGTCTACAACGGCCTACCGGTGCTCGATCTCGACTACGACGAAGACTCGAAGTGCGACACCGATATGAATGTCGTGATGACGGGCGCGGGCGGGTTCGTCGAGATCCAGGGCACGGCTGAAGGCACACCGTTCTCGCGCGACGAGATGAACTCGCTGCTCGATCTCGCTCGCGACGGCATCAACACCCTAGTGGCGAAACAGAAAGAAGCGCTGGGGTTGAAGGGTGAGTGATCGCGACATCGCCGGCGGCGCAGCTCTCCCGGCTTCCGACGCGGGAAAGGCAATGACCGCGTCGCTTGGAAAAGTGGTGCTGGCCTCGAACAACGCGGGCAAGCTGCGCGAGTTTGCGGCGTTGCTCGACGCGGCCGGCATCGAACTGATCCCGCAGGGCACGCTCAATGTGCCCGAAGCGGAAGAGCCCTATCCGACTTTCGTCGAGAATGCGCTGACGAAGGCCCGTCATGCGGCGAAGATCACCGGCCTGCCGGCGCTGGCCGACGATTCCGGACTGTGCGTGCGCGCGCTGCGCGGCGCACCGGGCGTCTATTCGGCGCGCTACGCGCAACTCGCGGGTGGGCCGAAGAGCGACGCCGCGAACAATGCACGCCTCGTCGAGCAACTGCAGGGCCAGGCCGACCGTCGCGCTTACTACTTCTGCGTGCTTGCGCTCGTGCGTCACGCCGACGACCCAGAGCCGCTGATTGCCGAGGGCCGCTGGCCAGGCGAGATCATCGACGCGCCCCGCGGCGCACATGGTTTCGGCTACGACCCGCATTTCTTCCTGCCTGAACTGAACGCGACGGCGGCCGAGCTCGATCCGGCAGTGAAGAACGCCAGCAGCCATCGCGCGATCGCACTGCGAAAATTGCTCGCGCGCCTGACGGAGGAAGCGTGATTCCCATCAAGGTCGCCGGCCAGAGTGGCCCCGGGGTGATCCAGGCGTTCACACAGCCGGGCAGTATCCGTCTGACGTCGCTGCCTCCGCTCGCGCTGTATGTGCATTTTCCGTGGTGCGTGCGCAAGTGCCCTTACTGCGATTTCAACTCGCACGAGTGGAAGGGCGAGGCGTTCCCCGAGAATGAGTATCTCGATGCGCTCCGCGCCGATCTCGAGCTGGCGTTGCCGCTCGTCTGGGGCCGTCAGGTGCATACGGTGTTCATCGGCGGCGGCACGCCCAGCCTGCTGTCGGCGGCGGGGCTGGACCGGCTGCTGTCGGACGTGCGTGCGCTTCTGCCGCTCGATGCCGACGCCGAGATCACTCTCGAAGCCAACCCCGGCACCTTCGAAGCTGACAAGTTCGCGCAGTTTCGCGCAAGTGGCGTGAACCGGTTATCGGTAGGTATCCAGAGTTTCAACGAGGCGCATCTGAAGGCGCTCGGCCGGATTCACGATTCGGCGCAGGCCCGCCATGCGGTGGAAGTGGCCGCCACCACGTTCGACAACTTCAACCTCGACCTGATGTTCGCGTTGCCGCAACAGACGCTCGCGGAGTGTCAGGCAGATATTGAAACGGCGTTGTCGTTTGCGCCGCCGCATTTGTCGCTGTATCACCTGACGCTTGAACCGAACACGCTGTTCGCGAAATTTCCGCCGTCGCTACCGGACGACGATGCATCCGCCGACATGCAGGACTGGATTCACGAACGTACCACCGCGGCGGGTTATGGACGCTATGAGGTCTCGGCGTATGCGCAGCCGCATCGGCAGAGCAAGCACAACCTCAACTATTGGCGCTTTGGCGACTACCTTGGGATCGGCGCTGGCGCGCATACGAAGCTGTCATTTCCGAATCGCATCCTGCGGCAGATGCGCTACAAGCATCCGACTACCTTTATTGAGCAGGCGAAGGCGGGCGCTCCGGTGCACGAGGAGCATGAAGTCGCGCCGCGCGATCTGCCGTTCGAGTTCATGTTGAATGCGTTGCGGCTGGTGGAGGGCTTTCCCGTGCATCGGTTTATCGAGCGTACGGGCTTATCGATGACGTCCATTGAGCCGGCGTTGCGGGAAGCGGAACAACGCGGCCTGATTGCGCGAGACCACGAAAAAATTGCGCCGACGCCGCTCGGGCAGGCGTTTCTGAATGATTTGCAGGCGCTGTTTCTGAAAGATCCGCAGTGATAACCCGACTGTGACTGCGTGCGAAGTTGCCGTAGCGAGGAGATTTCAGGTTACAATTTCGGGCTTGGAGGTGTGGCCGAGCGGTTTAAGGCACCGGTCTTGAAAACCGGCGAAGGAGTGATCCTTCCGTGAGTTCGAATCTCACCGCCTCCGCCAGGACACCACCTTAAAATCTCGCTCATGCTTCAGCAGCAGGGCGGGATTTTTTGTTTTCTGGCCTCATATGGCAAATGGCCCACCACCACTGCACAGCAGGGTCGTGGACCATTTAAAAAGATGAGGACGCGCAGACGATACTGCGCGCTCAGTAAGCGACGTTAGCAATCGGATAAATTGCCAACGGCTCGCCAATCTGACTGATTAGTGACCAGAGTCAACAACCGAACGCGGGCCACCCAATGCCGGAGCTGCAACCGCGCCCGATTCCGACGAGCCGTTCACGGCGCCACCGACACCGCTAGTAGGCCCATTTTCAGCAGCTACGCGAGCTTCCGCTGCCTGGATGTCCGCCGGGTAGTACGGATCTCTGCCGCTGCGGGCCGGGTTGTAACCAGCCTTTTCGAGTTGGACGAGTTCAGCGCGAACCTGAGCCCGCGTAACAGGCTGACTGGTCTGCGCGAACGACACAACGGGAGCAGCGAGAACAACAGCGACGGCCACAGCTTTAATGAGCGATTTCATGATCACTACCTCCAAAGATTGTTTTTCACAGCGCCGCACATCGGTTTGTGTGCAGCAGGTGAAGACAGTCTAAGAAGCAAGAGACCTAGGGTAAATACCTAAGTTGCGAAATCACTATTCACGCAAACGTGACAATCGGTCCGCACGGTGGCTGTCGCCCCCGCACAATCCCTACTCAACTTTTGCATCCAGCCGGTCGATAGCACAGCTACGAGCATTATCAAACTCGTCTGGGAGCCTCACATGAACCTTCGTCCCGTTATCACCTTGCTGGTCTCGCTGGGCATTGGCGCTTCGCCTGCGTTGGTGAACGCGCTGGCTTCCACCGATCCGGACGCCGCCACGCTATTCGCCGGCACGAAGCTTTCGACCGTCCAGCAAACCACCGGCACGGCGACGTCGTCAACGACGACCGTATCCGTCGGCGCAGACGTGTTGCGTGGGGCGACCGGTAACGTCGGCGTCAATGTCGCAGCGGGCGCGCTGAATGCGCAGGCCAATCAGATCGCGCTGGTCAGTTCGCCATCCGCCGATGTCAACACGCTACAGGATGCACGCGCCACCGCGTCGGTCAGCGGTAGCAGCAGTGCAACGTTAGGAGCCGGCGCGTTGTCGCATGTAAGCGGCAATGTTGGGTTGAACATCGTGTCGGGTGCGGGCAACGCGCAAGTGAACGCGCTTGTGATTCACTAAGGCACTCGTCTGGAAAACGCAACCGCGCCCCCCGTCTAAATACCTCACGCTTCACACCCCGCGACTGCGGCCACAAAGGCCACCGCACGTTCGAACCGGTCGCATCGTTCGTCACGCATCGAAACATTCCGTCAGGGGACGCCCTAGACTCAAAGTCCCACCACGACGACGGAAGCCGATCATGACCATAGAGGCCACACAAGCCGAGATTCGCCACATCTACGAGCAATGGCACGAATCGGTCAAGAGCCGCGACCTGGACGCGCTAATGGCGCTGTACGCTGAAGAAGCCATCTTCGAAAGTCCGCTGACCCTCGCCACCTTGCCGGAGAACCAGAGCGGCATCCTGACCGGCAAAACGGCGATCACATCGTTCTTCGCCGCCGGCCTGCGCGCCCCACCTAACGACCTGGGCCGCTGGTACCGCACCGGCACCTTCTTCTGCAACGGCACACAACTCACGTGGGAGTATCCGCGGCAGACTCCGGACGGCGATCAGGTCGATCTGGTGGAGATGATGGATATCGCCGCCGGATTGATCGTCCATCACCGGGTCTACTGGGGATGGGTCGGCTTCAGATCGCTGCATGCTTTGCTGGCGAAGCAGCACGACTAGCGATACCGTCATCCCTTCAGAATCCGAGGAAGTCGGCACAGCGAACGACCTAAGCCAAAGCCGTTGCCTCGATTTCGATCTGCAGGCCAAAGTGAAGCGCACTCACCGGCACAACGGCGCGAGCCGGCTTTGCCTCGCCGGCCCAGCGTGCATAAATCTGGTTGAAGCTCGCCCAGTGTTCGACATCCACGATATACACACGCACCTGTAGCAGTTGCCCGATGCTGCTGCCGGCGCTTTCCAGCGCCGTCTTGAGATTCGTCAACACCTGTTCGGCCTGGACTTCGAACGACGCGTCCGTGAGCTTGCGGCCCTGGGCGTCGATCGGCAATTGCCCCGATACGAACACGAGACCATTGCCCGTCGCGACGTGACTATAGTGTCCGCCCGGCGTAGCGAGACCAGCGGGGTTCGCGGTGTGCGGCACGCGCGCGTCGTGTTCGTTACCAGCCATTAAGGTGACTCCATTCGGTGATGGCGCCATCGTCGGATAGCGCGTCATGTAGTTGGGAAACAGTGTCTCGTTCATGGGAACGCGTGTTGAATATCGCTCGCGGAGACTGGCGATCCACGTGAAGAAAATAACACTCGTCACGAAGCGTAATAGCTGTAAGAGCAGATGAAACCCAGGACGCGTCGCGCGCACCTACACTGGAAACGCCTCATCCCCCATGAGGTTTTGTTGTGAATCTCCTCAGCTTTAGCCCGCCCCGACCCGGCGGGCTTTTTTATGGCGCCGCCGCGAAGCCACGCTGACGAATTCACACAGCAATCAACACGTGCCGTTCTCGCGCGTCTGCGCAACGGAGGTTCAGATCGCGATGTATACCCGGACTATCGAGCAAGGCCGAGACATCGGATAGCCCGTGATCGAAGCGCAACACGTATTCGATATCGGTGTAGTCGTGATACGCACCGCTGTCTGCCAGCTTGCGTGCTTCGGCGATGGCGGCATGCAGCCGCTCGCTTTTAGTCAAATCTCTGATCGCCATGATTGCCGCTCCGAGGAACAGTAACGCCATCATATCAACGCCGCTCGCGCTACAAGGTCGCGCGCGCGCAACACCCGGGGTTTTCCGCAGCTTTGCTGCGACACCCGCACGTGTTTGTCGAGGTTCGCCGCATTCCATTCCTCTGACATGTGTCGAACGTAAGCATCTGTAAATGGGGCTCGCCCCTTATGACGCGGCCCACACAGTGCTGCCGCCTTGCGCCGGGAATCGGCCTCGTTCGCGTCGTAACGCACCGTCACACGCGTGGCCGCACGAATGAAGCTGCGCCGTGCTCCAATATCCAAAAGGAGAATTCATCATGACCAGAAGACTTATCGCCCTCGCCTCACTCGTAGCAATCGCGGCCAGCCTCAGCGGCTGCATCGTCGCACCGACGCCGTACGGTTATGCGCCGGCGCCGGGCTACGGATACTATGCTGCGCCAGGATACTACGCGGCCCCAGCGGTCGACGTAGGGATCGGAGTAGGCGGCGGCTGGGGTGGTGGCTGGCGTCGCTAGGCGCATGCGCGCCGCGCTCTAACGCCCCGTGGCGCGCCGCCTTGCACGTTGGTGGCATCCGGTGGCGGAGCCAAAAAAATGCCCGCACGAAGCGGGCAAATATAAGACCTTCCACCGATGCCTCCTTGGGAGAGGCAATTGCAGTGTAGAGCGATTTGCTCTTCGTGGAATTTCGTCAATGTTTCGTAGAATTACATGAGCATTGTTCCTCGCCATTATTTCTCTGCGGTTACTTCGTAACCGGCTGAAAAACATATGTAACGCCTGCAAGATCCCCATCTTCTAACATCGTCAGACGCTGCCTTGCCAGCACACGCGTCCTGCCGATGAATCTCTCACGTCCCTTTATCGAACGCCCCGTTGCGACCACGCTGCTTTCGATAGGCGTGGCGCTCGCCGGTATATTTGCATTCGTCAAGCTTCCGGTCGCTCCGTTGCCGCAGGTCGACTTTCCGACCATCTCAGTGCAGGCGAGCCTGCCCGGAGCGAGTCCCGATACGGTCGCTAACAGCGTTGCCAGTCCGCTCGAGCGTCACCTCGGACAGATTGCCGACGTCACCGAAATGACCTCGCAAAGCACGGTGGGTTCGTCGCGTGTCACCTTGCAGTTCGGACTCGATCGCGACATCAATGGCGCTGCGCGCGATGTGCAGGCCGCCATCAATGCAGCTCGCGCGGATCTGCCGGCGAGCCTGCGCAGCAACCCCACGTATCACAAGGTCAATCCGTCCGACGCGCCGATCCTGATTCTCGCGCTCACCTCGCACACGCTGCCGCGCGCCAGACTCTACGATCTGGCCTCGACGATCCTCGCGCAGTCGCTATCGCAATTACCCGGCATCGGCGAAGTCGATGTCAACGGTTCTGCCAACCCAGCCGTGCGCGTCGAGCTGAATCCGACCGCGCTGTATCACTACGGCATCGGCCTTGAAGACGTACGGGCTGCGCTCGCGTCCGCCAATGCCAACAGCCCCAAAGGCATCATCGAAAGCTACGGCGAGCGTTATCAGCTCTACGCCAACGATCAGGCACGCATCGCGGACCAGTACAAGGATCTGATCATCGCGTATCGCAACGGCGCTGGGGTCAAGCTCTCGGACGTCGGCGAGATCGTTGATTCGGTCGAGGACCTGCGCAATCTCGGCCTCGCCCGCAACAATCAGCCAGCCGTACTGGTGATGCTGTACCGCCAGCCGGGCGCGAACATCATCAGCACGGTCGATGCCGTGCGCAAACAGATCGAGCAACTGAAACCCGCGTTGCCCGCCGACGTCGACGTGATCGAAGCGTCCGACCGTTCCACCACCATCCGCGCTTCGCTGCACGATACGGAAGCGACGCTGATAGTCGCGGTCGGACTCGTGATCCTCGTGGTGTTTATCTTCCTCGGCAGCGGGCGCGCGGCGCTGATCCCCAGCGCAGCGGTGCCGGTGTCGATCATCGGCACGTTCAGCTTCATGTACCTGTTCGGCTATTCGATCGACAACCTCTCGCTGATGGCTTTGACCATTGCAACCGGTTTCGTCGTCGACGACGCGATCGTCGTGCTCGAAAATATCGCGCGCCACATGGAGGACGGCATGCCGCGCATGCAGGCGGCCTTGGTCGGCGCGCGCGAAGTGGGCTTCACCGTGCTGTCGATTTCGATTTCGCTGGTGGCCGTGTTCATCCCGATTCTGCTGATGAGCGGCATCATCGGACGGCTGTTCCGCGAATTCGCCGTGACGCTGTCGCTCGCGATTGCCGTCTCGCTGGTGGTCTCGCTCACGACGACGCCGGTGATGTGTTCGCGCCTGCTGCGCACGGCCGGCCCGAAAAACCCGACGCGCATCGGCCGCCTGTTTGCCGTGCCATTGCAACGACTGAACGACGGTTACGCGCGCTCGCTCGAATGGTCACTACGTCATCCGTTTCTGCTGCTCATGACGCTAGTGGCAACGATCGTGCTGAACGTCTATCTCTACACGGTGATTCCCAAGGGCTTCTTTCCGCAGGAGGACACGGGGCGTCTGATCGGTGGCATTCAGGCCGATCAGGACACTTCGTTCCAGGCCATGGGCCCGAAGCTCCGGCAACTCATGAAGATTATCGGCGACGACCCCGCGGTGGATAGCGTCGTCGGCTTTACAGGCGGCCGGCAGACCAACACCGGTTCCGTCTACGTCGCATTGAAGCCGCTGTCGCAACGCGCCGAAACGGCCGACGAGGTCATCGCGCGGCTGCGGCCGAAACTCAATGCCGTGCCCGGCGGCAGACTCTATCTGCAAGCGGTGCAGGATATCCGTGTCGGCGGACGGCAGAGCAACGCGCAGTATCAGTTCACGCTGCTCGGCGATTCGACCACCGAACTCTATCAATGGGCGCCGCGCCTCACGCAGGCGCTGCAAAACGTGCCCGAGCTGGAGGACGTCAATTCGGACCAGCAGCAAGGCGGCCTCGAAGCGAACGTCGATATCGATCGCGGCACGGCCGCGCGCCTCGGCATCACCCCCGCGCAGATCGACAACACGCTCTACGACGCATACGGTCAACGGCTCGTGTCCACCATCTATAACCCGCTGAACCAGTACTACGTCGTCATGGAAGTGGCGCCGCGTTACTGGCAATACCCGGAAACGCTCGATGAACTGTACGTAAGTACCTCAGCAGGCACGCCGAGCGGCACACAGTCGACCAATGCGGTGGCAGGCACGGTAACGACGGCAGCGAGCTCGTCAGGTTCCGGTTCGGGAGGCTCGTCGAATCCGGCGATGACTGTCACCGGCACCGGCCCGACGGCAACAGCCGGCGGCACCGCCACGCCGACCCAACCGCCTCCGCCGTCCAGCACGCCGGCGGTCGGTATTCAGTCCACTGCGGCAGCGGCGTTGGCTTCGGCTGCCAGTAGCGCCAGCACGTCGGCCACGATCAGCGGCTCGCCTTCGACACCCGCGGCCACGCCCTTCGCTTTGGCCGGTGCCGGGTCAGGGGGTGGAGGTGCATCGTCCGGCGGCGGCTCGGCCAGTTCAGGCAGCTCCAGCAGCACCTCGAGTAGCGCGACCAGCGCGGCTGCCATCGCGGCCGACTCGGCACGCAACCTCGCCATCAACTCGCTGGCGGCGAGCGGACACTCGAGCGCATCCGCAGGCACCTCGGTCAGCACCGCGCAGGAGACCATGATTCCGTTCAGCACGTTTGCGCGATGGGATCCGGGTCATACGCCGCTCGGCGTCAATCACCAGGGCGACTTCGTCGCCACCACGATCTCGTTCAACCTGCCGCCCGGCGAACCGCTCTCTACAGCGGTCGCCGCGATCGACCGGACCATGGCGGAGATTCGCATGCCGGGCACAATTCACGGCGGCTTTCAGGGCACGGCGCGCACCTTCCAGCAATCGCTCTCGGACGAGCCGCTGCTGATTCTGGCGGCGCTCGCGGCCGTGTATATCGTGCTCGGTATCCTCTACGAGAGCTATGCCCATCCGCTGACGATCCTCTCGACACTGCCGTCGGCAGGCGTCGGTGCGCTGCTCGCGCTGATGGCATTCCATATCGAGTTCACGGTGATGTCGCTGATCGGCGTGATCCTGCTGATCGGCATCGTCAAGAAAAACGCGATCATGATGGTGGATTTCGCGATCGATGCCACACGCGAGGGCATGTCGTCGCGCGACGCGATCTATCACGCCAGTCTGATGCGCTTCCGCCCGATCATGATGACCACCTTCGCAGCGCTGCTCGGCGCGTTGCCGCTAGCTTTCGGCCACGGCGAGGGCGCCGATCTGCGCCGGCCGCTGGGCATTTCGATCGTGGGCGGCCTGATCGTCAGCCAGATGCTGACGCTCTATACGACGCCGGTCGTGTATCTCTACATCGACCGCCTGCAGTCGTGGATGCGCACACGCGGCCAGCGCCGCGCGGCCGTCTGAGCTAGCCGCCTGACCTGTGCGTGAAAACCGCCGACCCAAAAACAACATGGCTGCCGTTAAAAACGGCAGCCATGTTCAGGTGAAGCCAGTCGATCCGCTCAATACGCGCCAGGCGGGGGCGGAGGCGGCGAACCCGGCGGCGGCGGCGGGGTGGTGGTCACATACCCACCCCCTCCTCCGTTCGACTCCATCGTGCGCATGCGGCCCTGCACCGGAATCCGGTTGCCGTTCGCATACATGCATTGCAGATACGCGTAGTCGTAGCGGCGCTGGACATCGTAAGCCGAATTCTGAGACGCGCCGGCACCGAACAGCGAGCCTGCCAGCAAACCGGCACCTGCGCCGACTGCTGCGCCGCTGCCACCGTTGAAAGCCGCACCGGCGGCTGCGCCGAGCGCGGTGCCGACCACCGCGCTACCCACCGCGCTGTTGGTCGCAGCCTGGTTGGTCGAAACCCCGCCCACCTGCTGGAAAGCAAACTGACGGCACGAGTTGTCGTCAACGCGGAACTGGTCGAAAGTTTTACCGGTGCCCGGCAGCGCCATGACGCTAGGACCAGCAGGCATGACCGAACACGCGCCTAGAAAGCTCAGTGAAGCGATAAGAGCAAGCCTTGAATATTTCATTTCCTTCTCTTTGCGGTAATGCGTTTTTGGTTTGCAGGCTACTGCGACTGCTGCGCCGGCACGGGGCGCCAACCCGATGAGCATGACTTCACATACGGGTAATAGCTCCTCGTGTCGTCACAGTAGTACCAGGTGCCACCCGGTTGCCCGGACGCCGCCGGGGCTGCAGAAGTCTGGCCCTGCTCCACATACTCCTGCGGCTGCACGGGTACCGGCACCGGCACGGCAACCGCCGGCGGATACGGATAGTAATACGGCACGCCCCACGGGTAGTAGTAGCCGCCGCCCCCAATGAACACCCCTACGTGTGCTGCATGGGCTACGCCGCTCGCACAGACCATTGCAGCAGCGGACAAGCCGAGCAAAATTTTCAAGCTTTTCACAACAATCTCCACGACGTAAACCGGCACCGATATGGTGTCTCACAGTACTACTGAACGCTATTCCACTCTAACCCGCAATACAATTACTTCAGAGCAAAGAATTTTTTCCGCTCGTTACACTGCAATGTTGCTGTCATGAATTTTAGCAGGGACGGACGGGGCGATCCGGCTGCAGGGCGTTTTCAACGCTTTATTGCAGCCGGCCGCCGTCCAGATGCAGACGCTGCAACAATTCGCGACCACGCCGGGTCAATTGCAGCGTCGAGCCATGGCGGTCGTGCGAGCGCACTTCGACCAGCTCATAGCGACGCAGCGCAAGAACGTCCGGATCAAACTCTTCCAGATGCCGCCCGGTATCCCGGAACAACATGAGCGTCGCAAGTTCGTGATGGCTCAACATCGGACCTCTCCTTCGTAAAACGCATGGGCGATGTCGACATCCTAGTGAGCTACGCCAACAGTTTGGCTACGGCCTTGTTTCGAGAGGTTACGCAGTTACATCTGCCTGGGAATGAACGTGCCGCATGAATGGCCATTCTTTCCATGCCAAATCAGGGCCAACTCGAATTGAAACCTGGCGGGATTTGACTAGGATGAAACTACGTCCTGACATCGAACGGAGCCTGGATGCTCACCCGCACACGCCACCTTCGTTGCCCGGCTTCGCATCGCCGTTCGTGGTCCCCGCTCGCACGCGGCGCAGCTTTCGCACTCGTCATGACCCTCATGGCGGCCGGCTGCACCTTCACGCCGCCTGACCGGCCGCTGCTCATTACTCCGCCCGCTGCCGTGAACAGCGCGACGCTGGATCAATACCGCATCGCGGTCGCTCGGCGCATCCTCGATCGCAATCCGTCTTACGTGTTGCAAGGTACGTTGCAGCCGATGCTGCGCTCGCTGGTGGTAGTCTCGTTCACCGTCGACCGCGACGGTCAGGTGATCCAGTCAGCCGTCTATCGCACCAACGGCGACGACGAAGCGGAAAGCACCGCACTCGCGACACTGCGCCGTGCTGCGCCGTTGCCGCAGCCGCCTGCCAGACTGCTCAATACACGCGGCCAGGTCGAGCTGTTCGAAGACTGGCTATTCAACGACAACGGCAAGTTCCAGCTCCGCGAGTTCGCCTCGCCACAAGCGCAGACCATCGACTGACGGGCCGCACGCTATAATTTCGCGATCCCTCGCCGGAGCCTTCCGGCACGGGCGTGATCGTCGATGCTGCCCGCTCACCCGCCGGCACCAGCCGTCCCGCCTCCCGCGTTGCCGCGCCACCCGCGCGCCTTGCATTGCTCCAGCCGGCTGCCTACGCCGGTGCAGGCCGTCTGGCCGCGGAGCATACTAATCCAAACAAAAGACGCCGTATGCGCGCCGCCCGCGAGGCGCGCCACGCTGCGTCACGACACAGGAGAACCTTGGAATGTCCACTTCGCCGATTTCAGCGGCCAACCCCGACGACGCTGGTCAAACCAGCAGTTCGCGGATCATCTTCGCCAGCTTCATCGGCACAGCGATCGAGTTCTACGACTTCTACGTCTACGCGACAGCCGCCGCGCTTGTCATCGGCCCAGTGTTCTTCCCGCATGGCTCAGCGACTGCGCAGGCGCTGTCGGCGTTCGTTACGTTCGGCATCGCGTTCGTCGCGCGGCCGATCGGCTCGTTTCTGTTCGGTCACTTTGGCGACCGTATCGGCCGCAAATCGACCCTCGTCGCTTCGTTGCTGGTGATGGGCCTCTCGACCACGCTGATCGGTTTCGTACCCGGTTACGACTCGATCGGCAGCCTCGCGCCGATCCTTTTGTGCGTCCTGCGCTTCGGCCAGGGGATCGGCCTGGGTGGCGAATGGGGCGGCGCAGCGCTGCTTGCCACCGAAAACGCCCCCGCCGGCAAGCGTGGCTGGTTCGGCATGTTTCCGCAGCTCGGACCGTCGATCGGTTTTCTGGCATCCAATGGCCTGTTCTTCGGCCTCGCGCTATCGCTCTCGGACGAGCAGTTCCGTAGCTGGGGCTGGCGCGTGCCGTTCATCGTCAGCGCCGTGCTGGTTGCGCTCGGCCTGTACGTACGCCTGAAGATTACCGAGACGCCGGCGTTTCGCGCCGCCATCGAGCGTCAGGAACGCGTGCGCGTGCCGATCGCAACACTGTGCTCGAGCTACTGGCTGCCAACGCTGCTCGGCGCCCTGGCGATGGTGGTCTGCTATACGCTGTTCTACAACGCGACGACGTTTTCGCTGTCGTACGGTGTATCTGTACTGCATATTCCGCGTCAGAGCTTCCTCGGCCTGCTGTGCGTCGCCGTGCTGTTCATGGCGCTCGCCACGCCGCTGTCCGCATGGGCCAGCGATCGCTACGGGCGCAAACCGGTGCTGATCGTCGGCATCATCGCAGCCATCCTCTCCGGCTTCACGATGGCGCCGCTGCTCGGTAGCGGCTCAATGCCGCTCGTGCTGCTGTTTCTCGTGATCGAGCTGTTCCTGATGGGCGTGACTTTCGCCCCGATGGGCGCGCTGCTGCCGGAACTGTTTCCGACCAACGTGCGCTATACCGGTGCAGGCGTGTCGTATAACCTGGGTGGAATTCTCGGCGCATCGGTGGCGCCGTACATCGCTCAGGTGCTCGCGGCGCATGGCGGTCTGACGTGGGTCGGCGCTTACGTATCGATTGCCGCCGCAGTCAGTCTGTTCGGTGTGCTGTGTATGCGCGAAACACGCGATGCCCAACTGATGTAAGCGCGCTCTTAACGTCGGGCCGCTTCAGCCCCTGGTCTCACCTGGTGGGTTTCCCTCTTGCACGTCTTTTTGACGTGCTTATACTCGAGCCAGATCCCCAGTGAGCCAGGAGGCAACCATGAGGCTGTATCTCCAGAACTCAGACGTCGTGATGATCATCGCGCTGGCACTTCTGTGCTCGCTGCTGCTGGCCATCCGCTTCCGCCCTTCGAGCTGGAAAGCCATTGTGCTAGAAGCACTCGCTGCCAATGCGGCGGCCATTGTCGCGGTGGTCGCATTCGAGATGATGCTTAGCTGATCCTCAACGAGGATCTGGCTAAACGCCATGCAGGCGACCGTCGCATGCCCGGTGCGTTCCGGCCATGCGACGGTTCTGCCCGCTGCCGGCTTTACAGCCCTCGCCTCCCATGTCGCGGCACACAACGTATGCGCGACTTCCCTGCTTATCAGTTGTAGTACCCGTGGTCGTGGTGGTAGTAGCCGCCGCCGTAATAACCCGGCGCCGGTGCGATCACACAGCCTCCCAGTGCAGCTGCCAGCAGCGCACCGGCAATCAAAGTCAGCGTCAAGCGTTTCACGTCATTCTCCCTTCGTTTCGGTGGTATTCGAGTTCGCCTCGAATGAGATTGATTGGACACGAAGCGCACGTGCGCGGGCGTTGCATTTTGTAAGCGATGATGAGTGTTGCGTTACAGGTTTCGCGACCCGCAGCGGCTTCAACACAGGGCGCGGAGCAAGACCCATTGAGGTGTGGCCTGCATTCAGGCACTCTGTGTGAACTCGGTGGATGCATGGAACGCGTAAGCTGCGCGTCGGCGAACTACCAAATGCGACACTTTTAACAGCCGTGTAATGCGGGAAATGGGTGCCAGCCGAGTGGCAGTTGCATCGGCTTGCGTCTGCAACGCGCGGCCACATCGCGCAAAGGTGATTGAACTCGACGCACCGCGCGCAGTCTTTAAGGGTGTAGTTCTGTTGTGTTCATGTAGGATCCTCTCCGCCCGTCGTTCCCCGACGCGGGCGCTTTTAGAGGCGTGCCGTGGCAGCGTCCATACGATTGGGCGGACTGAGCGTCACGCCTTTTTTCTTGGGGCGAGGAAAGAGTGCCTGCTATGGCACGCGCATTGGAGCGGCAGCGGGGCGGCTGCCTGCGGACGATCAGACAGCGGTGGCGGAATGCGCTTGCGCGCCGGTGGGATGCGGTTCGCCATGCACGTAGTCGATCGCCTGGATCGCTTCGCTGACGGGCGGCACCGACAGGCCATCGCCGATCGAGATCGAGCGATGCGGCGCTTCGATACCGAAATGGTCGCGCGAGGTCGCGACAAAGATCATCACCGTGCGCTTTTGCAGCGCGTGAGCGACGTGGACAAAGCCGGTATCCGTACCGACCACAAGAGAACACGCGTCGATCATCCGGGCGATCTCGGTGACGCTCATCTGCGGCAACACGGTCGCGCCCGGTACTTCTTCGGCGATTGCTTCGGCTTCCTCACGCTCGCGCGCCGAACCCCACGGCAGCACGATGCGAAACCCGCGCCGCGTCAGTTCGCGCCCTACCTCGCCCCAATGCTCGACCGGCCATTTCTTGTCGTCTTTGGAGGTGGCATGGAACAGCGCCGCGACAGGCGCGTCACCTGCCTCGAACGGTGTAGTACCGGTTTCGGGTAATTTCAGATCGAAGACAGGCTCGCCTTCGGGCTGGTAGCCGAGGGCTTCACCCGCGCTGATACGCATGCCTTCCCAGGCGCTGACGGGCGGACGAGGGCCGAATCGTGCCGTATAGGCGAACGATGCGCCCACCTCGCCGAGGTCCTTGTTGCGGTAGCCGACACGGCGCGACGAACGCGCGAGAAAGGCGATGATGGCGGTCTTGTAGACGCCCTGGATATCAATGATGCAATCGTAGCGGTAGGCGCGAAGCTCGCCGATGGAGGCGCCGATAGCCTTGAGGTCCGACCAGCGGCGCGCCTTCTTGAAGCGGCGCAGCGGTGCGCACAGGACGCGGTCCACACGCTGGCTCCAGTGGACCACTTCGGCAAACGCTTCGTCCGCCGCCCAGTCCACCTGCACCCCCGGAAATGCTCGCTTGATGTCGGCAATAACCGGAAGGGCTTCGACAATATCGCCCAGGGAAGTCACCTTGACGATAAGAATTCGCTTCATTAGTAGCCCGTCACAGTATCGATCGCGGCGCTTATTATAGCCGACCGCGTTTTCGTCACATACGCCCGGCGGCGCGCTGTGCGGAGCGCGGCCAGCCAAAGGTACATCTCGAAATGGCACGCAGCAGCGCTCTCGGGCACTATCCGTCGCATTTATTTCAATATCCTTTCACGGTCGCGCGAGGTGATCGATCGGTATAATTCACGCTTTGCCTGAGCGCTCATCTAATGCGGGCATTCCCACCTCTTCCCTCCAACGTCATCCGGCGCACGCGCCGCCTGTGGCGCCAATACGGAGTGTTCTGGCTCGGCGCCATCGCCGTCGGTCTGATCGCGGTGTTCTACGCCCGCCTCATCAACTTCGGCTTCGACCAGTTCAGCGCCATGCAACACCGGCATGTGTGGCTGCCGCTGATTGTGACTCCCGCGATTTCAGCCTTGTGCGTATGGCTCACGCGCACATTCTTTCGCGGCGCGGAGGGCAGCGGCATTCCGCAAGTCATTGCCACGCTGCACGCCAAACCCTCTGAATATGGCTCGCGGCTGCTGTCGTTCCGGATCCTGTTCGGCAAGATCGCCGTGTCGTTCCTCGCTATCCTCGGTGGCTTTACGATTGGTCGCGAAGGACCGACGGTCCAGGTGGGCGCCGCGCTGATGTTCAACCTGCGCCGCTTCTACCCGCGCTCAAACGCGCTGATCGAGCGGCAGCTCGTGCTGGCTGGCGCAGCGGCGGGCTTGTCCGCTGCATTTAACACGCCGCTGGCAGGGATCGTGTTCGCCATCGAGGAACTCACCCGCAGCTTCGAGGCGCGCGCAAGCGGCGTGCTGATTACGGCCATCATCATCGCCGGTGTGATCGCGCTTGGGCTGAACGGCAACTACACCTATTTCGGCACGATCCAGATTGGTACGCATTTCCCGGATCTGCTCGCCGTGGCTGTGGTGCTCACGGCTGTCGTCACCGGTATCGCCGGCGGCTTCTTCTGCTGGCTGCTGCTCAACACGGCGCGCTGGATTCCCGCGCCGCTGCGCAAGCTCCATAGCGAGCGGCCGGTTCTCTTCGCCGCGCTGTGTGGGCTGGTGATCGCTGTTGTCGGTTTGATCTCGGGCGGTTTGACCTTCGGCAGCGGCTACGCGGAGGCGCGTGGTCTGCTCGACGGCAGCGAGCATCTGTCGGTGTTCTATCCGTTTCTGAAGCTCATCTCGATGGTCGGCTCGTATCTGCCGGGTATTCCAGGCGGCATCTTCGCGCCGTCGCTGTCGATCGGTGCAGGCTTCGGCAATCTGCTGCATATGGTGTTCGGCAGCATGCAACTGCAGATGCTGATCGCGCTCGCCATGGTGGGCTACCTGGCCGCCGTCACCCAGGCGCCGATTACGTCGTTCGTGATCGTGATGGAAATGATCAACGGTCACGCCCTCGTGATCTCGCTGATGGCGACGGCGCTGATCGCGAGTCGCGTATCGCGTCTCTTTGCGCCGCCGCTGTATGAAGCGTTATCGCAGCGCTATATGGCGCCTTTGCCGCAACCCGCGCCTGTGCCGGTACCGGAAGTGCCCGAGGCGCTCATCGACGAGGAGCCCGAGGCAAAACCGGCTGACGAGGCCGCCGCGCCACCGCGATAAATCACGCCTGGCGCCGGCGCGTCGCAACCGCAACGCGCCGCTGCCAAAAGCTTAGCCCCAGTGGCCTTCAACCCAGCGGTAGTTCGGACCATGGGCGACCCAGTGGCCAGGCACCCAGTGATAGCCGACACGCTCGGGCTGCCAGTGGCCCGGCACCCACACGTAGCGACCGTGGTCCCAACGCCAGTGACCCTGATCCCATACAAAGCCATGGCGCGGCGCAGGCACGGCTTCATAACGCACGGGCGGCGGAGCCGACGGCGCCACCACAACGACCTGTGCGGATGCCGAACCGACAGCCGCTGCGCCCGCCGCAACCAGCACAATCTGAGCGACCAGCAAACGAAGATTCCTGTTCATATTCCCCTCTTTCTTAAAAGCACCGGTGGTGGTGGTGTCCGTTTAATGCGCGAGACCGCGTTTTGGCTGACATGCCGGACGTAACGCCTGTCCCTCAAGTGCAACCGAATATTTCCGGCGGCGCCAGTGTGATAAAGAACCGCGACAGGGCCGTGTCAAGAGGCACCCAGCACTACCAGTGCGGACGCGTAGCGACGCCTCGCGGCAACAGAATCGCAGCGGGCGGCATTGAGCATTCGAGGGAGCACACGGAGACACGAAAACCGGCAGCGGAACCGCTGCACGAAAGCGTACGACATCACGCAACACGGTGGCAAGACCCGCGTTACACCCCCTGCCCGTCACGATGCCGGACAGGGAGCGCATAAAACATCATACAGACCGCCCTTGCGGCAATCAGGCCTGCGGAATTTCGATCTTGACCTCGAGTACTTCGAGGTCGTCCTGGCGCTCGAGGCTGACGCGAATATCCTCATCGGAAATCTTCACGTACTTGGAAATCACGGCGACGAGTTCGCGTTGCAACGCTGGCAGATAATCGGCAGGCGCATGGCCGCCGGCGCGCTCATGCGCGATGATCAACTGCAGGCGTTCCTTCGCTATTGACGCGGACTTCTTCTTCTCGCCCAGCAAAAACGAAAGAATCGACATTACGTGCGCTCCCCTTACTTGGTGCCGAAGAGGCGCTGCAGGAGGCCTGGCTTCTGGTAATCGGTAAAGCGAAGCGATTTCTGCTCGCCGAGGAAACGCGACACAACATCCTTGTAGGCTTCAGCGACATCGGTGCCGTCGAGGTGCACGGCCGGCAGCCCCTGGTTCGACGCATGCAGCACCGCTTCCGATTCCGGAATCACGCCGATCAGATCGATGCGCAAGATCTCCTGAATATCGGTGAGCGAGAGCATTTCGCCTTCGCTCACACGCTTCGGGTTGTAGCGCGTGATCAGCAGATGTTCCTTGATCGGCTCCTTGCTTTCGATCGCGCGCTTGGTCTTCGACGACAGGATACCGAGAATCCGGTCCGAGTCGCGCACGGAGGAAACTTCCGGGTTCGTCACGATCAGCGCTTCGTCGGCGAAGTGCATTGCCAGCAGAGCGCCCGATTCGATACCGGCCGGCGAATCGCAGACGATATATTCGAAGTCCATCGCGATCAGGTCGTTGATGACCTTTTCGACGCCTTCCATGGTCAGCGCGTCTTTGTCACGCGTCTGCGAGGCCGGCAGGATGAACAGGTTCTCGCACTTCTTGTCCTTGATGAGCGCCTGATTCAGGTTGGCTTCGCCCTGGATCACGTTGATCAGGTCATACACCACACGACGTTCGCAGCCCATGATGAGGTCGAGGTTACGCAGGCCGACGTCGAAGTCGATCACGGCGGTTTTGTGGCCCCGTAACGCCAGGGCCGATGCAAAACTCGCGCTCGTGGTCGTCTTGCCCACGCCACCCTTGCCCGATGTCACCACAATGATTTTTGCCATTACCCTTACCCTGAGTTCGTCAATTTCGTTCAAATAAGTCCGGCGGCAGCCAGATCCCAGGCACGCGCCGGGCACGGCGCGCGCAACCGGTGATCAGGTGAGACGCAGCGGTTCAATCATCAGCTTTTCTTCATCGAGCCAGATCTGCACCGGCTTGCCGAGCACATCGGCCGGCAGCGGGTTCTCGGTCGTACGGTAGATACCGGCGATCGAGATCAGTTCCGGCTCCAGACACGTACAGAAAATGCGCGCGTCGTGGTTGCCCTGCACGCCGGCCAAGGCCCGGCCGCGCAACGGCGCGTAAATATGGATATTGCCTTCGGCGATCACTTCCGCCCCGTAGCTCACGAGGCCCAGCACCACCAGATCGCCCTTCGCGTAGATGCGCTGGCCGGAGCGCAGCGGCTTGTCGACCACCGTGGTTGTCGACGAGGTGACCAGCTTCGCGGGGTCGGCTGGCGCTGTCGCCTGGGTGCCCGCGGCACGGCCGGCCGCCACAACTTCGACGGAGGCTGCCGGCGCGTCGATCGGCAATTCCCCCTGCACCGGAGCGGTGCTCTCGCCACTGTTGCCACTGTTGCCGCGCTCGCCACCCTCCGGCGCTGCGCCGCTCTCAGCACCCTGCGCGCCCTCTTCGGCTCCCGGCCTGGCGCCCGCTGCTCCGCGCCGGTCGCGCGCTTCGAGCAGCGGCAACGCGGACTCGGCAGCCCAGCCCTGCTGCGGATTCGCTACCACGCCCACCGGGCGCATCCGCACGCTGTCGAGCAGTTGCGAGATCTCGGCGAGCGGCACGCGCTCGTCGTCGGCAAGGCGGCGCACGTCGATCGCGACGACGTCGTTAGCGAAGAATTCGGGGGTCGCTTCGAAGCGCCGGGTCAGTTCGGCACGCATGGCGTCGAGGTCGGTCGTCTTGACCACGAACAGGAGCGTGTCGACAGTGCCACTGCGGAGTTCGAAAAATGGCGATTTCTTGGGCGACATAGCGTTCGACAAAAAATTTTGCGTATTTTACAGGCGTCCACGCGTGGAGCCAGTATTTTCGGCGAGAGGGATAAATGCCGCTGCCCAACCGGCGACGGCGGACGCAACAGCAGCGTAGGCAGGAAGGGAGCGGCGCCCGGCGGGACCGCTCGGCGGATCACTGGGAGGAGGCTTGCGAGGCGCGCTGTACGTGGCGCACCAGCAGGCTTTCCGACTGGTCGGGCCAGCGTGCCGTGCGGGCATGCTCGCCGGTCGGGCCGAAGCCGAGGCGCTCGTAAAAGCGCATCGCCGTGCGATTGGCGTCGGCCACCCATGCGTAGATTTCCTCGGCGCCTTCAGCGGCCAGCCACTCGCTGGCGGTATTGACGAGCAGCTCGCCGCCGCGCAGATGACGCACCGCAGGCGCCACCCACAGCTCGCCTACAAAGGCACGGCGCGCGGCGCTGTCTTCGAAATGCGCTTCGATCAGCCCGGCGGGATGGCCCTCGGTATAGAGAATGAACGACGTAGCCACCGTCGAGACCGCGTGGCTGGCAGCGGTAGCATCGAAGCTTGCGGCGTCGACCGACAGGGCATCCTCGAGCGTCTCGCCGAAGGCATAGGGCGCCTCCCGCAGCGACGCAGTACGGAGTTCGCGGAATACTGCGCCCTGCTCAGCGGCGATGCGGCGAACGGTCAATGACGGACTCATGCAGACGAAAACCCCTTGAAACACTAAGGCGTAGCTTTAACCGAACCGGCGCGGGAGTCAAATCCTTATTTTCCGGATCTGTGGGCGAGCGCCCTTGACGACACCCGCTTATCTCTTTTCTCTCGGGGGATCTTCACGGCGCCTGATAGCTGCCCGTGCCGTCCGGCCAGGGCGTCAACAGCTCGAAACCGTCTTCCGTGACGGCGACCATGTGCTCCCATTGCGCAGACAACGAACGGTCTTTGGTAACCACTGTCCAGCCGTCGCGCAGGACCGTGGTGCCGGCGCGTCCCGCGTTGATCATCGGCTCGATCGTGAACACCATGCCCGGCCTCAGACGGATGCCCTGCCCCGGCTGGCCGTAGTGCAGCACCTGTGGATCTTCGTGATACACCTTGCCGATGCCATGCCCGCAGTAGTCGCGCACGATCGAAAAACCGTCGCGCTGTGCGGTCTTCTGGATCGCATGGCCCACATCGCCGAGCGTCGCGCCCGGCTTTACCTGACGCATGCCGGCGACCATCGCCTCATAGGTGGTGTCGATCAGTTGCCGCGCCACCGTGCTCGGCTTGCCGACGCAATACATGCGGCTGGTGTCGCCGAAGTAGCCGTCCTTGATCACGGCCACGTCGATATTGATGATATCGCCGTCCTTGAGGACTTCGGTCCGGTTAGGGATGCCGTGGCAAACCACCTGGTTCACGGAGGTGCAGACCGTCTTTGGAAATCCCAGGTAGCCGACATTCGCCGGAACCGCTTTCTGGGTATTGACGATGTAGTCGTTACACAGCGCGTCAAGTTCGTCCGTCGAGATACCGGCCTGCACGTGTTCGCCGATCATCGCGAGGACGTCGGCCGCGAGGCGTCCCGCGATTCGCAGCGCGGCGATGTCCTCAGGAGTCTTGTAGGTAATGGCCATGAAGTCGGGGCAGGTTCGTGAACGCGCGACGGCAAAGCAGTTGCCCGCGTTCGTGTGAAGAAGGCAAACCGGCTGGGTACGCGGCGGCGTGTAGCACTCGCGCGGGCAACCCGATCCGGTCATCGATCAGGGGAATTGTACAGAGGATGGCGGCAGGAGCTAGCGGAAGCCGCCCCCGCGCTTTCGCAAGGAATGCTGCGAACGCACGCAAATATCTTTTGTGCGCGCTGCATCCATGGACGGACTCGACTCGTAAAGTTCGTTGAGGACTCGCCTTTTCTCAGTCGTCGCTAAAGCTTCGTCCGAGAGCAGCGATGTGTCTTCATGTCCGCGATTTGCGCATGTGCATCGCGTCAGTTGTCCTGTTGTGTACGCGTTTGCGTCGCAAATGGCGTGGCTTTCCTGAGGTCTATCTGAGGAGCACGGTCATGTCCGAAAAGTCAGAAAGCAGCCAGAGTAATTCAGCACAACTAATCGATACATTCGAGCGCCGGGTGCAGCGACGCACACAACGCAGACAATTTTTCCGCAATGCAGGCGGCCTGAGTCTCGGTCTCGTTGGCGGCACGCTGATCAGCGCTTGCGGCGGTGGCTCCGGCGTCTCGTCGATGGCTCAGTCCACCGCGCCGACCGACGAAGAGATTCTCAACTTCGCGCTCAATCTCGAGTACCTCGAAGCACAGTTCTATACCTATGCGACAACGGGTAGCGGACTTCCGGCCAGCATGCTCAGCGGCGTCGGCACGCAAGGCACCGTCATCGCGGGTGCGCAAGTGCCGTTCCAGGATCCTGTCGTGCAGGCCTACGCAAACGAGATCGCCAACGACGAACGCGAACACGTGGCGTTCCTGCGCACCGCGCTGGGTTCGTCGGCGGTGGCCATGCCGTCCATCGACGTGAGCGGCACCAACCCTAACGGTGCGTTCTCGGTAGCAGCGCGCGCGGCAGGTCTCGTCGCGGCGGGCGTCGCGTTCGACCCCTATGCGAGCGACAACAACTTTCTGCTCGGCGCGTTCATCTTCGAGGACGTCGGCGTGACGGCCTATAAAGGCGCGGCACCTTTGCTCGCGAGCAAGACCTTCCTGAGCGCCGCGGCCGGCATCCTCGCAGCGGAGGCTTATCACGCGGGCCTCGTGCGCACGACGCTGTACGCGAAAGGGCTCGATACGGCGAGCCTGATCACCGCAGCCAATGCCATCTCCGCAGCGCGCGATAGTCTCGATCAGGTGGGCAACGATGACCAAGGCATCACCGGCGCTACCGCAGGTACATCCAACATCGTTCCGCTCGACAGCAATGGCCTCGCGTTCGGACGCACCTATTCAGATGTGCTTAACATCGTGTACCTGACCAGTACGGCGGCAGTGAAAGGCGGATTCTTCCCGAACGGCGTGAATGGCTCGCTCAACATGAGCGGCTGACATCGGCGGCTGAAAAGCTGCTGCTCACATCACCCGAGATACCGGCAACGGGCCGCCTCGACGGCGTTCGTGATCCCCGTTGGCCGGAGTTCCATCCATAACCGCTTGACCCGGGTTGACGACACACAGGAGATGTCATGAACGAAGCCATGAGTCCAGCGGTCGTGCCGCAGACGCTGACCGAGCAGACTTGTTTCCGCATTAGCGAAGCACTCGCCGGACGCCGCCGCGGCCCGCGTGTGATGTTGTCGTTTGTCGGGCCGGCCGTGGTTGCATCCATTGCCTATATGGACCCGGGCAACTTCGCGACCAACATTCAGGCAGGCGCGGGCTACGGTTATTCGCTGCTTTGGGTGGTGGCCGTGGCGAATATCGTCGCCATGCTGTTCCAGGCGATGTCCGCCAAACTTGGCCTCGTCACCGGTCGCAATCTCGCCGAGTTGTGCCGCGAGTCGCTGCCGCGCCGTTATGTGTACGGTATGTGGGGTTTGAGCGAGATCGCCGCGATGGCGACCGATCTTGCGGAATTCGTCGGCGGCGCTATCGGGGTTTCACTGCTGCTGCATCTGCCGATGATGGCCAGCATGCTGGTCACCGGCGCCGTCACCTTTGGGCTGCTGCAGTTCGAACGCAAGGGCTTTCGCCCGCTTGAACTGGTCATCGCCGCACTGGTCGGCGTCATCGGCCTGTCATATCTGGCCGAATTGCTGATCGCACCGGTGCACTGGCCGTCAGTATTCCTGCATACCTTCAAGCCGAGCATCCCCGATAGCAACGCGCTGACCATTTCAGTCGGCATTATCGGCGCGACCGTGATGCCGCACGTTCTGTTTTTGCACTCGGGCCTCACGCAGAATCGTGTGACGCCGCGCAACGAGCTCGAACGCTCCAGGCTGCTGAAGTTTTCGCATATCGAGGTCGTACTTGCTCTCGGCGTTGCGGGTCTGATCAACATGGCGATGGTCATTATGGCGTCAAGTGCGTTTCATCAGGGTCACTCGGACATCGCCAGCATCGAGACAGCGTGGCATACACTGACGCCCCTGCTAGGTGGAGCGGCGGCGGCCCTTTTCCTTGCTGCTTTGATCGCCTCCGGAATTTCGAGCTCGGTAGTCGGCACGATGGCCGGCCAGATGATCATGCAGGGGTTCGTCGGCTTTCGTATTCGGGTTGGCGTGCGTCGACTCGTCACCATGGTGCCGGCCTTTGCGGTGGTGGCCTGGGGTGTCGACGCGACCAGGGCGCTGGTGTTGAGCCAGGTGGTGTTGAGCGTTGCGCTGCCGGTGCCGATGATCGCACTGCTGTGGTTCACTTCGCGTCGCGATCTGATGGGCGTCTACAGGAACAGCCGGCTGACGAATGTTGCCGCCGTGGTCGGTACGGTTGCCGTGCTGGCTTTGAACGGTGTGCTACTGGCTCAGGCAGCGGGAATTTCGCTCTAGCCCATATCGCCCACGCCCCGTGCAAAGGAAAACGCCGTGCGCGAGCCTGCTTGCATCCGCCGACGGCTGCCGTGCGTAGATAGTACGAAACCCACCCTTCGGACTATGACCCCCTCCTATGCCTCGACGCCTGCTTACCTTGACCGCCGCGCTCGCGTTCACCGTGCTCGGCGGCTGCAGCGGAACCGCCATGCTCAATGCCGCAGTACCCCGCCAGACGTTCCGCGCCAGCACGGCCATCCCGTACGGCAGCGACGCGCGCCAGAAACTCGATGTCTACGAACCGTTCGAAGCGACAGCGGCGGCGTCCCCGCACGGCCGGCCTGTGGTGGTGTTCTTCTATGGCGGCAGCTGGCAGAACGGCAAGCGCGGCGACTATCTGTTCGTCGGCGAGGCGCTCGCTTCGCGCGGCTTCGTCGCCGTCCTGCCTGACTATCGAACCTGGCCGGAGGTCCGGTTCCCAGGTTTTGTAGAGGACGCAGCCGCGGCAGTACGCTGGGCGCGCGACCACGCCGCTGAGTTCGGCGGCGATCCGTCGCGCATCTTCCTGATGGGACACTCCGCGGGAGCGCACATTGCCGTACTGTTGGCAACGGACGGCCACTATCTGGCCGCGCAGCAGATGAGCAAGCGCGACCTGAGCGGTGTAATCGGCCTCGCGGGACCCTATGATTTCTTGCCGCTCACCGATCCGGTACTGAAGAACGTCTTTCCGGCACCGCTGCGGGCCGCCAGCCAACCCATCAACTTCGCGAGCGGCGACGAGCCGCCGATGTTCCTCGCCGCCGGCAAGCGCGACACCACCGTCGACCCCGGCAACACAGACCGTCTTGCTGCGAAGTTACGAGCGGCCGGCGATACCGTCGAGGTGAAGCACTACCCTGTAGTTGGACACGCGCTGCTGGTTGCTGCGCTTGCCGCGCCGTTGCGGTTTTTCGCGCCTGTGCTGGCCGATTCCAGCCGGTTCATCGATGCCGAAAGCGGGCAGGCGGCGCAACGCGGCAACGATTCGACGCAAGCCACGGTATATGGAGGCAATGTGTATCCACTGAATTCACTGCATCCTGTTCATGCGGACACCGTGCGAGCCGCTTCCTCTGCGCGTGCGCCAGCGGTGGCCTCGGGCAGTTCGTCGTCGGGTCATGCGGAGTAAAGCCCGACGCGCTTCTGCGTAGATGCCGGCGCGTTATTGCAAGTCGCCAAGCAAATGCTTGCGCAGCGAAGGCGCACGTGTGGACGGATCGAGCCAGATGCCAAAGAACGCGCGCGCAAACGCGGGATCATCGAACTCGCCGGTCTCGCGCTCCCCTGCATAGAAACGCACGCCCTTGCCCGGCAGAAACACTGCGCTCAGCTCATCGCCAGGCTCCACGTCAACGAACGCGCGCAGCATATCTTCGCGCCATCGATCGAGCGTCTCCGGTGCAATCGGCGCCTCCGCCTGACGTTTGATTTCGTCGATACCCGTGTCGGCAAGCCGCTTGCCCTTGATACTGCGCGTATAGACGATATGCAGCGCAAAGCGCTCGTCATAGTCCACCGGCACGCGTTCGCTCCACAATTGCGCGCGATACAGACTGAAGCCAAATACGCGGAAATCGCCCTCGCCGACAAGCCGCGCAGACTGCACGTCGCTGCGCCAGTCGGCGCTCGCCGAAGCGGCCCACAACAGCAGCACTAACGCGACGAGCGAGCGCATGTCAACGATCCGACGCAACCACGAACTGCATCACGTCCGTACGGCCTTCATCGAAGCCTGCCTCGCAATACGCGAGATATAGACGCCATGTCCGCACGAAGGTCTCGTCGAAGCCCTGCGCGCGGATCGCCTCGAGCTGATACTCGAAGGCACTGCGCCAGCGCCGCAACGTCTCGGCATAGTCGCGGCCGAAAGCCAACGACACATTAGCCGCGAGCCCCGAGTGCTTCGCTACCGCGATAAAACGCTCCGGACTCGGCAGCATGCCACCCGGGAAAATGTATTCGCGGATGAAGTCGCTGGTGGCACGATACGCGGCGAAGTGCGAATCGTCGATTGTGATGGTCTGCACCAACGCTCGCGCGCCGGGCAGAAGGCGTTCGCGCAGGATGCGGAAGTACGTCGGCCAGAAGCGCTCGCCTACTGCTTCGAACATCTCGATCGAGACGATGCCGTCGTACTGGGCGGTCAGCATGCGATAGTCGCGTAACTCCAGAGTGACATGATCGCTCAGACCCTCTTCTTGCACGCGCTGTTCGGCGAATGCGAGTTGCGCCTCGGAGATCGTCACGCCATGCACATGAATACCCTGACGCGCCGCATGCATCGCAAAGCCGCCCCAGCCGCAGCCGATTTCGAGGATGCGCATGCCGGCCCGCAAGCCAAGCGTATCGATGATGCGTTGATATTTGGCGTGCTGCGCATCTTCGAGCGACGTGTCGAAGCGTCCGTCGAATACGGCGCTCGAGTACGTGAAACTCGGATCCAGCCAGCGCTCGTAGAAGGCGTTGCCAATGTCGTAGTGTGCGTGGATGTTACGACGGCTGCCTGAGCGCGTATTGCGGCGCAGGCGATGCCGCAGACCGTACCAGACCTGCGCGAGCCAGCCGCCATAGACGGTGCGCTGCAAGGCGCGTTCATTGCGGATCGCGAGGCGCAGGAGTGCGGACAAATCCGGTGTATCGACCCAGAATGCGCGCCATGCATCGGCAAAACCGATGTCGCCTTTGCGCAGGATCGCACCGCACGCCCGCCAGTCGCGCAGTTCGAGCCGCGCACCGGGCGACGCATGCGGATCGCCGAACACACGCGGTTGACCATCGGGCGTGATGAGTACCAGGTGCCCGACACGAATCCGCTCGAGCAACGACAAAAACAACCGGCCCGACGCAGGGGCGGATTCGCTTCCGCTCAGGGTCCTTGAAAGCGTCATGGCTGAGTCTCCTCAATCGACGAAGAATGGTGTGGGGCTCCGGTTTCGAGACCGGCTGCAAGAACGTGAGTGGCAACGCTGGCGGTGCGGCCCGGCGCAGGATGTTTGCCGTAAAACGGCACCTTCTTGAGTAAGAGCCGCAGCGCCTGCCAGTGAATGCGCGCGACCACGCCGAGCGTGAGTAACGGCTGGTGCGCGAGCGCGCGCAGCGCTGCGCTGCGCGTCAACGGCTGCAAACGGCCGGCGAGCAAAGTACGGATCAGCAGGCCGTCGGCATCGTGATAATCAATGACCACGGATGACGCGTGATGCGACTCGCGGACCTGGAAGCGATAGCTGCCCTCGACCCGGCAAAACGGCGAGACGTGCAGCACTTTGCAGCAAGTCAGCTTAGTGGATGCATCGATCGGGCCACCGCCGTCCGCAGTCAGCAGATAGCTGTGGCGCGCACCGAACGTGTTGCGCACTTCTGCGAGCAGCGCGCGCAGTGCCCCGTCACAGTCGTGGCAAAACCAGAAACTGACCGGATTGAACGCATAGCCGAACACGCGCGGAAAAGCCTGCAGCCAGATCTCGCCGTCGGCCGGCACACCGGCCTCGGCTAGTTGCGCGCGCATCCATGTGTCGAGATCAGTGCCGTCGCAAGGACCGTGGTCGCGCGCGAACAGGCTGAGCGGACCCCAGCGGTTGATGCCGAACCACCAGCTATCGAGCGTGGCGAGGCGCGCGAGATTGCAGCGCACGTAGAACACCGGGTACGTGAAACGATGATGACGCGGTCGCAACCGCTCGTGCATCACGCGGCCGACCAGAAGCCGAGCGGCGCTTTCGCGATGCTCGTATGGCGCGCTGCTGTTCATAGCTTGGCCCAAGCCGGCGAAGCGCCGAAATCGGCCGCGACGCGCAGTGCGGATTTCAGGCCGTCCTCGTGGAAGCCGTAACCGGTCCATGCACCCGCGAACCAGGTGCGACGACGACCTTGCAGCGACGGCAAGCGATGCTGCGCGTCGATCGCGGCCAGATCGAATAGCGGATGGTCGTAGACGAAGCGGCGCAACTCGGTGCCCGGCGCCGGTTCGACCACCGGATTCAACGTGACGACTAGCGGTGTGTCGAACGGCAGCGGCTGCAGCTGGTTCACCAGATAGCTGACGCAGACCGGGCGTGAACCGTCCAGATGCCGGCCGCCCAGATAGTTCCACGCCGACCAGACGCGGCGGCAGCGCGGCAACAGGTTCGTGTCGGTATGCAGCACGGCGATGTTCGGTTGATAGCGCACGGCGCGCAGTACGCTGCGTTCGGCTTCGTCGGCGTCGTCGAGCATGCGGAGCGTGTCGGGTGCATGCGTGGCCAGCACCACTGCGTCGAAGCGTTGCGGACCGGTATCGGTCAACACGTCGACCCCTTGAGCATCGCGTCGCACGCCACGCACGGGGGTGCCGATACGCACGTCGTCGAGTTTGCCGACGATCCGCCGCACGTATTCGCGGCCACCGCCCATCACCGTCTTCCATTGCGGACGGCGATTGACCTGCAGCAGCGCGTGATTCAGGCAAAAGCGCAGGAACGTGGTGGCGGGAAAGCTCAGCACGTCCGCGGTAGCGCTCGACCAGATTGCGGCGGCCATCGGCAACAGGTAGTGCTGCTGAAACGCGCCGCCGTAGCCGCCGGCCGCGAGGAGATCGCCCATCGAGGCGCCGGTCTGCGCCGCGACATCGAGATTGCGCTCAGCGCTGCCGTTAAAGCGCATGATGTCGCGCAGCATGCCGATGAAGGTCGGCGAGAACATGTTGCGGCGCTGCGCAAACACAGTGTTGAGATTCGTGCCCGCCCACTCGAGACGGCCTTCATCGAGCGAGACCGAGAACGTCATCTCGCTCGGATGCGCTTGCACGCCCAGTTCGGCGAACAGCGCAATCAGATTCGGGTAAGTGCGATCGTTGAAGACCAGAAAGCCGGTGTCGACGGGATGGACATGGCCTTCGAGCTTCACGTCCACCGTGTTCGTGTGGCCGCCGGGGTACGAACCGGCTTCGAAGAGCGTCACCTGATTGTGCTTCGACAGCAGGTAGGCGCTCGCCAAGCCCGAAATGCCGGCGCCGACGACCGCGATCCGTTGACCGTGTGGCTGTGGGTTCGAAACGGGGTGACTCATTAGCAGGTCTCCAGCTTGGAAAGGGCGCCCGTAAAAGTGGGATTTGGTTGGATTTGCGCACCCATGATCGAAATACGCAGCAGGTGTGGAATCGGATGCAGAGGCGTCGTGAAAATGGGGGTGGGGTTCGGGGAGCGTCGCGCCTGGGCTAGACGTGGGGAAAAGCTGGGAAGCTGCGTGAGTTAGACGCGGACCGGCATAATTGGCCGCTGACAGGTAAACCGGCGTGGGCGGAAAACGTGCGCAGACGTGGAAATGAAAGCGGTCAATCGGGACGCGTAAACGGTTGGCGGATGGCGCTGCCGTTACTCGGCGCGCTTGTGTTTTCCGCTGGCGCGGCACAGGTGCTTGCCGAACCAATTGGGCCAGGCAATGCGCAACAGATTGCTTTGGTAGACGGCGTCGATTTGCCGGTATTTACTTACCGGCCAAGCGGCTGCCAGCCGCGGTTTTTGCTGCTGGTGTTTCATGGCGTCGGACGCGACGGCGGTCCGTACCGCGATCACGCCCGGCCACTCGCGGACCGCGTCTGTGCGATCGTGGTGGCGCCGCAGTTCGATCGGAAGCGGTTTCCACGTGACGAGTATCAGTATGGTGGGATGACGTCCGCGTCTATTGCTTCTGGTGCTTCGGCTACGTCCGCAGCCGGGCGTCGCACCGTCGACCTGATACCGGGACTTGTGCGCTGGGCACGGGACGCAGCGGGACAAACTGAATTGCCTTATATCCTGCTTGGGCATTCCGCTGGCGCGCAGTTCGTGGACCGGGTCGCCGCCTACGCGCCCGTGCCGGCAGCGCGTGTGGTCGTTGCCAACCCGTCTACCTGGGTGCTGCCCGATACGAAAACTGCAATACCGTTTGGCTTTGACGGACTCGGCACGGATGAAGTGGAAGAGAAAGCTCTACGCGCATATCTGGCTGAGCCGCTGACCGTATTGCTCGGGCAAGACGACGTCCATCAACGCTGGCTCGCACAAGGCAAGCACGCGAGAGCTCAAGGGGACAACCGCTACGACCGTGGGACACATGCGTTTCACGCTGCAGAGGAAGTCGCCAGACGCAATGGCTGGGCGTTCGGATGGAGGCTGATCGAAGTGCCTGGGGTTGGGCACGACGCGGCGGCCATGTTCGGGTCGCCGCAAGCGGTAGAGGCGCTGGGTTTGGATGGTGGCGGCTAGGCGTGCTAGCTAGTCCCAGATATTCCGGAATGCGACAGCCACGATTACCGGTACGCACAGCACGAGCGGAATGGCGAAGTAAGGCACTTCCATATCGACGAAATAGCTGTAGACGAGCCAGCCGACCCCTGCGCCCAGCGTTGCGATGGCGACCAGCCAGGTCAGGATAGTCAGCGTCCGGTTTGACGGACGTTTACGCGAACGCTGATCGGTGGGGGGTGTTTTCATCGCAGGACCAGAGGGTTTTGTTGCGGGTCAATCACGCTCCAATTTTACTCCGGTGGGCAGACGATGAGCAGGTCGTGGGCGCGCCACGGATCGGCTTGCAAACCGTTGCAAACGAATCGCAAATCAGCCGCACAAACAAAAAGCCCTGCGGAATTTCTTCTGCAGGGCTCTTTTGAATTTTGGCGGAGAGGGTGGGATTCGAACCCACGGTACGGGAAACCGTACGCCTGATTTCGAGTCAGGTACATTCGACCACTCTGCCACCTCTCCGGCATCGGCGACGGCTTGCTAAACTACGCTCCACCACCTAAACCAAGCGGGTCGTTGCTTGGCGAAGCGAAGATTATAGAACACTTGAAACAGGTTTCCAAGCCCCTTTTCATAGAATCTGTGAAGCTATGGCCTGGAAAACCTTCGGCCCAGTTTCAGGCAGCCGAAACTTCCAGCCGCTCCATGCCGCCGACGTACGGACGCAGCGCCGTCGGCACCGTTACCGAACCATCGGCGTTCTGGAAGTTCTCCAGCACGGCGACCAACGTCCGGCCCACGGCGAGCCCCGAACCGTTCAGCGTATGCACCAGTTCAGGCTTGCCCTGCGCGTTGCGATAACGCGCCTGCATGCGGCGCGCCTGGAACGTCTCGGTATTCGAGCAGCTCGAGATTTCGCGATACGTGTTCTGCGCCGGCAACCAGACTTCGAGGTCATAGGTCTTCGTTGCAGAAAAACCCATGTCGCCGGTGCACAGCGTAATCACGCGATACGGCAACTCAAGCTTCTGCAGAATCGTCTCTGCATGGCCGACCATTTGCTCGAGCGCGTCATACGACGTTTCCGGCGCGACGATCTGCACCATCTCAACCTTGTCGAACTGATGCTGGCGAATCATTCCGCGCGTATCGCGGCCGTACGAACCCGCTTCCGAGCGGAAGCATGGTGAATGCGCCGTCAGTTTGATCGGCAGCGCGTCCGCTTCGACAATGCTCTCGCGCACCGTGTTGGTCAGCGAAATTTCCGAAGTCGAAATCAGATATTGCGTCACCGTATTTTCGGCACCGCCCTTCTCGACGCGGAACATGTCGTCGGCGAATTTCGGCAACTGGCTCGTGCCGTACAGAATCTCTGGATTAACGATGTACGGCGTATAGATTTCGGTATAGCCGTGGTGCAGCGTATGCGTGTCGATCATGAACTGCGCGAGTCCGCGATGCAGACGCGCAATCTGTCCGCGCAGCATCGTAAAGCGCGCGCCGGAGAGCTTCGCACCCGTCTCGGCATCGAGACCGAGCGGCGTGCCGACATCCACGTGGTCCTTCACCTCGAAGTCGAACTGACGCGGCGCGCCCCAGCGGCGCACTTCGACGTTGCCGGCCTCGTCCTTGCCCACCGGCACGCTTTCGTGCGCCAGGTTCGGCATGCCGAGCATCAGGTCGGACACGCGTTTCTGGATGTCTTCGAGTTGCAGCGCCGATGCCTTCATTTCGTCGCCAATGCCGCCCACTTCCGCCATCACCGCCGAGGTGTCCTCGCCCCGCCCTTTCATCCCGCCAATCTGCTTTGACAGGCTGTTGCGGCGAGCCTGCAGCTCTTCGGTACGGGTTTGCACGGCGCGGCGTTCCGCTTCGAGTGCGGTGAAAGCCGCCACGTCGAGGGTATAGCCGCGGTCGGCGAGGCGTTTCGCCACGCCGTCGAGGTCTTTGCGCAGCAACTGGATGTCAAGCATGGGGTGGGAGCGGAAGTTCGTTGTATGAGTCTGGGATTTTAGCGCACCGGCGCGGGCTGCCGACTGATCGGCGGTTCAGTTCTTTTTCGGCTTGTTCTCGCTGCGCCATTGCGCATCGAGTTCGGACAGACGCGCCAGCTTCTCACCGATCTTGCCTTCAAGACCGCGCGGCGTCGGTTCGTACCAATGCGGCTCACGCATGCCGTCGGGCAGATAGGTCTCTCCGGCCGCGTATGCGTCGGGTTCGTCGTGAGCGTAACGGTATTCGTGGCCGTAGCCGAGTTCCTTCATCAACTTGGTCGGGGCGTTGCGCAGATGCACCGGCACGCCGCGCGACTGGTCCTTGCTGACAAAACGCCGTGCCTCGTTATATGCCATGTAACCGGCGTTCGATTTGGGCGCCACCGCCAGATAGATGAGCGCCTGGGCCAGCGCGAGTTCGCCTTCGGGTGTGCCTAGGCGTTCATAGGTTTCGGCGGCGTCGAGCGCGATACGGGCGGCGCGCGGATCGGCGAGGCCGATGTCTTCCCACGCCATGCGCACGATACGCCGCGCGAGGTAGCGTGCGTCGGCGCCACCATCGAGCATCCGGCAGAACCAGTACAGCGCACCGTCAGGATTGCTGCCGCGCACTGACTTATGCAGCGCGCTGATCTGATCGTAGAAGGCGTCGCCGCCCTTGTCGAAGCGGCGCAGGTTCTCAGCGAGCGCGCTGCCGAGCAACGCACCGTCGATCTCCGTGGTCTTCTGCTGCGCCGCGGCCCGCGCGACGATTTCGAGGTTGTTGAGCAGCTTGCGGCCATCGCCGTCGGCCGAGCCGACCAGCGCATCGCGGGCCTCGTCCGTGAACGTTAGCCCGCCGAGTCCTTTCTGCGCACGATCGAGCAGCTCACGCTGCTCGTCGTCATCGAGACTCTTCAACACATAGACCGCCGCCCGCGACAGCAACGCGCTGTTCACCTCGAATGACGGATTCTCGGTGGTCGCCCCCACGAATACGAACAGCCCCGACTCGACGTGCGGAAGGAACGCATCCTGCTGGCTCTTGTTGAAGCGATGCACTTCGTCGACGAACACCAGCGTCTGATGTCCATGTGCACGATGCACTTGCGCGGTCTCGACAGCTTCGCGGATATCCTTGACGCCCGAGAGCACGGCCGATAACGCGATGAATTCAGCGTGGAAAGCATCGGCCATCAGGCGCGCGAGCGTGGTCTTGCCGACGCCGGGCGGCCCCCAGAGGATCATCGAATGGGCCTCGCCCGATTCGAAAGCGACCCGCAACGGCTTGTTCGGACCGAGCAGATGTTTCTGGCCGATCACCTCATCGATATTGCGGGGGCGCAGACGCTCAGCGAGCGGGACGTTGGCACGGGTTTCTTCAAACATGGCGTTTTGTGGATAATCTCGGCTTTCCGGGCTTGGTTCGGCAATATGACGCAAACCCAGCACGACGCGCGCCCGGCCAGCGAAACAGCCGGCGCGCGATCTGCGGCACGGTCCTGCATTATGACAGTCAGTGCGCCGCGACGAGCCTGAAGCGTGTGCAAGCACAAAATTCACGACCAAACATAGACAACGACAGGGATATCACCTGATGGCACAAGATCCACTCGCCGGCGACGCCGGTTCCACCTACGCACCGCTCACGCCGGTGCCCGACGCGCGTCGCGCGTTCCGCACCGGCGATGCGTTCGCGTTGTGGTTCTCGCTCGGCATCGGCCTGCTGGTCGCGCAGGCGGGCGCGCTGCTGGTGCCGGGGCTGTCGCTACCGTGTGCGCTGGCGGCCATCGGCATCGGCAGCGTGATCGGTGTCGTGCTGCTGGCGCTCGCCGGCGTGATCGGCACGGATACGGGCCTCGCGGCCATGTCCTCGCTGCGGCCGACGCTCGGCGTACGCGGCGCCTCCGTGCCCGCGGTGCTCAATGCCGTGCAACTGGTCGGCTGGGGCTCATTCGAAGTGATCGTGATGCGCGATTCCGCCGACGCCCTCGCCAAGCAGGCGTTCGGTCTCTCGATACCGCTCATCTGGACGATCGTCTTCGGCCTGCTTGCGACAATGCTCGCGATTAGCGGCCCGCTGTCGTTCGTACGGCGCTTTTTGCGGACCTGGGGAATCTGGCTGCTGCTGGCAGGCGCCGTTTGGCTCTCGTGGAATCTGCTTGCCAGGCACGATCTGGCCGCGCTGATGCGCCGTCCGGGCACCGGCGATATGTCGTTCGGCGGCGCGATCGATCTGGTCGTCGCGATGCCGCTGTCGTGGCTGCCGCTGATCGCCGATTACACGCGCTTTGGCCGCCGCGCCGGCGAGTCGTTCCGCGGCACGCTGCTCGGCTACGGCATCGCCAACATCTGGTTCTATGCGCTCGGGGCAATCTATGGGCTCGCCGCGGGCGGCGGCGACGCGCTGCTGACCGGTGCGCTCGCGCAAGCGGGCGGCGGCTTCGCGTTGCTGCTGATCCTGATCGATGAAGTCGACAACGCCTTCGCCGATATCCACTCGGCCGCCGTCTCGACCGGCACGTTCTGGACGCGCGCAACGGTGCCGCTGCTGTCCGCGGCGTTCGGTGCGCTCTGCACGGCGATCGCACTGCTCGTGCCGATGGCGAAGTATCAAAACTTCCTGCTGCTGATCGGCTCGGTGTTTGCACCGCTGTTCGGCGTGGTGCTGGTGGACCACTTCATCGTGCGCAAACGCCGAATCGAGGCCGCCGCGCTCGCCGATCTGCAGGGACGTTACGGTTTCTCGGGTGGCTGGCATCTGAGCGCCTTCATCTCGTGGGCAATCGGGATCGCCGCGTATCAGGCCATCAATCAATGGCTGCCAAATCTCGGCGCGACCTTGCCTGCATTGGCAATCGGCGCCCTCTGCTATTTCGTCATGGTGTCGACACGTAAAACGGAATACGCGTAAGCAGAAGCCATTCGACGATTCGACGGCCCGTGCAAGGCGGGCCGTTTTCGCGTCTTCCCGCCCTCCGTCTGTGCCTCCACTCGCAACCTCTCCCTCGACTTTTACGTTCGTCCTATGGCTTCCGGCGGAGGGGCATTTCTATTGCGAAATCCACGCCTGAATGATGTAGTTACTATCTGGCATGCATATTTTCGAGATAGATTTCCTCACCACTTAACACTTCCGAAAACGAATCGCCGACATATCTCGAGCATGCCTACATCCATTTGGTTGTCACTTGACAACCAGATTCAACGAACTTATGATGAGGCTATTGATGATTCGAGGGACACACGCAAAGAAGGAAGTTGAAGACGCACTGGCCTATGCCGAAGCATCCGGCTGGCGCATCAGCAGCGGTGGCAAAGGGCACGCCTGGGGAAAAATGTACTGTCCGTACAACGACTCGGAATGCCGGTGCGGAGAGTTCTGCATCACCAGTGTCTGGAGTACGCCTAAGAATCCAGGGAATCACGCTCGACTTCTCAAAAGGGTAGTCGACAATTGCACGACACACCGGCAAAAGCGCGTGCCTCAAAGCACGAACAAGAACGCCGAAAAGCAGGAGTAACAGATGGAATACGACTTCACCTTGAAATACCAGCTCACAGCAGCCGACAGTGACCACGACGAGATCGTGGAACGTCTGGCGGAAGCAGGATGCGATGATGCAACGATCGGTATCGGGCAGCCGGGGCGCATCGCCCTTGTCTTCGCTCGCGAGGGTACCAGTGCGCTTGGCGCGCTGATGAGCGCGCTCGCGGACGTGAAGCGCGCCGTGCCGTCGGCCCGCCTTGTCGAAGCCGCGCCGGACTTCGTCGGCCTGACGGACGTGGCCGACGTAGCGGGTGTCTCGCGCCAGAACATGCGCAAACTCATGCTGAGCCATACCGCCGATTTCCCCATCCCGGTCCACGAGGGCAATCCATCGGTCTGGCATTTGTGGGACGTTCTCGCGTGGTTGAACACGCGAGGAGGTTATGACATCAAGCCGGACGTGCTCGAAGTGGCGAAGTCAGCCAAGCAGGTCAACCTCGCGAAAGAAGCGCGAGAACTCGAGCCTCTGGTCAATCGACAGCTCGAGAACCTGGTTGCGTAAGGCCTGGGCCATCCTAAGTGTTTGACAGGCCGATATTCCGCGCCAAATGGCAGATACCCAATAAAAAGGCCGCGCAAACCTGCGCGGCCCCGGGCAATACCCGACCAACAGCTGCGATGCGCGCTTAGCCGTTGATCACATCCGCGCCCTTCGGCACGGTGAACTTGAACGCATCCGCGGGCAGCGGCGGATTTTTCTGGATGTTCGAGAAGGTCAGCAAGGTTACGTTGCCGAACACGTCGTGTAACTCCATGGCTTGCAGATTGCCGTCGCGAAAACCGATACCCACGCTTTGAAACTGCGTGTCTTTGGCCTTCGGAATCAGCTCGAGCCAATCGATCCCAGCCTTCACACCCGCGTCGCGCAGCGTGAAATTCTTGTCCAGGTCGTTGCTGCCGAACAGGATCGCGGCAGGGCTAGCGCCCAAGGCACCCCCAAGCGGGCGCACCGTAACCTGATTCAGATCCTTGTCGTATACGTAGAGCTTGTCGCCGTCTGCCTGCAGAATCTGTTGATAGGGTTTCTCGTACGACCAGATGAACTTGCCTGGTCGCGCGAACACAAACGTGCCGCTGGACGTACTGTTTTTCGGCATGACCTGCACAGCGTCGCTCGCGCTTTGTGCCTTGCTCGGCGCGCGCACTTCCTGCTGCACGAAATCGCCGCGCGCCGAATGCACCTGTGAAACAAACGCCTTCAACTGCTCGGTTCCGCTCGCGAATGCGTGTTGCGCGACCAGCAGCGACGCACCGATCGCGACGCGGCCAATCCCGCGCACGAGCGTTCGAACCAGATGTCCGAGACGGTCAGGGTGGGCGCGGTGCCCAGCGTATTGCTGCATATCATTCTCCGTGAATTGAATCGGACCGGCGACGGGGTGGCGACGCGCAAGGTCAGCGTCGCCGGCCGTCTATGTTGGGGCGTGGGCCACTTGAATGTTCATCTAAGATGTTCCCTAAGCGGACCACGCGGGTGAGGCCGCCTACTCGGCTTCGCGCGCCGGGGTGAGAATCTCGCGATTGCCGTTCGACGACATCGCGGACACGAGCCCGGATTGCTCCATCTGCTCGAGCAGGCGCGCTGCGCGGTTGTAGCCGATACGCAAATGCCGCTGCACCAGCGAAATCGACGCACGGCGATTCTTGATAACGACTTCCACCGCCTGATCGTACAGAGGGTCCGACTCGCCGCCGCCCGCGCCAGTTCCCTCGGCGCCTGCAGATCCTTCGTCGCCGTCGCTGGTCACTCCACCTTCGAGAATGCCCTCGATATAGTTCGGCTCGCCCTGTTCCCGGAGTTTCTCGACGACGCGGTGCACTTCCTCATCGGACACAAACGCGCCATGCACGCGCACCGGCAGGCCGCTGCCAGGCGGCAGGTAGAGCATGTCGCCCATGCCGAGCAGCGATTCGGCGCCCTGCTGATCGAGAATCGTCCGGGAGTCGATCTTCGACGACACCTGGAAGGCCATCCGCGTCGGCACGTTGGCCTTGATCAGGCCGGTGATGACGTCGACCGAAGGCCGCTGCGTCGCCAGAATCAGGTGGATGCCGGCCGCCCGCGCCTTCTGCGCGATCCGCGCGATCAGTTCCTCGACCTTCTTGCCGACCACCATCATCAGGTCAGCCAGTTCGTCGATTACGACCACGATATTCGGCAAGCGCGTGAGCGGTTCGGGTTCGTCCGGCGTCAGACTGAACGGATTCGGCAGTTTTTCTTCGCGCTTGGCCGCTTCGTCGATCTTGTTGTTGTAGCCGGCGAGATTACGCACGCCAAGCTTGCTCATCAGCTTGTAGCGGCGCTCCATTTCCGCAACGGCCCAGTTCAGCGCATGACCGGCCTGACGCATGTCCGTAACCACCGGACACAGCAGATGCGGTATGCCTTCGTAGACGCTCATTTCCAGCATCTTCGGGTCGATCAGGATCATCCGGACCTGCTCGGCGCTCGCCTTGTAGAGCAGCGAGAGGATCATCGCGTTGATCCCCACGGACTTGCCCGAACCGGTTGTGCCGGCCACCAGCAAGTGCGGCATCTTGGCAAGGTCGGCGCACACCGGCTTGCCGCCGATGTCCTTGCCGAGGCCCATGGTGAGCGGCGAAGCAGCGTCTGCGTACACAGCCGAGCCGAGAATCTCGGAGAGGCTCACAGTCTGACGGCGCTGGTTCGGCAACTCCAGCGCCATGAAATTCTTGCCGGGAATCGTTTCGACCACACGGATCGACACCAGCGACAGCGACCGCGCCAGGTCCTTCGCCAGATTAACGATCTGGCTGCCCTTCACACCAGTGGCCGGCTCGATTTCGTAGCGCGTAACAACCGGGCCTGGATAAGCCGCCACCACACTCACTTCGACGCCGAAATCCTTCAGCTTCTTCTCGATCAGACGGGAGGTGAACTCGAGCGTGTCGGGCGAAATGGTTTCCTGTGCGGCCGGCGCGGGGTCGAGCAGCGAGATGGGCGGCAGTGTCGAGTCGCCTGGCAGATCGGTAAACAGCGGCACCTGACGTTCTTTCTCGACGCGCTCGGACTTGGCCGGCGTGACCACCGGCGGCACGATCATGACCGGCTCGTGCTCTTCGATGCGCACGCGACCCTGCTCCACCTTGCCCTCACGCTTCACGGCGGCGGCCTCGCCCAGCTTGCGGTCGCGGCCAGCCTCGCGGCGCAGACGGGCAAACGTGACGGCAGAGATGATCGATTCGCCGACCCGTTCAGCCACGGAAAGCCACGAAAAACGAAAGTACAGCGATAAACCGATGGCCAGCGCCACGATCAGCGCCAGCGTGCCGCCCGTGAAGCCGAGCGCGTGCGAAACGCCCCGAGCCACCGCCTCACCGATCACGCCGCCCGGCGCGCGCGGCAACTGCACCTTGAGGGACCACATGCGCAGCGCTTCGATGCCGTCGCTAGCGAGCAGGACCAGAACGAAAGCGAATACCTCGGCGAGCCAGCTCGCATCACGTGGCTTGTCCTCGTTGAGTTCTTCGTGACGGGTGATGCGCCGGTAGTTGGCCGAGATGCTGCGGCCGAGCAGCACCACCCACCAGTAGGCGGACAGGCCGAACAGCAGGAGAAGAATATCGGAGGTCCAGGCGCCGACCCGGCCGGCCCAGTTGGCTATACGGTCGACCTGGGCAGCATGCGTCCAGCTCGGGTCGTGCCGGCTGTAGCTGACGAGCGCCATCAGCAGGAAAACGCCAAGCGCGACCTGCAGGATCCAGCGGATTTCGGTGAAGAGGCGCGACATGCGGTGGGGCAATGCCTGCGCGCTCGCGGAATAAGGAGCTTTTGCCATTGATCCTGTTGCGGGTGCGGCCCAAATGCGCGCCCCCAGGCGGTGCTGGGCGCCCGGTCGTGGCCGCCGGGTCGTTCGATCCGGGCTATTGTAAACGTAGTGTCGCGCACAAGGCTGTAAATGACGGTAACTGCTGCCGGGCAGCGTGGTTTTCGGGCCAAAACTGCCGCAACAGGCTATCGGAACGATCAGGAAGCTTCATGAAGCAGCCCTGCGGCCCGCCCTTTATAATGCTGGTCTGATACCCATCTACAGTTTCAGCTCACGTTCAGCTGTAGTCGCGCGGCCTCGCATGGGCGAGCCGGGCGCTTTTAACGGATTCTGATCATGCCCGCATCCACCACGAAACACGCCAAAGTCCTGATTCTCGGTTCCGGCCCCGCAGGCTACACGGCCGCCGTCTATGCGGCGCGCGCAAACCTGAATCCGGTCCTCGTCACGGGTCTGGCCCAAGGCGGCCAACTGATGACCACGACGGACGTCGAAAACTGGCCCGCGGACGCAAACGGCGTGCAGGGCCCGGAACTGATGACGCGTTTCCTGGAGCACGCCGAGCGCTTCAACACCGAGATCATCTTCGACCACATCCACACGGCGAAGCTCGACGAGAAGCCGATCCGCCTGATTGGCGACTCGGCTGAATACACCTGTGACTCGCTGATCATCGCGACCGGCGCGTCGGCGCAGTACCTTGGCCTGCCGTCGGAAGAGGCGTTCATGGGCAAGGGCGTGTCGGCCTGCGCGACCTGCGACGGCTTCTTCTACAAGCAGCAGCATGTGGCGGTGATCGGCGGCGGCAATACCGCGGTCGAGGAAGCCCTCTACCTCTCCGGCATCGCTAAAAAGGTGACGGTGATCCATCGCCGCGACAAGTTTCGCGCCGAGCCGATCCTGATCGACCGTCTGCTGGCCAAGCAGAAGGAAGGCCTCGTCGACATCAAGTGGAACCATGTGCTGGACGAAGTGACTGGCGATCAGTCGGGCGTGACCGGTCTACGCATCAAGGACACTAAGACCGGTGAAGCGACGGATCTCGCGCTGCAAGGCCTGTTTGTGGCCATCGGTCACAAGCCGAATACCGATATCTTCGAAGGTCAACTGGAGATGAAGAACGGCTACATCATCACCAATGGCGGGCTCTCGGGGAATGCGACGGGCACCAGCGTGCCGGGCGTGTTTGCCGCCGGCGACGTGCAGGATCACGTGTACCGCCAGGCGATTACCAGCGCCGGTACGGGTTGTATGGCTGCACTGGACGCCCAGCGTTACCTCGAGACCATTGATGAAATGGCCGGCGAGCACGCAATGAGCGCCGAAGCAGAGCGTTAAGCGGTGCGATGGCGATCAAGCCGGGCAAGCACGCCGGCTTGATGAAGCGGCAAAGGTAAAATGGCGGCAGACCTCAGGCCTGAACGCTTACCGGATACCGCTGGCAGCATACGAAGGGCCGCGGCTGGCAAGCTGGCGGCCCTTTTGCTTTTGCGCCGTGTCGCGACCGTGCGGCCGGTTGTTTCGAGCATCAGATGCACTGCGAGACGCGCGATGGCCTCACGCGACGATCGACTTTCCACCGTATCACCGTTATGGCAAAGAATCTGCCCCACCCTAGCGAACCTAAACGCCCACGCGCGGCCGCTGTTGAGCCGACGCCCGCGCCAGTTGCGCCGCCCAAACCGGTGATCGAGCCGGCGGCTGGGCTTGCCGGTTTGGGTGCCTTGCGTGCCGCGCTGAAAGGCGATGCCGAGCGGCGTGAACGCGAGCGCGCGGCGGCGGCGCAAGCTCAGCGGGAGGCGTCGGCGGATGCCGATCTGTTCCGGCGGGAAGTGGGCGCCGTGGCACCCTTGGTGGTGCCGGCAAGGGTGCCACCGACACGCACGCCTCCATCGCCTATGCCGGTGCAGACAAAGCTGGATGAAGAGGCCGTGCTGCACGAAGCGATTTCGGATGAGTTCGATCCTGAGGTCTTGCTCGAGACCGATGAGACGCTTTCCTATTGCCGACCTGGAGTGAGTCAGGAGGTCGTACGCAAACTGAGGCGCGGGGCGTGGATCGTGCAAGCCCAACTGGATCTGCATGGAATGCGGCGCGACGAGGCACGTGAGGCGCTGGCTGAGTTTATTCGTGAGTCGGTCAAACGCGGACTGCGTTGCCTGCGCGTGATTCATGGCAAGGGGCTTGGATCTATCGGCAAGGAACCGGTGTTGAAGGGCAAAGTGCGGGCGTGGCTGGTGCAAAAGGAAGAAGTCATCGCGTTCTGCCAGGCAAGGGCGCATGACGGCGGCGCTGGCGCGGTGCTCGTGCTGCTGCAACCGGGCGCGCAGGCCGCTCACTCCAAACCGTGACAGGGCTTCATCAATGCATCCGAGGCTGACCCTCGCGCTTGGCATCATGGAGGCGCTGGCGATTTTCGCCTATGCCATCTCCGGTTTTATTGAGGCACGTACGCGACGGCTCGATGCCGTCGGAACATTTCTCGTGGCGATGGCAACGGCATTTGGCGGTGGGACCGTACGCGATGTGCTGCTGGAGCGCAGGCCGTTCTACTGGGTCGAGCATCAGCCGTACGTGATAGCGATCTTCGTGATGTCGCTGTTCGCGCCGACGTTGTTGAAGATGACGTCGAAGCTGCTGTCCGAGCGCGTACTACTGGTGGCGGATGCAATCGGGCTTGGCCTTTTTAGCATCTCCGGCACATCGTTGGCGCTCGATGCGCAGATGCCCTGGTTCACATCGGTGATGCTGGGTGTCCTGACGGGCGTGTTCGGCGGCGTGATCCGCGACGTGGTCTGCAACGAAGTGCCGCTGATTCTGCGCGATTCAAGACCCTACGCGACCTGCGCGTTTCTTGGATGCTGGCTGTATCTACTGCTCGATTACTTCAACTTCGATACGGTCTACAGCGTACTGATCGCCACCGCGTTCATCCTGCTCACGAGACTCGCCACGTTTAAGTTCAACGTACGGTTGCCGCACTGAGCCAGGTCATGCGAGAGTAACTTCACTCGCGTCTACATACGAACATAAGGCTGCGAAAGCGCTTTCGACGATCGGATCAGATCTTCCAGCATCGTGGTGCGTTTTTCCGGCGCCGTATCGCGGCTCGTCATGAAGCAAAGCGCAGCGACCGGCAGACCGGTCCGGTCGCGTATCGGCGCCGCCATGCAGTATCGAAAGGTGTGCGACAGTCCTTCGGTACAACAGTAGCCCTGTTCGGCGGCCTTTTCGACGTCCCGCAGGAAATCCCCGAATTCAACCCGGCTGCCGTTGTCGAGGACAAAGTCCTCGTCCGGAATCAGCGCGCGAATCTCGTCCGGACGCAGATGTCCGAGCAGCAGCCGGCCCGTCGCGGTCCACGGAATCGGCACTTTCACGCCGATGTCCGAGCTGATGTTGAACGGCCGCGAGCTATTCTCCGACAGCACCACGGTGTACTTGTTGCCCTCGAGCATGCACAACTGCGCGGTCTCGTCGTGGTTCCTGACGAGCGCGAGGATCGTCTGATGAGCACGGCTGATCAGATCGTTATGCACCGCGTAGTCGGCGCCGTAGTAATGCATCTCGCGACCGAAAAATACGCTACCGTCGGCCGCTATCTCGAGCCACCCCGCTTCCGTCAGAATCGTGACCAGCTCGTAAATGCTCGAGCGCGGCGCGCCAGTCGCCTCGATCAGTTCGCGCATCGTCATCGGACGGCGCGCGATATGCAATTGCTTGAGAATACCGACGACGCGGTCAACGCCTCGCGCTCTCGATGACTCTGGTGCTGACATTCCTTCAACTCCGTCGGCGATAGGGTTCGCAGTTTAGCGCACGGTGAATGGTCAATGGTCGAGCACGCGATGCAGGAACTGCCGGGTGCGATCATTCTGCGGGTTCACGAAGATATCCTCAGGCGCGCCCTGCTCCGCTATCACGCCTTTGTCCATGAACACGACGCGGTCGGCGGTTTTGCGCGCAAAGCCCATCTCGTGCGTGACGACGACCATCGTCATACCGTCGCGCGCCAAGCCGCGCATGACCTCCGTCACCTCGCCGACCAGTTCCGGGTCGAGTGCGGAAGTGGCTTCGTCGAAGAACATGATGCCCGGCTCGACCGCCAGCGCCCGGGCAATCGCCACCCGCTGCTGCTGGCCGCCGGAGAGCTGGCTCGGATAGTGATCGGCGCGATCGGCGAGGCCCACACGATCGAGGGCATCGATCGCGCGTTTGCGCGCATCCCTCTGGCTCATCTTGCGCGCCTTGATCAGCGCAAGCGTAACGTTGCCGAGCGCAGTCTTGTGGGGAAACAGGTTGAATTGCTGAAACACCATACCCACGTGCCCGCGGATTTCCTTGGCGCGACGGGCGTCGTGCAGCGGCACTTCGTTGACCCAGACTTCGCCGGCGTCGGCCGTTTCCAGACCACTCATGATGCGCAGCACCGTGCTCTTTCCGGACCCTGATGCGCCGATCAGCACGAGCACCTCACCCGGCCGCACATCCAGGTTGATCTCCTTGAGCACCTGCGTGGCACCAAAGGACTTGCTGACGCCAGTCAGATTGATGATCGGCCTGGACGCAGCAGAAGCGGTGGTAGAGGTAGTAGCGGTCATGACAACAGGCTCCTTCTTCGATCATGGTGGCGCACCCACTGCGACAGTGGGAAGCACACAACGAAATAAAGCACGGCAACGAGTCCATAGATTTCAACCGGTTTGCCTACCCGATCGACAATAGCCTGACCCGCATGCATCAATTCCGACATGCCGATCATGCTGACGATCGACGTGTCCTTGATAAGCGATAGATACTGACCAATGAGCGGCGGCATCACGATCTTTCCGGTCTGCGGCAGAACCACCGAAAAGAACGCTTGCGTCTTGCTGAGCCCGAGGATCTGCGAGACTTCCCACTGTCCTTTGGGCACGGCCTCGATGCCGGAGCGGAATATCTCGGCAATGTAGGCACCTTGATAGACGCTCAGGCCCACCACGCCTGCTGCAAAGACATCGATCGCATAGCCGAAATACGACACGCCGAAATAGATAAACATCAGCGTGATCAGCACAGGTGTACCGCGAAACAGTTCGGTATAGAGCCTGGCAATGCGCGGCGTCCCCCACGGTCCGAATGACCGCAGTACGGCTGCGAGCAGTCCAATCAGCGTTCCGCCAATAATCGACGCCACAGATAGCAGCAGTGTTGCCACCAGCCCCTGAATCAGGATCGCGAGGCTCGTGGTTAGCAATTCGCTTGACATGTCCGGTCTCCTGGTTGCGCGCTCACGTGCGATCGCTTTGTCGCGCCATAAAGAATGGGCGACGCGAGCGTTTCGTCATGACCAGCGGAGGATGGAAAACACGCGTACCGATCTGGCCTGCGATCCACGACAGCACGCCGCTCAACACCAGATAGGCGATCAACGTGATCGTGAAGGTCTGGAGATAGAGCAGCGTGCGTGCGTTGATCACCGTCGCCGTCCCGCTCAACTCCGGCAACGCAATCGCCGACAGAAGCGACGTGCCGAGCAGCAGTTGAATCAGGTTATTGACGATCGCCGGAAAAACGGCACGCGCGGCCTGCGGCAAAATCACTTCTACAAAGATCTGCGAGCGCCCCAAGCCGAGAATCGACGCAGCTTCCAGTTGACCGCGCGGCACCGACTGAATGCCCGCACGAAACACCTCGGCGAGGTATGCGCCGACGTTCACGCCCAACGCAATAACGCCCGCCGTATAGGCATTCAGCGTAACCCCGAGCGATGGCAACCCAAAGAACACGATGAATATCTGTAGCAGTACTGGCGTATTGCGGATCGCTTCGATATAGACACTTGCGATGGCGCGCAACAGTCCGACACGCGACGCGCTCGCCAGCGCGGTCAGCAAGCCGAGCAGCATCGCGAGGATGAAGGCCAGCAGCGTGATCTGAAGCGTCAGCCACGCTGCTCGAACAAAATCGTTCCAGTAACCCGCAAGGGTCAGCCATTCATAGCTCATGGTTCCTCCGTCCTTGAGACGACGTTGAGCCGACGTGGAGCACGCGCGGATTCAATACTGCGGATTCAGCGGGAAGCGCGGATCTGTGCCGAACCACTTCTTGTAAAGCTGCGCGTTCAGCTTGGAGGCGTTGGTGTTGAACAGGAACAGGTTCAGATAATCGAGCCAGACCTGATCTCCCTGCTTGACGCCGAACGCGTTGTATTCGAGCGGCACCAATGCTTCGTTGGTCACGGTCAGATCCGGATCGAGCGTTGCCTGATACGCGAGGAAGTTGTTGTCCTCGATCATGGCGTCGGCCTGGCCTTGCTTGACCGCCAGGATCGCGGCCTCCGAGCTGTCGAACTCCTGAATCTTGACCTGCATGTTCAACGAGCGCACTTCATCACCGTTCGTCGAGCCTTTGACGGTGGCAATCGTGCGATTCGACATATCGGCAATGGACTTGATGCCGCTGCTTTTCTTCACCAGCAGCGCTTCGCTCGCCACCACGTACGGATTCGTAAAGGAGATTTCCTTGGCACGCTCGAGGTTGCGGGTGAAGTTGCAGAACACCACGTCGACCTTGCTCGTTTGCAGATTCGGAATGCGATTGGCACTCGTCGTATTCACGACTTCGAGCTTGACGCCCATCTGCTTGGCCAGTTCTTTCGCGAGGTCAACGTCGTAACCGTCGGGCTGGCCATCCTTGTTGTAGAAGCCGAATGGTGCAAAGGTCAAACAGTCGCCTACGCGCAAGGTGCCGCGCTGCAGAACCTGCTTGAGCGCCGAATCAGCCGCGCCGCCCTGATCTGACTGGGCGATTTTCGTGCAGCCGGCGAATACCATCAGACCGGCCACTGCGAGCAAACACGCGACTCTTGCGCTTTCCCTGACGATTCTCATTTTTCAATCCCGATCTGAAGTGAGAAGTCCACGCATGGACGGAAACGGCGATCAGCCTAGCCTTCGCGGCGCGCTCCAATCGAGGAGCTCAAAGGCAATCGCACGCCAGAATTCATTTGTCTGGTATATCGGATAACAGTCCGACACAGCAGATGGACAGAGTGTTTCACGGGAAAAAAATCGTTGCAATGGGGTATACGCCAGCCTGACTTCACTGTGCCTCGCGGCTCCGGAATGCTCGAAGCGCGAAAGCCTCGCGCGTTTTTGGCGAATCCGCCCCGTGCTCGGGCGGCTCTTTTAACTTTTCGCCGCGTAGAATTGCTTGCTGAAATCCAGCGGGGCTTCGCCCTGGCGTATCGCCCTTTCGTTTGACGTCGCTAACCAACAAGGATCAGCACGATGGCGAAGATCTCCCCAGGAGTGGGTCCGCGGTTTCCCCAAGTAGTCGTCCTCTTCGGCGCCACCGGCGATCTGGCGCGACGCAAGCTCTTGCCCGGTTTGTTCCATCTGGCGAGTGCGGGCTTTATTCCCGGCTGCCGGGTGATTGCGGTCGCGCTCGATGACATCACGCTGGATGACTTTCGCCGTATTGCGCGGGAAGCGCTCGAAGAGTTTTCCAGTCGCCCGATCGTCGAGGCGGAATGGGAGACCTTTTCCGCGCATCTCGACTATCTGTCGCTGGCCGCAGGTGCCGAGGCGCTCAAGGTCGCGGTTGAACGCGCCGAACAAAGCCTCGAAGCTCAATGCCAGCGGCTGCACTATCTGAGCGTGCCGCCAAACGCGGCCTTGTCCGCAGTGGGGATGCTCAAGGACGCGGGACTGGTCGAGCGTTCCCGGATCATTATGGAAAAGCCGTTTGGGACCGATCTGGCAAGCTCGGTGTCGTTGAATGCCAGGCTGCACGAAGTGTTCGAAGAAGAGCAGATCTTCCGCATCGACCACTTCCTGGGGAAAGAGCCGGCGCAAAACATTCTCGCGTTCCGCTTTGCGAATGGGCTATTCGAACCTATCTGGAATCGCAACTTTATCGACCACGTGCAGATCGACGTGCCCGAGACGCTCGGGCTCGGCAAGCGCGCAGGGTTCTATGAGCAGACCGGAGCGTTTCGCGACATGGTGGTCACGCATCTGTTCCAGATTCTCGCGTTCATGGCGATGGAGCCTCCGACCTCGCTCGAACCAGCGCCGATCAGCGAGGAAAAGAACAAGGTGTTTCGCAGTATGTTGCCGATTCAACCCTCCGATGTCGTGCGAGGGCAATACACCGGTTATCGGGCCGAGGAAGGTGTTAGTCCTGAGTCGGAGACGGAGACATTCATTGCGTTGAAGTGCTCTATCGACAATTGGCGTTGGGCCGGTGTGCCGTTCTATCTCCGTACCGGGAAGCGGCTTGCTGAAGGACAACGAATCATTTCCATCGCATTTCGCGAACCGCCCAAGAGCATGTTTCCCGCTGGGTCCGGTGTCGGTTCCCAGGGACCGGATCATTTGACGTTCGACCTGGCGGATGCGTCGAAGATGTCGCTGTCGTTCTATGGCAAGCGGCCGGGTCCCGGGATGCGGCTGGACAAGCTGAGCCTGCAGTTTGCCATGCGTGACACGGGGATGATTGGCGACGTGCTTGAGGCGTACGAGCGGCTGATTCTTGATGCCATGCGAGGCGACCGTACGCTGTTCACAACCGCTGAGGGCATCGAGCGCTTGTGGCAAGTGTCGACCGCGTTGCTGGAATCTCCTCCGCCTGTCCGGTTCTATTCACCGGGGTCGTGGGGGCCGAACGCTATTCATCAGCTCGTCGCGCCGCGGGCGTGGCGGCTACCGTTCGAACGGGCCTGGCGGGATCCGAACAAGTTGGGGAGTTGAAGCGAACGCAGTCTTTGCACACGTCCGAATCGAAGCGGGCACAACCCTCTGGCATGCAGGGTTGTGCCCGGTTTCAGGCAGGCTTACTGTTCGCGGACCTGCAGTGCGTTGGTCACCGACGTCACGCCCGCTACGCCTTGAGCGGTTTGCGTAGCAATGTCGCTTTGCCCTTGATCGGACACCCGACCTTCTAACGTCACGACACCGCCGCGTGCACGGACCGTGATGTTTTCAGCGGTCAAGCCCTTCGCCTTGGCCAGTGCCTTAAGCACCTTGCGTTGCAGAGCCCGGTTGGAAGCCCTGGTCGCCTTGGCGCTCGGGGCAGCTGACATGGCGGGCGCCGCCGTCGCATCGCTGCTTTGCGCATAGGCGTTGAGCGAGGCCATTACGATGAGCGCGCCGCTGATGGCCTTGATCACCTGGAATGCTTTCATTTAGCTATCTCCTTTTATCATGATTCGTCGTGATTCCTCTCGGGTCTTATATTGACACGGGTCGATCAGAATGAGTGTTCAATACCGGCGTACACGCCGCTCTGGCTGTGACCTGGGAGCGGGTTATCCGAATTGCCCGGGAGGTTGGCTTCAAGGCTGAAGTCAGCATTGTTGCTGTTACGCACGGTAGCCACCTGGACGTCAAGCAAAGTGCGCTTCGAGAGGTTGTACGAACCGCCAATGGTGTACATCGTGGCATTGCCCGCGCCGTTGTTCGCATTGACGTGGTACACGGCTGCAATCAGCTGTGCGGCCGGCGTAGCATGCCATGTCACACCGCCGTATTCCTGGTTTGCTGTCGTCGGAATGCCAGTCGGGGCACCGCTCACCCCCGAGCTACGCAGGCCGTCATACATCGCGTTCAGCGTGAATGGTCCCAGGATCACGTTGCCGCCAGCCATATATTCGCGCGAAGAGCCCCACACGCCGTTGGTTGTGTCACCAAGGCCGCCGTTCACATTGCGAACTTCGTCATACACAGCGCGAAGCTGGAGAAGACTGTTGTTGTACTTGAGCTCCACAGCATCTGAACGGCCTTCATTGTTCAGTTGACCGCCGTTGCCCGTAGCGCCATCGTTAAAGTTCGTTGTGTTACCCAGTGAGTACTGGACGCGCGCAGCGAAGCCGCCGAAGGTTTGCGAGTCAAAATTGATGTTGTTGCTCGAAGCCTGCCAGTTGCGGCCACGTACAAGCGATGCCGACGACCACGACGACTGGGCGAACGGGTCATATGCCCACAGGTCCTCGCCATCGAGTGTCAGCTCGCGACCCAAAGTCAGGGTACCGACCTGGTTGTCCTGGATCCCAACCAATGCATAACGATTGAAGAGGTTGTTAGGGCCGCCGAGGGCGCCCGTCGCTGTGCTGAAAGAACCTTCCAGGTGGAACACCGCCGACAGGCCGCCACCCAGGTCTTCCACGCCCTTCATACCCCAGAGGCTGGTACCCCAGTCACCGCTTTCCAGTTTGACGCGAGACGTGGAACCCGTGCCAGTCGCACTAGGTATGCCGCTCATGTATTCAACGCCCGCATCCAGGCGGCCGAACAGCGTCACGCTGCTTTGAGCGTGGGCAATGACGCCAGCCGACATCAACGCAGCGGCGAGTAAAGCTTTTTTCATCGTCTCCTCCATACCTTATCAAAAAGAAAAAACAGGAAGTACTACTAATGGTGCTCGGGCACCGGAGGCGCCGAACAGACATCTCATACGAGGGAGACAGTCAGACCGATCCTGGTGTGTTGTCCTGACCATAGCCTTGGGGGCCATCTTTGCGTCACGTGGATCTTGCGTCGACCGGTCTCTCCCCCTGCGCGGCGTAGTCAAACTACTTTCAAATTACTTTCTTTTCGTACTTTGCCTACTGATTTGTCAAGAATACCTGAGACTCGGATAAAAAAATCGATGTCGGCCAGACTGGTGTGGCGAAATTGCCATATTGATCCGTGTAAGCGGATCGTCGAAAAGTGCCAGAACCTCATATAACAAGGGAATTAAAGTTCTCAGGGGCTAACGACAAGGATTGTCACTATTGACACTCAAAATCGATGAGAGTATCGCTCACTCAGCAAGAGATTAATGCAGATAATGAAATTTCGATGGGAAATTTATTCAGACAATGGCAATAATGCACAGCTCAGTAAAATAACGTAACAAACAGGTAATATGAGTAATGCTCCACCCCACCAATCCTCATATCAGGGCTTCGCTAGGCCGCGAAACACCTTTCGGGTCGCCATTTAATACGACTCGGCGAGTCCCGCAGGACCTCAATCGGGCTGGAGGCCTTATGCATAAAGGAGTTGAGATTTTTCGAAGAAAGGCAGATGTAGTTCGCAAAACACGACGCTGCCGATTGTTATCATTATAGATAAAAGTCTTTTGCTCAATATCATGATATTGACCATTTTCTGCAAAAATTCACATGGCGATGAGCGGTCACGGGCGAACAAGTAAAACCATGCAACAGACCGGCAATATAAGCAGCGATCAATTTGCTGTAGCATGCCCATTGATGCGCGTTATACGAACCTCAAATCACACCTCATCTTTGTGTGCCGTTCGTTGATGAACAGGGCAAAAGCAACACCCACATGCGCAAATTGAAATACAGAATTTCAGTTTAAACACGCCCGGTAATGGTGGAGGCTGATAGGTTTAAGTCGATATCGGTCCAGCGGAAAGATTGCCGAGTTGCAGGTCAGTAGTGTTTGCTTCAGCTTCTGCAGACGAGATATAGCCGAGCGGCTCCATCAGCCGAGGGTGGTCGAGCAAGGCCAACTATCCCGGCATCGCCAGTCCAACAGACTCACGTGTTTTTCACGGCGCACGACGATGAATCAGTTCCGCCTTCTACAGGCCGTTGATCGTTTCAGTCAGCGTGTTGTCGTCGCCGCCTTCCCGGCTGTCGATCGACAGCTCGATGCCTGCGTGGGCCGGCCGTTCGCTGTAGCTAATGTCGATGTACCAGGAACCGCTGTCGGAGCGATAGATCAGCGCTCCATCATTGCCCGCCCGGCGAGCGTGCCGCGCCGGTTCAGGTGCATCCAGAACGATTTGTTCGACTTGTTCATTGCCCCATTTGCTGAGGAGTCCAAGCCTCCACCAAACTCGAGCGGTTCAGTTTCGTAGTTGCGCGTCCCGGGTCAATGCCGCATGCGCGTGTAAGGCAGTCGATGTCCGCGCTGAGGCAAATGGGTCGTCTATTTCTGTTGATTGCGGGACCGCGCAAGCTCGGCGTGCTGAAAACCGCCGCCGCTGCGCTATAAAAAAATGCCATCTCAATGCTGGCAAACGACAACGGAGTGAGACTCGATGTCTACTGGTGTGAGAAGTAATGCTGCCCCGGGTGCGGGCCAGCACGCTGACGGACCGAGGCTGCTAGCCGACATCGGCGGCACCAACGCGCGCTTTGCGCTGGAGACAGGGCCGGGAGAGATTTGTCAGGTGCGGATCTACCCCTGTGCCGACTCTCCGGGCGTCGCCGAAGTCATCAGGAAATACCTCAAAGACTTGAGGATTGGCCGCGTAAGCCACGCGGCGATCGCGATTGCGAATCCCGTCGACGGCGACCATGTCAGCATGACCAATCACGAGTGGACCTTTTCGATTGAAGCGACACGGCGCGAGTTGGGCTTCGACACCATGCTGGTGGTCAACGACTTCGCGGCGCTGGCGATGGCATTGCCAGGCCTGACCGATACGCAACGCGTGCAGGTGGGCAGCGGCGCACGCCGCCCGAACAGCGTGATCGGACTGCTGACCCCCGGCACGGATCTCGGTGTCTGTGGCCTGATTCCCACTGCCGACCGCTGGATTGCACTCGGCAGTGAAGGCGGCCACACCACCTTCGCACCGGTTGATGAGCGCGAAGATCTGGTGCTGCAATATGCGCGCATGCAGTGGTCACATGTGTCGTTTGAGCGCGTGTCGGCGGGGCCCGGCATCGAGGTCATTTACAGGGCGCTGGCAGCACGCGACCAGAAAGGCGTGCCTGCCAACTTCGACACCGCCAACGTGGTCAAACTTGCGCTCGAGGGCGAACCGCTGGCGGCGGAATCGGTTGATGTGTTCTGCGGCATCCTCGGTACGTTCGCCGGCAACATGGCGGTGACGCTGGGCGCGCTGGGCGGCATCTACATTGGCGGCGGCGTGGTGCCGCGGCTGGGCAAATTCTTTGCGCGTTCGTCGTTCCGTGAGCGCTTCGAGGCGAAGGGCCGCTTCGAGGCGTATCTGCAGGACGTGCCGACTTACGTGATCACCGCTGAGTATTCGGCGTTCCTCGGAGTCTCGGCGATTCTGGCGGAACAGTTGTCGAATCGCCCGGGCGGAAATTCGACGGCGGTGTTCGAACGCATCCGCCAGATGCGGGACGCGTTGACGTCCGCAGAGCGGCGCGTGGCGGATCTGGCGTTGAATCATCCGCGTTCGATCATCAACGACCCGATCGTCGACATCGCACGCAAGGCCGACGTGGGCCCGTCGACGGTAATCCGTTTCTGCCGCTCGCTGGGCTGGCCGAGATTGTCCGATTTCAAGCTGAAGCTGGCGGCCGGAGTGACCGCAACGATTCCTGTGAGTCACAGCCAGGTGCATCTGGGCGACACCGTGACGGACTTTGGCGCGAAGGTATTGGACAACACGATCTCGTCGATTCTGCAGTTGCGTGAGCATTTGAACTTCGAGCATGTCGAGCGGGCAATCGAACTGTTGAGCGGTGCGCGCCGGATCGAGTTCTACGGGCTCGGCAACTCGAACATCATCGCGCAGGATGCTCACTACAAGTTCTTCCGGTTTGGCATTCCTACGATTGCTTATGGCGATCCGTACATGCAGGCGGCGTCCGCGGCGCTGCTTGGGAAGGACGACGTGATTGTTGCCGTGTCGAAGTCAGGGCGTGAGCCGGAGTTGCTACGAGTGCTGGAGGCCGCGATGCAGGCCGGAGCGCAGGTGATTGCCATTACGTCTAGCAATACGCCGTTGGCCAGGCGCGCTACCGTGGCGCTGGAGAAGGATCATATTGAGGTTCGTGAGTCGCAGCTCTCCATGGTTTCGCGAATCTTGCATCTCGTGATGATTGATATTCTTGCGGTTGGGGTGGCTATCCGGCGCGCTGTACCTGGCGAGGATGTGGCCGAGACGTTCTCCAAGGTGCGCGGTAGCGCGGATGATGATGCCATTGCAGCGCTCGATTGGCTCAGTCATGGAGCGGCTGTCTGCGCCAAGGATTCCCGCATGAAGTCGGTCCTGCAGAATGGCGTGAAGCCAGACGTGCGGCTGGAACGGGCGTGAATCAGGGAGCGCTGGGCGAACCCCATGAAGAACTGATCAAGACTCTTTCACTTTACGGCATACACTGGTGCGGTCTGCGAAGGGCCGATTGCGCCCCATTGAAACGCCCGTCCGCGAACGCTCCCAAGATTGTTGTCCCTCGAAGAATAGTAAATTCGGGTTATCAACATAAAATTCCAATAGTACGGGTATACACTCCGTTCGACTGTGCTGCGACGCGAAGTTCTGGTTCCTTCCGCAGCCTCTTCCGAACGCCGAAAATCTATTGGAGGTATCTCATGAACACCAAACTTATCGCCGCTGTCCTGATCGCGGCTTCGACCGCCATCGCCGCACCTGCTTTCGCGGGTGGCACCGGCCCTGCCGGCCCGGTTGGTTACGACTGGGGCGCTACGCCGCAAGGTCAGCAGGTACAAAAAGCCTGGGCTCAACGGGCTGAACGTCAAGCCGCCCAACGCAATGCGAACGCGGCTTACGGTGGCAGCGACAGCACGGGATCGCAATCGGGCGCACCGTCGTCCGCTGGCGAAGCTCACTGATCGCAAGCGGAGTCCCTGCCTCGCACCTGTTGGCCAAATCCGGTCGCGGCGTGTGATTGCTGTGGAGAATCCCGACCGCCTCATGTGAGTGGACTAGCGTCGATCGCATCTTTCGAAAGCGGACACTCGCAGCAGTCGCAAAAAGGCCCCATACGTCTTCCGACGCATGGGGCCTTTCTTTTCTTCGCTAAACCTACCGCGAAAAACCCTTAAGCAATCCGCTCTTCATTAGCCGGATCAAACAGCACTGCCTTGGAAACATCAAACAGCAGCGTCATGTTGCTAAGCGGTTGCGGATTCGAAGCCGGATGCACGCGGCTCACCACGCGCTTACCGTTGACCTGAGCAAACACCAAAGTGTCGGGCCCGGTAGGCTCGATCACATCGACCTTGACCTCGATCGGCTGCAACTGCGCATCTTCGACATTATGCGCACTGCGAGCATCCGTAATCCGCTCAGGCCGCAGACCCAGGATAACTTCCTTGCCGACCTGCGCCTTAACCTTGGCCGACGTAAACGGCAGATTCAGCACGCTACGCTTGATGCCGGTATCGATCTCAACGCCCACACCCGATCCTTGCTCAACCAGCTTGCCCTGGATGAAGTTCATCGGCGGCGCGCCAATAAACCCGGCTACGAAGAGGTTGGAAGGCGAATCGTAGATGTCCTGCGGCGCGCCAAACTGCTGCACCACCCCATCTTTCATGACCGCGATCCGATCGCCCAGCGTCATAGCTTCGATCTGATCGTGCGTCACATAAACGATGGTCGTCCCAAGACGCTGATGCAGCAGCTTGATTTCCGAGCGCATCTCAATCCGCAGCTTGGCATCCAGATTAGACAGCGGCTCATCGAACAGGAACATCACCGGGTCGCGCGCCAGCGCACGTCCCATCGCCACACGCTGCCGCTGACCACCGGAGAGTTGCCCCGGCTTCCGGTCCAGCAAATGCTGAATCTGCAGCATGCTGGAAACCCGATCGACAATCTGCGCCTGCTCCGTCTTGGGCACCTTGCGGATACCCAGGCCGAACGAAATATTTTCACGCACCGTCATCGACGGATACAGTGCATACGACTGAAACACCATCGCGATGTCGCGATCCTTCGGCGACAGGTTGTTCACCGTCTTGCCGTCGATCTGAATATCGCCCTTCGTCACGGTCTCGAGACCGGCGATCATGTTGAGCAGCGTCGACTTACCGCAGCCCGAGCCGCCCACCAGGATCAGGAACTGGCCATCTTCGATGTCGATGTTGACACCCTTCAGGACCGGCACCCCATTCGGGTAGGTCTTGTACACGTCACGGATGGAAAGACTTGCCATGCTGTGAATCCTCTTGTCTCTGGTACAGCTTCAGCTGCGTCACACTCAGGCGGCGCAGGCCGGATGCCGGTTCGCACCGCAGCCGCCAGGTAGCGCGCTGCGGCAATCGTTTTGGGTTAGCCCTTCACTGCGCCTGCCGTCAGGCCACGCACGAAGTATCGGCCGGCGATGATGTAGACGAGCAACGTAGGCAGTGCGGCAATAATGGCGCCTGCCATGTCGACGTTGTATTCCTTCACACCGGTCGACGTATTGACGAGATTGTTCAGCGCCACCGTGATCGGCATCGAATCGACACCCGAGAACACGATACCGAACAGGAAGTCATTCCAGATCTGCGTGAATTGCCAGATCAGGCAGACCATGAAAATCGGCAACGAAACCGGCAGCAGAATCTTCGAGAAGATCAGGAAGAAGCCTGCCCCGTCGATACGCGCCGCTTTCACGAGTTCCGCCGGAATGCTGACGTAGAAGTTGCGGAAGAACATCGTCGTGAACGCAATCCCGTACACCACGTGCACCAGCACCAGTCCGCCCACCGTGTTCGACAGGCCCATGAAGCCTTCGAAACGCGCCATCGGCAACAGGATGGCCTGGAACGGAATGAAGCAGCCCACCAGCAACATCGTGAACAGGATGTCCGCGCCACGGAAGCGCCAGTGCGTCAGCACGTAACCGTTGAAGGCGCCGATGATCGACGAAATCAGCACGGCCGGAATCACCATGCGCACCGAGTTCATGAAGAACGGTTCCATACCGTCGCAACGCACGCCGGTACATGCCTGGCTCCACGCCTTGATCCACGGCGCGAAAGTCGGATGCGACGGCGGCGTCAGCAGGTTGCCGGTGCGCAGCTGATCGATGTCCTTGAACGACGTGGACAGCATCACGTAAAGCGGAAACAGGAAGTACAACGCAAACAGAATCAGCGCCGCATAAATGACGGCACGGCTGATCGTCATCTTAGGCTGCATTACGCGTGCTCCTCGATTCCATATACATCAGCGGCACGAGCACGGCCACGACGGTCGCGAGCATCATCATCGACGATGCAGCGCCGACGCCCAGTTGCCCGCGGTTAAACGAAAACGTGTACATGAACATCGCCGGCAGCGACGACGAGGTACCCGGGCCACCCGCCGTCAACGCGACGACGAGGTCGAAGGTCTTGATCGTGATGTGGCAGAGAATCAGCAGCACCGAGAAAAACACCGGGCGCATGCTCGGAATCACGATCTTGCGGTAGATGGTGGGCAGCGTCGCGCCATCCACCTGTGCCGCCTTGAAAATTTCCGCATCCACGCCGCGCAGGCCGGCGAGGAACAGCGCCATCACGAAGCCAGTGGACTGCCAGACGGCCGCGATCACGATACAGAAAATCGCGCGGTCCGGATTGTCGAGCCAGTCGAACTGGAAGCTCGTCCAACCCCAGTCGTGAAGCACCTTTTGCATGCCAAGATTGGGGTTGAGAATCCATTGCCATGCCGTGCCGGTCACGATGAACGACAGCGCCATTGGATACAGGAACACGGCGCGCAATGCACCTTCGTTACGGATGCGCTGATCCAGCAGGATCGCAAGGAACAGCCCGAGCGCAACGCAGATCGCAATGAACGGAATGCCGAACCAGCCGAGGTTAGCGGCCGAAGTCCACCAGACGTCGTTATCGAACAGCTCGCGATAACGGTCGAGGCCGACGAATTCGTAGCGCGGCATCAATCGCGAATTCGACAGCGACAGATAGCCGGTAATAAAAATGAAGCCGTAAACGAAGACCAGACTGATCACGATGCTGGGAGAAAGCACCAGCTTCGGAATCCAGCGGTCGGCGAGCGCCGCCATTGGCGACGTGCGGCGGGTCGCGGTGGCCGTGGCCTTTCCGTTTCCGCTAAGAGAAGCAGTCACTACTCGACTCCTGAAACTGTGCCGCCGGGAGCAGCGCGGCGAGCGCGCGACACTGGGCTGGCATAGGCTGTGACTCTGGGTACATCTTCATGCCCGGTGATGCCTGAAGCGAACGCCCGGTTGCGCGTGGAGTCGCAACCGGGCGCCCTGCTACGTTGCTTACTTCGTCTTCGCAGCCTTCGCGAGCGCTTCAACTGCGCTCTTCGAATCCTGGTCCGAGTTCATGAACTTCGTCACGACGTCGGTGATCGCGCCAGCCGTTGCATCCGGCTGAGCCATACCGTGCGCGAGCGACGGAACATAACCGCCGGCCTTGATCGCCGTTTGTTCATCCGCGTACGACTGCTTGCCGCAAGCGTCGAACTTGTCCATGTTCACGCCCAGACGGACCGGAATCGAACCCTTGTACAGGCTGAACTGCTCCTGGAATTCCGGGCTCATGATCGTCTTGGCGAGTGCCAGCTGACCAGCGGTTGCATCCTTCGCGCCCTTCTGTGCGAAGAACACGAACGAGTCGACGTTAAACGTGTAGCCCTTCGACGTGCCCGGCACCGGTGCGCAGATATAGTCCGTACCCGGCTGCTTGTTCGCGTTCGCGAACTCGCCCTTCGCCCAGTCGCCCATGAACTGCATGCCGGCCTTGCCGTTGATGACCATGGCCGTTGCGAGGTTCCAGTCACGGCCCGTGCGGCCCGTGTCCATGTACGACTCGATCTTGCGGACCGTGTCGAACACGCCGACCATCTGCTGCGACGTCAGGGTCTTCTGGTCGAGGTCGACAATCGCCTTCTTGTAGAAGTCAGCGCCTTGCGACAGCACGACGTCTTCCCACAGCGTCAGGTCTTGCCACGGTTGACCGCCGGCAGCAACCGGCTGGATGCCGGCGGCCTTCAGCTTGTCAGCGAGGGCGAAGAATTCCGGCCACGTGGTAGGCGGCTTGGCGCCGACCTTGTCGAGTGCTGCCTTGTTGATCCAGATCCAGTTCACGCGGTGCACCGAGAACGGCGCTGCCACGTAGTGACCGTCTGCGTGCATGATCTTGTCGATCTGCGGCGGCAGGTTCTTCTTCCAGTCACCCGCGACCGAGTCGATCGGCACCAGCACGCCCTGCTCCGCCCATTCCTGGATCAGCGGACCCTTGATCTGCGCAGCGCTCGGCGCGTTGCCCGAGATCACCTGCGTCTTCAGTGCCGTCATGGCCGCCGCACCTGCGCCGCCCGCAACCGCGAAGTCCTTCCAGGTGTAGCCCTGCTTCTGCATGTCGTCTTTCAGCACGCCGACGGCTTTCGATTCGCCGCCTGACGTCCACCAGTGCAGCACTTCGATCGACTCGGCAGCTTGCGCTGCGGATACACCACACATCAGACCTGCGGCGCACAAAGCGCCCATGATCGCGCGAAATTTCATTGCTTATCTCCTCCAGACACCTGAACAAAAAACGAATGGCCCCTGACTCTCCAGGGCGCTGTGGTTGGTTCAAACAGGCAAAACACTGGGCGGCGATCGAGCCTCGGGCAGACGCATGCGCATGCATGTGCCGGCAAGCCGACGTTCGGCCGCTGGAAGCTCAGAAGATGAGTGGTTCGGGATGCAACTGACTGTCTCCTCTTTTGATTTTTGCCTGCCCGCGTCGCGCGCGGCAGACTCGAGGCACCTCACACGTTAACCCTGACACCCGCATGGCTGTTTGCCGCCCCGCGGCAGCCAACACATGCGAAAAGGCAATGTCCGTTAACATGCAGGGGACGCCAGCCGACTCGGGAAACGCGCATCTCGTCTGACCATGCCCGCTTTTTTCATCGATTTAGCGCTACCTCTTGATTTGGATTGTAGTTAAACTACAATTCAGTGTCAAAAAAAATTTTATCGGACTACGGTCGCTGCGGGCGGCCTTCAGGACATCGACGGAGACTCATGTTTACCGATTCAAGTTTCACCTTCGTGCTCTTCGGCGGAACCGGCGATCTGTCGATGCGCAAGATCCTTCCTGCACTGTATGAAGCACACCGTGCGGGAATGCTGGCGGAAAGCGGCAAGATCGTTGGGGTGACGCGTCATGTCGAAGATCGCGCAGGGTATATCGAGTGGGTCAACGAACACGTCAAGCCGTACGTCTCGCAGAACGGTCTCGATGAAGCGGCGTGGGCTGGCTTCCTCGAACGCATCCAGTATGTGAAGCTCGACCTGGGCAAAGCCGAAGACTTCGCGCTGCTGCGCGATGCAGTGAGCGAGTTGCCCGGTATCCGTGTGTTCTATCTCGCCACCGGACCGTCGCTGTTCGTGCCTATCTGCCGTGCGCTCGCCGCGGTGGGCCTCAATACGAATTCGCGCATCGTGCTGGAAAAGCCGCTCGGTTACGACCTGAAGTCGTCCAACGCGATCAACGACGCAGTGGGCGAAATCTTCGCCGAAGAACAGATCTACCGCATCGACCACTATCTCGGCAAGGAGCCGGTGCAGAACCTGCTCGCGCTGCGCTTCGGCAATGCGCTCTTCGAACCGCTGTGGCGCCGCGAGTGGGTCGAGAGCATCCAGATCACAATCGCGGAAGAACTGGGCGTGGAAGCGCGCGGCGACTTCTACGACAATACCGGCGCACTGCGCGACATGGTGCAGAACCATTTGCTGCAGTTGCTCTCGATTGTGGCCATGGAGCCGCCCCACTCGATGGATTCGGACTCGGTGCGCGACGAAAAGCTGCGCGTGCTGCGGGCCTTGAAGCCCATCGATCAGCGCGACATCAGCAAGATCGCAGTGCGCGGCCAGTATCATGCGGGCGGCATCCGCGGCACCTCGGTGCCGGCGTATGCCACGGAACCGGGCGTCAAGGCGAACACCAACACCGAGACCTTCGTCGCGCTGAAGGTGGAAATCGAAAACTGGCGCTGGGCCGGCGTGCCCTTCTTCCTGCGCACCGGCAAGCGTTTGGCGGATCGCGTCGCCGAGATCGTGGTGAACTTCCGTGCAGTGCCGCATTCGGCGCTCGGACCGACAGCCCTGCGTCCGGGCGCGAACCGGCTGGTGATCCGCCTGCAACCGAACGAAACGATCCGTCTGTATTGCCTCGCCAAGCAGCCTGGCGAGGGCATGAACCTCGCTAGCGTTCACCTCGACCTCGCGTTCGACCAGTTCTTCCGCGAAGGACAGATGGAGGCTTATCAGCGTCTGTTGCTCGACGTGATCAACGGCCGGCTCGCGCTGTTTGTCCGGCGCGACGAACAGGAAGCCGCGTGGCGCTGGGTCGAACCGATCCTGAACGAATGGGCAGCCGCTAACAAGCCGCCCAAGCCCTATGCAGCAGGCACGTGGGGGCCGGCGGCCTCGAGCGCGATGCTGGCGCAGCACGGCACCTGCTGGCTCGAAGAAGAAAACTGATCTGCGGTGACGCAGCGCATCTGAAAAGCCGCGCCGCGTGCACCGTATGCGATATACCGATCGACTGAACGGGGTGGCGCCGTAACAGCGGCAACGGCAGCGTAAGGAACCGGTCCCTTAGGCAGCAGTTGTCCAGCGTGACGGCATATTCCGCAGACCCGACAAAAAAGCAGTACGGAGGAGAAATGATCGAGCTTCACACTTTCGACGACCAGCGCGCCCAATCGGACGCGCTGGCGAAAGCGGTGGGCGACGCGTTACAGGCGTCCCTGACCGCTCGCGCGGCCTCGGCCGGTAATGGGCCGAACCACGTCACGCTCGCAGTGTCGGGCGGCAGCAGTCCGCGTCCGTTCCTGCAAACGCTGTCCACACAACCGTTCGACTGGGCGCGCATTGCTGTGACGCTGGTCGACGACCGCTGGCTTCCCGAAACGGACAATGACAGCAATTCGCGTTTTGCGCACGAGACGTTGTTGCAGAACGCCGCGAAAGCTGCCGCATTCTGGCCGCTGGTGGACACCAGTCAATCGCTCGAGGCGCACGTTGCGGCGTTGAACGCCGACGCGCGTCGCACGCTGCCGGATGTCGCCGTGCTCGGCATGGGCGAGGACGGTCACACAGCGTCGATCTTTGCGGATGCGCCCGAGTGGGACTTCGCCATCACGACGCAGGAACATTTTGTTGCCGTGCATCCGGGCGCTGCGCCGCATGCACGCGTGAGCTGGTCCATGTCCGCGTTAAAGCAGATGGGCCGGCTATTTCTGTTGATTGCAGGACCGCGCAAGCTGGACGTGCTCAACGCTGCCGCCGCTGCGCCACAAAAAAATGCCATCTCACAGTTGGCAAACGACAAGGGAGTGAGACTCGATGTCTACTGGTGTGAAAAGTAACGCTGTCCCGGGCGCGGGCCAGCACGCCGACGGACCGCGCCTGCTGGCCGACATCGGCGGCACCAATGCGCGTTTTGCACTGGAGACGGGGCCGGGCGAAATTGGCCAGGTGCAGGTGTATCCCTGCGCCGACTACCCGGGCGTCGCTGACGTCATCAAGAAGTACCTGAAAGATACGAAGATTGGTCGCGTGAACCACGCGGCGATTGCGATTGCGAACCCGGTCGACGGCGACCAGGTCAGCATGACCAACCACGACTGGACCTTTTCGATCGAAGCCACGCGCCGCGCGCTGGGCTTCGACACACTGCTGGTCGTCAACGATTTCACGGCGCTGGCGATGGCATTGCCGGGCCTGACCGACACGCAACGCGTGCAGGTGGGCGGCGGCGCACGCCGCCCGAACAGCGTGATCGGACTGCTGGGTGCGGGCACGGGTCTGGGCGTCTCCGGTCTGATTCCGGCAGACGACCGCTGGATTGCGCTGGGCAGCGAAGGCGGCCATGCCACCTTCGCACCGGCTGACGAACGCGAAGACCTGGTGCTACAGTACGCACGCAAAAAGTGGTCACATGTATCGTTCGAACGCGTGTCGGCGGGTCCGGGCATCGAGGTGATCTACCGGGCGCTGGCGGCGCGCGACAAGAAACGCGTGCCTGCCAGCTTCGACACCTCCGAGGTGGTCAAACGCGCGCTCGAGGGCGAGCCGCTGGCGGCGGAATCGGTGGATGTGTTCTGCGGCATCCTGGGCACGTTCGCCGGCAACATCGCGGTGACGCTGGGTGCGCTGGGCGGCATCTACATCGGCGGCGGCGTGGTGCCGCGGCTGGGCGAATTCTTCGAGCGTTCGTCGTTCCGCGAGCGCTTTGAGGCGAAGGGCCGCTTCGAGGCGTATCTGCAGAGCGTACCGACTTACGTGATCACAGCGGAGTACCCGGCGTTCCTGGGCGTCTCGGCGATTCTGGCGGAACAGTTGTCGAACCGCGCGGGCGGCAGCTCATCCGCAGTATTCGAGCGCATCCGCCAGATGCGCGACGCGTTGACACCGGCAGAGCGCCGCGTGGCCGATCTGGCGCTGAATCATCCGCGTTCGATCATCAACGACCCGATCGTGGACATTGCGCGCAAGGCCGACGTGAGTCAGCCGACGGTGATCCGTTTTTGCCGCTCGTTGGGCTGCCAGGGCTTATCCGATTTCAAGCTGAAGCTGGCGACGGGGTTGACCGGAACGATTCCGGTGAGTCATAGCCAGGTGCACCTGGGTGACACCGCGACGGACTTTGGCGCGAAGGTACTGGACAACACGATCTCTGCGATTTTGCAGTTGCGCGAGCATTTGAACTTCGAGCATGTCGAGCGGGCGATCGACCTGTTGAACGGCGCGCGACGCATTGAGTTTTATGGGCTCGGCAATTCGAATATTGTCGCGCAAGATGCGCACTACAAGTTCTTCCGCTTTGGCATCCCAACGATTGCTTATGGCGATCTGTACATGCAGGCAGCGTCGGCGGCGCTGCTTGGCAAGGGGGATGTGATTGTTGCCGTGTCGAAGTCGGGGCGTGCACCGGAGTTGCTGCGCGTGCTGGATGTGGCGATGCAGGCTGGGGCGCAGGTGATTGCTATTACGTCTAGTAACACGCCGCTGGCTAAGCGTGCGACGGTGGCGCTTGAGACTGATCACATCGAGATTCGCGAGTCACAGTTGTCGATGATTTCGCGGATTTTGCATCTTGTGATGATTGATATTCTTGCTGTTGGTGTCGCCATTCGGCGTGCCATGCCTAGAGAGGATGTGGCGGAGGCTGTCGCTAAGGCTCGTAGCGGGGCTGATGATGATGCGACTGCTGTGCTCGACTGGCTTAGTCATGGGGCGGCTTCTTCGGCGCCGGACTAAGGTGGGTGGTTTTTTGCCTGCGCGGCCGCTTGTCGGTGTTCTTGCTGCTTTGGCCTTTCCTTGCTTTGTTAGTGGTCTATTAGCGTTGCCCCTGTGCGGGGCGGCACCTACTTTTCTTTGCCGCCGCAAAGAAAAGTAGGCAAAAGAAAGCGGGCTTCCAACCGCTAGCCAGTAGGTGTCCACCACTGGCATGAAACCAGAGTGGTCCGCGCACGCGTTCCGCCCTCGCGCTGCGTCCGTTAGTGACAAGGCAGTCATCCGTTCCAGCGTCGCGCTGCGCACCCCGCCGTCGGGCACAACGCCCCAGGAAACTCTGTAGGAAAGCTAACTATATTAGGCAGCCTTTGTTCGGCAGCTTGAGCCGTTTCTTCATCTCGCTTCCGGGACGCCGTAAAGCGCGGCGCTCTAAGCATTCCCACAACCCCGCTTTCCCTTGCAGACCCATCCGCGACGCACGTAGTGCGGAGTGGGGTGGATGAGCGCTTTGTCACTGAGGGGAGTGGTGCGAGGGACGGTCCCGTGCGCGGACCTCTCCGGCTTCATGCCAGTGGTGGACACCTACAGGCTAGCGGTTGGAAGCCCGCTTTCTTTTGCCTACTTTTCTTTGCGGCGGCAAAGAAAAGTAGGTGCCGCCCCGCACAGGGGCAACGCTAATAGACCACTAACAAAGCAAGGAAAGGCCAAAGCAGCAAGAACACCGACAAGCGCCGCGCAGGCAAAAAAACCCCTAAACCCCACTCCTATGCCACCGCAAAACCAACCCCCTTCCACAAAAACAAAGCACCCCAGCAACCCCAACAGTAACCCCCATACCGGTAGGCGAAACCCCTTGCCAAAGCCCCACAGCAAGACTAGAAGCCGCGCCAAGCGCCAACTGCACTGCCCCAAAAACCGCCGCAGCCGCCCCCGCATTATGAGGATACCGATGCATCAAATCCGTCGTGCAATTGGCCGACAACAACCCCACCACCCCGACCACAAAAAACAACCCGGCAACGATCGACCACAACCCACCCCACCCCGTCAGGCAAACCAGACAAACAAACAACGAAGCCACACAACTGACGATCGCCGAAAAGGAAATGATCGGCAACGACCCCAACCGCCCAATCAACCGTGTGTTGAGAAAATTGCCAAACATGATCCCAACAATATTGAGCCCAAACAAAAACCCATAATGCTGCGCAGAAACGTGGAAATACTCGATATACACAAATGGCGTCGCGGTGATGTACGCGAACATCGATGCAAATGCCATCCCGCCGCATAACATCAGCCCCCATGCCACCGGATCCCTCAGCAACTTCCCGTACACCCCAAACGATTGCAGCACCGCCGAGTGCTTGCGCTTCTCAGGCGGCCATGTCTCCGGAACCTTCAGATAAGCCGTCACCGCGCACACCGTGCCAAACAAAGTCAACGCAACGAACACCACGCGCCATCCACCCAGCAACAGCAACTGCCCGCCAATCAGCGGCGCCAACAACGGTCCAATAGAAGTCACGATCGATAGCATCGACAACACCCGCGCCGCATCGGCCGGTTCGTGTGCGTCGCGCGCAATCGCACGTGAGAGCACGGATGCCGCACCCGCGCCAAGTGCCTGCACAAAACGGAACGTCACCAGCGATCCAATCGAAAACGAAAACCCGCATGCGATGCTCGCAAGCGCATACATGATGATGCCGCCCAGCAACACCGGCCGTCGTCCGTAGGAGTCGGAGAGCGGTCCGTACAGCAACATCCCGACCGAAAAGCCAAGCATGAAACTCGTGAGCGTCGTCTGTGCGGCACTCGTGCTGACCAGAAACGCCTGCGCAATTGATGGCAGGCTCGGCAGGTACATGTCGATCGAAATCGGCCCGCACGCGGCGAGCGCGCCGAGCAACAGGATCAGCCGGCCATCGGGCCGGCGTCGGGTGACGTGAGACATGGGAATCCAGAAGAGGCAGCCCGCCAACCACGCGTCGGACTGCAGGGAAACAGCAAAGATTGCGGTATTACAGATGTAATTGTACGCGACGGTTAACGGGGCGTCGCCCTCTCGCCTGGGTGCAGTAGACCTTCGGCACGCGCAGCGGACGACGAACGCAGCTATGCCGTCAATCGGTTAAGCTCCCGCCTGAGCCCGTCACGGCCATTCCAACGCACCCGCTTCTAGCCCGTTATGACCGCCTTCCTGTTGATCTGGAGCCCCAAGAAATGGCCTTGGCCAGAACTGCCCGATATCGCCAAACGTGTCGCCGCCGGCGAAGCGGTAACTGATGTCTGGGGCTGTGGCGTCGCGCGCAGCATCCTGCCGGGCGATCGCGTGTTCGTTCATCGCGTCAGTCAGGAACCGCGCGGGGTATTCGGCTCCGGCTACGTCACGCGCGCTCCGTACGAGGTGCCCGATGTCCATTCGAAACGTGGCTATCGTCTTTGCATTGATTTCGTCTACGACTGGCTCGTCGACGCGAATCAGGAAGTCGTCGTCACGCGCGAGGCTTTGCGCGTACACCCGTTCTCCGTGCAGACGTGGGATGCGCAGGCATCGGGAACCTCGATCAAGCCGGTCGCCGAAGGCGCGCTAGAGAAACGCTGGGCCGAGCTGACAGGCAAGCGCAAACCGCCGAAGCTCGATGCGCCGGCGGGTCCGACCCACTCCAGCAAGGTCTCGGCTCATGCGGCGGCGAAACAAGCCGCAGAAGCGAAGCTGAAGTCCGCCAGCGTGACGCGTAAAAGCCCGCGTCGAAGCAAACCTGCAGCCTGACGGGTTTGCCTGCTGCGTTCACGAGGCGCGTTGCGGGGCCTCGCGAGCGCCCCACCACTAGCAACTCCAAAACGCTTAACGTGCCAACGCCTTCAGGAAGCGTCCACGTGCCGGTTTCAACACCAGCATCGCCAGCGCGGCCGTGCCGAGGTCGAGCGCAATCGCGCAGCCAAACACCGGGATCCAGCTACCCGTATGCTGATGCAGCAGTGCGGCCAGCGGACCGCCGAAAATCGAGCCCACGCCGAACGAAATATAGAGCCAACCGTAGTTCGCGGTTGCGTAACGGGTACCGAATGTATCGGTCAAGGTCGACGGGAACAGCGAGAAGATTTCTCCCCAGCCAAAGAACACGAGGCCCGAAAGTAGCACGAACAGCACCGCGTTATCGCGCGTCAGCAGCCAGAGCGTCATGGCCACGCCCTCCAGCGCGAAGGCGAATCCCATTGTGTTTTCACGGCCCAGCCGATCCGAGACCCATCCGAACAACGGCCGCGTCAGACCGTTCGTGAAGCGGTCGATGGTCAACGCCAGAGGCAACGCCGCCAGCCCGAACACCATGACTTTGCTCACGCCGAAGTCGGCGGCGAAAGTCGCCATCTGCGATGTGACCATCAGGCCGGAGGTCGCCATCATCGTCATCATCAGGAACATCAACCAGAAGAGCGGCTGCTTGAGCATCTCAGACGGTCGAAAGTCGCGCGGAGCGACCCCCGTGAGCGCACTCGGCACGCTCGCGCCCAGATCCGCCGGCGGCACGCGCAGCCCCTGTGAAGCGATGAACCCGACCGCGGCAAAGACGATCCCGAACAGCCACAGCGTCGACTCTACGCCGCGCGAAGCCAGCGATGCCGCGATCGGAAAGGTCGTCACAATCGCGCCCATGCCGTAGCCGGCCGCCACCGCGCCGGCCGCGAAACCGCGTCGGTCGGGAAACCAGCGGACCATCAGTCCCACCACGCCGACATAGACGATGCCGGTACCGAGACCGCCGACGCCGCCATAGGTGAGATACAGCATCGGCGTGCTGTGCGCGTAGGAAGCCAGCACCCAGCTCACGCCCGCCAGCAGCGTGCCGATCGAGATCAGCAGGCGCGGGCCGAAGCGATCGATGAGCGCGCCCTGAAACGGCGAAAAGAACGCCTGCAACAACACAAGAATCGAGAAGGTGACCTGCAACTCCGGCAACGCGATGCCGAGCTTGGCGGCAAGCGGTTTGGTCATCAGGGTCCAGACATACTGCGGGCTCGAGATCGTCATCATGCAGACGAGCCCGAGGGCAAGCTGAAACCAGCGGGTGCGTGCGATTGACGGCGCGATTGGCGTGGCCGTGCCGTCCAACGCATGCGTGCGGCTATTCATTGGTGCTCTCCGGTTCGAATGGCGCGAGCCGCTCGAATCACCCCGGATTCGCTTGGACTACAGCCGGCGCCCTATGTATACAAGCTCGTCGACATTAGCGAGAAACATGCCGATTGAATGCCCGAGCCGGTCCGATCGAGAGAAGATCCTTAGGGGACGGGGGTTTCCAGCCGGAGGAACAAAGCCGGCCGCGGGCATCGCGTTGCCGCCGGGTGAGTCCCAGGTGAATCTAGATGGTGCCGCGGCCCTTCGGCGGTGCGCCCGTCACTGCGGCGCGATCCGCCTTGGTGCGCACGCTATGGAGCCGGTGCACGGTCAGCTTGCGGACTTCGGCCTGACTGCCGTGAATGTGCCGGGCGATGCAGTCGACCGCCGCGTTGGTATCGCCCGCACGGATCGCCGCGAGGATGGCGGCGTGCTCCTCGTAGGTTTCGTCGATGCAATTGCCGTACACGAGATCGAGCCGTCGCACGACGCGAATACGGTCCGTGACGCGCTGCAGGGCGGCTGCCAGTTCGTCGTTGTCGGTTGCCGACACCAGCGCCAGATGAAACGCTTCGTCGAGCGCCGCCACTTCGCGGCCGTCAGTGAGACGTTCGCCCGCTGGCGCCTGCCAGATCACATCAAGTTGATCGAGGAGACCGCTCAACGCGGCGGAAAGCGGCCCATCGCGCTGACAAAGGCGTCGAATCGCGAAGGTTTCGATCAGCTCGCGCATCTCGTACAGATCGTCGAAGCGCTTGAAGTCGATCGGCACGACTTCCCAGCCGCCGCGCACGTAACCTTGCATCAGACCGTCGCCCTGCAGCCGCTGCAAGGCTTCGCGCGCAGGTGTACGCGAGACGTTGAAACGCTCCGCGATGCCGCCTTCGGTCAGACGGTCCCCGGGCAGCAGCCGCAATTCGAAGATGTCGTCGCGCAGTTGTGCATAAACGTAGTTCGCGCGCGACGCGCCCGCACCCGGCGGCGTGGTTGCCGATGCAGGAGCGGCTGGGGTCTCGGGTTCGGCGGTCGCGGCCGCTGCGGAAATAAGGGTGTCGCGCATGATGGACGAGGATACCAATAAATATCGGCGCTTCAAAAGCGGCATTGCCTCGCCGCACCGCACGCCCGGCCAATCTCCCCAACCCCCGCTGCGCCCCGCCGCCCGCCGACTGTGCGCGACTCCGGTACAATTTCAGATAACCATTCAGCCGCCGCGAAACAGGGAAACGAGCATGCGGGCCGGAGTCTCCTCCGGCTGCCGGTCGACCCTGCTCGCCCCTGTGCATCCCTTTCTGACAGGTCCAACGTCCATGTCCAGCAATTCCCGGAACGAAGCGCTTTTCGAGCGCGCCCAGCTCACCATCCCGGGTGGCGTCAACTCGCCCGTGCGCGCTTTCCGTTCGGTCGGCGGCACGCCGCGCTTCATCGAGCGTGCGCAAGGCGCCTACTTCTGGGATGCGGACGGTCAGCGGTATATCGACTACATCGGCTCGTGGGGCCCGATGATCCTCGGCCACGTCCATCCCGAAGTGCTCGAAGCCGTGCAGAAGGTACTGGTCAACGGTTTTTCGTTCGGCGCGCCAACCGAATCCGAAGTCGAGATTGCCGAGGAAATCTGCAAGCTGGTGCCGTCGATCGAACAGGTGCGCATGGTGTCGAGCGGCACGGAAGCCACCATGAGCGCGCTGCGTCTCGCCCGCGGCTTCACGAACCGCAGCCGTATCGTCAAGTTCGAAGGCTGCTATCACGGACACGCGGACAGCCTGCTCGTCAAAGCCGGCTCGGGCCTGCTGACGTTCGGGAACCCGACTTCGGCAGGCGTACCGGTAGATATCGCCAAGCACACCACCGTCCTCGAATACAACAACGTCGCCGCGCTCGAAGAAGCGTTCAAGGCGTTCGGCGACGAGATCGCTTCGGTGATCGTCGAGCCGGTGGCGGGCAACATGAACCTCGTGCGCGCCACGCCCGAGTTCCTGAACACCCTGCGGCGGCTGTGCACCGATTACGGCTCCGTGCTGATCTTCGACGAAGTGATGTGCGGCTTCCGCGTCGCCCTCGGCGGCGCCCAGCAGATCTACGGCATTACGCCGGACCTCACGTGCCTCGGCAAAGTAATCGGGGGCGGGATGCCGGCGGCGGCATTCGGCGGTCGCCGCGACATCATGGCCCACCTCGCGCCGCTCGGCGGCGTCTACCAGGCGGGCACGCTGTCGGGCAACCCGATCGCCGTGGCGGCTGGTCTGAAGACGTTGCAACTGATCCAGGCACCGGGCTTCTACGAGACGCTCAGCGCATGTACCACGCGTCTCGTGCAGGGGCTAAGCAACGCAGCGCGCGAAGCAAAAGTGCCGTTCGCGGCGGATTCGCTCGGCGGCATGTTCGGCCTCTACTTCGCGGACAAGATTCCGGCGAGCTTTGCCGAAGTCACGAAGAGCGACGTACCGCGCTTCAACGCGTTCTTTCACAAGATGCTCGACGCGGGCGTGTACTTCGCGCCGTCGGCTTATGAGGCAGGCTTCGTATCGATTGCTCACGACGATGCGATCCTCGACGCCACGATCGATGCGGCACGCCGCGCCTTCGCCGCGCTGACCGTCTGAGGCGCCAGAAGCATGCTTCAGGTCACCACTACTCACGACAGAACACGCCACAGCACTTAACGGACGCCGATGTTCTCGCAAACCGATTTCGTTCATATGGAACGCGCGCTGGCTCTCGCGAAGCGCGGCATGTACACGACCGATCCGAACCCGCGCGTCGGCTGCGTGCTGGTCAAGAACGGCGAGGTGATTGGCGAGGGCTTCACGCAGCCGGCAGGACAGGACCATGCCGAAGTGCGGGCGCTGAAGGATGCGCGTTCGCGCGGCCACGATCTGCGCGGCGCTACGGCCTACGTAACGCTCGAACCATGCAGCCACTTCGGCCGCACGCCACCGTGCGCCAACGCGCTGATCGAGGCGCAAGTGGAACGCGTGGTCGCGGCCATGGAAGATCCGAATCCCCAGGTGTCGGGGCGCGGTCTCAAGATGCTGCGCGATGCGGGCATCGAAGTGCGCTGCGGCCTGCTCGCCAATGAAGCCGCTGAACTGAACATCGGCTTTGTGTCGCGCATGACGCGCGGCAGGCCATGGGTGCGATTGAAAGTGGCCGCCTCGCTCGACGGCCGCACCGGACTGCCATCCGGTGAAAGCCAATGGATCACGGGAGAAGCCGCACGCGCCGATGGCCATGCGTGGCGCGCCCGCGCATCGGCGATCCTCACGGGCATTGGTACTGTGAGGGAAGACGATCCGCGCATGACGGTGCGAGCCGTGGATACACCGCGCCAGCCGCAACGTGTGTTGATCGACAGCCAGCTCGATGTGCCGCCTACGGCGCAAATTCTGGCCGGCGCACCGACGCTGATTTTCTGCGGCAACCTGGATGAGCGTCACACCGAGCGCGCTAGCGTATTGCGCGATCGTGGCGCGGAAATCATTCAAATGGCGAACGCCACCGGCAAGGTGGATCTGCCTGCCATGCTGAAGGTGCTCGGCGAACGCCAGGTTAATGAGTTGCACGTCGAGGCTGGCTATAAATTGAACGGCTCGCTGTTGCGCGAAGGCTGTGTCGACGAGTTGCTGGTCTATCTGGCGCCGAGTCTGCTCGGCACCGACTCGATGGGCATGTTCAGCCTGATCGCACCGCTCGCGCTCGAAGACCGTGTACGTCTGAACTTTCACGCCGTCGACCGGATTGGCGACGACCTGCGGATTCTGGCGCGCTTCGCGCCGCCATCCGCGCCCCGCCCTACTGGGAATTAAACAAGGAACCAGCACGATGTTTACCGGAATCGTCGCGGCGGTCGGCCGCATCGAATCAGTCAAGCCCCTCGGCAGTGACGGGGACGCAGGCGTCCGCCTGAATGTCAACGCAGGTGGCCTCGATCTCGAGGACGTCCAGCTTGGCGACAGCATCACGATTCAAGGCGCCTGCATGACCGTGGTGGCCAAGACGGCGGATTCGTTCGAAGTGGATGTGTCGCGCGAGAGCCTTAACTGCACGGCCGGGCTTGGCGAGCCGGGTGAGGTCAATCTCGAGAAAGCGCTACGCGCGCATGACCGGCTTGGTGGGCATATCGTGTCGGGTCATGTGGATGGACTTGGGACGGTGACGCATTTCGCGCCGGTTGGCGAGTCGCACGAATTGCGTGTGCTGGCGCCGCGGGAGATTGGGCGTTATCTCGCGTACAAGGGCTCGATTACTGTGAATGGCGTGAGCCTGACGGTCAACGCGGTGAAGGATCGCGATGATGGTTGTGAGTTTTCCATTAACCTGATTCCGCACACGGTTGAGGTGACTGCGCTTAAGAATCTGCGTGAGGGGGCGAAGGTTAATCTGGAGATTGATCTGATCGCACGGTACGTGGAGCGGATGCTCAGCACGTCTCAGGACGGCTAAAAGCCGTTGAAATGATTCAGCTTTTGGCTAAACGACTGTCTACCGTCGTCTCACCAAATCCACCCAGAGCTGCAGCATTGTGACGGTATACTTGACGGTATACCGTCGTTTTTTGCACCAAGTATACCGTCACGCCTCTGGAAAAATGCCTCCCTGATGCACCTGAACCGGCTGTCTGCCGCGCCGGCATTGGGATCGGCGCCGATCATTGGAGATGTAGCGGAGCATGAGAATTCGCGGTTTTTACCAGTATTCCAGTTACGCCGCTCAACGTTGAGACTGCACGTTGAACGCCGCATCTGCTATCCGTCACGCTAGCGGCCGCGACATACCAATATGGATTACCGGGTCAGTTACGAACACAACCTGAGGAACGATCCTGACGCGTTAATCGTCCAGGTCCCCTCGCAACTCGTTGGCGGGATTCCTGGCAACATCCCGCGCGCACTCCTGCCCGAGTACATCACAGAACTCATCCTGAGCCGGTCGCCGACCATCGGAAAGATCCGGAATCTACGGGTTCTCTGAACGCGAAACGGGACCGCCTGCAGGTTACGCGCCGTATATAGGGCAAAAGTCGGCAAAAGCAGCCTTCCAAAGATCTTGCTTGGCCCATCGACAATCCAGAGACTGGTTTGCGCAGCGCAAGGGCATTTTGCTACTCTTCGCTCTCCGGGTGTCGTGCCAATCAATCATGAAAATCGAAGTCACCGACGTGCAGAATGCCGACGATGATGCTTTCGTCGTATCGCAACTCCGCGCCTACAACGCCGCGTTTACCGTAAAAGACTTCAAGTTGTTGCGCGTGTTTGCTCGCGACCCAGACGGCAGTATCATCGGGGCCTGCTAGCCGATACCTACTGGCAATATCTCGAAGTCCACATTGTGTGGGTTAGCAAGGCGCATCGCAGCGCGGGACACGCATCGAGACTACTGAATGCCGCAGAGAGCGAAGCCCGACAGCGCGGCTGCAAGCACGCCTTTCTCGATACGTTCAGTTTTCAGGCGCTCGGCTTTTATCAAAAGCGCGGCTATAGCGAGTTTGGCCGACTTGAGGAGTTCAGCGGCAAACACGAGCGGCACTATCTGCATAAAAGGCTCGATGACGGACATCAATAGGGCATGCCCGCGACGCGGCCTTCGTTCTCTGCTTGCAACGTCCTGAACGGTGGACCGAGGTTGATCGCAGGCACGCCGATCAGATCGATCACGCTGCTATCGAACAAGGCGAGGCCGCTGACGTCTGGCATGAAGCGGATGATCACGATGTCGTCGCTAAAGGTCCGCTTTGCGTCAAATCGACCGGCAGAAGCGGGTTCGCGTGCCGCCTATAACGATCGCGCCGAATTCGCGTGGTAGATGGTGTTTACATGAGACTGCGTACGGGCCAGAAGCATAGGACGGTCGATGTCTGCGCTGAGATCGACGAAGCCCATTGGCGCGCCGATGTCCTCGATTGCCGGACTATATCGGCAGGCTTTGATTGACGCGTTGCCGCAATACAAAGCTGGATGGATTAAATCCTCGCTCGTACCTTCGACGGTTCGCGAAGTTGGTTCGGTAAGCATGGGAATGGGTGCAATGACAGAAACGAATTTTGCCGTGCAGAGACCAGTATCTACGGAATGGCCAACTCTGATTGAAGGGGATTACTCTGTCGGTGTTATACGCCTCGTCACCCTTATTCGAGAGAAAGTCAATCACTTGCTTTTCGCTTCCGTTGAACTCCTGCCGACGGAAATAACTGTCCCGCCGCCGCCGCCGAACGGGGGTTGGTGGCAGAACTTTGCATCTGATCGTCTCTGCGTCGGTCGATTCGTTCTGCCGTTGAGAGACGCGATCGCTTGGTACGAGACGCTGAAGCAAGGTCGGGCGGTCGTCCCAGGTCGGGCCTTCCCAATAGTGGCGGCCCGCCTTTCGCCTGAGCCCGATTACAACGGATTCACAGTCTTGCCTGATTTGCCGCCCTTTTCACCCACTTGGCACGGCCGGCCGCGGTTGCACCGCCTCGTGCCGATGGAGGCGTTGGCTGACCCCGTCAGCGCGATGCGCGACGGATCAACGGAGGTCGAAGCCTTCATCCGCGCTCGGGAATGGTTGCGGCAAAAAATTCACTTTGACCTGCTGGCTTACGACGACTGGCTGGGCTCCGCTGTGCTAATCGCTCCGAACCCTCTTCTTCGTTATTGTGCGACCCGCATCGCTGAGCAGTCCACGGCAGGTGAGACCATTGAAGTCGGCGGTGCTCCGCGTCGTGGCGCCGATCTCTCGACCCTACGGCTGATCGTCGAAGAACTGCGCGCGGGAGTACCGGCCTGGCGTGCCGAAGGCACCCCTAATGCTCTCGGGCGCTTTCGTGCTCCAGCCCACCCCCAGGTTGCGGCTGCAAGTCACGACCTGTCCTGCGAACTTCGCGGCCTTCTCGATCGCGAGGAGCCGTTTCCGTTTTTTCGCAGCGTCAGCGTGACGCAAGTCCCGCAAGGGACTGTGCGCGAGGTTGCGCCACCACGGCGCACGCCGTCAGCCCCACGACGAACGGTTCATGTTCGCCCGCCTCAACCGCTGCCGGCTGCACCGCCGCCAACGGCTCTGCGTCAACTTGAGAGGCTGCAAAGGGCTCGCGCTGATCGGATCGGCGACCTGCGACCGATGGAGGCTCCAGCGGTGCGGCGCAACGTCCGCCTCCTCGAAAGCGATAGAGAGGGAACGGTTTCTTGGATCCGGGAGCTCATTGCATCGGCGCGATCCCAAATTATCTTTGTCGATCCCTATCTGGACGCGGACGATCTTCAAGAGTTTGCGACGGCGGCGTCGTATCAGGGTGTCGCAATACGAGGGCTGATCAATCCGCGACCTAACCGTAGTCGACGCCACGACACTAATGGAGAATTGTTCGGTGACCAGATGCTCGAGAAAATTGCCGAGTTACGGGACCCGGCGCAGGAATTCGGAGACATCGATATTCGCGTCTCGAAGATCCGTCGTTTGCACGATCGCTTCTTGCAGGTCGATGATGTGGTTTGGCATTCCGGGCACTCGTTCAACCAGATGGGCAAGGGCGAGATCAGCTTGATGACGCTGGTCGCTGAACCCGTCGAAACTCGCGAGGTGTTAGCTGATGCATTTGCCGAAGCTGAGTCCTTCGAAACCTATTGGGCCAACCGTCCAGTCCCACCGTGGTCGCTGAGACGAGAGGTCGGTTACCAGTTGCGTCGCTTGGCGAAATGGATAGAGCAACCGAGCAACACACCTCAGGAGACGGGGAATGATTGAGGACAGCTCAAACTTTTCTCGACCGCCCGATGGCGAAGTGGCCCTAGCCACGATGCTCGACTGGCTTCGCGCTCCAGGACGGACGAATGAGTTCGGGGAGCTCGCGCCGCGACCGATTGACGGATCGGGGGCGCATGACACTCTTGCAGAACGGCTCGCGGCCGCAGGCCTCACAGATTGGTGCGACGCTATCGTTGTCGCCGCAGGCCCTGGGCAACCGCTTCATCTGGATGCTCGCCTGAGCTGGCTCATGGGTCGAGCAGCCTTTGAGGTTGCCGTCGACGTGAATCAGCAGGGACTGTTACGCGTCGTCGAGGAATTGCAGATGTTGGGCGGGGTCAGCGACGTCGCCCTAGCTTCGGCCGTCTGCAGCCGCATCGCGAATGAAGCCGAGAATTACCCACTCTTGGAGATCCTGCGCACGCGTCTGGTGACATTGTGGAACTCCCACTTCAACGACCGCCTGCGGCGTTATGCCGAAGCGACCGTCGCGCAGCCGCTGACGTCGCGAAGCCTCTGGGCTCGCTACCAAGGCATGCGGATCGGCGACGGCTGGGCTCACCTAGTAGCCGCGACCCTGTGGCCTGATCGCTACATGGAGATGCTGGCGAGCTTTCCGGCGCCGTTTCAGCATGGATTTGCTAGCCGTTTCGCGGAAATCGATCTGAATTTGGTCGCATCCTTGATTCGCGCTTCCCCAGACGTGTTCTCAAGCGAGGGCATGCCCCTTGGGCCACTTGTCGTCTTCGGCTTACTCGACGTGACTGAAGCACGTTTCGCTTCTGTCGCAATTCACGACGTTGACACTTTTCGAATCGGGCTTGACACGGTTATCGATGCCGTATTCGCACGCCGTGACGGGAACTGGATCGCTCGGGCATGGCTGCAACAGGTGATCTGGCGAGACACTCCGCGGCGAGCAGGGAAGGCACAAGCCGACGTGACGATGCAGAGAACCCTGCGAGATACAGTACTTGTACAGTTGTCTGGTCGCATCACACCTCTTGGCAGTACCGCGTTTGACTGGATACGCCAGGAGGAACCTCTTTGGGTAGTTCATCGGGTCTTGTCCGAAGCTTCGATTCTGGAGGCCCATGGCGACGCGGGCGAGGCAGCCGAGATTCTGGCAGGAGCAGTGCGGCAGGGTCTGGTGAGCTCGACGGGTCGACCAGCGGGACTCGTCACGACTTCGCCGGAAGCGATAGTTGTCGCACGCGTGCTCTGTCGCGTCCCCGACATGACGGAATGGTTCGGAGCCTTGTGGCGCGACACTTACGAGCTGAGAGAGCAGTTAAGCTATCCGGCACACCAGGGCCTCGACAATCCAGCCTATCCAGCTATTGCCTGGGCACTGATTGGGCTCAATTCCTCACAGGGGGCACCTGTCGATACGGCTGAATTCTGGCGCACAATCGGATCGGCGGTGTTCGAAACCCAGCGCATCGATCCAAACGCGCACTTGTTCAATGGCGCAATGCCACCGCTCACGCGTGTCACTGTTCAGTTGGGCGCAGCGCTTGTCGAACGTGGTGTACTTCCTATCAACTACTTCGCCGACTTTCTTGCCGATCAGCTTGAACCGACCGTCGAATATGTACGCCTTTGGCAAATCACTAGGACTGAGGTGTCGGACGCTACAACCTTGGCTGTTGGGCGCTTGGTAGGCGCACCCAGACTACGTCTGGCGCTAGAAGCCGGGCTCGCGCAAAATCTTCCGGGGTGGGACGCAGTACCCGATCGTTCCGCTCGGGACGATTTGGCCGAATTCTCGCGCCGCCTCTAAAGAAAGCTAATATTCATGGTAGGCGGCTGAAAGACGCCTGACAACGGTCGAATGTGTTCAGTGCTGCATGTCGGACGCTTGCCGCGCGTCCTGTTAGATAGGGGTTGTTGATCGACCTGCTACGGTTCAATCGTTCAATCACCGCATCCGTCGCGACAGGTCGGATGTTCGGTATTGAGCAGTTCGAGTGTCGCTTGTGGTTGAATTCGGTCCATCACTAGGCGTCAACAAGATCGAGTACGCGGAAGCACCAACCCTTCCAACAAGGTCGCGTCGGAGGTCAGAAAAATCATGGCTTTTCTAGCCTTGGCCGCGTCTCCCGATCTCAGCGCGAGAAAGGGAACTTCCCAACCGTCGTCGAAATTCTCTCCGAACTCACTCATGTTTCGGCCGGTCAACTGCGTCAGCCTCCGTTTCCGGCAACAACCTTCGCCTCGAAATTCGACAGATCATCGACGACAAAGGCAACGCTGAATCTCGCGCGGGTTACAGCCACGTAGAGCCGCTCCGGCGCCTTCAATGCTGCCGGATCACGCTTCTTGAGATAGTCGACCATGGGCTTGGTCGGAAAGATCACAACCCTATCGAACGTACTTCCCTTGGACACGCCGATGTTCATTGCCGGAATGCCCAAGGTGTTAGCTCTCTTGTCGTGTCGCAACACGACTACGCCGCTGTATTCTCGCAGGTACTCTTGAACCCGTCCGAACGGTATGAAGAAGATGCCGTCATGTCCCGTCTCGCTGACGTCAGAGGACCTTGTTTTTGGCATGCATGGATAGATGGCGTCCGCAAAGTCACAGATGATCTGGTTGCATCGGTAACTGACGTCCCGTGTCTGGAGCTCGCAAATACCGGCTCGCTCCTCAAACCAGTCCTTGATCCCTGCCCCACGGTACTTTTTGTTTCTTGGACCGATATTGGTCGATAACGTGTGCTGCCTTGGGTCTCCGACCAACGTCAACCTGATCGTCGATGTCATCAGCATGTCCAGCACATCGAGATCGTAACCGACAAGGTCTTGGACCTCGTCTATAAATATATGCGTATATATATTCTCGAGTCTACGCACGACTGCGCCACTGGTAACGCCGTTGAGTGCAACGACGAAATCCGAAACCCCGTCCCGGTACAGATCGTTGTTGCCATCAAGAAAGTATTTGTTCTCCGATTTCTTGGCGAACTTGCTCCTGCTCCCGATGAAGTTCAATCCGTTGATCAGCAAAGATTGCCCTACCTTTGCTCGCTGATAGGGTTTGGCGCATTGTGTTATCAGGAACGAGAACCACCCCACGACAGAGATGTTTGGCGGCACGAAACCGACCTTCTGCTCAATGCGCTGGATTATCTGCCGCTGGTTCTCGTTCGTGTAGGTCGTGATCAACACGCGGCCGCCGTTCACCGCCAGTGCGGAGTCGACGACGTACTGAGTCTTACGCGAACCGGCCGCTGCCAGGATAGCCGAGTTAGTGGCTGCCGACGACATGGGCTAGGTACTCCGGCATCTTGATCACCGTCTCCGACTCGAAAATCGCTAGGGCGGCACCTGTCTTGTCTGCGATCATTGCCTCGACAGCCTCTTCCTTCGACGTATAGGCCTTCCCGAGCGCGGCGTTGAGGGTCACCAACTCGTTGGCCGCCACAATCTGCGGCTCCAATGTCCGCAACTCCGGATCGCTGCCGGTATGCACCGATATGAAATCATACCCGGTGTAGTCGGCAAAGCGTCTGCTGACTTCCTCGCTCGTCTTGCCGTCGTTGTCAGTGACCACCCATACACGGCGCTTGAGCCGAATAGCCAAATCGAGAAAGCGCTTGTGTGAAAGGCCCACGCTGATGACGTCGATCCCATCTTCTATCGGCAAGTTTCCCTTGGCATCTAGGTATCCTCGCTGCACGATCAATTCGTCGGACGGCCCCTCTACCAGAATCGCACTTTTGGCGAGTACTAGCCTGAGCGTGTCGAATCCGGCTAGCTTCTTGAAGTAATCGACCGTGCCTTCAGGAACGTCCGTAATGCGCGTATGCGCGCCATCCTCGCCGAGCAAGACCATATTCTTCAGTCCCAGCTTGTTCAAAACGAAGTTGCTGTGCGTTGCGACGATTATCTGCTTGCCTTCGCACTGCGTCTCGATACGCTTCATCAGCGACCTCAGATGCGCAAACGACAGGTGTGCCTCCGGTTCTTCGATCAACACGATCTGCGCCCCGTCGGACTTTCTGCCCACAGCCAGGATCGTCTTCAGCGCGCTTTGCTCTCCCTTGCTGGCGAACGGGAACGGCAAATCGTCGAGATGAGCGACGAGGCCGCTCTCCCACGTGTAACGCTGCGATATGTCGATAGCCAAGCTTAACGCGCGCTGTGTCAGGGACTCGCTGTCTCCTTTCAGCTTCTCGTTGATCGCCTTCACTGCCTCCTGCTCGCTGAAGGCCTCACGCAGGCTACGATATTGTCGCGACAGCTCGACGCGGTCCTTCGGGTTCAGGTGCGTCCGTATGATCTGCTGCATGTGATAGTCGACGCCGGACTGGAGTCGAACGGAGGCGGGGTCAACGACCGATGCCGTCGCTGGCACGCTCCTCGCCGTAACGCCATTCCCGGAGAAACCAAGCCAGTCCACACGATAGTACTCGGTGGGAACAAGGCGAATATCATCAGGATTGGCGACGAAATTGCGGTACTCCTCCTCGAAATCAGCAGAAAGCTTAGCCTGGATGCGAACCCCGCACGCGTCCTCACCCATAAGGTTGTTGGTACCGCGCAGGATCTCTGCCTCACCACCGTCCTCCAGGTAGACCTCGATGATGACGGTGGGAGGGGCCGCCTTGCGGTCGGACTTCAGCGCCAGGATATACTCCTTTGTGGCGCTTAGGTTGATGTAGTAGGGAGAGAGCTCCTGCGCGAACAACTTTCCATTGGCTCGTCCGGTCAGCGCGAGGTTAATCGCCTCGATCAGTGTGGACTTTCCGCTGTCGTTGCTGCCGACAAGAATGTTAGTGCCCGGCAACATATCGACATCAAGCTTGCGGAACTTCCTATAGTTTCGGATGACGACCTTCCGAATCACGGCTTACCCCCGATGATTTCCCTGATTTTAGTTCTCCCCTGCGGCGGCGCTGGACCTCCAGCCGTCAAAGGCATAGGCATCCCATCTTTTTTCCAGCTACGTGCCGCGTGGCCCATCATCGCTGGTCTCCGACCCTGCGTTGCCATACAGGCGGCAGATGCGTTTGTGATTCGTCAGCCGAACCTCACGCTGCAAAAACACGTGAATTCGGCGATAGTCATAGTGGCGCTTTTGCTCAGTGATGGTCATCATCCCGCCGGTTACCGCTCTCTGTATTTTCCAGCGGATTACCACCACAAATTCGAACCCACCCTCGATCAGTATTTTTCGTGATTCATTAGCGCGGTCAGGTGACGCAATTCATTTGCCTGTCCGCGGGCCCGCGAGAGGTGGTCGATGTGCCACGTCATAGAATTTTCGTCAAACGCGTTTGGACCACTACACGCCAAGAATATCGCCCTAGCAGCGGAAACTATCACGTACGCCGAGTCTACCGCGAGATCGAGCAAGTTCTCTGAAACGTGGGCATCCTGCGGAGCCCGACCTCGCTTTTCGCCATGCCAAGAAGTATTGCTCAGAAAGTACGGCTGTCCTTCGGAGCTTGGCATCAACGAACCATGCGCAATTGCGTTTCGATACGCCGAAATACCCTCTGCCGCGTCACAGGTAAGGTCAATCGCCTTACCGAGTGAACCAATGTTTCCCTTGCTACGTCCTCGGATACTTCGGATGATCTCGGAGAGGCCGACCTTATCCGTGAACGGACGAGTCCCGGCAATCTCGCCTGTCTCAAGTACAGCCCATGCAGCGAGCTCTATAAGACGCTCGAACGTTGCCATCAAAGCAATAAAAGCGCCGATTTTTTGCTGGCAAATCACATTGAGTCCAAAGTCCGCGTGTAATGCCTCTATCGCGCGATCACTACCAATCTGATAAGGCAGCACTCTCGTCGTAAGGTCTGTCATGCACAACCTCCAAACACCGCCTTTAGCGCGATGTCGCGAGTCGTCTCGGTTCTCGCACGCCTAATGATTCTCTGCTAGCGCTGATCGATCTCTTGGGCAGCCACGCCAAATCCGAAATCAAATGCTTCGTCCATTCGATCCGCGAGCCATTGTCCAACAATCTTCTCTCCCTCGATATACACGTGCACGGGCCACTTGTCGGACCTCGCATCATAGCCGGTCACCACTTCCACTTTGTAACCTTTGTAATCATCGGTCTGGACATTTCGGGCACCGCTTTCAGTTTGAATTCTGGCCATAGTGACCTCCCAGACTCGACGCAAAAAATCGTAGCACAAAAGCCATCAACATCCGCAAGCGGTTGGCTTGGCTTTCATCTTCCGTCGAACCCAATCCGGACCGCAGTCGCCTTCTCAGCAAGCTAACAATCCTCCCGTCAAGCTGCCAATCGGTGGTCGCTGACTGCAGCCATCCATCAGGGCTGAAGTCGCCGTCTCAATTCTCCGATAATCCGCCCGTCCACCTCCCAACCGTCATCGAAGTCTACGAGGGCCTTTCCCTCGTATTCCGGGTAAGCCAGCTCGACAACGCAGGCCCAAAACCTCGCTCTGGATAACAGCCAATCGTTATGGCCAACCAGGCTGGTCAGGATGTTCCTTACGTGCGCTGCGCTGTACGAGACGCCGAACCGATCCTCCAACAATCCAGCTACGCGCACGAGCGTCCAACGAACGCGCTTAGGCGCGCCTCTGCCCCTCGGTCCGAATTCACGCACGTAACGATCTATCAGCAATCGGGCGAACTCCATTTTCTGCTCGTCCGTCAATGCACCCGGACGACCCATTGGTCGCTTTCTCCACGGCTCATCGTCCGGATACACCGCCTTCAGCTTCGCCCATCGCGACACAGTCTGGCGAGTTACGGAGAGTTCGCGCGCAACATCCGATTGCGACATTCCATCATCGAGCAATGCCATTGCTTCCCGCCTGCGTTCGCTCAACGCATCAAAGTCCCGCCTCGCCTCTGTTTCCGCCATAGCATCGCACGCCCATCAGACATATTGTCACTTACTATATTTAAAATGACCGGATTTGGTCAAAGTTATTTAGCTCACACGACTCCAACGCAATCCGATACTGTTGTTCAACATTGAAAACTTCCATGTTGAACAACAACTCAAATGCCTCTAACTTTCCTTGCAATCTCCCGCGCCGCAACGGACGACCAACCTCTGAAACTACCCGACGGCAACGGCCTCTACCTGTACGTAAATCGGAAGTCGAAATCGTGGCGGACCGACTATCGGATCGGTGGGCGCAGAGGCACGATCGTTCACGGGCAGTATCCGGCCATGACACTCTCCCAAGCTCGCGAACGCAACCGGGAGGCCAAGCAGCTACTCGCCAGCGGCATTGATCCAGCAACGCACAAGAAGCTCGAAAAGCTCGCCCTCAATGCTTCCTTCGGCGACACGTTCGAGGCCACGGCAAAGCATTGGTACGATGGCAAGAATGCGTTGCGCTCGAAAGCCTGGCAGGAAGCACACCGCCTGTACCTGCGCCGCGACCTGAATCCGATCCTCGGCAATGTGCCGCTCGACCAGATCGACCCGCGCGCACTGCTGAACGTGCTCGAAGCGGTCCGTCGCGCGCGGGGCGCCAAAACCGCCGAGCGTGTCCGGCAGACGGCGGTGCAGGTCTTCGGGCACGCTATCCGTAAGTTGAAAGTTCAGGCCAATCCCGCGCGCGTTCTTCAAGGCTGGGTTGACGTACCCCCGCAGATCAGCCATGAGCCACTGCACGAAAATGAGATCGGCGATTTCGTTGAGCGACTTGACGCTGATACGGGGTCTGCTGCGACAAAGCTTTGCATTTTGCTCATGTTGCTCACGTTTGTGCGCAAGAATGAGATCGCCCACGCGTGTTGGGCCGAATTCGATCTGGACAACGCAGTATGGGTGATTCCAGCGGAGCGCATGAAGATGCGCGATGCACACGTCGTGCCGCTCAGCCGGCAGGCGCTCAACGCGCTGGAGCAACTGAAGCCTCTCTCGTTCGTTTCTGACTTTTTGTTCCCCAGCTTAAGCAGCATCTATCGACCGATTAACCTCGCGACGCCTAACGTTGTCTTTGAACGGATGGGTTATCGAGGACGCTTCACGCCGCATGGCATCCGGGCGACCGCCAGCACGTGGCTAAACAATCGCGGTGTGCGTGCGGACGTTATTGAACGCCAACTCGCGCACATCGAAAGAAATTTTGTTAGACGTGCTTATAATCGAGCCGACTATATGCCTGAGCGCATCGCCATGATGCAGATGTGGGCAGATTTTGTCTTGCCCGATCAGGCCGTGACCGGCGGCACGTTAACTGTGCCTCTCCCGCAGCGAGAAGATATTGAACGACAAGAGATCTGAGCCAATCATGAAAGTCACCGTCACCACCGGCTTCAACCCGGATGTCTTCGCCCTTGCCACTATCGAGCAGTCATTCGGACCTGACGATACCGCATGGCAGTTTCTCAGGTGGAACCCGGAATACCTGGCGGCCTTCCGGGACCGCCGTGAGAAGGAAAGCAATCCCGAGGCATTTGAGGCTATCGTTAGCCACGTCAAAGTGCCTTATCCCGGGATGATTGCCTGCGCCCAAGACTACGCCTGTCGCGGGCGATTCGGCATTGCGGCATGGCTTGATCCCGAATGCGAACAGCTTCCCGCTCTGAAAAACGATGGGGATTCGTGGTTCTTTCCACTCAGGCGTGTTGAGCAGCAGGACAGCGCACACGCACTGAGAGGACGAGGGCTGTCGCCCCATAAGCTCGACTGGTACCCGTGGCTAACCGTTCGTGAGACTCCGTTCGGATACGGCCCGGTTATCACGCCAGGTCCCAATCTCCCCCGCCCCAAAGGGAAAAAGAAAAAAGAGTACGAGCCTAGGCTAATCCACGTTGCCTTCGATTGCAGCATCCCTATCGAGGGACAGCTTATGGCGTTCGAAGCCCTCGTCCAGAAGCATCGCGAATACTGGAATGAGCGCATTTGTTCGACAACGACACCCACTGCCATCGTTGAATCAATAGAGTCGCGTGACATCTTTCGGGCCGACGATTTCGTCAATCGGGATTGGGCCAGGACCGTCACAATCGACGCGCTCGGCCCCATCAAGAAGCAGATCGAACAATGTCGCCTAGTACTCGACAAGATATATCGTGAGCTCGACAGTCAGTATCGGGACCTGCGAAAGAAGCATCGTGACGTTGACGAAGGAGAACTGTTTCGTCATTTTGGCGAGCGCTTCCCCATGCCTAAACCACCGCGCGGCTACGAGGCTGCGCCCAGAAGCAATCGGTATCTGAAAGCTCTCCTGTCGATTGCAGAACGAATGCCACCTGATGCATTCAAGTCCACCAATATCGACGCAGAACACCCGGAACTCGCTCAGCAAATCGCAGAGGAAATCGGGATCTCCCGAGAGGGCGCGAACCCGCCCAAATGGATGAAAGTCTTCTATGAGGGCATGCGCGGCACACACCTACGCCGGGCCAAGCACCTCGTAAACTATTTCTATGCGTGGCTGGTTCACGCGCAAGTGTCTTTTGCCAAAGACGACGAAAACGCGAAGTAGCTTCAAACTCCTCCACGCATAGTCCGACCTGCCGACCGGCCCCATGCGTTCACCGCGCATATCCGCCCGGTCTGGCAGATATGCCGCCCGTCCCCGCACCGCGTTTGCACTCCCCCTGGCAACCTCCTTTCCGTTCACTGCTCATCCCGACGGTCGCACAAAGGCCATCCCAGCAACCCGAAAGCATCACGCCGAGCGCCCGGCGCGATGACAGGAAGGAAGCCTCCGTCGGGCAGCTTCATGGCTGCCACTACCACCTTCTTAAACACCTGTCAAATCTCAACAATCAGCACTGAAAACGCGTCGAAATCAAACCCGAGAGTTGGCGTTATCGAGTTCCGCCGGTCCTCAGGAGAATGGCTTCCGTTCACTCCTGAACAGACCTGAATAGACGAACGGAGCCTTCTATGACTCAAAAAACTCACCTCGGTACCGGGGCAGCGGCAAACGCCAAGCATTCACTCTCGCCGATTGGACAGATTCGCCGCGGGCGGCAGCCCCTGCCGGCTTACGTGAGCGATAGCGCACACTCGCCGATGCACACGGACTCTGCCGCTACCACCAAGACCACCGCCAGCAACGTGTACTCCACGGACGTCCCGCTTCTCGGCCAATTGATCGGCTGGGTGCGCTCCCGTACCAGCGACCGCTATCTGAAAGAACCCGAAGTTCTGACGATTATCGGCCGCTCGAAGGCGGCGATGCGCAAGGACGTTTCTCTCGGAATGTTCCCTGCGCAGGTCAGGACCGGGCTCAAGTCCACCGGCTGGCGCGAATCGGAGGTCATGGGCTGGGTCGAGGCGACAACGATCCTCTCCCGCGTTGCCAATCCCGGCTTCGAGATGAAGGAGTTCGTGGCGGCTCTCATGGCTAGCCGTATCCCGATGCGGTGAACCAGTATTGTGTGCGTGCACTGGTGAATTTTTACTCAAGTAGCTCATTTGCTCTCCAGCAGGGAGGACGGCTGCCGGTGTTCCGACTGGCAAGCAAAGTCCTCCAACTGCTCAATCTGCTCCATGGGCGGTGGGTACGGTGGCTTGGCGACCGCGTACCTCCCCGCACAAAAGGTATGAGCGAATTGAGTTGCTTTTATTGTTTTACTTTTTCAAGTTCAAAGTAAAAAAAGTAAATAGCAGTTTGTAGTTTTACTCATTTAATTTAAGGAGTACTTATGTCTAGGAAGTATACCAAGCTCACTGCCGCAGACGAAGTCTGCACTGTGATACATGGAGATTGGAAGTTCATGGTGGTAGCCATGAAGCGGGAAGATGGCTCGCACGAGGTGCGTTCTGCACTACAGCGCTATGGCACGCTTGAACAGCTCAAGCCGGTCCTGCTGGACTGGTCCAGTAAGGGGCTGGAAGCATACGTGGTAGCGCCTGTGTCGGACGGGAAGGGCCACGCTAACGAGCACATCCTGCTCACGTGGGCGCTGGCTGTCGATTTCGACAACGGGGTGCCGCCAGAGATTCGGCCAGACTCACCGGTCGCACCCAATTTCCTGATCGAGACGTCGCCGGGCCGCTACCACGCCGTTTGGCTGCTTGATAAACCATGCCATCCGAATCAGGCCCGTCACGCCAACATGGTACTCGCCGTGCGCCTGGGCGGCGATCCTGCCTTCGCGCGTAAGGGGCAACTGGTGCGGCTACCAGGGTTTCCAAACCGCAAGTACAAGGATACGACGGTCACTCTGGTTCTTGAGTATTCCCGCCGGAAGCCCTACGAGTTGGCTGAGCTTCTCAGGGCGTTTGACGCACCTGTCGTGGAAGCTGTGCTGCGCGAGAGCGTGTCGAATTTTGACTCGTCGCTCGCGGTCAGCCAGGCGTCGAACGACAAGGAACATCTGATCGAGGACGTAAAGTCGGCGCTGACCTACCTCGGGCATCACGCCGAGGAATACGGTAACTGGGTACGTATTGGCATGGCTCTGATCCCGCTCGGAGAGGAAGGCCGTCTGATATGGCATGAGTTCTCGAACCAGTGTGCTGCCAAATATGACGCAGCAGAGTGCGATCGGAAATGGGAGACGCTACAAAGCAGTCCCGGCACCGTCGCGACCATTTTCGTGCTCGCGCAGGCCGAGGGCTGGACGAATCCGGGATTCCGCAATGAGAGGAACGCGGATGTCAGTGTGCTGACCGACCGTGATTTCGGCCGGATGATCGCCGAAGAAATGAGCGATCAGTACGCCGCGACGGAGATCCCCGGCGGTGCAGACGCCAAACTCCTGTATCAGCTTCACCAATGGAACGGCGAGACCTTTGCACCGCTTGGGCATGCTGACCGGCGGCGCGCTGTCGAGCTTCTTGGGGGCGAGGTGCTGCGCAGCCTGGTAAGCGATAACGGCCTGGATCGCGACACAGCCAAACGCCTGCGTCACAAGCTGGGCAGTAACCGACCGCTAGATGAGATGTGTGAACACGTCGCGGAAGCGCTGGCACCCCGCTCCGCAGGCCGCACGCTCGCGTCGTACCCGTACCTCGGTGTGGAAAACGGCGTGCTTAACCTCATCACCCGCACGCTTTTGACGGGTCGCTATCGCGTACTCTCGCCGTTCCGCGCAGCTGTCCGCTACGACCCGAATGCCCGCGCGCCGCTCTTCGAAAAAACGGTCAGGGAAATTTTTGAGGAAGACGAAGAGATGGTCGCGTTCATGTGCCGTGTCATGGGGTACATGCTGCTCGGCAAGCCGAACGCGCAGATCTTCCTCATTTTCCTCGGGGAGAGCGGCAGTAACGGGAAGAGCGTCCTGACTGAGGTGCTCAGCTCCATCCTCGGCGAATATGCGATGGTGCTGCCGACCACCGCCATCATGACCAAATCGCACGTGAACGACGGAGCCACGCCGACCCTGGCGCGATTGCAGCATAAGCGTCTTGCCGTTGTGTCAGAGCCGAATCCGAAGCACGAACTCGACTCCGGCGCGATCAAGCAAATGACTGGTGACCAGCGCATGAATGCGCGACCCAACTATGGGCCACCGAAGGACATCCTGATCGAATTCGTCCTGCTGATGGTAACGAATCGTCTGCCGACGGTAAAGGCAGACGACAACGGACTCTGGCGGCGCATCCAGATCGTCCCGTTCAACCGCAAGTTTGGCCCCGACGAGATCGACCCGGACCTGATCGAGAAACTGCGCGCGGAGGCGTCGGGCATTCTGAACCTCCTGCTCGACGGAGCTGCGGATTATCTTCGTGGCGGGTTACGGATTCCCGCAAAGATCATGACGATGAATCAGCAGCAACGACATGCGGTCGACCCCGTCGAAGTCTTCCTCGAAGAAGCGATGATTCGTGACCGGCACGCGGAAACGTCGCTCAAACTTCTCTACCAGTGCTACGAGTCTTGGGCCAGATCCAACCCGCAGTTCCATCGCATGAGCAAGCAGGAGTTATCGAAAACGCTTGTAAAAAAGGGATTCCGTAAGAAGGAACGCGGACACCTGCCTTTCTTCGTCGGTCTTTCGCTCGCTGAGCTGGAGAACGGTGCGTGACGCACATGCGACGACGCGGCCTCGTCGGTTCCGGTGCCACGGCCCCGGAACCGGGGTTCGCTTCGGAGCTTCGCTTGTCCGACCCCGACACGGCGGACATCGGAAGCTAGACCGCAAGACCTGGGGCCGATCAAGGCCTCATTTTGGGACATTGGGCATTTGCCAGACCCTCACACGGATTGCGTAAAGCAATCGCTCCCGCGCCCATTAACGACCCGGACTGATCACTACTGACATGAACACCCATCTCACCCTTGACCTCGCGAAGCTGTCGCCGGATGCGCTTTCCCGCATTCGGGCACCCTTCCGGCCCGGAATCTACCGTGACGAAACCGTTATCGAAACCCACGCCGGATGGCGATCGGCAAGTGCTGTCTGCCGAATCGATGGCGTCCGTTGGCACCCCAGCATTGTGATCCGCCCTCAAAACGAAAACAGAACGCACGCCCGAATCGACGCAAAGATTAACGTGCCGCTCGCGATTTTCGGCCCCGACGCTCAACATGCATTGAGCGTGCATACGGCGGGGCTCGCAGCCCTTGAGTTGCTACGCATGGAGCTCGCGGCACATGGCCTGTCGCGCGACGAACTGGACCGACTCGATGAGGAAGACATCAGGCTATTTGAGACCATCGCCACGTATTTCATCCCTTGTTCGGATCGACTGGATGTTCTGCATCTGCTCGAGAATATCGACCGGGCTGGCACTGTACTTAACCCGCGTGCCAAATCGAACCTGACGACCGAATTCACGGTGACGCTGCCGCATCAAGGTTTCACCGTCGTTGCATCCGCTTGCCAATCGCCTCATCCTGGACAGGTCGGTGACCCGCCATCGGACGCCGCAACCGGTTGCACATCTCACGCTCTCCGAATTGACGTGCAACTGCGCAACTGGTTCACCGAATGCCATCGTTTGGTGGAATGGCGAGACGCCGACGCTGCTGATCTGTACGAGTCGGTGTTCGACGGGGCCGTTCGAGAAAAGCTCCGATTTAATGGTAACTGGTTGACCCATCAGCGCCCCGATCTGTCAGACGACAAGTACAGGTATTTAACACCAACCGCCAGACGGTTGCTTTCATGGTACCTCTCCGGGAACGATCCTCGGCAGTTCAAGGACGTCGCACAAAGCGCGCATCCCGAGAAGGAGCTGTCGAACCTCGCGCCTTTCATTGTTGACTGGACACGTATCGATATCAACATCCCGTGGAAATACCACGCAACCTTGCGCTGCGAGGAAATGGAGCAGATTCTGCGGTATACCCCCGCCTGGCAGGCATCCGTGTCCGGCTCCCTTCGGTATATCGGCGATGAGAACTGGCAACCGGTCAAAAGAGCACTTGTCGAGCGCTACGAGGAAGTGCTTCAGCTCAGCGACAAACGACCGCGCGAGCGCACCTACGCTCCGTTGATCTAATGTCGGCAGGGCCGGCGAGCGAACAGTTGGCTCGTCGGTCCAGTACTGAGCGCGGGCGAAGAGCGCGGCGAACGGACCGATGTCAAATGCCCAACGACGCAGAGAAAAATCGCCGCCCGAATGGCATCTACACAGCTAGCGATTCGCTATTGTCGTTTGGAACAGGCTTTGCAACCCAGCTACATGCATTGTTCTTGCTATTCGCACTGCCCGCTTGTCAGGCGAAGACAAAAATAGCTCACTCATTTCGCTCATTCTCCCCGTTGGCCTACAGCCTCGTTTACCGGAAACATCAGTACCCGGCCCACGCCACGATGACACAAACGCCACTCTTCAGCCCGGATGAGGAAAGTGAATCAAATGAGGAAAAAGCGACCGCCGCGACTGCATTGCGACTTCCCGGGTACTCTCGCGTGGTACGTCCTTCCCGGCGCGGATGACGAAGCGACAGAGAACCGCGAGGAACCGGGGGACGATGACGGTTCACCCGGAATCTGAGATTGCCTTTTTTCCGCCGAAGTAACCCCCCCCTCGAAACTCATCTGCAATTTTTGCGCACAAGGTTCGAGGGGGCTGAAAAATGGGCAATCCAGCAACGCGTCGCGCACGGCACCAGGAGTTCTGCATTGGCACAGGTAACTCTCCCGGCGCACCGGAACTGGTTGTCGTGCCGGCATCAGGCATGACGTCGAACGCTGGGGAAGGTGAGGACGAGGACCTAACGGGTGTACTCGCACGACGCCAGCTCCGCCTTGAGGAGACTGCGGAGAGGGTTCGTCTGTTGGGTTCCAGCATGACTCGCCTGACATCAACCGTGCATTCCCTGACCGATGAGGTCCTGCTGACCCGACTGGACTGCTCGCTTCGTGAAGCCCTGATTGCAGCCAGAATTCGGTCGGTGACGGGCGGTGACTCCCCGGTATCACATGAACGGCTACCATTCAGCGTTCGTGTCTGGCTGCTCTGGAAGATCGTCCGTCTCGGCCTACGAGCCTGCAATACGAAATTCCTCTACATCCTGTAACGACGCGTGCGGGCTAGCACATCCCCATGCAAACGCACCGCCTGCCTCAGTTACCGTCGCGGTTTCCAGCGCCCGAGACGATCCGGTTTTTGAGGCCACCGCTTGCGAGAAACGTAACGACGCGGCGTGCTGCGATCAAGGCCAGTTCGCCGGTTTGAGGATTCCGCCCGGGACGAGGCCGCTTGTCGCGCAACTGGAACTTGCCAAAGCCCGATAACAGGACATTGTCTCCGTCTTCCAACGTCTCGCGGACGACGTCGAAAAACGCGTCGACCACCTCGCTCGCTTCGCACATGTTCAGCCCGACGCGCTCACATAGCCCCTCCGTAAGATCGGCCTTCGTGAGCGTCTCCCCGGTTGCTTTATGTACGTCCTGCAGCGCAGTCTTCTGGGTTTTACCCCCGATTGCCGCACGGTTCTTGACGTCACTCACGTTCATTCAAATAAAGGAAAAATGGCGGAGCATCTGGCCGTAAGGATGTGACGCTCTCCGGCGTCCCCACGCCCTGCTGGCCGCGATTATAACCATCACAACCCCCGCCGTTTTGCGCTCCCGGACGTCGGGTTACGTATGGTATCGCCGGGGAGGTCAGGTCCACCCAGGTAGCGAGGCAAGGATAGGGACATGGCTGGCGACCAGGCTCTGCTGGAGATCGCCGTGAGTATCGAAAACACGCATCGGCCTTCTTCTCTTTCCTCACCCCATTCAACCTGATCTGACTGGGCCGGATGAGGTATGGCACAGCATCTGCGGTCGTCATTGGGCTACCTCGTGGAATCTTCAGCGCATTCGTCAACCTCCACGAAGACCTCGACTTGCGATGCCCCTCAAATGCCGGACTTTGCTGCCGACTGACCTGTAGCGGCGTAGCGGCATTTAGCCAACTGATCGACGTAAGCGACCGCCGCCGCGAAAAATCCAGGCGGCGCCTGTGCAGACTGGAAATCCACGACGGCACCGGTCGAACGTACATTAGCCCCGCTGAAATCCCCCCCAGTTGTTCGCATCTGGCAAGTGAGTCGCATCCGCAGCCGCTACACCGCTACACCGCTACAGACAAACCCAATGCCGCCCTAGAGGGAACCCGCTGTCGCGCTCCCTGTCGCAGATTAGCGGCTCTGGCCCATACGACCTAGCCCTGCCGGCGAATTTGTAGCGGCGTAGCGGCTGTAGCGCCCTATGTTGCATACCATAGGCCCGCCGATAACCAACGCAGCGCTCTGTCCGGAAACAATTTCGCTGTAGCGCTGTAGCAACGTTTCTGACACTCTCCCGTCCGTGCTAATGTCGGGCCTCGGCGAGCTTGTGACGCCAAGCTTTAACTGCGATTCGCCTGGAAGCGCTCCAAAGAAGCCTCTATTACCCAGCGCCCCCTTCCCTGCGTCCACACTCCTTCAACCTCGCACTTTGTTAGGCCTCGGTCCAGCGTGCACGCAAACTCCAGCGTGCCGATAGTCGGCTGCCCCGGCCACTGTTCATAGTGCGTTTCGAAACCGATGCTTTTGTATTTCAGGTTAGCAACCGGTGAAGCAACTGCGAAAGCGCGGAACTTGCCATCCTGATCCTCTCCAATCAGCTCAAAGCTGAGTCTGTCCGGTGCCACGATGAACCGAGGGGTTTCCAGCTTGAACTCCCCACCCTCTACGACATCAAATTCGCCCTGAAAGCTAATTGGCTCCTTCAGTTGCATCCCCGCACCCCGTTTGATCGTTGGCCCAGTTTTGGATTCTACTAGCCTCGCGATCAATCGGTGGTCTACCGCACAATGCCCGCCAGTTCCATGCCAAACCCCTATGCGTAGTAACTCGCCGGCCGTCGTTCGACCGTAAAAAGCCCCTCCGAATGTCGCGGTGCCATTGCAACCGTAGTTTGCAAGACAACCGGTTTGTCTCGAGAAAACTGGCCGCAAGAGGCTTTCCACTTCTGCTAGGCTTACGGCTACCTGGAGAATTGCAGGACGTTAGAAAACTCCGTCGGGGGCACGATGGCAATCAATGGATTTGACGAGGCAACGTTCAAGGCTGTCTTGAAGTCATGGCTGCATGTGAGCAAGCCGATCAGCAGCATGGAATATCTGATGGGCCGGGAGCAACAACGCGAGCAGATCAAGCGGGCGCTCGGCTTTGACGGTCGGCATATTTTCATCTATGGCGATCGCGGCGTTGGAAAGACGTCTCTCGCGCTCACGGCTGCATTCGAGAACTGCGGCGACTTTGATCCAATTCTGGTCGGCTGCCAGCCCAGCACAACATTTCAGCAGATCATCAGCAATATCGGGGGCGTTGTACAGGAAAGAGCAGCTCAGACCATACCAGCGACCAAGACTCACCGGCTGAAGCTCGGCGGCAAGGTCTCGCCGACTGTTGGAGCAGAATTGGGCTACGAGTACGAGGTGAAGTACGATCCTCGTGTCGACCTCGAAGCAACCTTCGATCTTAACCAAGCGGTTTCCTACCTACGCAGCGTTTCGAAGAAGGCTTCTGGCAACCTTCTTGTCGTCGTTGATGAATTCGACCGCATCATAAAAGCCGACGAACGCAAGCTGTTTGCCGATTTCGTCAAACAGGTGAGCGACCAGGAGGCTCCCGTCCAGTTCATCTTCTGTGGCGTTGGCAGTTCGCTCGAAGAACTACTGGCGGCACATGAATCCAGCCAGCGCTATTTCGAAGGCATTCCGCTTTCGCGACTCATGTTCGGCAGCAGATATGAAATCATAGAAAAGTCCGCCGGTGCTCTCGGCATAGAGGTTCCAGAGAACATTAAATTCCGGATCGCAGCAATAAGTGACGGATTTCCGCATTACGTCCATTTGATCTGCAGCAATCTTTATTGGGAAATATTTCAGGACGAGGCGGAATTAACTGAACCCACGTCAGATCATTATTTTGGCGCAATCCGTAGTTCGGTTGCGAGCATGGAAGGCAAGCTTCGACCCGGCTATGATCGAGCCATTGCCAGGGACGATAAGAACTTTGAATTGGCACTGTGGTCAGCGGCGGATCACTCGGATTTGCAAAGAAGTCTCGCATCTATATTTGAATCATACAAACGCATCGCCGGCGTCGTGCAAATGCCAGCGGTAGGCTCGAAGGAACTGACGAATTATCTGGGGCGTCTACGTACACCTGCGCATAACAAGGTATTGAAGCTTTTCCGAAGAGGCTGGTATGAATTCTCCGAAAACGTGATCAGAGGTTATGTCCGACTTCGAGCCGAGGATGCTGGTTGTCCGCTTGCACTGGAATTTGACGCGCCCTCTCTGCCCGCCTCAGCAACCGTAGGAATCTCGCGCGTAAAACAGCGGCCTCTCCCAATACCTCGCTCGCCTTTTGGGCGTGGGCCGCGTTGGTGAAATATTTTCTAATAGCACACCTTTATCCTATTCTTCCGAAGCAGCAGCATTGACAAAGTTATTCGGCTGACACGACTTAAACAGCTATTGATAAAATACATTATCAATATAATCGCTGCACGCTTTTAATTCGCCAACTTTGACGCATTCAACAAAAGACTGACTTCATTATATCCCGGTTAATCGCGTGCGACGCAACCTGCTGGGAGAATCCGTGTCAACCAGAATCATTTCAACGCGCAACAATACCTCTCGCGCACTCACCGCCGCCGAATTCCATCAGCTATCAAATGTCCCGCCCGAGGCCGAATGGTTCGCGAATCTCGACAATCCCCGTACGCGGCGCGCCTATCAGACTGATTTGCGCGACTTCATGGGTTTTGTGGGCATCCAGCAACCGGACGAGTTTCGCACCGTTACGCGGGCACACGTGCTCGCATGGCGCAAACGTCTCGAGGCGCGTCAACTGTCCGGCGCAACGATCAGGAGAAAACTGGCGGCCTTATCGTCGCTCTTCGATTATTTGTGTGAGCGCGCTGCCGTTTTGCTGAATCCGGTTGCGGGCGTCAAGCGGCCCCGGGGTAACAGCAACGAGGGCAAGACGCCGGCACTCGGCGATCATCAGGCGCGTGCGCTGCTCGATGCACCCGATCCCGATACGCTGAAGGGCAAACGCGACCGCGCCCTGCTCGCGGTGCTGCTGTACCACGGTCTACGCCGCGAAGAACTGTGTTTGCTCAAGGTTCGCGACATTCACGACCGGCGCGGTGTGCCGCACCTGCGCATTCATGGCAAGGGGGACAAGTTGCGCCACGTCCCGCTGCACCCGGCGAGCGCCGAACGTATTCACGCCTACCTGGAGGTGGCCGGGCACGGGACAACGCCCGACGCGCCGCTGTTCCAGCCAATGCGTAAGACCGGCGCGTCAATCACGGCTGATGGCATCTACAAATGCGTACTCGCCTATGCGGCGCGGGTGAAGATCGCCGTCGACGGATTTGGCGTACACAGTCTGCGCGCAACCGCCGCCACCAACGCGCTCGAACACGAAGCAGACATCGCCAAAGTGCAGGAATGGCTTGGTCACGCGAACATCGCGACGACGCGCCTGTACGACCGCCGCAAGAGCCGGCCCGAAGACTCTCCGACGTTCAAGGTTGCATACTGAGCGCCGCATCCTCAAACCACGCACTTCGAAAAGCGTCCCGACGCCGCTCGCCTTTGCTCGATACTTTACGCCCGAGAGAGGAGTCGAGCAGCGGACCACCCCATTACGAATGGCTTTTTCATGGTAGGCGAGGGTAGTCTGAGATAACTAAAGATCAATCAATTCAGCGGCTTGCGTGATACGTGGCGAGATTTTCAATCGCCAGCTATCCCGTGTTTTCGTTGTCGCTGTGCCGCCAGTGTGCCAGGGCGGCCACGACGAAGCAAGAGCCTGTGCCGTCGATGTGAAGCCGTCCGTTGGAAGTCGCGTAGCGACCCTTAGGGGACACTCGCGTCGGCCGCAAGCGGTCGTTGGCTAGCGGAATCATTGCGTACTTTGGATGACCGTGGGTCTGACTTTCTCTAGCCCTGTTGCCCGTGTGCATCTGAGAAATAGCGAGACGGGACGTTTGATGGACGCGGGCAGAAAATGGTAACGCAAGCTCAGATTTGAAAACTCAAAGTTGTAGTCGACCGAGAATCGGCCGTCGGTCTCGGCGTGATCTTCGTGCTGTTGGGCGCCGCTGACCAGTGTCTGCCATTCGCCGGTCGGCGGCGGTGGATCTTCACTCGGTCTCGTAGGTGGAGCAATTGCGGACCACAATACTGACGGCAAACCGCGCAATAAAGTTAAAGCCCAAAGTCATCTCGACCGAAACATTAACGAGGATCAAAACGGTGAATTTGCATCTTCCTGCGCAGCCCCACATAGCTCGGCAGCATGGGTGATGGCGCTGGCTAGATGATTTCCATCATCGCCGTCATTCACCGAGACCCGCAGCAGCTTGGCGTTAACTCGCAACAATCGAAGCGTGTCTGCGGGGTAATTTTTACCTTTTATTGCCTCATCATATTTAGATGTGGTTTTTCGAAACTGGATTAAGAGTGTGGGATAATCCGGAGCGTAAGAAATATTTTGACTTGACCCATCGCCCCAAGTAGAAGAAACAAGGCCAGAACCGCCGAAACCTTTAATTTGAGCTTCGACGTTCGTGTAACTATCGATCTCAATTTTGGAAAGGTCTCTGAGATCGTGACCTCCGATTGTGCAGGGCACACTTGGTGCATAGGTAGCTTGAGAGTTTGCCGGAAACGATGTTGAGCTGTCAGCAGGGTTAGCGACAATTCCGCCCACCCAGTGCTGTGTCATGGTAATCGTCAATCCTTTGTTTTCTTGCAGTTTGCGTTCGATAAAGTTCGAAGTTATCTCGATCGAAGGCCCGCTGATCCTTGTGGTCATAGCTAACGACTTCAAACGTTCCGCTTGTTCCTGCTGAGCTTCGAGAAGATCTGCCTGAGCTTTCCTTTGTTCGGCCTCCTTTTTATCAGCCTCATCCTGCCTCAGTTTTTGATCTCGCTCAGGCGTGCTGTCCGCCGCCCATGCCACGGTGCAAAAATTAGCACCCGCACGGCGGCAATCGGCCACGGCCGCATCAATCGCGCCTTGCTTCGTCTCCTTACTCCAGCTGCGGAAGCATGCGGCTCCCCCTCCCCCGCCCTCATATCCATACCCCACCACGGCTCGTGCTCCGACTTTGTCATTCATGGCGTTGATATCGTTGGAACAACTTTGCTGAAGCTCCTGCGGCGTTTGTGGCGGCAAGCCGCATCCGTTCAATATCACGGGGAGCAGCGACGCGCCTAGGATGAGTAGCGCCTTATGAAAATCCGCCTTGCTGGGCAAACAACCGTACATACTCAGATCTCCTTTTCTTTAAACCTAGATTTTCCATGTTCACCGACGCCTAACTGGTCAGCCATTAGGGCGTTGCCAACCTTGCGTCCACATCGCCGGCTCGTAGCACTACACCACTGACTAGTCGCTTAACGCTGTCCGGGCGACCTCGTTTTCGGCGAGATGTGCCTGCTGCTGTTCGCTGCTTTTGATCAATGCTTTTGCAATAAATGAACGCGCGTTACTTCTCAACGTTAAATTAGATCAATCTAGAACGGCTCATCATCGCTACCTCCCGCGCCGCACAATTCAGCTGCGTGATTAATCGCTTTGGCGACCCTTCTGGCGGAATCTTCATCGAGAAAGATAATGCGAAGTATCGAATTCATTCGACGTAACTGTTGAGGTGGTATTTCTCTAAAGCTTGAAGGTTCCGACTCCATAGCGAACGGTTTTTTCAGCAACAAAAAAATAGTCGGTAGATCCGGGGATGCAGTAACATCGGAGGACGGAGTTTCATCATTGTAGACCATATAATCGGTAGTCGACGCACTTAAAGATTCAACCTTTATATTTTTAATATCCTTTAAATTTATAATTATAGTCGGATATGCTTCGATATTCGCCGAAGTCTGTTTGCTATGTTTTTTCAACGAGCACGTGTTTGTGTCTGTGCTGTATTCATTTTCAGAATGCACGTGATACGGAGAAACGTCCGCGCTGCCCGAGCTAACCGTGAAATCAAGAGGATTTTGTTCATTTAGTTTATTCCGAATGAAATTCATAGTAACTTCCAGAGAAGGACCGTTATCAGGCTGGCTCACTGCTTGTGATTTTTGCTGTGCATTTGCGCTGCTCGCCAGAGTGCAAGCCAGCGCAACCGCCAACATCCAATGTTTGACTTTTCTCACTGTCAGCCTCATAAAATTTGAACTTCAGTTGCTGAATGCCGCTTGCGACAGTTGTGTCTCCGCGTGATCTGCCTGCTGCTGCGCGCCATTGATCAGTGTCTGCGCACTAGCCATGGGCGGAGGCACATCCTCAATCGGCCTTGGCGGCGGCGCAATCGCGGACTGCGGCGCTGACGGCAAGCCGTTTTGTCCCTGCTGATCGTGCAGCGCCTGCAACCCTGCATCGAGTTGTGCACGGAAGCCGTTATGCATCTCCTGTAGATCTTCCAGCGTGACCGAGACCTGTGCATCGGCTGGGCAATCCGCCTTCCGGGTGGCGGTCACGCTCAGATTGGCCGTGATTGCGTTGTCCCCGGGTGCAGCGACCAGCTTCAATACATCGCCGGGCGTCAAGCCACAGCTATGACCGTCGTCACTCGTGACGTTGATCGGGTGATCGACAACAAACAGGTGATTGGGCTGCAGGGCCTGCGGCAAGCCGGTCAATGTCTCGGCCGCTTCAGGCTTCTGTGCAGCGGCATTTTCAGCCGCCAGTTGCTGCGCGACTTCATTTGAAATCGCCTGCCTGAGTTCAGGCGTGATCGGCGCATCGGCTTGCGCATACGCGACGTCGCCCCCCGGATCGGCGTCAGCCGACTGTGCTGCTGCGGCATCTGCCGCCGCCTCGGCGTCCGCCTGCTGCTGGACGTATACCGCTTGGAGTGTGCCGGCCAGCAGGTAATCGGCCAGCCATAGTGCGGGGCTACCGTAGGCCGGCAATACCGAGAAGTAGCCAGTATCGGCGGTGTACCAGGGACTGCCAGTCCAGCCCCAGGCATAGGCCACCGGACCCGGCCACGGGTAATACGCCCAGCCGTAGAAGGCCGGTGCGTAGCGAACGGACGGAACGTAATTGTGAAGCGTCACGCCGTGATAGCCATAAGAGGCATAGACACGCGTAAACACGTGCGCCCCGGACACATAGGTCCGTTGCACGAACGGACGGCCATGCCACTGGATTGGGCGTTCTACGTAGCCGCCGTGCGCGCCTGCACTGACAACGATAGTGTGATCGGCGCGATGCTCGACCACGATCCGGCTGTCATGGGGTCCCCTGTTGATGTCGAGTGCGGCGGTATGAAGCGACCGGACGCGTCCGTCGGAGTACAGCGTGGCGTGTGTGCCATGACCAGCATAGGACGCCAGTGTGCCGTCGGACCGAAGAGCATATTGCCGGCCGTCAGTAGCTTTAACCGTGACGGTACCGTTGGCCTGCGCAGTCACCGTGCCGTGTGGTACCGGGTGTTGGTTGATGCCGGTGAGATTCGTTCTGACCGAGTTGATCTGCTGCCGCGAAGGCTCGGCGCCTTGATTGCTCGCCAAATCCGGGCGCACCTCTCGTGTATCTTCTGGCGCAGCGCGGCCGGGCTTGAACGTTTGTGCCTGCGAGTCCGATGCACGGCCAGAGTCACCCCCGCCGTTTGCTGCAAAACCGGCATGACTGGAGCCCGCTGCATGCGGTGTAAACGTGGTCACACCGTTGGACGTGACGCCCTCATCGGAAGATCGGGTTGGCCGCGTTTCGGTTGTTACCTGATTGTTCCGCAGCGAACTTGACGCATGCGGTGTAAAGGTCGTCACACCGTTTTCGCTCTGCACTCCGCCAGAAGATCTTTCCTCGGACTGTCGTGCCTGGCTGCTGCCCGGCGTGTAAGTGTGCGGGGTATAGGTTGTGGTCGCCCCACCATTGGCAGCAGGAGACCGGTAGCCATTGCCCGGGGATTGAACGCCTGCAGACTGGCCCGATGAGCGAGGTTGCTGAGATTGCGCCCGTTGCATTTCCTGCTGACGCTGCATCTGCTCCTGCTGTTGGGCCTGCTGGCGTTGCTGAGCTTCCTGTTGGGCCTGTTCGGCCCTCTCGCACATCTGCTGAAGACTCGGAGGATTGGTTGGCGGGCAATAAGCCCACGCACCTGCGGGCAAGACCAACAGGCCCGCGCATGTCCACTGCGTTGCTTTTTTCATTTGAGGTCTCCCACTTATAGTGGATAAATGAACTGAGACTGTGCTTGTCTCGGGCTACTTGGCCGCTATCTCGCACCAAGGTAATTCTTAGAACGGATCGTTGTCGCCACCACCACATACCTCCACCGCATGGGTCAAAGCCTTAGCGACGCGAGTGGCTGCTTCTACATTTTTAAAATACAAATTTCCATAAGGAACGATTCCATCTTTTGTTTCTTGATATATCGCTAGCTTTATGGAATCTGATTCCACACTTTCGGTACGTTCTGGCAAATCTGGATCTTGATGATTTAAATAACGTGCAACGCACCCTGTTCGTTCACTTTTTTTGAATAAAATTCAACGTTGCAGAGAGTGTCGGACCGTTATCCGGTTGCACTTCCGCCCGTGGTTTTTGTTGTGAATTGGCGCTGACAGCCACGCAGACCAGCATTGTCACAAAAATCGACTGATTGATTATTCTCATTCCCCACCCCATAAATTTTATTCGATATTTAATTTCTGAATACTGCCTGCCGGATTAGCAACTTCATGAGCTGCGAGGTTCGTCTTGGTCGCTGCTCTCGGCGACACTACCGGTGTAACGACGCAGATCTCGTTGTCACGCGCAGCCGCCGCATAAACATTGACGCACGCGTCGAACGATACGCCTGACGCGAAGAAAATTACGACGCAGTGCGGCGCTGTTGGCTGAGCCTGCGTCGGGTCAACTTTCGCTCAATGCTTGCCTGACCACCGCCACGATTAGTCGACATCAGGGAGAACCCTGCCTCATCAAAAGCCCGGTAGACCTCCACGCGCAAGATTAGCTTGACGCAATAAACGAAGCATCCCCAATATTGGGGAAAATCGTTGGACTAAATGTTCAACGAAAGTGACGGAGGCCTGTCTGGCGACGGTATAAAGAACGATCGATTGCCCAGAGGCTTGGCTATGTGACACGCGGCGGGGAAGCCACGGCGATGAAACGTACAGCAGATGAGGCGATAGCGGCGCTTTACACCGCTGCGGTCGATCCGAACCAATGGGATTCAGCCCTCTCCACATTGACCACCTTGGCCGACGCACGGGCAGCAAACTGTTTTGTACACGATGCGCTTTCGGGAAGCTTTCTCGAGTATCGCTTCACGGGATACGGCTCGAACTGGGCGCACGCTTATGCGGGTCATTACCATGGTCTCGATCTGGCGCGTGGCGTACTACTCGCCAAACCAGTTGGAACAATGTATCCCATGCATCGTTATATACCCGACAGCGCAGTTCAACGCAGCGAGTATTACCAGGACTTTTACATGCGCGAGGGGCTTCGCTATTCCTGTGGCGGCACGCTCCTGGAAGGAGGCCAACGCCTTATCCTCGCGGTGCATCGTCCAGTGGGGCATCGTCCTTACGAAGAGGCGATTGTCGGTGAGCTTCAACGGGTACTGAGCCACTTACCCAATGTCTTTCGAGTACGAAACCTGGCCACCAAGACGGCCGATCACGCATTGATATCCGGCGCCGCGCTTGACGCTCTCCCTCGCGCTGCCATCATTGTTGACGCGGAACTCAATGTCCACTACCTCAATCGCGCAGCAGAAACCGTCCTGCGCACGTCCACCGCGGTGAACGTCCAAATGAATCGATTGACCCTCAATGGACAACGGCTTGCTCAGCAACTGACACATCGGGTCAAGCGCGCCTGCCTAAAGGTTCCCGAGATAGAAGTCACAGCGCTTTATGTGCACGAAGAAAGCGACGGACCTACCATCGAAATAAGTGTTGTGCCGTTAAAACCACAACTTGCAGCCGGGTTAGGGCGGACCCAGCCTCTGGCGATGGTTCTCTTGCGCCGACCGTTCCACAACACAGGGTGGCCCGACTCGGCCACGCGGCCATTTGCCTTGTCGCGTGCGGAAATGGCCGTCGCAGCGGCGATCGCCGCAGGGCTGACGCCAGGCGAATATGCTGCAAGCCGGGGAGTGCAGATCAGTACCGTTCGCAGTCAGATCAAATCAATCCTGCAGAAAACAGGCACTCGGCGCATCACAGACATCGCCATGCTGTTTGCTGCGATCGATATACCCGCATCAGGCGGATAGAAACTGCAACTACGAGATTCAACACCGGCACACCGTATTAAATTTGCCACCGCCGCACACACATACGCGCCCGGCAATGCGAGCGACCTTATTGGAAGCGCGCTTGCTTACGTCTAGGGCACGTTTTGAGCCGAGAATGTCGCCGGATAGGGACGCGAGCCAGCCCCGGCAAACAGCCTGGTGAGGCATAGCCAGAGCGTGGTGCCCCTTTTAGATTCGATTTATAGCGTAACGGCTAGGCACCGGTTTATCGTAAGCGTTGCCGCCGCACCGTCTAGACCAATGATGCCAAAATGGACACAGTAGACCCCACCAAACGAGTGGTGGAGACTACTTTGTCACCTGAGATAGCAACAGCAGCGAGACGGACGCGTAAAGGTACCCCCAACCACCCCATCGAGTTTCGGCGTGAACTCGCGAAGCTGGCATGTGAACCGGGTGTCTCGGTCGCACGACTGGCTTTGGAACACGGGCTCAATACGAATCTTTTGTTCAAATGGCGCCGAGCCTATCAGGCCGGGCAGTATGAGCCGCCGACACTGCTGCCCGTAGAAGTGGTGCACGAGGAGCGCACAATTGAGAACGCGGCTGTATTGCCGGCTCAGTCGCAGAGCAAGGCCCATCCAGTCGTCGCAGGTGTGATTGAGGTAAGCATAGGCGTCGCACGCGTGCGTATCGAGGGCACGCCCGACCCGGCCACGCTGCGTGTTGTGTTGCGTACGTTGCGTGCCGCTGCGGAGGCTGAAACGTGATTGGTCTTCCTGTCGGCACGCGTGTCTGGCTGGCTGCCGGCGTGACCGACATGCGGGCCGGATTCAACAGCCTCGCCGCCAAGGTGCAAACCGTGCTTGAACGGGATCCGTTCTGCGGGCACGTCTTCGTATTTCGTGGCAGACGCGGCGACCTGCTCAAAGTACTGTGGTGGAGCGGCGACGGCATGTGCCTGCTGATGAAGCGACTCGAGAAGGGGCGCTTCGTCTGGCCACAAGCCGATGGTGGCGTTATTTGCCTGAGCCCCGGCGCAACTATCAATGCTGCTGGAAGGCATCGACTGGCGGCAACCGACGAGAACGGCACGACCGACGTCGGCATTGTAAACGTCGCTGCTCGCGCGTAAACTGCCTGCATGACGCGCGCGAATCCACTTCCCGATGATGTCGAAACGCTGAAGGCCATGCTGCTCAGCCAGGAGGCGGCACTTCGCGAGCGCGACGCGCAAGTGCTCAAACTACAGGAAACGGTCGACTCACAACAAGCCGCGCTGGCTTCGCGCGCAGCGGAAGTCGAACACCTGAAGCTGCTCATTGCCAAGCTGCGCCGTATGCAGTTCGGCCGCAAGTCGGAGAAGCTGGACCGTCAGATCGAGCAACTTGAATTGCGCCTCGAAGAGCTTGAGACTGACGAAGGCGCGGCACCGGTCGAAATCCCGAAGACGCAGCGCACGGTCGTGGAACAGGCACCGCGCAAGCTGCCCGAACATCTGCCGCGCGAGATCCAGACGCACTTGCCCGAATCCGTCGGGAAGTGCACGCAGTGTGGTGGCCTGATGAAGTCGCTGGGCGAAGACGTCGCCGAACAACTTGAGTACGTACCAGCAAGCTTCCGTGTCATCCGTCATGTGCGCCCGAAGTTTGCCTGCGTGTGTTGCGATCATATCTCTCAGGCTCCTGCACCGAGCCGTCCCATCGAGCGTGGTCTCGCTGGCCCAGGGCTGCTGGCACACGTGCTGGTCTCGAAGTTTGCAGACCACTTGCCGCTTTACCGGCAGTCGGTCATCTACGCGCGAGAAGGCGTCGAGCTTGACCGCTCGCTGCTTGCGAAGTGGGTCGGTCATGCGGCGGCGCTGCTGCAGCCACTCGTTCAAACACTACGTCGTCACGTGATGTCGGCGACGAAACTGCACGCGGACGACACGCCGGTTCCCGTGCTTGCACCAGGCAATGGCAAGACGAAGACCGGTCGCTTGTGGGTGTACGTGCGTGATGATCGTGCATCGGCCGACATGACGCCGCCGGCAGTCTGGTTTGCCTACACGCCGGATCGAAAGGGCATCCATCCGCAACAGCATCTCGAGGCATTCAACGGTACACTGCAAGCCGACGCGTACGGTGGATACCAGGCTATCTACGAAACCGGGCGAGTTACAGAGGCAGCTTGCTGGGCGCATGCCCGACGACAGTTCTATGAGTTGCACGTAGCGCGCCCCAATGCGTTGAACACCGAAGCGCTCGAGCGTATTGGCGCGCTATACAGGATTGAGGAAACGATCCGGGGCAAACCGCCCGATGAGCGCCAGGCGTATCGCCAGGAACACGCGCGGCCGCTACTCGATCGCTTCCATGCATGGCTCACCATGACACTGGAAACGCTCTCGCGCAAATCGGATACGAGCCAGGCCATCCTCTGTGCAGTGAACCGGTGGGAAGCGCTCACACGCTATTGCGATGATGGCCAGCTCGAGATTGACAATCTGCCAGTCGAGCGCGCTACGCGGAGTGGCCATCGGTCGACGCAATTACCTGTTTGCCGGTGCAGATTCCGGGGGTGAGCGCGCCGCTGCCATCTACAGCCTCGTTGGCACCGCAAAACTCAACGGCATCGATCCTGCGGCCTATCTGCGCTACGTGCTCACGCGCATCGCCGACCATGCGATTAACCGCATCGACGAACTCATACCGTGGGCCGTCGCCGATCAGTTCCGCCGCCCAGCCTGACAATCACGCTCTCCAGTCAAGACGTTGCTGCTGCCACGCTTACGGTTTGTCCGTTGATTGCTAACGATCTGAAAGTCTGTGCCGATCGTCCGAAATTGGCCGAGATGGAAAAACGAGGTCGAATCGAACGCTGCGAACCGTGGTCGCGAGCCGAATTTGCGTAGACAACCCGCAACTGCCCTTCAATATTTCGCGAGACGAACGGCCGCTTCCAGAATTCAGGCGCATCCATATTTCTTCGATTTGCCGTTCCCTACCGCTTAAAGCGTCGACCGTACAAAATCCCGAGTAACCCCGACCGGAATCGGAAAGCCCGGTCTTTCGGCAAAGGTGTTCCGACGGCAATGCCACCAAGTATCATCACCATCGAGATCACCAGTGAGGCATTGATGGTCTCGCCCAACCCTATGGTCGAGGACGCGATACCTACGACAGGCGTTGCCAACAAACCTAACGATGTGGTCACGGCGGGCAAACTGCGGTTGACCATCGCCATGGCCCAGTAGGCCAGCGCTGTGCCGCATAATCCCGCAAACAGGAAGGCGCCTGCGAGTTGAGGTGACCACGCGATTCGCGGCGCGCCATCCATGCAAAGCGCGAGCATCGACAAGACGCCGCTGGCCAGCAACGCTTGCCAGAAGATCAATTGAAACGGCGTGGAAATCCATTGATGAGCACGCACATAGAGAATGTTCGCTGCCCAGAAAAAAGCGGCGAGGAGGATCACGCCATTGCCGAACAAGGCATGGGTATCGCTCCAATCAAGCGCCCATGGGTTGAACATGAGTGCCAGGCCGGCCAAACCAAGGGCAATGCTGGCAAGCTGGCGCGGCGATGGCCTTTCTCGAAGAAACAGCCAGGCGCCCGGCGTAACCCATAGCGGCGTCGTATAGCCGAGTACGATGGACCGGCCCACGGGTACAAACTTCAGTCCCAGTGCGACCAAGGTCGAGAAAGCGACCATATGGAGCATGGCGATCGCCAGCACGACCGGCAGATCGCCGCGCCTGGGGATGATCAGTTGGCCACGCGCCAGCAGGATCACGAACAGCGCCGCACTGGCAATCGTGCACCGAATAGCCGTGGTCCACAACGGCGTGACTTGATGGACGATGATCTTTGTCACAGACCAGTTCAACCCCCAACTCAAAATCACCAACGCGAACAGAAGACAGGCGAGGTGGCGCGAAAGAGGATGAGTGGCGGTTCGGTCCATGGGTACACGATGTGGGAGAAGTTGACACGATCATAGATTTGACTGGCACCGCTTCAAAGGGTATGTTTTGTTAAAACCATGGGGCCAGTTTTATGGGTGATGCGCTCGCCGGCCTGATCGATCTCAAGGTGGAACCGCAAAACGGTGTTGCCCTCACGCGGCAGCTCTCCGATCAGCTGAGACAGGCCATTGCGGCAGGAAGGCTGGCCAGCGGCCGGCGTCTGCCATCCAGCCGGGAACTCGCGCAGCACCTGAGGGTGTCGAGGAATACCATCTCCGCTGTGATCGGCCAGTTGGCGATGGAGGGGTATCTCGACGTCTCGAAAGGACGGCGTCCGGTCGTGGCGGCCATGCCGTCAGCAAACCTGATCTCGCTCGAAACGGATAGCCCGCGGCGAGCAAACCTCACTGGCATGTCGAGGTGGGCACAACAAATCGGCCGCAGCGATTGGCCGTTCACCGAGCAAGGTCGCCCCAGACCGTTCGTGCCGTGTTTGGCCGACGCTCGGGAGTTTCCCCACGCGATCTGGGGGCGATGCCTGAGGACCGCCGCGCGCTACGCGCTCCCTCGAAGAAACATGGCATGCAACCGGTTCGAATTGCAGAAGGGGCTGCTGCATCACCTGGTCGAATACCGCGGCGTCAACGCGGATGCGCAGCAGGTGTTCCTGATGCCCACCGCTCAGGCTGCCATTGCGCTCATCGCCCGCGTGGTGCTGGACCCGGGTGAGGTGGCATGGATCGAAAGCCCGGGCTACGGCGGCGCACGCGCGGCATTCGAGGCTGCCGGCGCGACGGTGCAAGGTATTGCACTCGATCAATGCGGCCTGGCGTTCGAAACGTCGTCAGACACGCCGCGTTTGATATTCGTCACGCCTGCGCACCAGCACCCAACCGGATTGCTGATGCCGGCCACTCGTCGGCAAGCGCTGCTGCGGTTCGCCGACCGAGTCGGTGCCCAGATCATCGAGGACGACTACGACAGTGAATTTCACTACGAAGGGCGACCAGTGGCTGCGCTGCAGGGCTCCGATCAAGGCGGCAGCGTGTTTTACGTCGGCACCTTCTCGAAATCGCTGCATACTGATATTCGAGTGGGTTACGTCGTCGTGCCCAAACGTTTCGTGAAAATATTTGCCAAAGCGCAAAGACACACCGGCCAAATTGTCGGCATGACGTTACAGGATGCCTTGTCCGATTTCATTGGCGAGGGACATTACGCCGCTCACATTCGCAAGATGACGCGCATCTATCGTGCACGACGTGATCACCTGTGTCATGCATTGACAACTATCGGAACTGACCTCAGCCTGTCACCGCCGGATGGCGGGATGCAAGTGATAGCCCAATTAAGGCCACAGCGAAAAGATCATGACGTGTGCCTTCGCCTGGCGGAGGCCGGGGTAATAGTGCGTCCGCTGTCACGTTATTATTTCGCTGAAGCTCAAGCTCAGGGATTGTTTCTCGGCTTTGCGGCCTGGAATGAAACCGAGATCGATGCGGGTGTGGAGATCATTGCGCGCGTGATACACGGATGATCGTCGCGCAAGCTTCATCATCTTTAGCGGGAGTAACATGAAATACGTGAATGTCGTCTTGGGTTTGATCATCCACGGCCACTGCATCCTCGTTGGAAAGAAAGTAGATCGCTATCATCCAGCAGGTCTCGGCGGCCTTTGGGTACTGCCCGGTGGCCGCGTCGAGGACGGCGAACCCTTTGAAGTGGCTCTTCAGCGCGAGATCCAGGAAGAGACCGGTCTGACGGTCACAATAGAGCAGAACCTGGGCGAGCATCTGCAGCACCTTACCGATGCGACCGTGACTCTCAACTTCTTCCGCTGCCGCGCAATTTCGAACGTCGCACGCCCGGGGGACGACCTGGAGTTGGTCACATGGCTAAGCAAGCCTGACGCATACGCACGCCTCGCCCGGCCTGTTAAGGAGACCTTCCCCTTAGCGCTGGCCGAATGGTTTCAGGACTAAGACTCCTCCCTTGAAGGCACTTTGCACAAGGGCGCCGGCGTAAAACGCAGCGGATTGTCAACGATCAACGTACCGGTCTTGACTGTCCAAAAGTGGCCGAACAGCGACTGTTGACAGATTCCTCTGTCCCATGGCCATCCTGCTAGTTCGCTTCGAAGACCTGAACCTGTCCCTGCCACCACCCTTCGGTCAAAGCGTGCTCTTCATAATCACGACGCGTAATGTGTCCGATTACCGCACGCCAAAAAATCTGCGCAGCAAGATTATTCGCCATCTGGCCGACCTCCCAATGTCCGGGTAAGGCGGCAAAGACCTGCATCGCCAACTCTTTACCAACGCCAAGGCGACGGTATTTTTTCATCACGAAGAACTGATCCATCCAGTGGCCGCATTCGCCGACTTTTACGGAACCATCCACCAACGCGAACCCGGCATATTTCCCATCGACAAGAGCCACGAAGGGATGACAATCCGCGTCATGCCAGAATCGGTCAAGGGCATAGCCGTATTCCCCATGGAGGTCTAAATCCTGATCCCAGATGTCCGAGAGGTCGTGCTGATAAAACTCCAACATACGATAGAGAGGAAGTCGGTCTTCCTGCTGAGCCTTTCGCACGACGATTTTTGCTTGGACCAAAATTTAACTCGCGCTGGATACATTTCTAGCGGGGACAACGCCCGCTGCGTGGCGTGACCTGCGATGCAGGTCTGCGTTCCCGGTGCGAAGTGCAACGTGCCGCCGTAGCCGGTTGAGTAATTGTCACCGATTCCAGTCAAGACGTCGAACGTCTCAAATTGGCCGGCTTGTGCCCGATGCACGCAGTAGTCGGGGACCAGGGGCCAGTCTATCCGCTGACATTGATGTGCTTCGTCATCGGTATGCAAGCCAGTTTTGTCTCCTGCCTTCGGAGTAACGATCGGTGCATCTCGATAGCACCAGCCGTATGAACTTACCCTTTGTTTCAACTTGATTAACATTCCGCATTTTTATAGTCTGTAGAATCGCGCGATAAGAATATCGTTTAAATACAGATAATCCAAAACGCATAATACGGCAAGGGGATGGCAATGGGTGCGCAGGATATCGCGGGGGCGATCCGGGGCGGTTTAATCCAGCAGGACCGGCTGGTCAAACTTGACACGCCCCTCGGCAGCAATGTGCTGTTACCGCAGCGGGTGTATGGCCGGTCGCGCATTGGACGCGATTTCGAATTCACGGTGGATCTTGTCTCGACGAGAGATGATATCCAGCTCAAGAAACTGATTGCCCAACCGGTCACCCTGTGGCTCGAGCAAACCAACAAGAGCTACCTCCCGCATCATGGATATGTCTATTCGGCACGCCGGCTTGGCGCAAATGGCGGCCTGACAAGTTATCAGGTCAGCTTCGCGTCCTGGATGTACTTCCTCAGGTTCCGTCGCGATCAGCGTATCTGGCAGGACAAGCCGGCAGACCAGATACTGTCCGATGTATTCAACAGGCATCCGCAGGCACAAGGCCGCTTCCAGTTCGCACTTTCCCAGCCGCTGCCGTCACGTTCCTACTGCACGCAGTACGAGGACGACTGGAGTTTTGCCCACCGGCTGATGGAGAACGAAGGGCTGTTCGGCTTCTGGAAACAGGATGCGAGCGGCAATTCACACACGCTCGTTATCACGGACCGGCTTGAGACGCTGGATCCCCTGACGCCTCAGCAGGTCCAGTTCTATCGGGCCGGTACCCAAAGCGAGGCCGATGCACTGGTGCAGTGGGCGGGCACCCGTATTCTGCAAAGCACGACGCTGACCACGCGTACCTACGACTACAAGAGTCCGTCATCGGTACACAATCCCAAAGGCACACTGACGCCAACGATGCCCAATCAGGGCGACCTTCCCGAGCAACTGGAGGTGTATGAATACACCGGACCCTACACCTACCAGCAACAGGGGCGCGGCGACCACCTTGCGAAGGTTCGGATGGAGCAGTGGGAATCGATCTCCAAGCGGTTCTTTGGCGTAGGTTCGGTACGCGGTATCGATGCGGGTCGCTGGTTCGAGCTGGTCGATCATCCGGAACACAGCCGCGACTCGGCCGATCAACGGCAATTCGCAGTGATCGAGACGGTGTGGCTGATCGAGAACAATCTACCCACGTCGACCACGCAGGCGAATTTTCCCCATAGCCTTTCGGCAACGCTGGCCGCCGCCAGAACTGCGCAGACGGGGAGCGCGTCTGTCGGAGCCACAGCACACGCAGATGGTTCAGAGGGTTTCTTCTCTGTCGAAATAGAAGCTCAGCGCAAGAACATTCCCTATCGCAGCCCGTTCGAACATCGCAAGCCGGTCATGCAGATGCAGACCGCAGTTGTCGTTGGTCCACAGGGAGCGGAAGTCCATACGGATCCGCTGGGCCGCGTGAAGATCCAGTTTCACTGGGATAGGATCGGCCAGCGGGACCAAAGCAGTTCCTGCTGGGTGCGCATCGCACAGGCATGGTCGAGCGGCGGCTTTGGCAGCGTCCAGTTGCCCAGGGCCGGCGACGAGGTAATCGTATCGTTTCTTGACGGCGACCCGGACCGCCCGCTCATCACCGGACGCGTGGGAAACGGCACCAACACTCCGCAATGGACGCTGCCCGGCCAGCTGGCGCTGTCGGGTTTCGTCAGCAAGGAAATCGGTGGCGAGCAGAACAACGTCTGGCTGAAGGACGACACACAGGGCCAGGTGCAGACCCAGATACGCAGCGATCATCTGGAGAGTGGTCTGCACATGGGTTACCTCACACGCGTGACGGAACCTGCCGGCCGCGGTGACAAGCGTGGCGAAGGCGTTGAATTGCGCACCGATGGACATGCGGCGGTACGCGGTGCACAGGGGCTGCTGCTGACCACGCATCCCCGCGCGGGGGCAACCGGCGACGCATTTAGCGTCGATGAGGTCAACCTGCAGCTGGCCGGTGCGCAGGATACTGCCAGCAGTATCGCGCAGAGTGCGCAAACCGCAGGTGCGCAGGATGGCGAACAGAAGAGTGTCGCGACATCCCTGAAGGCACAGGCGGCGGCGATCAAGGGCGGCGGCACGCTCAAGCAGCTTTCGCAACCGCAACTCGTACTGGCAAGCCCTGCCGGCGTGGCGATCAGCACGCCTGCGCAGATTCACCTCAGCAGCGACAAGACCACGGCGATCACGACAGGCGAGCATGTATCGGTGAGCACAGGTGGTGGTTTCTTCGCCAGTGCGCGCAACGCGCTACGCCTGTTCGTCTATCAGGCAGGCATGCGTCTCATCGCGGCCAGCGGCGACATCGATATCAAGACGCTGAAGGACAGCATCAACCTTCTGGCGAAGCTCAACGTCACGGTGACGGCCAGCAAGATCACTATCAGCGCCCAGCAGGAGGTGGAAATCAATGGCGGAGGGAGCTATACCCGCTGGACAGCCAGCCAGATCAAGAGCGGTACGCCGGGCGGCTTCGAGGTGCATTCGGCAAGCCGGGCGTTCACCGGGCCGGACAGCGTCAGCACGCCCAACATTCCGGCATTGCCACCGGAGAAGGAACAACTGCATTTCGCGTTGGGGGCGCTACCCGGTGCGGCGCACCAGTACGTGAGCGAGCCGTATGAACTGTACAGGGGCGGCGCAAAGATTGATGAGGGTGTCACGGACGAATTCGGCCGGGTAGTCGTGAAGGACCACCAGCCTGGTACGCCGGCCTACCAGGTCAAGCTCGCCAACGGCGCGCAGTTCGATATGAAAGTGAAAGACGCGCTTCAGGGCGATCCTGATCATGTTGATCAGCGAAGCAATCGTGGCGAACGGCTGGTCTGATTTGGGTACGGGCGCATCTCATAACAACCAAGGGAAAAAAAGTGGCAGAGCATCCTCTTCAAACCCATAACCCGATGGACGTGGCCATCGACGAAGCCGGCAGGAGCGCGCAGGGCTCCGTTCAATGGCTTCTTGAAACTGGTGTAGACGATGACGTCAAACCGACCACTGGCAACGACCTCGAGTTCTTCGTCTGTGGCGAGGAAGGATTCCAGTCGATAGCCTCCAAGATCATGGCGGCGCAGGCAACGGTCGACATCTGTTGCTGGGGGTTCGATCCCGGCATGGAGATCTGGCGCGGCGCCACAGCACCCGCCGGTGTCGGAGCCCCATACCCGCAAATGGGAAAAGTTGATATCGACAGGGCAGTCCTGGGCAGTGATGGAATACCTGATGCCACCAACTCCGCACAACCCGGTGGTCAGTCTGATGCCGTCTGCACAGCCTCCCCACCGCCCTCCGGTGTCTGGCCACGCGGGGTCGTCTATGGCGCACTGCTCGAAGAAATCACCCAACGTAAGGTAAATCCTGTGACCGTACGGTTGATGATCTGGTTCGACCCATACGGGTCGAGGATCCAGAACAGCATGCCAGGGTTCACGGACGTTCCAGTTAGCTGGACCAGTCCGGTCGAAGAGAATTTGCAGCAGGCGCCCCCTTACGCGAATGCAATGCGAAACCAGTACTGCGTCGACTGGTGGAAGCGAAACCTGCCAGACGGCGAAAGCAAGCGCAGTGGCATCCTGACGAAAAATCAGCGATTACAGATAGTTTTGCGTAGTATTTCGAGCAACGACGTCAAGGCGTTACTAACCACTGCTCCGAAGGAAGAAGATGCTCCCAGCACGTACACCGAGGGCTTCAAGGAAACAGCGGCTGGAACAAGCGAGAAAGGTCTGCTTGAAAAATATCCGACGCACCATCAAAAGCCGATCCTGATCGACTACAACTACGATAATGGCAGCAAGGCTGTCGGCTACGTGATGGGCCTGAACTCGATCACAGACTATTGGGATAGAACGGCTCACGAAATCGATGATCCGCTGCGGGAAGAGTGGACCGATCCAAACGTTCAGGCCGAACTCAAACATGAGCAGGAAACGCAGGACCCGAGTGGGCCCCTCAGCACGGCCGTGTACAAGCATACGAATCCGTACCAGGACTATGCATGCCTCGTGGTCGGCAAGGCGTTGAAGCGCCTGCACCAGAATTTCGAACGCGGCTGGAAACCGTTTGCCCCTGCCGCATGGCAGACACACGAACTGCCAGGCCTGCCATCGAAAATTCCGAGTCTGCGGGATGACCCTGCATATCGCGTGCAGATCGTGCGTACCCAGCCGCATGAACACGAGAAAAACATCAAGAAGGTCTACCTGCAGGCAACCAGTTTCGCCCGCAACTACATTTATATGGAGAACCAGTACTTCTTCTACCCGGAGTTTGCACGGCATCTGAAGCAGGAGCGACAGAAGTTCCACGATGCGTGGGCGAATCTGGCGAACAAACCGCAGCAGGACGCGCCGATGTTACACCTGTTTGTCGTCACACCTCATCCGCAGGATCCGGGGATGGTTCCACGCACGTACGACTCAATGGCCGAACTGGGTCACGGCGATGCCTGGAAGAACGAAAGTGACCTGTCGGACAAAGGCAAGACGAAGGAAAAGTACACGGATGACCAAGGCGAAAACACATTCCATCCTGAAAGCGCGCAGGAACTGCAGGACACGATCGGTCTAAAAGTCAGCATCGCACGGTTACGTACCAGCGGTATGACGGTCAACCAGGTGATGGCATATCGCGAGATTTACATCCATGCGAAGCTGATGCTTATCGACGACGTCTTTGTGACGGTCGGCAGCGCGAACATGAACCAGCGCAGCATGTCCGTCGACAGTGAGATCAATCTTGCAGCGACGGGACCGATGTGGGTTTCGGGTCTTCGCGAGCGAGTATTTTCCTTGTTGTCCAACGGCAAGGTTAGTGGCACCGGCGATCGAGATCAGATTGCTGACGTCTTCAAGGCATGGAACGACCTCATGAATCGTAACGACGATCTGCGGCAGAGCAAAAAGCCGATGGAGGGCTTCTTACTTCCGTTTATTGATAAGCGAGCCAAGACGGTTCTGCACGCTTCTATCGATGTGCCCTCGTCTTCCAATACCGAGACAGCATGAACAGACGCGCTATGACACCTGTCGCAATCTTCCGCTGGACGTTAGTTTTAGCTTTGAGTTTGCTAACGCTGAACGTGCAAGCAGGATCGCTTACCTCATTGACCAATAGGCTTACCGTCGCTATGTCTGATTTGCCTCGTAATCAAAAATTGCCGTTGTTCGATCCACACCGGAAGAGCTTCACCTGTGTCTACCAGAATCAGCATCTGCCGCCGGTTGATCCTCAGGCAGAACTTTTGTTTCAGCAGGCACTCGCGCTCGACGACCCTGATGTGTACTACCGGAAGCGCGACTATCCGAAGATTTACCAGCTCTATGTCCAGGCCGCCGAGCGCGGTCACTGGAAAGCCATGCTCAACCTTGCGTCTCTTATCCTAAGTGGGTACCCAGGCGTGCCCCAGCACGACCCCGAAGTCGCAATTGGCTGGGTCGAGAAAGCGATGCAATTGGGCGTACCTGATGCATATGACATGATGGGTACCTATCACCAGAACGGAATGATCAAAGGCGGCAACGCAACGAGTGCGTATGCGTTCTTCCAACACGCAGCAGACATGGGTAGTCCCTCAGCGATGACGTTCCTGGGGGGAAAGCTCGCCGGTACGTATGATGATCCGGAAGGGGATTTTTGGGGGAATCTCCCAGTTGCGACCCAGATGTTGGAATGCGCAATAGCACAAGGTTATGGCTCGGCGGCGTATAAGCTAGGTTTCATTTATGCGCGGTCTAATACCGCTGAAGACAAACTCCGCGCCCTTAACGTGCTTCAAGAGGGAGTAAAACTCGGATGCGACAAGTGCGCAAACAAATTGTCGGTGGAATTCAATGGCATGTACCTCACGGATGGTACCAGTTTGGCCCCTACCATAGACAAAGCACGCGCTGTCCGATATAGCAAAATCGGAGATGCGCTTGAGCATTACCAAGGTCGCCTCAAACTCCCGAACCTCGACAAGGTGCTACCGCTGCCGCCCGCCCCGTTGCCAAAGTGGGATGGCAACGTGCAAACGTTGATTGATGCTGCAAAGGCCGTGACACCGCCTCCCACAGCACAACAAGGCACAGCGCTGCAAGGACGCGAATACATCCCGCACGGCTACGCCGTGCTGCCTCTCGCGCAGAATTCGCTTGCTGTCACCGGTAACCAGGTGGTGCCCCGCGATGGTTACTGGCTGGCGCTCTACGGTGCGGCATCGACGCCAAAGAACGAGTTGATCCCGGCACGTGCGAACACCCCCGAGCGCTACAAAACTGGAGAGCGTTTCGAGGCACCTTTTATGAACTGGTTAAGCGCCGACCAGGTGCAATGGCATTATCTCGGTGAACCTTACCCCGTCTCCCCCGTTCGCGAAGATTTTCTGAAGATAGCGCTGCACGCAGGCTGGCTGCGTCAGGTTCCGGATCTCCCATCCCCGCTTCAATGCGATGGCCTGCGGCAGTGTCCCAGGACCGGCATCTGGGAAGGCCATATTACTAGCGACCACCCGATGGCCGCGTTGTACAACCGTTGGAACCAGCAGGCTTTCCTTGAGAAAGGGCAGGCTTTTCCGAAGCCCGGCGAACGATTTGTTGATGTCGCAATCGATGAGGTGCAATGGACATATCTGGGTAGCCCGAATGCAGAAACTGGCATGTCCGGCGTACGTGAGATTGTCTTGTGAGACAGCCCGATAGTACGCCTCACTGGAGGCGCCCATGATTGGCAAGCTGGTAATTCTTTTCCTCTTGTTTGTCAGCTTGGTCGCTGCAATCCGACTGTTGCGCGTACCACGCGTGGTCAGCATACCGGTGATTGTGGTCGCAGCGATAGGCTGTGCGTGGTTGGCCTATTTCGCTATCGCGATGTCTTCTGTCCAATGTCTAGGATCCTGCGGTTGATGTATCGCTTGCAGGAGAATACTGATAGCGGGGTTGCATCAACATTGGGCATTTTTTCGTGGAGTGAACAGATGGTCCGTCAGGTAATAGTAGTGGGCGATACGCTATCCCCGCACGGAGGAACTGTCACCACGGGATCGAATGCCGACATCGTGGATGGCAAACCGATCTCTCGCAAGGGGGACACGGTCGAGTGCAAGGAGCACGGCAAGCAGACCATCTCGGAAGGCGACGAATCGTGCCTGCTCGACGGCCAGCCGGTCGCCCTGCAAGGCCACCACGCCGCGTGCGGGTGTACGCTCGTGAGTCGTGGTACGACACTCTCGATCGGGTAGAGACCAAACCCGGTAACGCCACGCCCAACCCGGTATCTGCGCGTATGGCGCGGCCGACTGGAATCGCAGCACGTGTGTATAGAGGGTTTCATGCAGGATACGTTCCTGACCGACGCGGCGCAGTTCACCCACAAGACACGTGACCAGCCTGCCCGGATTGTCGATGACGACGGCATAGAGTTCCGTGAGGGCGAGCGAGTCACTGTTCGCGACGGCTCCAGCCTTAGCACGGCGGGCGTGATCTCAATCGCGATTCTCGGCTCGATGGCGCTCGCCGGAAAGCCCGTCCGATGCTCGGGAGTGGTCCCCGGCGTCACGCTGCTCGTCAGCACGGGTGTACTTCGCTCCCGCGATGGCGACGAGGCGGATCAGCTTATCGACGATATCTGGGGAAAGATTCGCCCGGGACTCGTCGACTGGCTGACCATGCGGACGTCGCCGGCCGGAGTGACGATGGCGCTGGGTTCCGACATCCGTCTCGAATTTGGCTGGGACGACCGGCATCGCGTGCGCGATGGCGCCATGCAGATCGATGTCGAGCACGATCCCGTGTTTGCGGTCGCGTACCCGAAACGGCGTCGACAGCATCCACTCGTCGAGCGATCACCCGAACCGGGCGACCAGGCGCGTCAGCAGAAAACGCAGTTGCGCGGTGTGCTCGTCACCGCACTCGAGAAAAGCATTCAGAGCAATGACGTCCTCTACGCCCGTCTGCCCGCCTCTGTGCGATACCGCGCGACCGGCGCACTTGCGGCATGGCGTGAATTTCGCCAGGAGGCCGAGGCATTCGCAGCGTCCAGCCTTACCTCCATGCTGAAAACCGCGCCACCCACAACGCTCGTTCGGGACTATGCGGACATCACCCGAGGGCTCCTGCCGCATGGTGTTGAAGGCGTGTCGCCGGAAGACCTTGCTGTGCATGCATCGCAGAGCGTCGTCTGGCAGGCGTTCGACGAACGACGCGGGGCGCTGTACGAACCAACCGCTGCCCTGCATCGACTGCTGGACAGGGCATATATCGCAGACGACGTGCCCATCGGCGTGCTTGAACTACCGGTCGAAACCCTGTGCATCATTCCCGAGCCGTCGCGCTGGGCGCAACCGGGTGAGAGCGAGGCGATTGCGCTGTTCCGGGGCACCAAACGAACCGCCAGCGGTGCATCGCAGATCATCAGCTTCGTGACCTGCTCACGGCGCGTTGATGCCAGACGGTCGCTGGTGGTTGACGCGCTGGACCTGTCTCTGGATGATCCCGACAAAACGATTCGCCAGTTGCTCGATGACGCGTTCAGCCAACCCCAACCGGGTGACAGTGAAATCCGGCAGCACTGGCGGCATGCACTCGATTACGCGATCAAGATGCTGCTTTATCTGACCGCTCGCGAAGCGCACGTTGTTCACGACAGGGCCTACACGCAGGCTCCGCGCGAATTTAGCGGCCTCGGCAAACGCAAACGTGCTGAGCGTCTCGCACAGATCGAGCTACTGTACGACCGGCATGTTGTAGGTCCTGCAATTCTCGACGGGGATTCGATGAATTCATCGTTGACGGATGAAGCACGTCACGAAGTCCGCGGGCACTGGCGCCGACCACACTTCAGAATGCAGCCACATGGACCGAATTCGTCATTGCGCAAGCTCGCATTCATTGGTCCATCCATCGTGCGTCCGGATCGCCTGGGGCTGTAGAGAAAAGGGAATTCCACCGGCGTGCTATGCCAGCGACGCCGACAACATCGCCTGTTGCCCGAATATCCACTTCACCCCCTCCAGAACACCGGACGCGTTCAACGAGCCATTCGCTGGTGACGTGGAATTGCACGGCCTGAATGGCGCTATCATCAGTTCCTTATCCATGACACGTGAAATACACCATGCCGACATACACGGAACTTCAGGCTCAGATTGCCTCACTAAAAGAGCAGGCCGAAGCCGCACGCGCTGCGGAGCTTGAGGCGGTGATCGCCGACATCCGCATCAAGGTCGTCGAGTATGGGATAACGCCGAAGGATATTTTCGGACATGGTCCGGGCCGTCCGAAAAAGCAGGCCGTCGCGGCGAAGTATCGTGACCCGAAGACGGGAACGACATGGTCTGGCCGGGGTCGCGCGCCAGCCTGGATCAAGAATGCGAAGAACCGCGATAAATTCCTGATCAACGTCTAAGGCTCACTGCGCGGCATGCCATAGAGCGAAGCCGCTAGCGGTATCAGGGGTACGCGTTGGCGCGCGAAGACCGTGTAGGGTATGCAGCATACACATGGCAATTCAGCGGTGGTTTTAGTGCAGTCCCGTTTCACCTATCAAACGCAGAAAGCCAAGGCGTCGCGTCTCGGCTTCGGGGTCATGGTGAGGGTTTTCGGGAACGCGGGTCGGCTCACGACGAGAACGACGTCAACTTCAGGACTGAGCGTTCAGGTCGACCCGGCGATATCTTCGGCGTCCGTCGGAACGTCACCCTCTGCATGCCGCATGCCGTGCGCGGTGAGCAGGCGGTAGAGCGTGACGCGTGAAATGTCGAGTTCACGGGCGGCATCCCCAAGACGTCCCCGGTGCCGTAGCAATGCGAGCTCAATGGCCTGGCGTTCCGCTGCCTCGCGGGCGCTGGAGAGTGTCACCGGAACGATATCGACGTGTCCGGCCAGTTCAAGATCCGCGGCCGTAATCCGCCGCCCCTCCGCCATGACGATCGCGCGCCGTACCCGGTTGATCAGTTCGCGCACGTTGCCGGGCCAGCTGTAGTTGTGCATGGCCGCAATTGCATCGGGCATGAAGCCGTGTAACTTCCGGCTAGCGTCCTTTCTGAAGCGCTCGAGCATGTATAGCGCGAGCAGTTCGATGTCCTTTCCCCGTGTGCGCAATGGTGGCTCGTCGATCTGCAGGACACACAGACGGTGGTAGAGATCGCTGCGGAAGCGGCCATCGGCCATCGCGGCGTTGATGTCGACGTGGGTGGCCGAAATGATGCGCACATCCACATCAATCGCATCGTGCCCGCCCAGGCGCTCGACCTTGCGCTCCTGCAGGAAGCGCAGCAGGCTCGCCTGGCTGTCGAGCGGCAGGTCGCCTATTTCATCGAGAAACAGGGTGCCACCGTTCGCGGCTTCGACCCGGCCGATCCTGCGCTGGTTCGCGCCAGTGAACGCGCCGCGCTCGTAGCCGAACAGTTCGGATTGCAGCAGGGTCGGCGGAATTGCTCCGCAGTTGATGGCGACAAATGGCGCATCGTGGCGCGGCGAGTGCTCATGGATGGCCACCGCGGTGAGTTCCTTGCCGGTGCCGGATTCGCCCGAGATGAACACGGGTGCATCGGTTGATGCCACCTTGCGGATCATCCGGAACAGCGCCAGCATGGCATCGCTCGATCCGACCATCTCCACTTCCGCACCCAGCAGCGTTGTCTCATCGGAGGCCGGTTCGTCCAGCGAAACCATACCGCAGGCATGACCGAGCGCGTCGACGATCCGCTCGCTGGCGCACGGAAGGGTGATGTAGTCAAAGCAGTAGTCGTGGACCAGTCGGCGTGTGTGCACGCCGTCCATTTGACCGGCTTGCGCGATTGCGACCCAGCCAACGTTGGGCATGATGAGACAGGGTTCGAGGGCGGCTATGTCCTCCGGCAGGAAACCGCCCGACAGATCCAGCAGACCGCCCATTATCGAACCGGCTCGCGCAGCTTGCCGCACTTCGCGCGGAGAACCCGCTATCGTGACGTGCCAACCAGCCTCACCGAAACGCGCCTTCAATTGCGCGCATGGATCGCGTGTGACGTAAATCAGATTCCGGATAGCAATTACCATGAATGTCCCAATCGCGACTGGTTACCTGAACGACAGGTGCTGGATCTACCGATGAGCATTGGGCGACAGACGTGCCAATATGGCCGCCCTGCAAACAACTGCGCATCCTGTTTCACTCACGGACAACGTTCATATACACGCGCCGTGACCGCCAGGTCTTCCGATGTACCCAGATTACCGCGCGTGGCGACAATGTGCCCGTCCCGATACGCCTGCACCAGAAACGCACAATGCGCTGGATATCAAACCAGCCGGAGGGTTCGGGAATGAGTGGGATAGCGAGGCCAAATAATTTTTGCCGATAGCGCAGAGAAAAACTGGCAGCTGACCGTAAAGACGGCGTCTACCCCGACCATAAAGCACGGCCCGAACGTACGGCGCACGAACGCCCCCTGCCCGCCGAACCCATACTTCCTTGTCGATGTGGGATCACCGTCAGGCCGCAGACGACACAGCACCCACTCAAACCGCCCTGCGCGGCTGCGTCAACGTCAAAATCGGCGCTTCTGCGAATACCGCGGGGCTAGCCACGATAAAGCCGCCAGCCGGAGCCTCAACGAACACAAGTGACGCCATCGCCAGTTCCTTCCGGATTTCCTCGACCAGAACGGCCGGAAGAACACCGGTTATGCGCGCAATCTCGCTGCGTTCGATCCGCACGGCATGGTGAAACCCGGATTCCCTCATCCGGTCCGTTACGATCTGTGCTACTTCTTCTGCTGCCTTCATCTGAATTCTCTCCTGCGAATGAACACGGTTATGGGGTATCGCGACAGCTACCACCACTCGCGCCGGTTCAGCACGGTCTTGCGGTAGTAGTCGACGTTCGCGCATTGCCTGAACATGACCGCCGACACGATCCAGAGGAAGTTATCTATGGGCAGGTTCAGCGCGTCGCCAGCCGTGCCGAGGATGAGGTCAATCACCAGCGCCACGAGCGTCAGGGTGATCGCCTTTCTCCACAGGCCCAGGTACAGGTAATAGAGCGGCCCGAACACGAAGGCCCACAGGTTCGAGGTAATCAGTCTCTTCTCTTTGCCGGTCAACTGCTTTGCTTGCGGCCATCGCCACCAGCGGGTGCGTTCGCCGCCCGCCTTTTCGATAGCCGCAAAGCGCTGCCGCCATTTCTCCGGCAGTCCCACCTGGTCATCGGCTGGCGGTGCACCCGCCGGTACGCTCGCCGGCTCGAAAGCGCTTTGCCGAGCCGCCAGCGGAACCGCCGATGGTGAGCCTGCCTGTTTGCCGCAGCCACTACAGAAGGCGGCTGCCGGGCTCAACTGCGCGCCGCACTGGTCGCAAAATGCCATGATGGTGATCCCCCGATTGTTTGTTGGGCGCTGCCGAACAGCCGCGCACCATGAAAGAGAAAGTGGCTAGGTCAACGGCTGAGCGCCAGGCGGCAGGCGCGAAACTCCTCTCGATGCCAGTCCGACAGCGTGCCGCTGGCCTCAAACGTCACCGTGTCGCCGGTACCGTTGAAGCGCCCCATGAAATCGGCGCTCCACGGATGCTTCGCCCCAACGTGCTGCCCGGTGCCGCCCAGATGCAGCGACAGGTCGGGCAGGAGGTTGCCTGAAAGAACCTCCCGAAAGGCGCGCTCGCCGTCAGACTGTCGTACCAGCGTCGCCTGACCGTTGCGAACGGTCAGGGTGACGTGCCGCGTCCACGCGTCCGGGTCAGATACCGAGCCCGAACCAATGTAGGGGCCGCACTGATAGGTGCCCCGCCAGTCGCCGTCGAGGTCTGCTGCGGCCAGTGGGCGAGCAACTGGTGGCTGCGCTGCAGGAGGCTCAATGGCAGGTGCAGAAGGCGGCGGCGCGGGCGTGTCCTGATCGGTGTTTGCGGTGCCCTGCGCTGGCGGCTGCGTGCCGGTATTAACCGCAGGCATAACCGTCGAGGCGGCCGCTGGCGGAACCGCCACCGGTGCTGGTGATACTGGTGCCACCGGCGCGGATGCGGCCGCTGTATCGCTGCTCACGAGCGGCGCTGGCGCAGGGGCGTCGTCGGTAGTCGTCGCGCTAGCCGCCGTTTGTTCGGCGTCGCTGTCGGGCGCAACCGCTTCGCTGCTGGCCAACATTGCCGCAGCGGCAACCGGACTACCGCCACTGGCCGGTTCACCCGGGTGTGAGCCGGTACGGAACAGCGACATCACCATCAGGTTCAGGCGATGAAAAATGCTTTGCTGCCCTGCGGAAGTGTCATTCCCGCCCGAGCTATCCGAATCCGCATCGCCTGAGCCGGTCTGCATTGCAGCGGCCGTGGCGTCGTCGAGCGGCGCAAGCGGGTCATAGGTCGCCGGGTTCAGTGAATCGGTCGGCGAGGTGACCAGATGCCAGCCCCGCTCGCTGTGCACGAATATCCGGTCTCCACTCCCTTGGTAGCTGCGGGTGACCGGCTGCTGCTCCCTGAGCACTTCTTCCGCCAGCAGGGCAGCGCCATAGGAACAGGGATCATTACCGAGCAATGATGCGCGGGCACGTTTGACCAGTTCGCCGGAAGCGCCGGGCTGGTTCAGCGTGCCGATATCTTTCAGCGTCAGGACGAACGAGTATGAGATTTCGTATCCGTTCTGGTTAGGCGCCCCGTCGATCCGGCGAACGCCGCTGAGTGTCCAGAGCGGACATTCCCCATACCGCTCATGCAATGCGGCCTTGACGTCGTCCAGATTAGGCGTCGAATGATCCCCGTCATTGCAACCGCCCAGCAGCGCGCCGAGGAAGAAAGCGGGCGCAACGAAGCAGAAACTCTTTAGTGACTTTTTAGCTTGCATGTTCTTGTCAGTTGGTTTTGTGGGTCATGCGCTACCTCAACCCACTGCCCTGATACGAGTGCGAATCGCCGGGTGGGCACTCCAACGCTCGCGATCCGTCTGTTGTTCACAGCTTTACCGATGCGCTATCCCCGGCAATCAGTCATGCCGCCGCTGTCGGGTGTTGAGCGCTTTCATACACGCAAGAAAGACTGGCGTGCCGATGAGCCCGTTCTGTCGTAAGGTGATCAGACGCCTTCGGCGGACATCGGTCGGGTGTGAGGCGTCGCCGGCGATCTGCCAGACCGAATCGACCAGCCTTCGCCAGGCTGCCCGCCGACAGACCAGGTAGGCCGCGATCGCGCATGGCCCCGTACAGAGGCACACCAAAAACCAGCCAACCGGGGACAGGCCCATGCGATGCACGCACAACCGCCGCATGTCGGCTATCAATGCCGCAGCTATCCCCGTGGCTGTCAGCAGCCAGATCATTGTTAACGCCAGCATCGTCGCCATATTTTATATCCCAATATGGGATATTGTGTATGCAGATCTAGAATATGGCAATGACCCATCCTATACACGATCCCCGTAACCAGCGTATCGCCGCGCTGCTCGCGAGCATCCGGGCACAACGCGGCCTTCTTCAGGAAGAAGTGGCGGCGCGGTTAAAGCGTCCACAGTCATTTGTGTCGAAGTACGAGAGCGGGATGCGCCGGGTCGATCTCGCGGAGCTGCTTGACATCCTCGGCGCGCTCGAAGCGGATCCGCACGACTTCATCGATCAGGTTCGGGCCGCGCCTATCAAAACGCTACCTCGCCAGTCCCGATCGCGCTCATAGACGCGGCACACCGTCCGACAACGAACCACTCGCGAGGGTATCGGGCCTGTCAGTCGTCGCCTTCGCCGCGTATCCGGGAAATGTGATTACCTTGCTCCCATGCTCGCCCATCGGATACACCTCCATGAACCAGTGGATGTCCGGCAGGCTCGTTCGCACGTAATCGTGCGGCTCGATCCAGTAAGCCGGGTCGATCACGTACTCAACCTTGACGCCTGGGTCCTGGCTGGCGCGGGCGCGGTGGAACAGCACGTGCCGGCCAAGATTGCTGAGCTCGTCGTAGTCGACGAGGGCAATCGCCAGATCGGGTATTTCACTGACCGACGCCGGCTCTTCATACATGCCCGTGTTGTAGCCGTGGTGCGCAAGCAACTGGGCGATGAAGTCGCCAGTTATCCAGTAAGGGCCGTGCACCGGGTGCCGAAACCGCCTGATAGCTACGTTGCGTACGGCTTCAAGGCTCGTGCCGCAGATCATGGCGATGACCGCGAACGGACAATCGAAGTCGCCGCATTGCTGCACGCGTCGGAACGCTGGCACGAAGCCGGCGCCGATCATGGTGACCGTGGTGGGGATAGCCGGCATCGTCAATACTCCGACGGGAACAGCAGGGTTGTCGAACTGCGATCAGCCTCGGTGATGAGCCATACCCGCTCACCTGCGACTTCGTACGACGACAGGATGCGTGCACCGTGCACGACCGCGAGCCGGTTCGCCTTCGCATCTTCGGGCGGCACGTCACCCCAGTCGCCGGTTACGTGCCGTCTGAGAAACGGGTCGGCCACAACGCCATGATGCTCGAGATGCGCGAGTACCCCTCTGCTCGCTACTAATCGCCCCAGCCGGAACAGCGGCGGCGGCTTTTGCAAAGTGCGGCTCGGTGCGTCGCCAGGTTCGGGACTCTGATTGTCGGTATTCATCTGGTTCTCCTTGAATGCTTTCTGGGGGCGCCTGTAGTGACCGCCAGAAATGCGAAAGGCCAGTGCGTTCAACACTGGCCCATGACGCGATGGGTAACTTTGGCTCTGGCAGCGCGACTACTTGCTGGCCGCCTTGACGTTCATGGCGTGGATGCCGATCGCCCAGTGACCGGCAACACTCTTGAAGCTGGTTCGAACACGGTCGGCGGGTTTGCACCATGGCGCCGGATCGAGTGCGTACTCGATTGTCGTACCGGACGCGTGGCTAGCCTTCGCCCGATGGAAAAGGATGTGCCGGCCGACCTCCATGTCGGCGTTGTAGTCAACCATCAGGAAGGCGACATCGGGAATGTCGGCCACGCGACCGATCTCCTTGTACACGGTCGCCACGAGCCCTAGCTGGGCAAGCAGCGCTGCGATCTGCAACTCGCCAAGGTAGTAAGGACCTCGCGCGGGATGCTTTGTTTTCGCGATGGCGATATCCCGCACTTCTTCGATTGTCTTGCCCGAGAGCATCGCGGCGCATGCGAAGACGTCGTCGAAGTCATTGGTCTGCGCGACAAACGTGAACGCAGGCGTAAAGGTGGTCGGGGTGCTCTCGAGCGTCATTGGAATGGTGATGGCAGGCATAGAGGAATCCTTATGAAAATGAAACGCGCAGCGACGCCTGCCTGGCGGCATCGGACATTTTGGGTGAAGCAGGGAGAGAAATTCGAAGCGAAATCCGGCGAAACTTCCGGCGGATTTACTCAGGCATGCGCTGCGGCGCGAGCGGCGAGCCGAAAACCCGCTTTTCGTCGGTTTTTCAGTCGTATCGACATTTTATCAGGGGTAACTCGCCCTCTCAACGACCAAATAACTTTGGCCAGGCACGTCAAAAAAATCGAATTTTCGCCTAGTGGCCTTCTGGCGCTGCGAAGCGCGGCCTGTCAAGAGCTACATCCGCCGGCAGATCCATCAGGCAACGCTCGAATCCACGAACGCCCCGACAGCGCGGTAATATATATACACTTTGACACTGGGCCAGCAAGAATTTCCGCTTCCGCAACAGCATCTAGGGCACTCAAATTCTTGGAATTTTCAAACAAAGACGATAACTAGGCATCATCATTCGCCTTTTTCACCAGCCGGAAGGATCAAAGATGAAGAAGTTCGTTTCCAGCCTGTTCCGCTTTTACGTTGACCTACCATTGCTGGCGGCCTTCCTGCTACTGATAATCATTTTTCGCTCTGCGCTTCTAGATCACCTACTCCTACCTGTGGCAAAGCAACTCAGCGCAGCGACATCCAACTCAGTCGGAACCACACTGTTATTGGGAGTTATCTCGAACGTTCTTACTGCACTTTTGTTGGCGCTTCTTGCTCTTTCGTTCTTTCGTCATCTCGCGCGAGCGAGGCTCTCCGGTGAGTACAATGCGTTCCAAATAGATGGCGATATCGTAACGCCCTACGGCAAAGCTACTATCCTCTTCTCGCCATTAGCCCCCGATCGGGGAGGGGTCCCTGTCAAACTAAGGCTGGAAGATGGAGACATGAAATTGGAGGGCTCCGGGCTCATTGTCAACAACAGACTCTTGATTGGTCACTACACTGAAACTGGCAAGCCCGAACGGCGCCGTTGCGGAAGCTTCTTCTACCAACTCGACGGGAACGGCCATACATGGCAAGGTCAGTTTCTATACATCAGCCCAGAAACCGCTGAAACTATAGCTGGAACTGGGCGATGGATTCGCACGTAGCCCAGTTCCACCAAATACGATTGAACACTGCCGGCACGGTCGTCATTTACGAGCCGATGTGCGGGTACTATGTGTGGATCGAACTACGTGTTCCGGTAAAGCTTCGCGGCAATGGCTGTGCGCGCGAGATTGTGAATGCGGCGCTCTCGCTACTTCCCGGAGTCCACTTTGTGGAGTTTGATCCGGCTATTCGTACATTTTCCGCAATTGCGAGGGCTCGCCGGTGGCGATTAGTTGGTGAGTCTTCTTGGTTTGCTGGCTGTTTGTCGTACCGAGTGCATAGCCGTGTCCCTCAGAAGTCGCCAATCAAGCTAGAGTACTCCCACAAGACGTACGAAACCTGTCCCAAGGTCACATCGTTTCACTCGCCTTCCACTCTGCAGAGTTGCATCAAAGCCATTCTCAGAGATATTGAGAAGCTGGCTCGTCACTCGAACGACGTCTAACTGTAAGGGTGGCCGCTTACGCCAGCCGCGCGTGTCGAGTGATCCACGTCCGGGCGCCGAAGGAATCCGTGACATGAACTCCGCTATACTGCACGCCACAGATATTATTGCGATCAGTTGTATCAGTTCGAGACATGCAAGGCCCTTTCAATTATTAAAACATGGTGCTGAGAAATGGGTGGTCAAACGGTGGGGCAATTTGCTGCGGAATTGAAGATGCCTGCGCTGCTTTTGCTCGAGCAGATGCGAGCCGCAGATATGGCAAAAGAATCTGCCGACGACGTCATCTCAGAGAAAGAGAAAGCAAAATTTCTTGATTATTTCCGCGCCTCGTCAGAGACTTCCGGCCGAAAGATAAGCTTGACCAGGCGACATGTTTCGGAGGTTTCTCAAAAAGACGCTAATGGCAAACCTCGCACGATACAAGTCGAAGTGCGCAAAAAAAGGACCTTTGTCAGGAGGCAATCGCCCGAGCAAGTGCAGGACCCCGCTCCCGCAGCAGTGACCAACATCTCTGTCGACCAGCTTAGTCCACAGATAGACTCGCGGACTAAGAAGATACGTTGGAGCAAGCTTGCATCCGTCGAGATTTCCAACTTCAAGGCGGTAAAAAACCTTCGCGTGCCGCTTTCGGACGTGACCATCTTGGTTGGCCCGAATGGATCGGGCAAATCATCCGTACTCCAGGCAATCCATTGGGCAACCCGCGCCGCAAGCTACATTCCTCCGCAGAGCCAATCTGAAGTCGTCTCGTTCGAGAGACTGGATTATTCGCCGTCTAGCGAGCCCTTGACGACGGCGCACCGAGGAGAGCTGTCACCCGAACGATCGAGTCAACCTACTTCGGTCGCATTCACGCACACCGGAGCCGAGGACGAAACGTCTTCGACCGCTACGGTCAGAATTTGGGCAGCGCGTAATCGCGGAGGGATCTCGGTGCATATTGAGGGCGGTAGCGCCGTCACCCCTTTCAAGCAGCGCGAGGAGCTGATTACGACATATATTCCGGGATTAGCAGGTTTGTCCGAGAAGGAAACTATTCTCGTGAAGCCCTTGCTAAGGCGGCAGGCAGCTGGCGGCGATGCTGGGGGCGTTTTGCGAAATGTGCTGTTTAACATCGCCAGCCGCCAAGCCGCCGAGCCGGACAATCGCATGGCCGAAGAGCGTCTCCAGCACCTGAACCGCCTCGTCCAGATGGTGCATCCTAATGTGCGAGTCGAGGTAAGTTTCGATGAGCGGGAGGACGTGCACATCCAGGCATCGTTCGATGATCAGATGCTATCCGGTGCCAAGCGCCCGCTCGAGGCTGCCGCGACTGGTGTCCTGCAGATCGTTCAGATTTTCGCCTACCTTGTTCTGTTTCGACCGAAGCTGATCCTTATCGACGAGCCTGATGCACACTTGCACCCGGACAAACAAGAGCGGCTGATTGAAGCCTTGGAACTTGCCGCGGACGAATTTGATGTCCAAGTGCTTTTGACGACCCACAGTCCCCACATTGCGAGAGCAGCTTCCCCCGCAGCAAGCTTGCTATGGGTGAACAATGGTCAAGTAGTTGAAGAGCAGGACGAGGCGATCCGTTCGTTGTTGGGATGGGGAGGACTCGATAGGAAAATTCTTTTCTTCGTTGAAGATGAGAATGATCAAGCAATTCGAGCACTACTGAGGCAGTGGCCACGACTAAACCGGCAAATCACCATCTGCCGCTGCTTTGGCGTCGACAACTTACCCAAGAATGCATTGTTGAAAGGATTGTTAGGAGGGAAAGCTTTTGATCTTAAAATCGTGATACATCGTGATCGCGACTTTATGACGGAGCAGGAAAGCGAGAAATGGGGAAAGAAATACAGCGCTAGTGGTGTAGCGGTGTGGGTTACGACGGATTCGGACGCAGAGGCGTACTTTTGCACGCCGGCATATCTGTCCGCGCTCTATGCCGTTTCTGAGGAGACCGCCAGTGGATGGGTTGATGTCGCGGCGCGATCATATACCGATGGCAAGAAAGTATTTTTCGAAAAACGGAAAATCATCAATCGACTTATCTACGAGGACGGAGGGTCTCCCGAGTCAGAGAAACTCTGGAATGCCCAGGTGGGAAATATCTCGAAAAACATCCTCGGGAAGACTCTTCACAAATCGCTTAAAAACATCGTCAAAGCAAATGGCTTCGATGACAAAAAACTTGATAGATTCGTTGTGTCAACGGGGCATGAACTGGCGCCAGAACTTCGCCAACAGATTGAACGACTTTTGCAATAGAGTTTAACATTCTGTACGAGCGCTTAGTGACGCATGCCGTAGTGCTTCAAGCGCGATCCTTCGCGGCCGCGTTTGAGTGAGGAATGTCGAGATAAGAACAGCCCTCGCGATAGCGTGCCACTGGTTTCGAGTGTAGTCGTGCTATGGACCCATCCTCGGGTCGAGCCGTGGAGTTTGACGTCCTCGCCTCTTCGGAGACCCTCGCCTCTAGCAGGCAGGCCCTTTCGATTTGCTATGTACGGTAACTTGGCAGTCGTGGCACCTCGCGCCGCAAAATTTTCTGCTATCGCCGCCTATACTCCAAGGATCCGCTTGACGCTAAGGCAGTCACCCAGCCACGGCACACGAGCGACTACTCCTCGCCGATAGCTCCAATTCGATAAACGCGCCGCCGCGAGGATGTTGGAATTCTCAATAGGCAGCTTTTCGGCGGTTTGCGTAACCGCGTACTACCGGCCATGAGCCGCCGGTCGACGATGGCAGTTCAATCGTCAACAATTTGCAACGATAGCCACCGCAATGCGTTCCGAAACATGTGAGGACTGCCGTTGTCGCCGCGCTCGCGGACTTTGCGCTGCGTGGTAACGATGAAACGCAAAGAGCATTAACTGCCAGACGCCAGCCTAGGGGGATAAGTCTTTACCGGATTGAAGGCCCGTCGCAATAGTGGTCAAAAGGAGGCGCAGGTTGATAGGTTTTACAAGGTGGTGATCGAACCCCGACCTGATCGATTCAGCCTGCTCAACGGAAGATGCCAGCGCGGTGGCAGCTACCAGTAGCGGGAAAGGTGTGGATTGCAAGCGCCGGATCTCCCGTGCTACCGCGCGTCCGTCCATGCGAGGCATCTGGATATCAAGAAGAACGACACCAGGCCGCCACGCGCGATATGCGTCAAGCGCTTCGACACCGTCTCCGGCCGTTCGAATGTCGTAGCCTTGCGCATTGAAGAACAACACATATGCATCCAACAAATTCGGGTCGTCGTCAGCGATAAGTATGCGCATTGCGTTCCCAGCAGGCATCGGATCCTCCAATGGCGATCTCTTCGAGCAGCAATTGCCGGGCCCAGATGGGATGGCGCAATTAGTTTGCGTGTGGCGACGGATTCCGCAAAAATGAACTACATTGACTCGTTTCGAAACGTCGGGGCACGCATGCGACTGGCTGACTTCATCCTACGTGACATGGAAGCCATTCTGGTGCAGTGGGAGGCGTTCGCCAGTACGCTATTGCCGGCAGCAGCTCATATGCAATCGCTGGCCTTGCGCGACCACGCGCAACAGATTATGGAGGCCATAGCAAAAGACCTGTCGACCTCGCAGACAAGCGAGGCCCAGTTCGAGAAATCGATCGGGCAGGCGCTCAAGCCGGCCGGGGCACAGGAAACCGCGGCGCAATCGCATGCCCTTCTGCGCGCGCGAGGTGGGTTTGACATCAACCAGTTGGCTGCCGAGTACCGGGCTCTGCGTGCCAGCGTGCTCCGCCTGTGGATGGATGAGTGTCGACCCGATGCCGCCCATCCGGAGGACATCATCCGTTTCAATGAGGCCATCGACCAGGCAATTGCCGAATCAATTGCCTTTTTCAGTGCGCAGGTAGACCAGGCTCGTAACCTGTTGCTTGGAATGCTGGGCCACGACATGCGCAGTCCGCTCCAGACTATCCAGATGACGGCTTCGTACCTCGCAGCGCTGAATGCCGGTGAGAAAGTGTCGATGGCTGCGTCCCGACTAATCAGAAGTGGCGGGCGTATGCAGGCGCTGCTGGACGACATGCTTGATTTCAACCGAACCCGGCTGGGTTTGGGTGTCAATATCGCGCCAACCGAGGGAGACCTGGCAAAACAACTTGCCGATGAACTGGACCTGTTGCGAGCTGTGCACCCGGACCGGGAGCTCGCGCTGGACATCGTTGGCGACTGTCAGGGCGTTTGGGACGGCCGCCGGCTGCAGCAGTTACTTGGTAACCTGGTCCTGAATGCGATCAAATACGGGTCGCCCGATGCGCCGGTGCGTGTAACGCTGACCGGCGAGGAGGCGGAAGTCATCCTGGAGGTGAAAAACAGTGGGACTGCCATTGAGCGCTCAACCCTCGACAGGATCTTTGATCCGCTGCAGCGTGGCCCGGACTATCAGGACAGAAATAATGACAGCAGCCTAGGGCTCGGACTGTATATCGCGCGGGAGATTGCCAAGGCCCATGGGGGCGGCATCGAAGCGCGCTCCGACGAGACGGAAACCGTGTTCGTTGTGCGTCTGCCCCATCGTCAATAGCGTTCGCGATATGTGCACGGATCGCCGGTCAGCGTGCTTTGATTACGAGCACAGAGGGGACGAGAGCTCGTGACTACGCGGCAAAGCCGTCGCGGATGATTCTTCCCCGTTGCCTCACCGAAGCAACCGCTCTTCCTGTATGGCTCTCGGATGTCCGCTTTCGCTGAACGCCTGTGGCGGCTCCGGGTCGACATGAGCCGGCTGACATGGCCCAAAGCGATTCACCGCTCCGTCACCCCTACCGGCGTTCGAGCGGAGACGTCAATCCATTACCGTCCACCGGCGTCTCGCTACAGACACCGTTAAGTGACGGTATTTTTGACGGTATACTGACGACTTTTCGCGAGACCGCCTTTGCGAGGCAAGCGTTTCAAGCCAGACTCAACATAATCGCACGGTACGTGGAGCGGATGCTTAGTGCGTCTCAGGACGGCTATAAGCCGTTGAAATAACCACCTGACCAACCCGCCGCTCTGACCAGAATGGCGGACAGGCTGAGACAGGTACGGCGCCATCCTGGCGATGGCCGCCGCGATTCCATCCCAGCGGCTTTGCGCTTTCCAGTCGTGCTTGAGCACCGGCTGCCGCGGCGCCCGAGGGACACGCGGAACAAAGCGAGCCTGCGCCTTAGGCTCCACTTCCTGCTCCAAGGTCGCGCTTGCCGTCCCTCGGCTCCGGCCCAATGTCCGTCGCGCCGCCTGCGGATTCGGCAAGCCACACCAGTTCCTCCATATTGTGCTGGTGCATGCTCTTTGAAGTCAGCCGGTCGTCGACCAGATTGACGACAACCAGGTCGAGCGAGGGCACCACGACGGCATATTGGCCGTGGCTACCATCGGCCCAGTAGGTTGGCCTGAGCAGCGCCACCTTCGGACCACGCGGGCCGCTTGCGGGCGTACTTGTCCACCACATGTATCCGTAGCCGCCGGTCGGGGTGTTGGAGTACGAGGCTGTCGATTCGGCAACCCACGCTGCCGGAACAATCTGCTGGTCGCGCCAGCGGCCGTCATGCAGATACAGCAGGGCGAAGCGCGCCAGATCGCGAGCGCTCATGTTGAAGGGATAAGCCGGATACCGGGTGGCAAGGCCGCCCGATACGTAGTGCCCATCCGAAGGACGATAATCCTGCATGCCGATCGGATTTGCGATCTCAGTCTTCAGGGCGTCGAAGATGCGCTGTCCGGTGGCCTTTTCGTAGATCGCGCCAACCGTGTTGAAATCCCAGTTGTTGTAGTACCAGAACGTGCCCGGCGCATGGCTATAGCGCGGTGGCTTGGACGCCTCCATACCAGCGGTTTCATACACCGTCGGGTGATAAACGCCCGAGCGCGCTTCGAGCAGCATACGCACGGTTGCCTGCTTCTCGGTTGGCGTCAGGGATGGCTCGCTGTCGTCGACACCGAGTTGTGCCAACGTCTCGTCAAGATTTATCTGGCCCCGTGCGACTGCAATGCCAATCAGGGCGCTCGCGAAACTCTTGCGCGCTGAATGAAGATTCGACTTCCTTGAAACGTCGCCCCATTGGGCGACGACAAGGCCGTGCTGGACAATCATGCCGGAGGTCGATCCTTCCCGCTTTGCATAGGCGACGGCCTGGTCGATTCCTTCCTGTGAGAAGCCTGCTGTCGCAGGATCGACACGGGTCCATTCAGCACCGGGAAACGGCGATTGCGCACTGTACTGGCCGGGCACAGAGACTGGCGGCTGGTCCGTAGCACACGCGCTCAGTAACGATGCGAGCAAGACACTACTGGCGATACAACCTGCAGGTTTGATAGAGGTAGTCATCCTGTTTCCTGTACTGGTTTCTGGCTGCCATCACGCCGCTCGGACAGGTGCTTTATATCACCCCGGCGTGAGCAATCTCATATACTCCCAACACGTACCAATCGCGGCCACGATCCCCATCGTGCCGTCCGTTTCCCCTCAACCACCGAAACGATGACGACGCCTTCGACATGGATTCCGTTTCGATACAGCAATATTGCGAAGTCTGGTTCAAGGAAGGTCAACGGGCGTACCAGTCCGGCGACCTGAACACCGCAGCGCAGTTGCTTGAGCGTCTGATCGCCGTCAATCCCTCACATGCCGACGCGTTGCATCTACGCGGCCTGGCCGCCTTCAACGCGAACGAGCAGGCTTCTGCCGAAGCATGGGTTTCGCACGCAATCAACGTCTTCCCCAATCCGGCGTTCTACAACAGCCTGTGCATCGTCCAGTTGACGATGAAGGCGTTCACAGCCGCGGCTCAAACCGCGCGCGAAGGACTGGCGCGGCAGCCGGATTTCGCCATGCTGCATTACCATCTGGCACTGGCCCTTCAGTTCGACGGGAATCTATCGGACGCTGCCCTCCACTATCGCAACGCAATTGAGCTTGATCCGGGCAATTCCGAGGCGCATAACAATCTTGGGACTGTCCTGAATGACCTGGGGGATCCGGAGGCGGCTCTGCAGCATGTCCGCGAAGCACTTGAACTCGCGCCAGACGTTCCGGCGGTACACAACAACCTAGGCAAAACGCTCATGTCGTTGGGCGATATGGACGGAGCGGAACTGCATTTCCGGCGCGCCATCGCGATAGACCCTGAGAATTTTTCCTATTACCGGCTTCTGACTCAGAGCAAGCGTCTGTCTGTCACCGATCCATGCGTTGTCTCCATGGCCGCTCGGGTAAAAAGCGTTGACCCGCTATCGCCAACTAACCAGATGCACCTGCACTTCGCACTCGCACAGGCGCTGGACGACAACGGCAACCATGAGGAATCGTTCGAACACTTCCGGCGCGCCAATGCCCTATATCGCGCCAGCATCGACTACGATGAACAAGGCGCGCTCGACCTGCTCAGACGCATCCCGAGCCTGATAACGTCCGAGCTACTGGAAGCCAATCGCGGCACAGGCGCCCTCTCCCGCTCCCCGGTCTTTATCGTAGGCATGCCACGCTCGGGTTCAACGCTGATCGAACAGATCCTGGCCAGCCATCCGCAGGTGTTCGGAGTCGGCGAACGTCCCGACTTCGAAAAAGCATTGAAGACACGGATTCACCCTGGCAGCAAGATAGACATCGACGCCCTGCGCACAATCGCAGCCACACCATTGACTTCAATTGGCCACGACTACCTGCGCCGTATTCAGGCAGTTATCAGTAATCCTCAAGACTATCAGCGGATCACCGACAAATACCTGTTTAACTTCATCTATCTGGGGGTGATTCATCTCGCGTTGCCGAACGCCAGATTTATCCATATCCACAGAGACCCGGTGGAAAACTGTCTATCGATCTATTCGAAGCTATTCGGCGGTATTCCGTTTGCCTACGACCTGGGTGAACTTGGCCGCTATTACCGCGCTTATGAGGAACTGATGGCGCACTGGCGAAGCATCTTGCCCGAAGGCGTCATGCTCGAAGTGGAGTACGAGGACCTGGTCAATGATTTCGAGCGCAACGTGCGGCGGATGCTTGCCCATTGCGGGCTCGAATGGGATGAACGCTGCATGGCGTTTCATCAAACGAGGCGTCAGGTCCTGACCATGAGTGCGCGGCAGGTTCGCGAACCGCTTTTCAGATCGTCATTGCAGCGTTGGCGCCCGGCTGAGGTGTTGTTGCAACCTCTTCTGGATGGCTTGCAAGCCTGAAGGCCTCGCTAGGCGCGACGCGTAACTCGTCGCGCCCTGCCAATCACAAAAGACGGCTGAACGAAGGAGGATCCTCATCCGGCCGACCGCGATCAATACCGCCTTACTCTTTATCGTCCTTCAGTTGCGGAAGCGCCAACGCCTCACCCGGCGTAAGCAGCCCCACGTCCGAATAGATAAGCAGCTTCGCACGCGTATCCGTGATGTCGAGATTGCGCATCGTCAGTTGACCGATCCGGTCGCGCGGCGAGAAGGTCGATTCAACCTTCTCCATCGAAAGCCGCTCCGGCTGGTACGTCAGGTTCGGCGACTTCGTGCTCAGGATCGAGTAGTCGTTACCACGGCGCAGTTCGATCGTGACTTCGCCGGTGATCGCGCGTGCCACCCAGCGCTGCGCCGTTTCGCGCAACATGATCGCCTGCGGGTCGAACCAGCGGCCCTGATACAGCAGGCGCCCGAGACGCCGGCCGTTCTCGCGGTACTGTTCGATGGTATCTTCGTTGTGGATGCCCGTAACGAGACGCTCGTACGCGATATACAGCAGCGCGAGGCCCGGTGCTTCGTAGATGCCGCGGCTCTTCGCCTCGATGATCCGGTTCTCGATCTGGTCGCTCATGCCGAGACCGTGACGGCCGCCAATGCGATTCGCCTCCAGCAGCAATTCGACTGCATCCGTGTACTGAACGCCGTTAAGCGCGACTGGACGTCCTTCTTCGAAGCGGATCGTGATTTCTTCTTTCGCGATCTGCACGTCATCGCGCCAGAATGCAACGCCCATGATCGGATTGACAATCTTGATGCCGCTTTCGAGGCTTTCGAGATCTTTCGCTTCGTGCGTCGCACCGAGCAGGTTCGAGTCGGTGGAATACGCCTTTTCCGCCGACATCTTGTATTCGAAGCCCGACTGGCGCATGAACTCGGACATTTCCGCGCGGCCGCCGAGTTCGTCGATGAACGCCTGGTCGAGCCACGGCTTGTAGATCTTCAGGTCCGGATTGACGAGCAGGCCGTAGCGGTAGAACCGCTCGATGTCGTTACCCTTATAGGTGCTGCCGTCGCCCCAGATGTTGACGCCGTCTTCCTTCATTGCGGCGACCAGCATCGTGCCGGTTACAGCCCGGCCAATCGGCGTCGTGTTGAAGTAGGTCACGCCGGCGGTCGAGATATGGAACGCGCCGGCTTGCAGCGCGGCGATTCCTTCCGCGACCAGTTGAGCCCGGCAGTCTATGAGCCGCGCCCCTTCTGCGCCGTACTGGATCGCGCGACGCGGGATCGAATCGTAGTCGTCTTCGTCGGGCTGGCCGAGGTTAGCCGTGTACGCGTATGGGACGGCGCCTTTGATCCGCATCCAGTGCAACGCGGCACTCGTGTCGAGTCCGCCGGAGAACGCGATGCCAACTTTCTGGCCGGTCGGAAGACTTTCAAGGATTGTGCTCATGTGGAAAAACCGTTAAATCGAGTTAGAGAGAATGCTGGGCGACGTGAAAGGATCAGCGGTGCCTGACCGCCCGTAACCCTCATTTGTATCATACTCGGTCGAAACGGCTGAATTCCGGGGAGTACGTGGCATTGCGGTGCAACGCGCACTCCCGATAAATACGAGGAAAGCCGTCTGGCCAAAGACGGCTAGGGCGGCCCTCAGAACGGCTTGGTCGGCAGATATTTACCGTCCAGCGTGATGACGGCACGCTTGCCGCCTTCAGGATCGTCGATTACCTGAAAGTCCAGCTTGAAGTTAATCGCGCTAATGATCCCGTCGCCGAGTTTTTCATGGACCAGCGCCTTTAACGTCGAACCATATACCTGCACGATCTCGTAGAAGCGGTAGATGGTCGGATCGGTCGGCACGCCGCCCGGAATGCTGCCGCGCACGGGAATGGCCTGCAGCAGACGCAGCGCGTCCTCGCCGAGTTCGAGCTTGTCGACCACCACCTTGGCCGCATCGGCCGGCAGCGGATGCTGGCCGAGCAGCGCCGCGGTAACGAATGCGAGGCTGAGGCCGGTGCCTTCGTTGATCTGCTCGAACGTCAGGTTTTTGCGCAGCTTCGCGTCCATGATCGTGTCGGTCAACGCTTCACGGGATGCCGGGCTGTGTAGGGATTGCGTCATCGCGATACTCCTTGAGGTGGAAGTCGATTGACGCAGCATATGCCGCCTAAAAAAATAGCGTCGAAGACCCGGTCCCCGTCCCCTTACGCCCCCGCCGCACTCACATGCGTATCGATCCACTTGAGGATCCAGTCCGCGACGTCGAGGTTGTTCCGGTCCTGCATCATCATGTGCGTATTGCCGTGAATGCCTTCGTTCGGCAACAGCACGAGCTGCGCGCGGCCGCCGGCACGGTCCACCGCGTCGACGAAAACCTGGCAGCTTTTGAGCCGCGGAGCCCAGCGAGGAGACAGGTCGACATAGTCACCAAACAGCACGAGGATGGGCAGCCGGGTGTACGGCGCGAGATCGCCGGTCGCAGACGGGCATTCGCCGGGTTCGATGGACACGATGCCAGCAATACCCTGCGTACTGATAGCCGCCGTCTGGAACGGGTAAATGCCAGCCTGCGAGTGACTGATCAGCACCGTATGACGGAGTTGGATCGCAAGTTGCGAAAGCGCCGGAACGGTCGGATTGGGCACGCCGACCGACGGGCTCCAGTCAGGCACCATCTGCTGCCAAAGGGCCGCTTGCGCATCGACGGGAAACTGCTCGCCGGGGAAGGTCTCCGGATATTTCGGTCCGAAACGGAAGATGGCCCACGCCGATTCGTGCGACGCTGCGAACACGTTCGGCAGCTGGGAAGCCGGCGCCTTGCCGCTGCGCGCGGCATTGATCGCGCTGATGTCAGTCGCCGAACGTCCGCGGTCGGACTGATCGATCACATACGTCGGATAGCCGTTCCGGACGAAATACTCCTCCCACCCCATCCGCCCGTCCGGCGTCGTCTCCCATGTCATGCCCGTCAGGCAGCAACCATGTATTAGCGTCAGCGACACCGGCTTGGCGCTCGTGGGAACCTGGTAATGAACATACATCTGGTCGACGGTGACGGTGCCCGAGGCCACGTAGTTCGGCAGCGTCGAAAGCGTGTCCGAATGCACGTCACGTCCGCCTATGAAAAAGCTGCCCTGTTTCGCAATCGACATCGGGCCGGACAGCACCGCGGCGCGATTGACCGGAGACGATGCGCAGGCAACCAGTCCTACGGCGCATGCGGCCGCAACGAGGATTGTGCCAATCAGACCTGCTGTGCGCTTTCTCGTACGTATCATGCGACTGTCTCCTCGTTAGCGGTGGGTGCCTTGGCGATCAGGGCCGTCATGCGCAAAGCGCTCTGACGTTGCCCATGATTCTGGGTCGATATCGTACAACGAGCGCTTGCGGGACGTCCGTCAGCCGCTGACGTTGAAGGCTCCCGGCCGTGGATCGAAGGTGGGATTTTGAAAGCGGGACGGTCTAAAATAGTTAAATTGGCATCGGCGCCACGCAGCCGAATCCGGAGATCCCATCATGAAGATTGCGAAAGTCGTAATCGGAATAGCCGCCCTGGTCGGTGTAACCGCAGCGTATGCCGACGGGTTCGTCATCACGAGATCCATTTCGAACGGACGCGAACTGCGCCTGCTGGAGCACACCAGCGAATGCGATGGCGGCCCGGGCGCGTTCATTTACCGGCGCGGCAAGCAGATTGACCAGACCTGCAATGTCAACGTCACCGCACGAGGCGCGACGGTGATCATGCCTGCTTTCGAACCGCGCATGTTCTTCCCGCGCGACACGCTTTACGAAAACTCGAAGTCGTAGGCGGAAGGTGCGCTTGCCCGCGCGAAGTCAACACAATGACTACGCGCAGGCAACCACCGATCAACGGTTAGAACCTCTTCACTTCCTTGCTCGAAGCCGCCGACGCTGGGGCAGCCCCCCTTGCCCGCGAGCGCTGCGTGGCTCATCTGCCGGACGCCGGGTGCCCGTCGGACCCATGCCCTGCAATGCCGATTCCGCGCGAACAACATTGTCATTCGCATGGCCACCGGCATCCCCCGGGCCTATACTGCCGAACAGCCGATCAACGTCGCCATGGAGCGTCAAAAGAACTCGGGCGTCGCAAGTCGGACTCAAAAAAACTGGAGGAAGACAAAATGAAGCGATTCGTTTCCCGCTGTATGGTTGCCGTCTCAACGATCATCGTTTGTTCGCTGTCGGGACTGGCGCACGCCGATGCTGCCCATCCAGTGGTGGCGCTCCTGCCCGGCGTGGTTGATCCGTTCTACTTCACAATGCATCGCGGCGCCGAGCGGGCCGCCAAGGAAGAGAACGTCGAATTGCTGTTTCAGGTTCCCAAAGAATGGAACACCAGTGAGCAGGTGCCGATTCTCAAGGCATTTATCGCCAAGCATCCTGATGTCCTGCTGATTTCCCCAGTCGACAAGCAACAGCTGATCGGACCGCTCAAAGAGGCCGCCGACGCCGGCATCAAGGTGATTACCGTCGACACCTATATCGGCGATGGCCATTACCAGACCGGCAAGGGCGATGCGGATTTCCCGCTGTCCTATATCGCTTCGGACAATCTGGAAGGCGGCCGCGTGGCTGCGCGCGCACTTGCCAAAGCAATCGGCGACAAGGGCACGGTCTATTGCGAAAACAACAAGCCGGGTATTTCAAGCACCGACGCGCGTGCTGAAGGTTTCGCGGACGAGATGAAGAAGCACCCGAATATCACCGTGCTGCAAACCCTCTATAACGAAGACGACGCGAACCAGGCTGCTGCTCACGTCGCCGCGGTTCTGGCGCGCAATCCGGGTCTGGCCGGCGTGTTCGGCGCCAACACCTTCTCGGGCAGCGGTGCGGCCCAAGGCGTTAAGGCAGCCGGCAAGCAAGGCGTGGTGAAAGTCGTCGTATTCGACGCGGTTCCGGGCATCGACAAGCAGATCAAGAGCGGACTCGTCGACATCGCGATTGCCCAGCGCCCGGACGAGATCGGCTATTACGGCGTCAAGTTCGCCGCCGACGTGATTCACGGCAAGAAAATCCCCACCCTCAAGAGCACGGGTTTCGAAGTTCTCGACAAGAACAATATCGACCAGCCCGACATGCAGCAATACATCTATTCGAACTAGCCAAAGCAGGCCGGCTGGAGTCGTAGATCGTCCCGCGTGCGCTGCAGCGCATGCGGGTTTTTGCTCCTGGCATTGCTCCTGATAAAGCGGATCACTTCATGGATAACTCGCGTCTCGACCGGATCGCGCTGATCACCAAGCTATGGCCGTGGCTGTTCCTCGCCGCCTTGCTGGTCTTTTTCGAGGTGTATGCGCAGGTGTCGGCACATCGGTCGTTTGTGTTGAACGCCTACAACCTGCAATCGATCGGTCTCGCCGCCGCTGCCCCGCTGCTTCTGGCCATTGGCCAGACCTTCGTGATCATCACGGCCGGCATCGATCTGTCCGCGGGCTTCGTGATGGGACTCGCGGCCGTCTGCGTCGCGCAGTTCACATTGTTCGGCAACGGCTCGCCATGGATCCTGCTCCTGTCTATCCCGCTCACCGTTGTGGTCTGCCTGATTCCAGGTCTCGTCAACGGTGTGCTGATTGCGTGGCTGCGCGTGCCGGCTTTTATCGGCACGCTCGGCATGTACGGCGTGGCGCGCGGTGCAGGCTTTCTCGCTGCCGGCAGCGGCATGACGGTCTCAGTGGACAACCCCGGCCTCGTCTGGCTCGGCGCCGGCTGGACGCCGGTGTTGCTCACTGCCGTGTTGCTGGTCATCATGCATCTGCTGCTCTCGAAAACGCGCTTCGGTCAGTATACGTACGCGATCGGTGGCAATCCGCAGTCCGCGGTGCGGGCGGGGATCAATGTCAAACGTCATCTGCTCGTGGTGTATGTGATCGCCGCAGCGTTCGCCGCGGTCGGTGGGATCATCTATACGGCGCGTTTTGCTGCAGGCGCAGCCAACGCCGGCGAGCCGATGTTGCTCGATTCGATCGCTGCAGTGGTGATCGGTGGCGCGAGCCTGTTCGGTGGGACGGGCAATGTTGTCGGGACGCTGATCGGTGCGCTGATCATCGCGGTGATCCAGTTCGGCCTGGTGTTTATCGACGTCAACGCGTTCTGGCAATTCATCGTGGTGGGCATCGTCATCATCCTGTCGGTGCTGATCGATCAGTACAAGGACCGTCTCGGAGGTGCGCAATGAGCACGCCCATCCTTGAGGTACGCGACATCTCGATCCGCTTTGGCGGTGTCGAGGCGCTCAGGAACGTGTCGCTGCAGCTGATGCCGGGCGAAGTACTGGCGCTTGCCGGCGATAACGGCGCGGGCAAGTCGACTTTGATCAAGATCATCTCGGGCGTGTACCGGGCCGATCAGGGCGAGCTGCTGTTCGACGGCGCGCCGTTGCAATTGCGTGATCCGCAAGACGCGCGCGCTCAAGGGATCGAGACGATCTATCAGGATCTCGCGCTCGCGGACAACCTCGACGTGGGCAGCAATATCTTCCTTGGACGCGAACCGACACGCAGGCAACTCGGCTTCCACGTGATCGACCGCCCTCGCATGGCGCAGGTCGCGCGCGAGGTGCTGGAGCGCCTCGACATCGTGATTCCCGAACGCAAGCTCGGCGGTCCTGTGAAGATGCTCTCAGGCGGCCAGCGCCAGGCCATTGCAATAGGCCGGGCCATTTACTGGAACGCCCGCGTGCTTATCATGGATGAGCCCACCGCCGCGCTCGGCGTGCCCGAGCAGCGCAAGGTCATGGAACTGATTGCGACGCTGAAGACGCAAGGCGTGTCCGTGATCCTGATCTCGCACAATCTGCACGATATCTTTGCAATCGCGGATCGCATCGTCGTGCTGCGGCGTGGCGAAGTGGCCGGCGAGCGTCAGGTCGGGCAGACCAATGGCGATGAGATCGTGCACCTGATGGTCGGCGATACCTACGTGAGTCCCGGATAGGGAGCACAGACAGATGGCGCCGATCCGGTCACTTCATGCGCACTTCCTCAAATTCCAATCAGAAGAAATGACGCAGGCCGATAGTCCCGACAAACTGCGTGGGTCCCGACGAAGGCGTGGTGTTTTGCGAATCGCCGACCACTGCCACCGCGCTGACAATCGAAGTGCCGTTCGACGCCAGCGCGTCCCCGCTTGCGTGCTGATAAGCCTCGAGGAAGTAGATGCAGGTCCGCTTCGAGAACGAATAGGTCTGTTCGAACGAGACCTGGTTATAGCGCGCCGAATCCGAGATGCCGTTCGATTCGCTGGCCCGCGTGTAGCTGTACCCGCCTGCCAGGGCGATTGCTGGCGTCAGCTGGTAGGTTGCGATCGCGCCGTAGGTGTTGAACACGGCCGTCTGCTTGAAAGCCGACACGGTACCCGGGCGATACACCACGTTCGAGTAGTTCAACCCGACCATCGCACCACCGAACTTGTACGTGGCCGCCGCGGCTAGCATCTGGTTGCTTTCGGCGCTTGCGTACGCAACGTTGACAGGCGAGTTGTCGGCGACGGTACCCAGCGCCGTGCTGGTGGAGAGATCGTTCAGCCGGATGTAGCCCACCGCGGCCCTGAAACCGCCCATCTCGTATTTGAGCGCCGCGCTCAGCGTATTGCCTTCCGTGAAATCGCCCGCCACACCGCCCAGACCGTACTGCACACTGCCTTGCAGACCGCTGATCAGCGGCGACGTGTAGGTCAGGGAATTGTTGAAGCGCAAGGTGGTGTCGAGTGCGTCGAGGTCGCCCGGATGTGCGCCGGTCGCCCCCGTCAGATAACCCGTCGGACCTAGCGCGCCCACGAAGTTGAAGTACGGAGTGTACTGGCGACCTACCGTCAGCGTGCCGTACTGCTGATCGTTAAAACCCACGTAGGCCTGGCGGTTGAATATGTAGCCTGACGAGCCGGAGGCACCCGTCAACGAGTTATAGCCGGCTTCGAGCCGGAAGATCGTCGACAGGCCGCCACCCAGATCTTCCGAACCGAGGAAGCCGAATTTACTCGCGTTCAGGGCGCCCTGGGTCAGGTAGATGTTGTGGTTGCCCTTCTGGTTGCTGCTGTAGGCAATCGCATTATCGATAGCGCCATACAACGTCACGCTGCTCTGGGCCTGCGCGACCATCGGAACACCCGACGAGACTGCCGCACAAAGTCCTGTCACCACACCTCTGTAAAGCACTGCTCGTTTGATACTCATCTCAAGATCTCCGGTTGAATGCCACTACTATTTCGTTAACCTGATTATTTTTTCTTTTCTGCAAGATCGAAAAATCAACGCCAATGCGAGTCTGTTTCCGATCAGTGCTCGTATGGACTCAGTGTGCTGACGAGAGCCGAAATCATCTGGTGCGCAAAACCGCCGACACGATCACCAGGCCGCAAACCGGTTGCATGATCGTGTGGCCAATCTGGAACGCGCCGACCACGTACTAGTACAGCTGCGTCACGCGTGTTGGCATGCGCAACCGGGCTTCCGGGCCGTTACTCGCGCTCAGACCATCAATACGTCAACCAACCACCTGAAATTGTCGGTCATCGTATCTCACCGTTTAGCTCGAAGTAAAGCGTGGATAGTCGGTGTTTACCCACGTTTCAGCTTGCTGGAATTTTCTGCTAGGGACGTCACACAGCTGTTCTAGGGATATGCTTATCTCTATGTAGGCAATTCCCTGGCAAACAAAGAACTCAGGCCAATCTCATTTTTGTTGTATGTCGTCGTATAACTATAGTTGGCATGGCGGCAATGGAATCAGGCCAAGCCACTCTCTTGTCCTTTTCAGCCTGTCCTATAGTGTTCTTCGCCCTGCCGTGATTCAACGCGCGACGTGGCACGACGGGCACCCCTGAACAACAAGGAGAGTCTCGATGGCGGGAAACAACATGAGCCGACGCGAACTATTAGCAATGCTGGGAGGGATCGCCCCGTTGCTATTGACCGGAGGAGCCGAAGCCAGTCCGATCGATACCAATCAGACCCTGTACACACTGCCCGGCGATATCAAATTCACCCCGCAGGACGGCGCCCCACCGCAGAGCGTCGAAAGCGCGTTCCTCTACAGCAATCCGTCGAAGCAAGGCATCTATTACGCACTGTTACGCTGGCACCCTGGCTACATGAGCGCGCCGCACAGCTACGCCTCGGATCGTCTCTGCGTGGTGTTGTCCGGCACCTGGTGGATCAACAGCGGTGCGGACTTCGATCCCGCACATACAGTCCCGGTGCCAGCCGGCACCTTCGTGCGGCGCATTGCTCGCACCTGGCATTACGACGGTGTCCCACGCGGCGAAGCAGGGCCGGCGACCATCGCCATCTGCGGCATCGGTCCGGTGGACATCCGCCTGGCGGAACCGGATAAGCCTCTCGCGCGGGCCGTATAACCTAGCGCTTCTGATTTCGTTGCGTTCGCAACGACTACGAATCAGCCCTCATCCAGGCGCTCATGCCGCGGGTCGCTGCATGCGGCCCTACGCCTTTCATCGCGCTTACCACGCCGCGACACGACGCCGATTTTGTTGCAAGCGTTGCAAGAATGAGACATCGCATTGGTTTTACAACGCGAAACAATCGGGTTTGAACTGCTTTCACCGAACTTTAATCTGGCGACGTCAGCATCACTCGGGCCTGAAAGCATGCGTGTCCCGCGAGCCCGGCGGGACCGGCGAGAACCGCTCTACAAGGTTCGTTCTTGCTCTCGACAGGTTGATCGGAGTGCGAATCTCACAGCGTATGACTTGTGATACGCGCATCGGGTGACCGACACGAATGGATCACGTTCGTTATGCGAGCGATAGATCCATCCTCTAACAACACGTGAAAGACAGATGAAAATGAAAAAGACCTCGGTGGCTCTTCTGGCGCTCGGCGCATTTGCCGGCGCTGCACACGCACAAAGCAGCGTGACCCTGTACGGCATCGTCGACACAGGTATCCTCATCAACAACAACGTCAAAGGCTTGCACGAGTACGCACTCTCGCAAGCAACCTCGTCGCGCTGGGGCCTGAAAGGCACAGAAGACCTGGGTGGCGGTCTGTCGGCGATCTTCGACCTGGAAAACGGCTACACCACGGGCACGGGCGCACTGTCCCAAGGTGGCCTGGAATTCGGCCGTAAAGCATTCGTCGGTTTGAGCAGCAAGCAGTTCGGTACGTTGACGGCCGGCCGTCAGTACTCGGTCAGCAATGACTACACCGCCAACTTCGCGTCGGGCGCCGACTGGGCCGCTTCGGGCCTCGGCTACGGCACGCGCGCAAGCGACGTCGATAACGTCGATACGTCGAACCGTATCCAGAACTCGCTCAAGTACGAAAGCCCGAACTACAACGGTCTGCAAGTGGGCTTGCTGTACAGCCTGGGCGGTGTGGCAGGCAACTTCTCGCAGAACTCAATCTGGGACGCGTCAATCGCTTACTCGAATGGCCCGATCAGCCTCGGCGCAGGCTATACGTTCGTGAAGGATCCGTACTACTCGTTCTTCGGCAACCAGGGCAATTCGTCGACACCGTCGACCGCGGTTTCGTCGAGCGCAAACGACAACATGAACAACAAGATCTTCGGCGGCTACGCTTCGGCGGGTTCGCAGCAGATCATCGTGGCGGGCGGTTCGTACGCACTCGGACCGGCAACTATCGGCCTGCTGTACTCGAACACGCAATTCCAGAACCTGGGTTCGGTCACGGCCGTCGGTGCGATCGCCGCTCCGAAGTACGAGGGCGGTACGGCAACGTTCAACTCGGGTGAAATCAACCTGAAGTACCAGGTGAACCCGGCTCTGCTGCTGGCAGGCGCGTATATCTACACGCACAATGGCGGCGCGGACAACGTGGGCAGCGCGAAGTACAACCAGTTCAACCTGGGCGCAATCTACTCGCTGTCGAAGCGCACGTCGCTGTATGCGATCGGCTTCTACGAAACGGCTTCGGGTATCGACTCGACAGGCAAGGCAGCCGTTGCCGACCTGAACGGCAGCGCCTTCTCGGCTGACAAGCACCAGCTCGCCGGTATCTTCGGCATCACCCACAAGTTCTAAGCGGGTGAACCGGCCGCTCTCTGGCGGCCGGTCAGTCTGAACAAGCTGATACCAGGCCTGGCTTTGTCAGTACCTGGACATGGACACCCTTGGCGACCTTGCCACGACGGTGTCCATTTATTTTTGGTCCCCGGCTGATCCTGCTAGCCGGCGCCCTCTCGTTATCACCGTGAGGGCGCCGCAGCCAACGCGGCCTGGGCGCGCTGCAACCATTCGCGGTTGTGCTCCTTCGCATGTCTCGGCCAGTGCCTTGCGTCCTGCGCAATATCTGCGTACAGGCTCATGGCCCGTTGACGATCCGCCTGATCGCCTTGCTTTACCAGCCAGTCGGCAAACAGACATCGCGGCGCCGCATCGCTTGCACAGGCCAGCGATTGCTCGAACGCGGCGCGCGTGCCGGGTGCATCGAGCGCAGCGAGGGTCCGCGCATAGAGCAAGGCCGGCTCGGGCTGCTGACGCGCCTGCGGATTGGCTTCGAACAGCCGCGCGAGGCTGGCGTCCGCCGCCGCATGCTGGCCAACTGAGAATTGCGCTTTTGCCATGCCCAATAACAGCGCGGGATCCGTGGCAAACGGACCGCTCGCCGCAGCCTGATAGTGCTGCAGTGCTTCGCCAGGCTGCCCGGCCTCCAGCAACGCCGCACCAAGCCGCATCCGATGCTCGACGGTAGGCGCACGATCGAAGTTATCGCGCGCCTCGCGCACCGCGCGATTGGGATCCACCAGTTGCGAAATGGCGCGCGTAGCGGCCCGGCCGCTGCGCGACTGGCGCAGGCTCGGCAGATAGATTGCAAAGAGATACACCAGGCTGCCGAGCAGCGGGAAGGCGAACAGCAGCAACAGCCAGTACATATTCTGGTTAGTGCGCACCACATGCACAGCAAAAAACAGCGCAATGATGACGTGAATACCAATTCCGAAAAATGACATGTTGATTCGACTTGTGACCAGGTAAGACCACAGTCTACCTAAGACGGCGCGGGCAATGTCCCGACCAGGCTCGCCGCTTTACAGCACCTTTCAGCCCGTGCCGCCACCCGCCAAACGGACTATCCCATTCGCCGCAACGACGCGGACCCGCGCGTGGCGTAAAATACGCGCTTTCCCGAAATTCTCGCCACCATGACGCTCGCCTCCACCCTTGAGATCATCGCCGAACTGAAAGCCGGCCGGATGGTGATACTCGTCGACGAAGAAGACCGCGAAAACGAGGGCGACCTCGTGATTGCGGCCGAATTCGTCACGCCGGAAGCGATCAACTTCATGGCCCGCTACGGCCGCGGCCTCGTCTGCCTGACGCTGACGCAGGAGCGCTGCAAGCAGCTGAACCTGCCGCTGATGACATACCGCAACGGCACCCAGTACGGCACGGCCTTCACGGTCAGCATCGAAGCAGCTGAAGGCGTCACCACGGGCATTTCGGCGGCCGACCGGGCCCGCACGATCCTCGCCGCCGTCGCGCACGACGCACGGCCCGAGCATATCGTTCAGCCTGGTCACGTATTTCCGATCATGGCCCAGCCCGGCGGCGTGCTGGTGCGCGCCGGCCATACCGAGGCCGGCTGCGATTTCACGGCGCTCGCGGGGCTGACGCCCGCCGCGGTGATCTGCGAGATCATCAAGGACGACGGCACGATGGCGCGCCTGCCGGACCTGATCGCGTTCGCCGAGGAACACAAGCTGAAAATCGGCACGATCGCCGATCTGATCCATTACCGCAGCCGCACGGAATCGATCGTCGAGCGCATCTGCGAGCGCACCATGCAGACCGCGCACGGCCCGTTCCGCGCGGTGATGTACCTCGACCAGCCGAGTGGCCAGCCGCATATCGCACTGGTGCGCGGCAAGCCCACGCCGGACCAGGAAACGCCGGTGCGGGTGCACGAGCCGCTATCGGTGCTAGATCTGCTCGAAGTCGGCGCGTCGACCCATTCGTGGACGCTCGACGCCGCGATGAAAGAAATCGCCCAACGTGATCTCGGCGTGGTCGTGCTGCTGAACTGCGGCGACTCAAAAGATCATCTGATCGACGTCTTCAAGGCGTTCGATTCGAAGGACAAGGCCGATGCGCTGAAGCGCCGTCCGGTCGACTTCAAAACCTACGGCATCGGCGCGCAGATTTTGCGCGAACTCGGTGTCGGCAAGATGCAGGTGCTGTCGAACCCGCGCAAGCTGGGCAGCATGTCGGGCTACGGTCTCGAAGTCACAGGCTTCGTGCCGATGCCGGGCTGCCCTTCCCAGGCGCCGCAGACGCCCTGACCGGCACTCGCAACGCAAGCCTGATCCGACCATTCACGCGCCCTGGCGCTCACTCAAACACACTACGGACTCACTATGGAAATCGGACAATACCAACCGAACCTCGACGGCGACGGACTGCGTATCGGCATCGTCCAGGCGCGCTTTAACGAGCCCGTCTGCAATGGCCTCGCGGATGCATGCATCGAAGAACTCGAACGCCTTGGCGTTACCGGCGAAGACGTACTGCTCGTCACGGTGCCCGGCGCACTGGAAATCCCGCTGGCGCTGCAAAAGCTCGCTGAAAGCGCGCAATTCGACGCACTGATCGCGCTCGGCGCGGTGATTCGCGGCGAGACATACCACTTCGAACTGGTGTCGAACGAAAGCGGCGCCGGCATCACGCGCGTCGGCCTCGACTTCGGCATTCCGGTGGCGAACGCCGTGCTGACGACCGAAACCGACGAGCAGGCTGTCGCACGCATGACCGAAAAGGGTCGCGACGCTGCACGCGTGGCCGTCGAAATGGCGAACCTCGCGGTCGCGCTCGAGCAGCTCGGCGGCGACGATGACGACGAGGAAGAAGACGAGGACGACGAAGAGGCACAGGCATGAAGAGCGCTCGCCGACGTTCCCGCGAACTGGCCACGCAGGGGCTGTATCAGTGGCTGCTGTCGGGCGCGCCCGGCGGCGAGATCGACGCGCAGCTGCGCGGCGCGCAAGGATTCGACAAGGCCGATCTCGAGCATCTGAACGCGCTGCTGCACGGCGTGATCCGCGACTCGGAAGCACTGTCGGCCGACCTCACGCCGTGCCTCGACCGCCCCATCGACCAGCTCTCGCCGGTCGAGCGTGCGGTGCTGCTCGTCGCAGCGTATGAGCTGAAGAATCACGTCGATATTCCGTACCGGGTTGTGATCAACGAGGCCGTCGAACTCGCCAAGACGTTTGGTGGCGCGGACGGCTACAAGTACGTCAACGGCGTGCTGGACAAGCTGTCGGCGCAGTTGCGCGTTGCCGAAACCCAGGCCAACCGCAAGCAATAAGATGCCTGTATGAACTCCGTGACCGAACCACTGGTGCGGCTTGCTGCACGCGTCGACGCCATCCAGCCTTTCTATGTGATGGAGCTGGCGAAAGAAGCCGCCCTGCTGGAGCGCGAAGGACGCAACATCATCCATATGGGAATCGGCGAGCCCGATTTCACTGCGCCCGAGCCGGTCATCGAAGCGGCCGCGAACGCGATGCGCCGTGGCGTCACGCAATACACCAGCGCGCTTGGCCTGCACTCGCTGCGCGAGGCGATCGCCGGGCATTATGCGCAGGCCTATGGCATCAGCGTCGATCCGGCGCGCGTCGTGGTCACCGCGGGCGCTTCGGCTGCATTGCTGCTGGCGTGCGCGGCGCTGGTCGACCGCGACGATGAAGTGCTGATGCCCGATCCGTGCTATCCGTGCAACCGGCACTTTGTTGCCGCCATGGAAGGCAAACCCGTGTTGGTGCCGAGCGGTCCTGCGGAGCGCTTCCAGTTGACCGCAGCTGACGTCGAAAGCCTATGGAACGAACGGACGCGCGGTGTGCTGCTGGCGTCGCCGTCCAACCCCACCGGCACGTCTATCGAGCCCGCGGAATTGAAGCGCATCGTCGAGGCAGTTCGTGCGCGCGGCGGCTTCACGATTGTCGACGAGATCTATCAAGGCCTGAGCTACGGCGCGCCGCCGGTTTCGGCTTTGTCGTACGGCGACGATGTGATCACCGTCAACAGTTTCTCGAAGTACTTCAACATGACCGGCTGGCGTCTCGGCTGGCTCGTTGTGCCGCCGTCGCTGGTGGGCGCGTTCGAGAAGCTCGCGCAAAACCTGTTTATCTGTGCGTCGGCGCTGGCCCAGCACGCGGCACTCGCCTGCTTCGAACCGGACACCCTGGCAATCTACGAAGCACGCCGCCTGGAGTTTAAGCGCAGGCGCGACTTCATCGTCCCGGCGCTCGAAACGCTCGGCTTCTCAGTGCCGGTGATGCCGGACGGCGCGTTCTACGTCTACGCGGATTGCACTCATGTGACCCACGCTGCAGCTGGCGACAGCGCGGCACTCACCAAAGCCATGCTGCACGACGCAGGCGTCGTGCTGGTGCCGGGGATGGATTTCGGCAATCACGCGCCGCGCTCGTATATCCGCCTGTCTTACGCCACGGCGTATTCGAAGCTCGAAGAGGCGGTCGAGCGCCTGCGCGGATTCTTTTGATTCTGCCCAGCGTCAGCGTCAGACCATAAAAAAAGGCACCCTCGGGTGCCTTTCCTTTTGGTCCTGCTTTGCTTTTACGACTTCAGGCGCCCAGCTCCGGCGACGCTGCATGCTTAGTCGCAGTCTCGGCGTCATCCTGCTCGGGGGCCTTCACCGGCGTCGTGGCAGTCAACGGATGCGCTGCATCGAGCGTCACCTGAACACGCTTGGCCGGAGCTGCTCCCGCAGCCGGCGCCGGCGTCACTGACGCGGTTGTCGTAACCGGCGCTTGCGGTGCGTTGATCGGCACCTTGCGGCCGCGCGCCACGTCACGCAGACGACCGCGCTCAGCCACCACCTTAGCGCCGTAGCCGCCGTCGTCCTGGGTGCTGGAACCCACGTAGAGACGCAGTCCGCCCGGCAGCGAGCCGCCGCGTGCGATGCAATCCTTGAGCACGAGCGCCCCAACCTTGATGTTGGCGAACGGATCGAGTGCGGCACTCTGGCCGCCGAAATACTGGAATTTGTCCGAATGTACCTTCGACATCACCTGCATCAGACCCTGCGCGCCTACACCGCTTTCGGCATACGGGTTGAAACCCGATTCGATCGCCATCACGGAGAGCAGCAGCAGCGGGTCGAGGCCGACTTCACGGCCGGTATCGAACGCAGCCTTCACGAGTTCGCTGACCGGTTCCTGAGCGACGTGATAGCGCCGCGCCAGGTAGTTCGCCACCAGATCCTGCTCGCGCGTCGAGACCAGCACGCGGTCGTCACGTGCGTCAGCGGCAACGCGTTGCGAAGGAATCAGGTGCGCCAGCGCGCTGATGCTTTGCACGGAATGCGGGTCTAGCGTGTTGACAGCTGCGACGCTGAGGCCGCTGGTGCCACTGCCGTCAAAGGCTCCGTCATAGCTTGTGTTGCTGCTGGTAGCGCCGTTGCTGACGTCGCCGCCAACGGAATTGGCGGACAGCGAATCGTCGGACGACGACACCCCGGAGGGCGCGAACGACGGTAGCGGATTGCCCTGCAACAGACGGGCGGGGCCGGCCTGCACAGCAGCGGAAATGACCGGCATCAACTTTGCGGCCAGGGTGCCGCGCCAGGTCGGCATCAGCCACAGCGCGACTGCCAGCAGGATGGCGGAACCGCCAACAATGCTGAACAGATGATGACTCATACGCGTACCGCGACGTAAGACTGCGCGTAAGCCTTGCGCAAGTCGTTCGTCGGGACGCCACGATAACCAGGCGTTCATTCAGATCTCCCATCTTGCATGCTCTGCGAACCCCACCGGTCGAGCCGGCATCAAATCACGTTCGCAGAGTCAAGACGTCGCGTGCTCTGGTTAGGGCAGCTGCGGCGTCGGGAATACGGCATAAACCGTCGGTGGGGAGCCATCTCGAAACTGCTCGGCGCCGTGCTTAAAAAACACGCACGCAGAGGCTCCCACGCGAAAAACCAGCGTCAGATTGCGCTGGCGAGGACTGCAAAAAAGACCGTCAAATACCGTGCAGGGGGGTCGGTAAGCGGTGACGCGTTGCGTCGTAAGGACCGGGGGCGGAGGTAAAAAGGTTCACGCCCTGCAACCAATGTGACCGGATTCTAGCAGGGTTTAATAGATCGTCAACACTATAGACGAGCAAATGTATAACTAATTGTAATAACGAACAGTGTTCAGCGTGTGGAAAGCCGCGCGCTGCGCGCCTCTTGGGTCAGTTACAGTTTTCGGTCCGCAACGTACGGTAACCAACGCAGGTAAAATCGACAATCGATCCTGCGCGGCGATTGCCTGTCGCGCCCCACTTTCCCGCCGCGCTGCGCGGCCCCAATCCCGACCAGATGAAATACAAAGACCTGCGCGACTTCGTCGGCCGTCTCGAAACGCTAGGCGAGCTGCGCCGTATCCCGCAAAACGTTTCGCCCATCCTGGAAATGACCGAACTGTGCGACCGCGTGCTGCGCGCCGGCGGCCCGGCGTTGTTGTTTGAGAGCCGGCAAAGCCACGCGTTCCCGGTGCTCGGCAACCTGTTCGGCACGCCGCGGCGGGTTGCGCTTGGCATGGGCATCAACTCAGGCGAACAGGACGGCGATAGCGCGGCACTGGAGTCGCTGCGCGACGTCGGGCGTCTGCTCTCCGCCCTCAAGGAGCCGGAGCCGCCCAAGGGCCTCAGGGACGCCGGCAAACTGTTCTCGCTCGCCAAGGCAGTTTGGGACATGGCGCCGAAGACTGTAAGCAGCCCGCCTTGCCAGGAAATCGTCTGGGAAGGCACCGATGTGGATCTCGCAAAGCTGCCGATCCAGACCTGCTGGCCGGGCGACGCCGGCCCGCTGATCACCTGGGGACTGACCGTTACGCGCGGCCCAAACAAGAGCCGCCAAAATCTAGGCATTTATCGCCAGCAGCTGATCGGGCGTAACAAACTCATCATGCGCTGGCTTGCGCATCGCGGCGGCGCGCTCGATTTCCGCGAGTTCGCGCTGCAGAATCCCGGCAAACCGTATCCGGTCGCTGTCGTGCTCGGCGCCGATCCGGCCACCATCCTCGGCGCGGTCACGCCGGTGCCCGATACGCTCTCGGAATACCAGTTCGCCGGCCTGCTGCGTGGCGGCCGCACCGAGCTCGCGAAGTGCATCACGCCCGGCGTCGACACGCTGCAAGTGCCGGCGCGCGCGGAGATCGTTCTGGAAGGGTTTATCTATCCGCAGGAAGGCGCGCCTGCGCCGGCTCCCGCAGGTGCGCCGCCGCGGCCCTCGAAAGGTGCGAGCGCTACCTATGAACACGCGCTCGAAGGTCCCTACGGCGATCACACTGGCTACTACAACGAACAGGAGTGGTTCCCGGTGTTCACCGTCGAGCGCATCACGATGCGACGCGACGCAATCTACCACTCCACTTACACCGGCAAACCGCCCGATGAACCGGCCGTGCTCGGCGTCGCACTCAATGAAGTGTTCGTGCCGTTGCTGCAGAAGCAGTTTGCCGAAATCACCGACTTCTATCTCCCGCCCGAAGGCTGCAGCTACCGGATGGCCATCGTGCAGATGAAGAAAAGTTACCCCGGCCATGCCAAACGAGTGATGTTCGGCGTGTGGAGTTTCTTGCGACAATTCATGTACACGAAGTTCATCGTCGTGGTCGACGAGGACGTGAATATCCGCGACTGGAAAGAGGTGATCTGGGCCATCACGACGCGTATCGATCCGGTGCGCGATACGGTGCTGGTGGATCGCACACCGATCGACTATCTGGATTTCGCCTCGCCGGTGGCGGGACTCGGTTCGAAGATGGGTCTCGACGCCACCAACAAATGGCCGGGCGAAACTGATCGAGAGTGGGGCCGCCCCATCGAGATGGACGCTGCGGTGAAGCAGCGTATCGACACGTTGTGGGGCGAACTGGGTCTGTAGTTAGGCGCGCTCGTCGGACCGTGGATTGGGCGCGTGGCCTGGGTCCATCACTTAAGTCCGTAACTTGCGGACTTAGCTTTGGTCCTTAGCTCACGCAAGAAACTGCGCGAGGCGCGCCAGATCCACATTGCCGCCGCTGATCAGCACGCCAACCCGCTTGCCCTTCACCGGGACAATGCCGTTCATCACGGCGGCAGCGGCAAGGCAACCCGTCGGCTCGGTGACGATCTTCATGCGCTGCGCGAAAAAGCGCATCGTCTCGACCAGTTGCGCATCCGTCACCGTCACGATCTGCTCCGCCAGGCGCTGGATGATCGGGAACGTGTAAGCGCCCAGGTGTGGAGTCGCGGCTCCGTCGGCGATGGTTTGCGGCACGTCGATGTGCACGATCTCGCCGCGCGCCAACGATTGCTGGCCATCGTTGCCGGCCTCCGGCTCGACGCCGATCACCTTGCATTGCGGACTCAACTCGGCTGCCGCGAGCGCGCTGCCGGAAAGCAATCCGCCGCCGCCGAGACACACAAACAGCAGATCGAGCGGACCGGTTTCCTCGAACAGTTCTTTCGCCGCCGTGCCCTGCCCTGCGATGACGTGCGGATGATCGTACGGCGGGATCAGCGTCATGCCGCGCTCTTTCGCGAGGCGCCGGCCTATCTCTTCGCGGTTCTCTTTATAGCGGTCGTAAATGATCACTTCGCCGCCGTAGCCCTGGGTAGCGGCGACCTTCGCCGCAGGCGCGTCGTGCGGCATGAGAATCGTTGCATGGATTCCCGCGAGACGTGCCGACAGTGCAATCGCCTGAGCGTGATTGCCCGACGAAAACGTCACAACGCCGGCGTCCCGCTGCACGTAGTCGAAGTGCGAGATCGCGTTATAGGCACCGCGAAACTTGAACGCACCCATGCGCTGAAAATTTTCGCATTTGAAGAAAATCGACGCACCGGTCCGTTCGTTGGCCGTGGTGGACGTCAGAACCGGCGTGCGATGCGCGACGCCCTCGAGCCGCGCAGCGGCATCGACGACATCGACATACGTGGGAGCGGGAAGCACTTGCATTGGCGGGACACTCCAGAGCGGTGAAATAAGCAGGCATTCTCCCAGCTTCAGCCGCACTATGGAATGCACGAGGGCGACGTCGGCGCCTCGCCGGATGTCCAGCGAATTCGCAAAAGAGGCGTAGCGCCGCGCAAATGAAAACGGCGTGATGCAGGCAACCGAGCCCGCATCACGCCGTTTAGCTGTTTCACCGACCTTCGATAAACATTTGAGCCACGAACTACGTCGAAGTCAAACTGCGACGCATCCCGCGAGCGCGTTTATCAATAGTGGTGATAGCCACCGTGGCCGTAGCCGCCGTGACCATAATAACCACGCCCGTAGTATCCACGATGGTAGTACGGGTGACCGTAGTAGCCGTAGCCACCACCCACCACAACGACCGGCGGCGGAGCATAGACGGGCGGCGGTGCGTAGTACACCGGCGGCGGCGCCGCATAAACCGGATAGGCCGGAGCCACCGGAATGCCGATCCCGATACCAACGGACACATGCGCCTCGGCAGCAGAGGCAAAGCCAACACCAAGCGCAGCGGCAACAACAAGCGGAATGATCTTTTTCACTTTTCTTCTCCAAGCGCGGCCGGATGACCGTGTCGCATGACATGCATGCTATGGAATTGAATGTATCGAAAAAGGACCCGCATAGCTGTTCGCATTTGTTGCAAATTGCAATCGGTGTAGACGAGCCGTAATTCGCCGCAACGGGTAAACGCGAGAGCTCTCTTGCACACCCTACCCGCAACATCTCGGAAACCAAGGGTTTGCGCCGGATCACCCATCGGCAAACGCCACTTTTACTGGCCAGCAGTCTGGGAAATCCCCAGCAGCGGTAATCTTTAATTACAAATTCACTTCAATCACGTCCAAGTTGAAGGCTGACCGAAACAAACACATAACGCTCAAAGCGCATCGCCGCTCACAAAACGAAAATGCCCGGCTCAAGGCCGGGCATTTTTTACCCATAGGGGCAAATCTTTTAACCCACCTTGACGTAGGTAAATTCGCGAATGACATTCGGCGGCACATAGGCACCGCTGATTTTGACACGTGGCGTCAGGCGCTTTTTTTGATCCCACCAGCGGCGCCGCTGCGAATGAGTCAAGAACCGCAAGTGCTTTCGGTAAGAAAAGATGCTCATGGTGACCTCCCGAATCAGACTGCGAGACAGAAAACTCCAACCCCTCACTTCATCGACCAAATTCATTGTGAGCAGTTTCCGGGCCTGCAGGGGTCGCGCGGGCAAATGTGCCGCCGGCCAAACCATATGGCACGAAATTTATCTGAGGAAAGGTTTCGCGCAGTGCACCGCCACCCCCGCCGTCTCGCGAGCGACAATTGAATGCGCGATACTCCAGCTTTCCGTTCATCGTGCCGTCCGGAGCAGTAACCATGTCCCAGCCGTCCATGCCGCGTCTCGGCTTCATCGGCGCAGGGCGCCTTGCGCGCTGCCTTGCGCTCGGCTTCGCCCGCGCCGGCTATGCGGTCACCGCGGTGGCCAGCCGCACGCCTCAATCGGCACGCCAGCTCGCCGCCCAGATCGACCAGTGCGCGGCGTACGACACCCCCCAAGAGGTTGTCGACGCCGCCGATATCGTCTTTTTAACCGTTCCCGACGACAGCATCGGTTCGACGGCGAACACTTTGCGCTTTGATTGCGCGCCGCAAGCCGCTGGGCGCGTGCGCGCGCTGGTGCATTGCAGTGGCGCCTCGCCGGTGGATCTGCTCGCGGCAGCCGGGGCGCAGGGTGCGTCGATAGGTGGTTTTCACCCACTCTACCTGTTTAGCGGCGATCTCGCAGATATCGAGCGCATCGCCGGCTGCTCGGTGACCATCGAGGCCGACGGCGCACTGAAGGAAGCGCTGACTGCGCTCGCGCTGGCGTTGCACTGCCACCCACTGTCGATTCCACCGGGCACGCGCATGCTTTACCACGGCGCCGCCCACTACGCTGCCAGCTTCGCCTTGTGCGGCCTCGCCGAATGCGTCGCCCTGTGGCGCACCCTCGGCTTCGCGGAGGACGACGCGCTGCGCGCGCTCCTGCCGATGCTGGCCGGCACGATCCAAACGGCCCATGAAAAGGGCTTGCCGGGCGCCCTCGCCGGCCCCGTGTCACGCGGCGATGCGGGCGTCGTACGCAAGCAGCTCGAACTGTTCGAAACGCTCGGCGGCGACCATGCGGCGCTGTACGGCCTGATGAGCCGGCGCGCGATTGCACTCGCGCGGCGCCGGGCTACGCCGCCGGCCGCCATCGACTCAATCGCCGACGCCGTTGAAGAATCGCTCGGACGGTCGCTGAATCAGGCGCCGGCTGGTACTAGCGTCAACTAAGCCGTGATAATGTGACGTCCGGCGCAGCGCGCAATCCGCCAGCGCCTCGCACCGGGACCAACCGACGAGAACACATAATGATCAAGGTCAGCATCCTCTATCCGTATCGAGAAAACGGCCGCTTCGACATGGACTACTACTGCGGCACGCACATGCCGCTGGCCGCGAAGCTGTTCGGGGCGGCACTCAAAGGCTGGTCCGTCGACGCCGGCATCAACGCCGGGCCGCCGGGCACGCCGCCACCCTTCGTCGCGGCTGGGCATTTTCTGTTCGATACGCTCGAGGCGTTCTACACGGTATTCAAGCCAGCGTCCGAAACACTGCTCGCCGACATTCCGAACTACACCGACGGCGGCAACGGCTCGATCCTGATCAGCGAAATCAAGGTAACGATGTAACTCATCGCGGTGTGGCCCGGTCTCGGCCGCGCCAGCTCGCAGGATGCAAACTGATAAACACGTCGGCGCGCCCATAGCGACGTGCCGACGCCCGGCGGCCGGTTCGCACCGGCCGCTACCCTGAAGGAAAGGACACGAGATGTTCGGCGATATCGCCCGTTTTCTGCTCAATACCGTTTTCACGTTGTTCGGCGCGGCATTGCTGTTGCGCGCATGGCTGCAGGTCGTCCGTCTGCCGCCGTACAACCCGGTCTCGAACGCCGTCATGCATGCCACCAACTGGATCGTGCTGCCGCTGCGCCGGATCGTGCCCAGTACCCGCCGCATCGATTGGGCGAGCATTCTCGCCGCGCTGATCGCAGCGGTCGTGTATGTGATGCTGATGGTGGCCGTGACCGGCGTCGATCCGCTCGCGCTGTGGCCCACGCTGCTGATCGTCGCACTGCTGACGGTGATCAAGTGGGGGCTCAACCTGATCATCTGGCTGACGATCCTGATGGCGCTGCTGTCGTGGCTCAACCCGCGCTCGCCGGCAATGCCGATTCTGTTTCAGCTCACCGCGCCATTTCTGAATCCGTTGCGCCGCGTGGTGCCGAACCTGGGCGGCATCGACCTGTCGCCGATCCTGTTGTTCGTGATCGTGCAGGTGCTGTTGATGGTCGTGACGCGAGCCGCTGTGCAACTGACGTATTTCGTGATCTGAGCGGCGAGTGCGGGCGCGGTTGCTGGCCGCGTCCGCCTCTGCATGTGTAGACCTCAGAACCGGTAGCCGCGAGCGGTCCCGACAGGGCGAGCGCCGCCGCCTGTCTGACGCGACGGCGGCGGCGTTATTTCATGCTGCTTTTATTGCGGCGACACCTGACCGTAGGCGACGGCCGAGTTGTCCGACGAGTGGATCACGTAGAGGATCGAGCGCGCGTACAACGTGCTGCCCGAGATCGGCAGAAACACAATTGCCGCGTTGCCCGAGAGCGTCTTGCCCGGAGTTGCGCACGCTGCGGCCGTGCCGGTCGTGAGGCTCAACGAGTAGAGATTCTGACTCGAGCCTGCACTCGTCAGCAGCAGCGTGCCGGTGACCGGGCAGCTGCTCAACGTGCCGGTGACGGCGCCGCTGCTATCGACCGTGATCGAGGAGTTGGTCTCCGCCCACGTCCCCACTACGGATGCCTGCGTCACAGCGAGAGCGTTCGCGGGATCGTAGGTCCACGACAAATTGACCGTGCTGCTGTTAGCGACAAAGCTGCCACTGAATGCCTGATTGGCCGTGAACGTCCCCGAGCCCGAGGTGGTCGCGTAGAAGAAGGGTTGCAGAAACTGGACGCCCGAGGTCAACGTCCACGTCGTGCTGGTCGGCGAGATGACGCCGAAGAACTGCGACACGGGGAGCGTGAGAACCGTGCTCAGATACGAAATGTTGTTTTGCGCATCAATGAAGGCGGTGGTTTTGTCGCCGCTCGCGTTCGCCGTCCAGATCCCCTGCAGACCGTTGCCGGTTGCCACAGTCGAGCCGGCTTGCGGGCTCGTCAGACTTGGCAGCGTTTCGCCGTTGACGGTAGGCGTCGATGCCGCCACCGGAGCGCTGGCGACCGGCGCGCTGGCCGCCGAAGGTGATGAAGCACTGGTCGCGGCAGGCGTCGTCGACGAACCGGAACCCCCACCGCCCCCGCAAGCGGTCAGAACAAGCGATGCAACAAGAGACAACGCCAATAGTGGTTTGTTTTTCATATCTGTTTGTTTTATCCAGGCGAGCACGGGCTCTCACGTCCGCAATCTCACGCCATTAGTTAGATTTGACCTCGATTTTTCCTGCTAGCACGTGCTCTCGGAATTACTTCTCGATCTGCTTGACAGGTTTCTTCAAACGGATCCATGTAATTTTTTGAAAGGGTGCTGAAGATGTATACGGCACGGTTTTCGCTATCTTTAGTTACGATGCGAGTATTTTCTGCAAATCCGGGTGAACGCGGATTGGAGTGACGCGGAATGGTGAGCGCTTTTGGATAGGGGCTAGCGCGTTGATCTGCGGCGCTCGAAGGCTTGCTTGTTCATCGGCGATATATCTATGCGCTTTAGGTAGATATTTGACTTTTCAGATGTGTGCGCCTGTCATGCTTGACTGAAAGACAGCAATCAGTTAGTGCTTCAGATAAATTAGCTCGTTAGCTTCAAGATTAATCATTTGGCATAATAGTTCTTGCGCTAGCGGGATATTCATTTAGCAAAACGAATTGATACGGATTCGGGAGCGGCGATAGATCTCATTTGGATAATTCTCGAAGTACCGCGTTAAGACTTTGAATTTCCGGCTAATTCCTGCGGCCACCAGGCTCGGATGGGATCCCCGCGCCCGTCACCCTACCGCCCCGCATTTGCCTAAACACCCCAAACCCGCGTAAAATGGCGCGCTCTGCGGGCGTCGTATAATGGTAATACCCTAGCTTCCCAAGCTAGAGCCGTGGGTTCGATTCCCATCGCCCGCTCCACATTCAGCTGACCCTCAGCGGAATTCCAGCACGAGAGCCGCCTCCACGAAGGCGGCTTTTTTGTACTGGCCGTACTGACGGGACGGCGGTCACTGCCGGCTATCGATGCAGTCGCGCCTTCCGGTGCACGCAACGCCGCCCATACCGCCTTGACCTTGCCGCTACCGTTGTAGCCATCGAAGATGACCCACGATCCGAACCAAGCCGACCTGCCCGGCGAAGCGAACCACGAACCCTCCGCAACTTCGGCTGAAGGCACGGCGGGCGACGCGACCGACTCGAACGAAGCGCTGCGTTTGCGCCGCATCCGCAGCTTCGTCACCCGCGCGGGGCGCGTCTCGACCGGTCAGCGTCGTGCAATGGACGAATTCGGTCCGCGTTTCGTGATTCCGTACGCGCCGCAGCTGCCCGACTGGAACGCGGTGTTCGGCCGCGAAGCCGCACGCGTGCTGGAAATCGGTTTCGGCATGGGCGCGACCACGGCCGAAATCGCTGCGCATCGCCCAGATGACGATTTCCTCGGCGTCGAGGTCCACGAACCTGGTGTCGGCGCCTTGCTCAAGCTGATGGGCGAGCAGCAACTGTCGAATATCCGCATCATCCAGCACGATGCGGTTGAAGTGCTCGAGCAGATGATCGCGCCGGAAAGTCTCGACGGCGTGCACATCTTTTTCCCGGATCCGTGGCACAAGGCGCGTCATCATAAGCGCAGGCTGATTCAACCGAAGTTCGTCGCGCTGCTCGTCTCGCGTCTGAAGCCAGGCGCGTATCTGCACTGCGCCACTGACTGGCAAAACTACGCCGAGCAGATGCTCGAAGTGCTCGGCGCAGAACCTGCGCTCGAAAACACCGCCGACGGCTACGCGCCGCGCCCCGACTATCGTCCGGTGACGAAATTCGAGCGCCGCGGCCTGCGGCTTGGTCACGGCGTCTGGGATCTGGTGTTCAAGCGGCGCAGGGGCAGCTGAAACGCAGGCTAAAGCCAGCGAACAGCCGTCACTCAGCCCAGTCCAGCTGGTCGCTGTATCCTGCGACCAGGATCAGCAAACCGAACGCGATCCGATACCACGCGAACACCGTGAAATCATGGGCCGCGATGTAGCGCAGCAACCAGCGCACGCATACGAAGGCGCTCACAAACGCGGCGACGAAACCAAGCGTGAACATCCCCAACGCATTTGCCGACAGCAGATGCCAGCTCTTGACCAGTTCATACGCCGTCGCGCCGAAAATAATCGGCATAGCAAGGAAAAAAGAGAACTCGGTCGCCACCCGCCGTTCGAGACCGAACAGCATGCCGCCGATAATGGTCGAGCCCGAGCGCGACATCCCCGGCATAAGCGCGAAGCACTGAGCAAGGCCTACTTTGAGGGCATCGAGAGAGGTCAGCGCGTCGACCGACTGCACGCGCGGTGGCACGGCATCGCGTGTGCGCTGCCGCCCTTCGGCCCACAGGATAATCACGCCGCCCACCACCAGCGCGAACGCGACCGGCACAGGTGAAAACAGCGCATCCTTGATTGCCTTTTCGAACAGCAAGCCGAGTAAGACCGCAGGAATGGTCGCGATAATCACGTTGAGCACGAAGCGGCGCGCGTCGGGACGCGCCGGCAAACCCGTCAGAACATCGCCGATCCGCCGCCGATACTCCCAGCACACCGCCAGAATCGCTCCGAGCTGGATCACGACATCGAAGGTTTTGGCATGCACGCCCGTGAAATCGAGCAGGCTGCCCACGACGATCAGATGGCCGGTGCTCGATACCGGCAAAAACTCGGTCAGGCCTTCGACGATGCCGAGTATCAAAGCCTTGCAAGCGAGTAACCAGTCCATCTATCCCCCTCATCGCCAACAGTTGTCGAATCAGGGCTTGCCAGGCGCACGGAACACAAGCGGCGCACGGCGGCCCTGGCGGCCGCGGCGCGTCATTTCTCGACGATCTGCACGCGTATGCCGTTTGTAAGGATGGTGATTGTACCGGGTTCGTAGTTCACGCCGGCAAATTGCAACTGGTCCGGCTTGAAGGTGTAGATGGGATAGTTGTTCAGCAACTGCGTCGCTAGCAGCGCGGCGGCGGCATTGATCTGCTGCGTGTAGGCCTGCGCCCCACCGCTGACGTTCACGCTATCCACATTCGGCGATTTCAGCACCACGGACTTGCTGGCTTCGTCATAGGCCAGTTCGCTAGACAACGTGAAGACGCCATCCACCGGTTCCTGCAGGAACGGGCTGGCGAGGTGCGCATCGAGCCGGATCGAGACGCGGTTGGCATCCGGCAGGAAGCCGACCACCGGATTGGCCAGCTGAACCTGGAACACCTGCGAAATGGTGCGCTGGTAAGGAAATTTGCGCTGCACGGCCTCTTGCACCTGCTGCTGCGAGAACGTGTAGTGCGACGGGATGAACGGAAAGGTCGAGGCCGCACAAGCCGCCAGCGACACAGTGATGCCCACCGCCGCAGCGGCCATGAGCAGAAATCCGCGCCGGGTCGGCGCAACGGGTTGGGTCATGCAGGTTCTCCGGTCCAATGCAAAGCTCTTACGCCATTCCCATGCAACGGGTTGCGGTTGAAACAGCCCCGTTGCGGGGATCGGATGGCAGGGCGGGTTGCGTCAGCGTTTCGAGCTGGGTGAGCCAGGCAAGCGCTTCGGTACGCGTCGTGCCGCACATCTCGCCCTGCGGTTGCAGACCGGAGCAGCACGCTGGCCGTTCAGGCTCGCCGAAGATCGCACAACGCAGATCGTCGCCGAGCTGGATGCAACGCACGCCCGCCGGCTTGCCGTGCGGCATGCCCGGGATCGGGCTCGAGATCGACGGCGCAATACAGCACGCCCCGCAATCTGGGCGGCACGCATGACCGGCTACATTGAACGGAGATTCGACGACAGTCACCAGACTCTTCCTGAAACGCCCAACAACCTACTGAACGCGCGCTTGCGGCACGCCAACCCTGCATTGTGCCATTGAGCGGCGTGCGACCTTATTACACAAGGCCTAGCTGAAGTGCTCCCGTAAACTGGACCGCTACACAAGGCCACGCTCAAGAGGCGCCTGTCCCGTTCCACCGGTCTTGCCGGCACACAGGTGTCTCCGTACTTCCCGGCGTGGCGTCCACCGAGCCGCCCATGACCACCGCCGACACCCTCTTCCGTCCCGATCTGCTCGCCAGATACAGCGCAAACGGCCCACGGTATACGTCCTATCCAACCGCACTTCAGTTCCGCGACGATTTCGATCACGCCGACTATCTGCGTGCCGCGGCTGATCCGGGCGCGTCGGCGACGGATCTCTCGTTGTACTTCCACATCCCGTTCTGCGACACCGTGTGCTTCTATTGCGGCTGCAACAAGATCGCGACGAAGAACCGTGCGCGTGCCCGTCCTTACCTCGAGCGGCTCAAGCGTGAGCTCGCCTTGCAGGCGGCCTGCTTCGATACCGCACGGCCGGTTTCACAACTGCATTGGGGCGGTGGCACGCCAACGTTTTTGTCGCACGACGAGATGAGCGAGCTGATGGCGGCCACCCGCCGGCATTTCTCGTTGACCCCAGACTCGCAGGGCGAGTTTTCGATCGAAGTCGATCCGCGCGAAGCCTCCGCCGAAACCATCGCCCATCTGCGCAAACTCGGCTTTAACCGGCTAAGTCTCGGTGTGCAGGATTTCGATCCGGTGGTCCAGCAGGCTATCAATCGTATCCAGCCGCTCGAGATGACCGCCTCGGTGATGCAAGCCGCCCGCGCCGTCGGTTTTCATTCGATCGGCGTCGATCTGATCTACGGCTTGCCGCATCAGACAGTCGACAGTTTCAGCCGCACGCTCGATACCATGCTTGCTCTCACGCCAGATCGGCTGTCGGTGTTCGGCTATGCACACATGCCGCAGATCTTCAAGATGCAGCGCCAGATGGACGCTGCGGCGCTGCCCTCGCCGGCAGTGCGGCTCGCGATTCTCAAGCTGGTTGTCGAGCGTTTGACGGGTGCGGGATATGTGTACATCGGCATGGACCACTTTGCGTTGCCTACTGACGAGTTGGCTATCGCACAAGCCCAGCGCAGCTTGCATCGCAATTTCCAGGGCTATAGCACGCGTGCGGAATGCGATCTGATCGGCTTCGGGGCGTCGTCCATCGGCAAGGTGGGGGATGTCTACGCGCAGAACGCCAAAGACCTGGCAGAGTACGACGCCGCGATCGACGCCGGACGCCTCGCGCTCACGCGCGGGGTGCGCCTGACCGCCGACGACCGCCTGCGCCGCGACATCATCACGCAACTGATGTGTAATCTCGAGCTGCGTTTCGATGACTTCGAGGCTGCGTATGGCATCCGCTTCGCCGAGACGTTCGCGCCGCAGTTGGAACGTCTGCGCGGGTTCGCGGAGGACGGCCTGGTGTTATTGAGCGGTGACAAGCTCGAAGTGCTGACGGCCGGGCGGATGCTCGTGCGCAACATAGCGATGGTGTTCGACCGGTATCTCGGTCAACAGACCTTGGAGCGGTTTTCGCGGACGGTTTGAGGCGGTCGGCGCGCAACTTGCCCGGAACGCCAATTTCGGCCATAATCTGCGTTTCCCGCCGCGCGCATCCTTTGCGCACGTGTCGCAAGACAAGCCCAGGTGGTGAAACAGGTAGACGCAGGGGACTCAAAATCCCCCGCCGCAAGGCGTGCCGGTTCGAGTCCGGCCCTGGGCACCAGTACTTTCTCCCGCAGTACGTCCTCCCGCACTACCCCCCCCCCCAAAAAAATTGCATCCCAATCCAGACTGCGCGCGCATTCTGCACACGGAATCGCACACGCTCCCGCAACCCTGCAAACCCGCGCGTCTATGCGAGAATGTCAGCGAGTCCGCACGGAGCGAGCATGACAGACATGACAAACGGCCGGGTCGCGACATCCGACTGTGCTAGCGAACCCATCCATATTCCTGGGGGCATCCAGCCACATGGATTCCTCATCAGCACGGCCGACGACGGCACCGTGCTGCAAGCCAGCGAAAACATCTCAGCCCTCACGGCCACCCCTGTAGAGCAGCTTCTTGGACAACCTCTCGAACGCGTCCTCGGCGCGGCCGCGGCGCTCGCGCTCGATGCATTACGCACGCTCGAAGCCGATGGCGTCCCTCTCTACGCAGGCTCGATAAACGATCCGCGCAACGTTGGCAGCGAGCGCGTTTCGCCGCTGGCTGTCGTAGTCCATCGCCTCGACGGCGTCGGCATTGTTGAACTCGAACCGGCCCGGGGCACGGCCGACGTGTTCTCGTCGATCTATCCACTTGTCCGCACGTTTATCAACCGCCTGCAAGAGGTTCAGAGTGTCGACGGGCTCGCGGCGCTAGCCGCGCAAGAGGTGCACCGCATTGCCGGCTTCGGCCGCACGCTTGTCTACAGCTTCGACCACGATGGTCATGGACATGTCCTTGCCGAAGCGATCGAACCAGGCTATCCGTCGTATCTCGACCAGCATTTCCCCGCCTCCGATATTCCCGCCCAGGCGCGCGCGCTCTATGTGCGCAATCGCATTCGCCTGATCGCCGACGCCGACTACCTACCCGCGCCGCTCGTTCCGGCCCTGCACCCGACCACGGGCCGGCCGACCGATCTCACGTACTCGTCACTGCGCAGCGTTTCGCCGGTGCACGTCCAATACATGAAGAACATGGGGACGTGGTCCTCCATGTCGATGTCGATCGTAGTGCGCGGCAAGCTATGGGGGTTGATCTCCTGCCATCACGCAACGGCGCGCGTTCCGCCATTCGAGGTGCGCACCGCCTGCGAACATATCGCGCAGGTCCTCTCGCTGCAGGTCGAAGCCAAGGAAGAGCGTGAAGAGGCGGAGTACCGGATCGAACTGCGGCGCCGGCAATCGCGCCTGCTTGCCGCAATGGCCAATACCGAAAACTTTGTCGACACGCTCGCCGAGGATCCGAAGGAACTGCTAGGGCTGACCGACGCGACCGGCGCGGCTATCGTGTTCGATGGGCGCATCGTACTGGTTGGCGCGACACCTGTGGCAGCCGAGGTCGATAAACTGGTCGCGTGGATGGACACCCGTCCCGACGACATCTACTCGACCGACGCGCTGGCCGCCGTACGCAACACGCCCATCGAGCCGGATTGCGCGGGCATTCTCTCCGTATCGATTTCGAAGCTGTTCCGGAATTACATCATCTGGTTTCGCGCCGAGGTGATACGCACGGTGAAGTGGGCCGGCGATCCGCGCAACAAACTTGCGTCGCTCTCCGCATCGCTCTCGCCGCGCGAAAGCTTCGATGCGTGGACCGAAACCGTTCGCGGCCGCTCGCAGCCGTGGCGTCCCGCGGAGCTGGAAATTGCGGCGGAATTTCGCACGGCGATGCTCGGCGTCGTTCTGCGCCGCGCTGAAGAACTCGCGCAACTCGCTATGGAAGTGGGCCGCGCCAACCAGGAACTCGAAGGCTTTTCCTATACGGTGTCGCACGATTTGCGCGCACCGCTACGGCATATCGTCGGCTTCGCCGATCTGCTCCGCGAGATGGAGTCGTCGCGCCTGTCTGAACGAGGCAAGCACTTTGTCGAGCGCATCGTCGCGTCGGCGCGCTTCGGTGGCGAGCTGGTCGACGATCTGCTCGCATTCTCGCAGATGGGCCGCGCCGCACTGCGGCCGCAAAACGTCGATTTGCGCTCTTTGGTGGACGGCCTGATTGCAGACGAGCGAAAACAATCCGGCGACACGCAGATCGAATGGCGCGTCGGTCCACTGAGTAGCGTTACGGCTGACGCGGTACTCATTCATGTCGTACTGCGAAATCTGCTCGAGAACGCGGTAAAATTCAGCCAGCATCGTCGCGGGCCGGATGAACATCCGATCATTGAAATTGGCAGCGAGGAAGGCGAACGGGAGTTGGCCGATCAGCACGTGTTTTATGTGCGCGACAACGGCGTCGGCTTCGACATGCGCTACGTCGACAAACTGTTCGGTGTGTTTCAGCGGCTGCATCGCTTCGAAGAATTCGAAGGCACGGGCATTGGCCTTGCCAGCGTCAAACGGATTATCGAGCGGCACGGCGGCAAAACGTGGGCAGTCGGCGAAATCGACAAGGGCGCAACGGTCTATTTTTCCTTGCCAAAGGTCTTCGCCGCCGAGGCAGCTGACTACGATGAAACGGCCGCGGCTGTCGCGCGTCTCACGGCATTTTCTCCCGGCCGTCCGTTCAGACCCGTTCCCAAAGAGCCAACCAACGACGCATCGACGGATTCAGCAGCGTCAACGTAAAGGAACGCAGCGTGTTAAGACCCATCCTCTTAGTGGAAGACAATCCTAACGACATCGAGCTGACACTGATTGCGCTCGAGAAATCGCGCCTTGCGAATCCGGTGGTATCCGTACGCGACGGCGCGGAGGCGCTCGATTATCTGCGGCGCGAAGGACAATGGAGCACACGCACGGACGAGAATCCCGCGGTCATTTTACTGGACAAGAAATTGCCGAAGATCGACGGTCATGAGGTGTTGAAAAGCGTGCGCGCCGACGACCGCCTGAAAAGAATTCCGGTCGTGATGCTGACGTCCTCGCGTGAAGAGAAAGATTTACTGCGCAGCTACGATCTCGGCGTGAATGCCTACGTCGTGAAGCCGGTAGAGTTCGACGACTTCATGGCCGCGATCAGCGATCTCGGTATGTTCTGGGCAGTCCTTAACGAACCGCCGCCTTATACCGACTGAGCGGGACCGAAGGTTCGGCAGGTGCGCCGGTCGTCCGGCGTTCGACTGAATGCACTTCGAAGATGCCAAATCGGCGCCATCATTGATAAAGTGGCAACAGGACGTGAAACGTGGCGCCCTGCCCACGCCCGGCGCTTTCGGCAAACACACTGCCGTCGTGCAGATCGACCAGATGCTTGACCAGCCACAAGCCCAGCCCTAGACCGCCCACACGCCCCGCGCCCTCTGCACCGATCTGTTCGAACCGTTCGAAGATCCGGCCTAACGCCTCAGCCTCGATCCCCGAGCCGCTATCGCGCACGCTCAGTTCCGCCTTGTCGCCGTTCACGCCGACAACCAGTTCGACGGTACCGCTCGCAGAGAATTTGACGGCGTTCGACAACAGATTCCACACCACCTGTTTCATACGGCTTTCATCTGCCATCACCAGGCAGGAGCGTATGTCATCCGCTTTCAGACGCAGTCCCTTCGCCTCGGCCTTCATGCGAATGTCTTCTGCCACATTGCCGGCTAGCGCACCGAGATCTACGGGCTGCCGGTTGACCGATAGTTTGCCGGTGGCGATCGCGCCGCTATCGAGCAGATCGTCGACCATATGCGACAACTGCCGGGCGTTACGTTCGATCACATCGGTTACGCGCACAACATGTGAAGCGTCGCCTGCACGCTGTAACAGCGCCGTCCACGAGAGAATCGCACCGAGCGGCGAACGCAGCTCATGACTGACCGCCGTGACAAAATGATCCATGGCGCGAGCGGCGCGATCGCTTTCTTCGCGAGCACGTTTCTCCGCTTGCGCGATGGCCTGCTGCTCGAGCTCGGCCTCTTTGCGCCGGGTGATATCGAGGGTGAAACCGAGCATTGATTTAAGCGTGCCGTCCCCGAGATAACGTCCCGCGGCGCGCACCAGAATCCAATGCACGGATTGCGCTGGCCAGACCACCCGGTATTCGACTTCGAACGGCTCGCGGTTCTCGATCGCATGCAGCATGGTCTCGCGTACGCGCGCGCGATCGTCGGGATACACGAGTTCGGTAAAGAAGCGGTGCTCATCGAGCGCCACGTCGGAAGGCAGCCCCAGGTTGGCCTTGCACTGGGCCGTGCAATCGATGGCGCCAGTCGACGGATCGAGTTCCCAGGCGCCCACATGCGCAAACGCCAACGCCTGCTGGAATTGCTCCTGATGGTCGCGCAGCTGCGCGGTCGCCTCTTCCACCAGTACCTGGCGCAGGCGCGCCTGTGAGCGCAACTTGGCGCGCTCGCGCTGGTTGCGCTCGTTGGCCGCGATGCTTGCGGTGACATCGAGCACGCATAGCGCTATCAGTCGCCCTTGCGCCGCCCCCCCGGGCATCATGCTGGCCTTGATTTGCCAATAACGCACATCGGGACGGCTCGCTTCGAGGCCCCCCGCTGCCATGTCGTAGCGCAGCAGCGGTGACAGACGCATTTCTCCGGGCACCAGATTGTCCAGCGCGTCTCCAAGCCAGGCACGGCGTTCGTTGCGTTGCTGCTCGGAACCGAACTGGTTGATGTCGTAGACCGAGCGCCCCTGTATTTCGGCCAGCGTTACGCCGAGCACGCTCAGATAACGCGCGTTGGCCAGAACCACGACCCGCTGTTCGTCAAGGATGAGGTAAGCATCGGGCAGCAAATCGAACACCGACGCCGGGTCGATGGAGGACGCTGCTGTCTGCTCTCGGGAAGGTCTATCCATAGTCCGAAACTTTACCCGAAACCAGAAAGCTTGACCGCAGGGTTTGGGCCAGCATTCCCGGCATATCTTCGGCACGAAGCCGCCAGGCACCGTGAAGCACGAACCATCAGGCGTGGTCGGTAAAAACTCCCCCGGCATGCCTGCTCGAATGCGGTAAAAGTTCAAGCAAGCTATCGAATGCGTGTCTTGCGCCCTCGCAGGCGCTCAGCACCGCAGCGTCTTCCATTACGTCCTGCTGTAAACCCTGGACGAACCGATGCCAGCGCGGCCCGACCGGTTCGCCATTGCCAGCCAGATAGCGCAGCGGGTGCGGCGCCAGTTGTGCGTGCAACCTTTTATAAAGCACCGCGCCGCCCAGTTGCGATCCTTCCACGACGTAGCACACGCCCCAACGGTAGGCGGGATTGTCGCCGTGAGCGCGCGGCAACGCTCGGGGCCTCGCGTCATTCGTCCGCTCACTCAACCCGGCAATCGCGTCGTGCGCCAGATCGCTTTCGATTAACGGCAGACGCCGCAACGGTGTCAGCGTCCGGGGATCCTGCGGACCATCCGCGAAACCCGCGAGCCAGCTTTCGATTGGACCCAGCCACGCCTTTAGCAGCAACAGATGATCGCGATAATCGGCAATGGACGGATGCGGTTTCGCCAGCGGCATCGAGGAGTCGAGTGTGGCATGTCGTTGCGCGGTGGCCGCGCGCAGCGCGGCAAGGACGTCCGGGGAATGCGGTGAAGAGGCGGCCACGAAGTGTTCCAAAGCGGATAACGATCCATGCATTCTATCTGGCGCGTCGCGCGGTCGAATTTCGGCCGGGCATGAAGGTACGGCACGACGGAGGGCCTCCAGAACGAGGCTCCGGGCGCCAGGCTCAAGGCGTAGCGTGAACCGCCCCCGCCCGCCGCCGCTTCACCACATAACCCGCCCACATCGCCAGCAACCACACCGGCACCAGCCACACCGAAACCGATAACCCCGGCGTCATCGCGAGAATCACCAGAACCATTGCCATGAACGCAAGGCAGATCCAGTTGCTGACCGGAAACCAGAACGACCTGAACACCAGCGTCTGCCCTGCCGCCACCATCGCCTTGCGCGACTTCAGATGCGTGAGGCTGATCAGCGACCAGTTCAGCACCAGCGCGGCCACCACCAGCGCCATCAGCACACCAAGCGCTTCCGAAGGAATCAGGTAGTTGATGATCACGCAGGCAAATGTCGCCAGCGCGGACAGGCCAATCGCCAGATACGGCACACCACGACGGTCGACCTTCATCAGCGCGCGCGGCGCGTTGCCCTGCTCCGCGAGGCCATAAAGCATGCGGCTATTCGCATACACACCGCTGTTGTAGACAGACAGCGCGGCCGTCAGCACCACGATGTTGAGAATGTTCGCCGTAAGCGTCGAGCCGATCTGCGAGAAGATCATCACGAACGGGCTGCCGCCGGCCGCCACCTGATTCCACGGATACAGCGACAGCAGCACCGCCAGCGAGAGGATGTAAAAAATCAGAATCCGGTAGATCACCTGATTCACCGCCTTGGGAATGCTCTTGCGCGGCTCATCCGCCTCGGCCGCCGTGATGCCGATCAGCTCCAGGCCGCCGAAGGAAAACATGATCACAGCCAGCATCATGAAAAGGCCATGAAACCCGTGCGGAAAGAAACCGCCGTCGGCCCAGAGGTTGCTGATCGATGCTTGCGGACCGCCGTTGCCGCTAATCAGCAGATAGCCGCCGAACAGGATCATGCCGATCACCGCTACCACCTTGATGATCGCGAACCAGAACTCGGTCTCGCCGTAGGCCTTCACATTCGCCAGATTGATCGCGTTGATGCCGGCGAAGCACACCAGCGCCGATACCCAGGCCGGCACACCAGGCCACCAGAAATGCACGTACGTTCCCACAGCCGTCAACTCGGCCATGCTGACCAGCACGTAGAGGACCCAATAATTCCAGCCCGACAGAAAGCCTGGGAAATCGCCCCAGTACTTGTAGGCAAAATGGCTAAACGAACCCGCCACCGGTTCTTGCGCGACCATCTCGCCGAGCTGCCGCATGATCATGAATGCGATGATGCCGCCGATCGCATAGCCGAGGATCATCGACGGCCCGGCCGCCTGCAACACGCTAGCTGAACCGAGGAACAGGCCGGTGCCGATCGCCCCGCCCAGCGCTATGAGCTGGATGTGACGATTTTTCAGCCCGCGCTTCAGGCCCTCTTGCTGCTGTGGACTATTCAAAATTGCGCCTCAGTGTGTCTCTGTGTGTGGATATCGGTCACCAGGCCAGATTCATGGTCTCGCCTGGAAAAGCCAAAGATTTTAGCCTGTCCGATGTGACCGGGCACTGGGACCAACCCGCGACATGGGACGAACCCGCGACGCGCGACGCAGAAGCAGCAGACCGTTGCCGATATTGCTAGCGCAGATTCGTATTCGCCAGTTCCACCACCTCATCGCCACGCCCGTTGAGCACCGCACGCAACATATACAGACTGAAGCCCTTGGCCTGCGCCCACTGGATCTTCGGCGGCATGGCGAGTTCGTGCTTTGCCGTGACGACGTCGATCACCGCCGGGCCGGGATGCGCGAACGCGTCACGCAAGGCGTCGCCAATTGCTTCGGAATCCTCCACACGTATGCTATAGATGCCAGCACCTTTCGCAATAGCGGCGAAATCGGTGGCACTGAGGTCCGTGCCGCTATCGAGGTAACCGCCAGCCTTCATCTCCATGGCCACGAAGCCCAGCGAACTGTTGTTGTACACGATCACCTTGATCGGCAGATCGAGTTGTCGTGCCGTCAGCAGATCGCCGAGCAGCATCGAGAGGCCGCCGTCGCCCGATAGCGAGATCACCTGCCGATCCGGCTGCGCGGCTTTGGCGCCGAGCGCCTGCGGCATGGCGTTCGCCATCGAGCCGTGATTGAACGAGCCGTGCAGGGTGCGCTTGCCGTTCATCGTCAAATAGCGGGCGGCCCACAGGGTCGGCGTGCCGACGTCGACGGTGAACACCGCATCCTCGTCGGCGATCTCATCGACGATGCTCGTCAGATATTGCGGATGAATGGGCTTGCCGGGATCGGATGGCCTCGCGAGATCGTCGAGGGTGAGCCGCGCCGCGAAGTAATGGGTGCGGGCCCGTTCGATAAAGTCGCGATCGGTCTTGCGGGTGAGCTTCGGCAACAGCGCTTGCAGGGTAGGCTTGATGTCGCCGACTAAACCCATCTTCAATGGCGTACGTTTGCCGAGCGCGCTACCCCGGCGATCGATCTGCACCACATTGCCATGCGACGGATAAAAGTTGCGATACGGAAAATCCGTGCCGAGCATGACAAGCGTATCGGACGACATCATGGCGTAGTAGCCCGAGCTAAAACCGATCAGGCCCGTCATACCGACATCGTACGGATTATCCCATTCGACGTACTGTTTGCCGCGCAACGCATGGACGGTCGGCGCGCCGAGCGCGTCGGCCAGTGCGACCACTTCGTCGTGCGCCCCTGCGCAACCGCTGCCGCACAACAGCGTGACGCCTTCGGCCTGGTTCAGCAGCTCGGCGAGTCTGTCTATATCCGCAGCGGCAGGCAACAGCGTGGCAGGCTCCAACGTGCCCGCCCATGCCGGCACTTCGTCGGGCGCCTCGCCGAGCGCCACATCGCCGGGCAAAACGATCACGGCCACGCCCTGCTGTTCGATCGCCGTGTGCATCGCGGTGGCCAGAACGCGTGGGAACTGCGACGGGTTCGTCACGAGTTCGACGTAGTGACTGCACTCCTTGAAGAGTTCCTGCGGATGAGTCTCCTGAAAGTAACCGAGGCCAATTTCCGATGACGGAATATGCGCCGCGATGGCGAGCACAGGTTGATGGTTGCGATGGCAGTCGTACAGGCCGTTGATCAGATGCAGATTGCCGGGACCGCAACTGCCGGCGCAGACCGCGAGCTTGCCGGTAGCGGCGGCATCGGCACCTGCAGCGAAGGCGGCGACTTCTTCGTGGCGGGTGTGCATCCAGCGGATCGAACCTAGGCGGTAGAGGCTGTCGGACAGGCCATTCAGGCTGTCGCCGGTCACGCCCCAGATACGTTCGACTCCAGCCGCGTGAAGCGTTTTTGCCAGGAAGTCTGCAATAGTCTGTTTGCTCATGCTCTGCTCCGCCAAAGAAGAGAGAAGTGCACGCGGATGTCACGAATTGACGTTGTCGCTCCGTGACATCGCATGGGCTGGGTGACGCAACTGACAGGATAGCTGTCGTGGGCGGATCGTGCAGCCAATCGCCCAACCGACAGTCACGCCGCTGCCCCGTCGGGAGCCGCTTCTAGCCGCGCCGCTGGCGACCCCACGATGATCAGCGCCTGCGCCAGAAACGCAACGGCTGCCATTACCAGACACGCCTCCATACCCCAATGCCCGCTGACCGCGGCACCCAGCAACGCGCCGAGCGGTCGTGCGCCATAGGTCGCCGTGCTGTTGATCGCCGAGACACGTCCCATCATTCCATCAGGCGTGATGGCCTGGCGCAAGGTCGTCGAGCCGACCACCCAGAGAATCGGCCCCACACCGAGCAGAAAGAAGCTTGGCATTGCCAACCAGAACGATGGTACGGCCAGCGTTGCCACCATCACCAGAGAAGCGAGCAGTCCGCAAAAAGGACCAATCGTCAGCACGCGCCCGAATCTGAGCCGCTGCGCGATCGACGGCGCTGCCAGTGCCCCACACACCATGCCGACGCCATACGCGCCGAGCGTTACGCCCACAGCCGACGCCGTCAGCCCAAGCCGGTGCACCGCGTACGGCACATACACCGCCTGCAGCATGAAGAAGCCGAGATTGAAAAACACGGCCGTGGCGATCATCGGACGCAGCAAGGCGTCACGCAGCACGAAGCGGGTACCGTCGCGCAGTTCACGCAGGAAGTGGCGCTGCCCGGTCAGTGTACGCGGCGGTTCACTCAACCCCGCTAGCAATGCGACCGCCAACGCCGAGAGGCCGGCCGCGCAGCCGTACGCCCAGCCCGCGCCGATCCAGCCCACCAGCATGCCGCCGAGCGCAGGTCCTGCGGAATACGCAACGCTGCGTGCCAGTTCGAGCCGCCCATTCGCGGCTGCGAACGACTCGCGCGACACCAGCGACGGCACTAACGATGGTGCCGCTACGTTATACGCCACCGTGCCGGTCGCGCCGAGACACCCGAGCGCAGCTAGCCAGGCCAACGTCAATTCATGCGAGATCACCAGTAACAGCACGCTCAGCATGGCGATCACGCGCATGCCTTCGGCGAGCGCCATCAGGGTCCGGCGCGAGCGACGATCGGCCCACACGCCGAGCGGAATCGACAGCAACAGGAAAGGCAAGGTCTGGGCGGTCTGCAGCAAACCTGTTTCACGCGCGCTCGCGCCGAGCGCGAACACGGCAACGAGCGGCGCGGCAGCGAGGCTGATCTGCTCGGCTGACTGCGCAACGAGATTCGACCACGCAAGCCGCTGGAATGCGGCGGGTAGTCTGATGGCGGGTTGGGAGAACGGGACACGCATCGATAACCTCCGGTTTCAATGAGGTCATCGTCGCGGTTTGTGCCTGAAGGTACGCTCCGCTTCTTGCGCTGTTATTCGTGTAACGTAACTACTGGTCCGGGCCCATCCGCTACCGCCTGACCCTCATGGCGCGTACGAGGACGCCATCCCACTCTCAAGCCCGTGATCGAGCGTAGTGCGAATAATCGACAACCCGCGCAGCAGCGCGTCGCGCGAAGTAGCGCCTGTCATGCAAACCCGAATCGCATGCGGCGCCGCGTTACGCCCAATCACAAAACTGTCGGCAGTCTTAACCAGCACGCCCTCGTGCCGCAACGCCGCCGCAAACTCCGCGGCACGCCACGGTTCGGGCAACGGCAGCCACAGATGCGAACTCGTCGCCGCATGCCGGTAGGCGACCCCCTCGAGCACTTCGTTCGCCACCTCGTGCTGCGTTTCGATATGCGCGCGCTGCAAGCCATTCAACCGCTCCATCTCGCCGTTTTCAATCCAGCGCGACACCACTTCGGCCATCAACGGCGCGGTCATCCAGCAGTCGCTGCGAATCACCGCCGCGATCTTCGAACACCACGCAGGCGGCGCTTGCAGATAGCCCACCCGCAACCCGGGCGCCACTGACTTCGACAGGCCCGCGATCAAAAACGATTGATCTGGCAGACGCGTCGAAAGTGGTTCAGGCGGCGCCTCGAGCAACATCGCCGGCACCAGGTCTTCGATCAGCAGCACGCCGTGCCGCTGCAAGATATCGGCGACGGCATCGCGCCGCTCGCTCGACATCGTCGCAGTGGTCGGATTGTGGATGGTGGGTACGCAAAAAATCGCGCGCGGGTGCAGCGACTTGCACGCCAGTTCGAGGGCGGCGGGCACAAGACCCTCGGAGTCGATTTCGACGCCGACGAGGTGCAGCCGCAGTTGCCGCGCCAACGCAATGATCCCAGGATAGCTGACCACTTCGGCCAGCACGGTATCGCCCGGCCGGGCGACCGCGCGCAACACCGACGCAAGTGCATGCTGTGCGCCTTGCGTGACCAGCACGCGCGACGCGCTCGCCGGACTGCCGGCGCGCCCCAGGCATGCCGCACCCGCCAGCCGATGCCGCATCGAGCCTGCTTCGGGCGCGTATTGCAGCAGCTCGGCGGCAAGGCGTTCGTCGTTGGCAATTTCGCGCAGCGTCACGCATAGCGCTGTTGCTTCGCCCGTCGATTGCGGCACGTTCTGCCCGAGATCGATCAAGGCCGGCGCGGGTGGCATCCCAGGACGCAGCGCGCCGCGCGGTGTCGTGCCCGACGACATCTCACGAGCTCGCGCCTGCGCCACATATGTGCCATCACCGACGCGCGCATTCGCCAGCCCCTGCCGCTCCAGCTCGGCATAGGCGCGGCTGATCGTGCCGGTGGTGACGTGCAATTCGCTGGCGAGCGAGCGGTGCGGCGGCAGCTTTTCGCCCGCTGGTAGCTGGCCGTTGAGGATGGCCTGCGCGAAAGCTCGCGCAATGACCTGATATTTTGGATCGCTACCCGCTTCGATCCTGGGCAGCCACGCGTTCATCGCCATAGCGACGGTCTCCTTCCTGTTCCCTTCCCACCGGCATCAAGGCCATGGGTGTCATTCGCATCATACGCATTCAATCGCACGGCATTGCATGCAGTCATTTACTTTAATTGAAGCGATTGAGTTGCTCGTGCCACCTCCATAGCATGACGTCATTCCTAATCCAATCGTGCCGCCTCATGCGGCATTGCGGCATTCGTCCCAGGAACGCCCATGAGTTTTGAGACACCTCGCATTAGCCGGATTGAGATCACGCACCACCAGCTGGAGCTCGATCCGCCGTTCCCCGCTTCCTGGGATAGCCAGCCGCGGCGCAAATTTCCCGCGACCATCGTGCGTGTCCATGACGACGCGGGTCACGTGGGCATCGGCTCCGGCGATGCGATGTACGGCTTCGCGGACTACCAGCACCTGTTCGTCGGCACCGATCCGCTCGCCCTCGGGCGTCATAGCGCCGTGCTGGACAACATCGGCTTTCATGCGGGACGCCCGTGGCCGCTCGATATCGCGCTATGGGATCTGGCCGGCAAGATTCGCGGCGAACCCTGCTGGAAGATGATGGGCGGCCGCAGCAACCGGATCCGCGCCTACGCTTCGGGCGGCGTGCACCGGCATCCGGACGACATGGCGAAGATGGCGCTGCAGGTCGCCGAACGCGGTTTCCCGGCGCTGAAAATCCGCTTCGGCCGTCCAAGCCTCGCCGACGATTTCGAAGCGCTCGCTGCAGTACGCGATGCGGTAGGCGACCGTCTTGAACTGATGGTGGACTGCAACCAGGGCTGGCGCATGCCGTGGGACACAGCGGCACCCTGGACGGTGAACGAAGCGCTCGAAGTCGCCCGCGAGCTCGAAAAACACGGCGTCTACTGGATGGAAGAGCCGCTGCATCGCGGCGACTACGACGGCCATGTCGAACTGCGCCGCAGCACCGGCATCCGCATCGCCGGTGGCGAGATGACCCGCGAGCGCTACGAGTTCGATCAACTGCTCGCACGCGATTGCCTCGACGTGTTTCAACCCGACGTCGCTTGTTCACTCGGCATGGAAGGCCTGCGCAAGCTCGCGCAAGCCGTCGAAGCGCGCGGCAAGGTGTTCACGCCGCACACATGGGGCAACGGTATCGGACTCGCTGCCAATCTTCATCTGACGGCGGGCGCTGCGTCGGCGCCTTTCATCGAGTTTCCCTACGACCCGCCGGAATGGTCGATCGAGCGTCGCGATTTCATGCTGACGCAACCTATCGACGTCGACAGCGAAGGCTGGCTCACGCTCTCCGACGAACCGGGTCTCGGTCTCACGCTCGACGAGGCCGTGCTCGCCGCAACGCAAAGCTCTCGAAGTACCTACGCCTGACGCCTCTGCCGAGGCACAAACTAAAAACCGACGCAACTACGTTGCATGGGACCGGAGTAAGCGCTGAAGCGCCAACTCCGGTCGACATTGGAGACAAAACAATGCTGATGAAAACCTGGATACGCACAGCCTGCGTGGCACTCGCCGCAGGCGCCCTCTTCCCGGCCGCCGCGCACGCGGGCACCTGGTGCTCGAGTGGCAAGACCGTACGCTTTGCGGGCGTCACCTGGGAAAGCGGTTCGTTCACCTCGGAAGTGCTGCGCTATATCGCCGAGAAAGGCTACGGCTGCAAGACGGATACCGTACCGGGCAGCACCGCCGCGACCGAAACGGCCCTCGCGCGTAATGATCTGCAGGTCTGGGGCGAACAGTGGACGGGCCGCTCGGAGATCATCGCCAAGGGCGTCGCGGACGGTCAGGTCAAGCTGATCGGCGACACGCTGCCGGGCGGCACCAACGAAGGCTGGTACGTGCCGGAATACGTCGTCAAGGGCGACCCGGCACGCGGCATCAAACCGGTCGCACCGAACCTGACCTCGGTCGCCGATCTGCCGAAATACAAGGATCTCTTCGAGGACGACGAAGAACCGGGCAAGGGCCGCTTCCTGAATTGTCCGGCCGGCTGGGACTGCGAACGCGTGAACACGCGTCTGCTGAAAGTGCTCAAGCTCGACGACAGCTACACGAACTTCCGCCCAGGCACCGGTGCGGCGCTCGACGCGGCCATCTCGTCCGCGTATCAGCGTGGCAAGCCGATCCTGTTCTACTACTGGGAACCGGCAGCGCTGATGGCCAAATATAAGTTCGTGCAACTGAAGATGCCGCCGTTCAACGCCGATTGCTGGAAGACGCTGCGTGCCGATACCAGCACCTCGCAGTGCGCGTCGTCGTATCTGGTGTCGCATCTGAAGGTCGGTGTGTCGACGCCGTTCTATCAAGCCGAGCCTGAAATGATGGCGGCCTTTGGCAAGGTCAGCTTCTCGATGGACTTCCTGAACCAGACCATCCTCGAGATGACCAGCAAGAAGATCGACGGTCCGACGATGGCCAGGCAGTTCCTCCACGACCATCCGGAGATGTGGAAACCGTGGGTCCCGAACGACGTGGCCCAGAAAGTCCAGGCCTCGCTCACAGGCGCCTGATTCTCCGACGAAGTCACGACGCTTTGCGCTGAACGGCTGACGCACTGCGCCACCCGTTCACGCGCATCGGAGGTTTGATCATGCATTCGTTTTTTCTGCATCTGTCGATCGCCGACTGGGTGAACGATGTCGTTCAGGCGTTCGTCACCGCGCACGGTGACAGCTTCCACAACTTCAGCATCGCACTGCTGCGCTATCTGCTGGTGCCGCTCGAAGGCGCGCTGAGGGCTACGCCGGCGTGGCTGATCCTGCTCGCGGTCGGCGCGATCACGTGGAATGCGACGCGGCGTCTGCCGATTGCTGCGTTCTTCGTACTACTGCTTTATGCAATCGGCTGCTTCGGGCTGTGGGACAAGCTGATGGAGACGCTCGCGCTGATGCTGGTGGCGACCGTGCTGTCGGTGGTGCTCGGTGTGCCGCTTGGCATCTTCACGTCGCGCAGTGCGCTGCTAAGGCGGGTTCTGCTGCCCGTGCTCGACATCATGCAGACGCTGCCGAGCTTCGTGTACCTGATCCCCGTGCTGATGCTGTTCGGCCTTGGCAAGGTGCCGGCGATTCTCGCCACCATCATTTACGCGCTGCCGCCGCTGATCCGTCTGACCGATCTCGGCATCCGTCACGTGGATTCCGATGTGGTCGAGGCCGCCCGCGCCTTTGGCACCACGCGCTGGCAATTGCTGGTCAATGTGCAGTTGCCGCTCGCGCGGCCGAGCATCATGGCCGGCATCAACCAGACGACGATGATGGCGCTGTCGATGGTGGTGATCGCCTCGATGATCGGCGCACGCGGACTCGGCGAGGACGTGCTGGCGGGCATCCAGACGCTCGATGTCGGCAAGGGCACGCAGGCGGGTATTGCAATCGTGATTCTGGCGATCGTGATCGACCGTATCAGCCAGGGTTATGGACAGGACCGCCGCACGCGGCGACTGCTGGCGCTGCGCCGCAGGGCGAGGGCGGTGTCGCGGGTGCCGTACAAGGCCGCGGCAACCGAAGCCGGTACGGACAGCGCAGATGACCACGGCGAAGCGGCTCAGAGCGGGCTCGAAACCCGTACGGCGAAGTAGTCGTCAGGACAGCACGACGGTACGAAGGAGACAGACATGGCAGCGATAGAAGTAAAGCACGTGTACAAGCTGTTCGGCCCCGATACCAGCCACGCGCGCGTGCTCGACCTGCTCAGGAGCGGCAAGGGCAAGGCCGACGTGCTCGCGCAGACTGGGTGCAACGTCGGCCTGAACGATGTGAGCCTGAACATCGGCTCGGGCGAGATCTACGTGATCATGGGCCTCTCGGGCTCCGGCAAGTCGACGCTCGTGCGTCACTTCAACCGGCTGATCGAACCGACCGCGGGCGAGATCGTGATCGACGGCTCGGACGTCATCAAGCTCAACCCGCAGGGCTTGCGCGAGTTGCGCCGTTACAAGGTCAGCATGGTGTTCCAGAACTTCGGCCTGCTGCCGCACCAGACCGTGCTCGACAACACCGCCTACGCGCTGCGCACACGTGGCGAGGGCAAAGCCCACGCCAACGAGAAGGCGCGCACGTGGCTCGGCAAGGTGGGCCTCGACGGCTACGGCGAGCACTATCCCGACGAACTCTCGGGCGGCATGCGTCAGCGCGTGGGCCTCGCCCGGGCGCTTGCCGCCGACACCGACGTGCTGCTGATGGACGAAGCGTTCTCCGCGCTCGATCCGCTGATCCGCACCGAAATGCAGGACCAGTTGCTGCAGTTGCAGGCGACGCTGAACAAGACCATCGTGTTCATCACACACGATCTAGACGAGGCGCTGCGCATCGGGAACCGCATCGCGATCCTGCGTGACGGCACGCTGGTGCAGGAAGGCACGCCCGACGAGATCCTCACGCGCCCGGCCGACGATTATGTGCGGCGTTTCGTGGAGCGGCGCGCAGGCGTGCAGTAAAGGTAAAGCTGTCGCTCAGGGTAGCGACGGGCGACGGGTAGAATGCACGCGAATATACGCGAGGCGGCGGACCACACGGTCTGCCGCCAGCATGTCGCCCTGCCGTTCTCTCGTCCTCATGAATCTCGAAAGCGTTCTCTTCACCCAGGGTTTCGGTTCACGACGTCAATGCCGCACGCTGATCGCCGACGGCCGCGTGACGATCGACGGTGCTGTACAAGCCGATCCCGATGCCGATGTCTCAACCGAAGCGCTCACCTTCAGCGTCGACGGCGTCGCCTGGCCGTATCGCGAGCATGCTTACCTGCTGCTCAACAAACCCGCCGGCTACGAATGCTCGCGCGAGCCGCAGCATCATCTGAGCGTGTTCAACCTGCTGCCGCCGCAATTCGCCGAGCGCGGCGTGCAATGCGTCGGCCGGCTCGATCAGGACACGACCGGCCTGCTGCTCCTCTCCGACGACGGCAAGTTCGTGCATGCCTTCACCTCGCCCAAACGCAAGGTGCCCAAGGTCTACCTTGCGACCACGCGCCATCCGCTCGACGAGGCGCAACTCAGCGCGCTGCGCGAGGGTGTGCTGCTGCATGGAGAGCCTAAACCGATTGCCGCCGTCGCCGCGAACGCGCGCAGCGAGCACGCACTCGAACTGACCGTGCTCGAAGGCAAGTACCACCAGGTCAAGCGCATGGTCGCCGCGGCCGGCAATCGCGTCGAGGCGTTGCATCGCGAACGGATTGGCGGCCTCGGCTTGCCCGCGACGCTGGCAGCCGGCGCATGGCAATGGCTCGACGACGCCGACCTCGGATCTTTACGGAGCGGGTAAACAGGTAATCGCGAGCCAATCGCACGGTCCTGGGCCGCAAAGCCCCGTGGCATCGGGCACCCTGCGCGTGCTGGCGCACACACGGCCATCGATGCCGCCCCTTTTGCGCTGCGTCGCAGCATGCCCTTCTGAAAAAGTCGCTCTATACTCGATTAAACAACGACTACAAAGGTTTCAGGGAGGTGTGCCATGGTCATCAACTCTTCATTCGAGATGCCGGCCGCGCTGTTTGGTTTGATTTGTATCGCGGCGGTCCTGGTCGCCGCTGTGCTGGTCGTGATACGCCTGCGGCACAAGTATCATCCAAGCCTCATCGGCGCTTTGATCGGCGCGGTATTGTGCTTCCTGCTGCTCGAAGCACTACCGGCTCTCACCTGAGCCGCAGAAAATCCGCGACCGTCGGATAGCGCAGTTGCACGCGCAACTCGCGCTTCATCCGCTCGTTCACAAGACGCCGCGATTCACGCATGAACGACAGCAGCATCGGCTCGATCTGGCTTTCGGCCTGCGCACGTGTAATGCGCGGTGCGCGCTCGAATCCGTATGCGTCGGCCACCAGATCGAAATACTCGCCCATTTTCAAGGTCGTATCGTCCGACGCGTGGATCACCCGTCCGCGCCGCCCGAGTCTCGTCATGCGCACCAGAATCGCGGCGAGATCGTCGGCGTGGATATGGTTGGTGTAGACGTCATCGGCATCCACCAGCGCGGGCGTGCGCTTTTCGAGCCGCACCAGCGGCAGTCGATCGCCCGCATAGATCCCGGGAATGCGCGCGATGCTCGCGGCGAACGTGCCGCGGGCAGTGGCTCGCCGCAATTGCCACTCAGCGGAGACACGCCGTTTCGCACGCGCGTTGGCCGGTCGCACCGTGCGCGTTTCGTCGATCAGCGCGCCGCCACAATCGCCGTACACCCCGGTCGTGCTGGCGTAAACGATACGCACGGGTGGCCGCGCAGCGGCGGAGCGCCCTACCCCGTCGGGTACAATATCGGCTGCTTCCCGCTCCATCCATGCACCGCGAAGATGGCGCAGACGCGCTACCGGCGCCACGGCACTCCGTGCGGGCCGGATGCGGCGCGCGCTCAGGGCGCCAAGCAATGCGCGCGTGCGGCGGTCGTCGTCGCCGGTTTTTTGCGGCGGGGCCAGATGCAGCACGGTCGGCGCGAGGCCCGCGAGCCGCTTCAGACTGCGGCGGCTGTCGAGATCGCCGATGATTGGCGTCACGCCCGCTGCGCGCAATTCGGCGCCACGGGCCGGCTGGGTGGTCAGCGCAAACACATGCGCGCGTGGCTGCAAGAGCGCGACGCAACGCATGCCGACATCGCCGCAGCCCACAATGAGCACGCGCGGGCGGCGCAAGTTTCGTGTGGCTTTCATGGTGGACGCATTGTAGCCGTCAAGGGCGGCTCGCACCGATTACCGACTCTCAGAACTCGAACACGCTATGGCATTTAATGTAACGCTCCGGCAAAGCGGCCGGCAGTTTCAGGTAGAACCCGATGAACCCGTGCTGATCGCGGCTCTGCGCCAGGGCATCGGCCTGCCGTACGGCTGCAAGAACGGCGCCTGCGGCTCCTGCAAAGGCACCGTGGTCAGCGGCGAAGTCGAACAGCGCCAGCATTCTTCGTCGGCGCTCTCGAACGACGAAAAGACCCGCGGCATGGCGCTCTTCTGCTGCGCCACACCGTGCACCGATCTCGAGATCGACATCCGCGAAGTCGCCGGTGTCGGCGACGTGCAGGTCAAGAAGCTGCCGTGCCGCGTGAACGCCATCGAGCGCAAGGCCGACGACGTCGTCGTGCTGAAGCTGCAGCTGCCGGCCAACGAGCGTCTGCAATACCTCGCCGGCCAGTACCTCGAATTCATCCTGAAGGACGGCAAGCGCCGCAGCTACTCGATGGCGAATGCGCCGCACGTGGAAGGCCCGATCGAACTGCATATCCGCCATATGCCCGGCGGCGCGTTCACCGATCACGTCTTTACCGCCATGAAAGAGCGCGACATCCTGCGCTTCGAGGCGCCGCTCGGCACCTTCTTCCTGCGTGAAGATTCGGCCAAGCCGATCGTGCTGCTCGCCTCCGGCACCGGCTTTGCACCGCTGAAGGCGATCGTCGAACACGCGGTCTTCAAGAACCTCGACCGGCCCATGACGCTGTACTGGGGCGCGCGCCGCAAGAAAGACCTGTACCTGCTGGAGCTGGCCGAGCAATGGGCGCGTGAGATCCCGAACTTCAAGTTCGTGCCCGTCCTCTCCGAGCCGGACCCGAGCGACGCGTGGACGGGCCGCACTGGCTTCGTTCATCGCAGCGTCATCGAAGACCTGCCAGACTTGTCGGGTTATCAGGTGTACGCCTGCGGCGCACCGGTGATGGTCGAATCGGCGCAGCGCGATTTCACGCAGCACCACGGCCTGCCGGAAGACGAGTTTTATGCGGATTCCTTCACGAGCGCAGCCGACCTCGCGAACCCGGTTTAACCAGCGAACGTAGCTCGGCGAACCCTCGCCCGTAGTAACTCCGAGGCGGGTTTGCCGTCTGTGGCGGGACAAAAAAATCCGCCACAGACGAAATTCATGGTTTACACCGGCGCTCGCGTTGTCGTATTCTTTCGCGCATGAACCGCATCCAGTCCGAACTCCGACGTCGCCGCTCGCTGCTCCCTTAGGGACGCCGCCGGCTTTGTCACGGATTCGCGCCAGACAGGCGCATGTAGTTCGAATCATGAAAGCCACGGCATGCCGTGGCTTTTTGTTTTCTTCGTCCCCTTTTTACTGTTCCTTCACCCCTGCAACGCCCGGAGCCTGCCGCCATGAATTTCAATGAGTATCCCGTCGAGTCGCTGATGTACATCACCAACCGGCCCGAGATCGTTTTCACGCACGGCAAGGGCTCGTGGATCTACGACAACACCGGCAAGCGATACCTCGATTTCATCCAGGGCTGGGCCGTCAACAGCCTCGGGCATTGCAATGAAGGCATGATCGAAGCGCTCAACAAGCAGGCGCAATTGCTGATCAACCCGTCGCCGGCGTTCTATAACGGCCCGATGGCCCAGCTCGCGCAACTGCTCACCGAGCATAGCTGCTTCGACAAGGTGTTCTTCACGAACAGCGGTGCGGAAGCGAATGAAGGCGCGATCAAGCTCGCCCGCAAGTGGGGCAAGAAACACAAGGACGGTGCCTTCGAGATCATCACGTTCGACCACAGCTTCCACGGCCGTACGCTCGCCACCATGTCGGCAAGCGGCAAGCCGGGCTGGGACACGATCTACGCGCCGCAGGTGCCGGGTTTCCCGAAGGCGGATCTGAACGATATCGCGTCGGTGGAGAAGCTCATCAACGGCAAGACCGTGGCGGTCATGCTCGAGCCGATTCAGGGCGAAGGCGGCGTGATTCCCGCGACGCGCGAATTCATGCAGCAACTGCGCGCGCTGACGCGGAAGCACAACCTCCTGCTGATCGTCGACGAAGTGCAAAGCGGCTGCGGCCGTGCCGGCACGCTGTTCGCGTATGAACTGTCGGGCATCGAGCCCGACATCATGACGCTCGGCAAGGGGATTGGCGGCGGCGTGCCGCTCGCGGCGCTGCTTTGTACGGCGGCGGTCGAAGTGTTCGAAGCGGGCGACCAGGGCGGTACCTACAACGGCAATCCGCTGATGACGGCGGTCGGCTACTCGGTGATCTCGCAACTGACGGCGCCGGGCTTCCTAGAAGGCGTGCGGGCACGCGGCGAATATCTGCGCGCCAAGCTGCTTGAACTGTCGGAAGAGCGCGGCTTTGAAGGCGAACGCGGTGAAGGGCTGCTGCGCGCGCTGCTGTTAGGCAAGGACATCGGCAACCAGATCGTCGAGAAGGCGCGCAACCTGCAGCCGGACGGCCTGCTGCTGAACGCAGCGCGTCCGAATCTGCTGCGCTTCATGCCGGCCCTGAACGTGACCAACGAAGAAATCGACCAGATGATGGCAATGCTGCGGTCGATTCTCGACACCCTCTAATTCGCCCGGAGCACATATGACGGTAACGACGACCACACCGCTCGCGATCCGCTGCTTCGAAGCCGGCGATACCGATGTCGTGGTCGCGTTGTGGCAAGAAGCGTTTCCCGAGTACCGGGACGTGACGAGGCCGCAGCGCAACCCGCATCTGTCGATCGCCAACAAGATGACGACGCAGCCGGAGCTGTTCTTTGTCGCCGAGATCGACGCACGTGTGGTCGGCACGGTGATGGCGGGCTATGACGGCCATCGCGGCTGGATGTATTCGCTCGCGGTGGATACGGCGTATCGGCGGCATGGCATCGGCAAGCGGCTGGTCGCGCATGCGGAGGCGGCGCTAACCGCGCGTGGCTGTCCGAAGGTGAATCTGCAGGTGCTCTCGGCGAAGCAAGAGATCCGCGAGTTTTATGAGGCGCTTGGGTATCGGGCGGATGCTGTGATCAGTATGGGCAAACGGTTGGGTGAATTCGCTGACGCCGCCGCGCCTGTGTTGCCAGCAGAGACAACGTCACCATCCGCTGCTTAGTGCTGGCTGGATAACCGCCCGGGTCACACTCGTCACCTCGTGCACCCGCCCGGCGAGGCGCGTCGGAAATAACAAAGGCCGCATGCATCAAACGATGCATGCGGCCTTTTTCTTGCGCAGGTCAGAGTGGCTATTTCATCCACTCTTTCCGTTCAGCGTTTATTCACCGAGGTAAGCAGCCCGCACCTTCGGATCGTCGAGCATCTGCTTTGCGTCACCGGACATCGTCACCAGCCCCGAGTCCATCACGTAGCCGCGATTCGCCGCCTGCAGCGCAAGGCGAGCGTTCTGCTCGACCAGCAGCACGGTCATGCCTTCAGCCGAAATCGCCCGCACCACTTCGAAGATCTTCTCGACCATGATCGGCGAGAGACCCATCGACGGCTCGTCGAGCAACAACAGCTTAGGCTTGCTGATGATCGCGCGCGCCATGGCCAGCATCTGCTGCTCGCCGCCCGACAACGTGCCCGCGTACTGCGTGGCACGTTCCTTCAGACGCGGGAAGAAGCCGAACATGCGGTCCACGTCTGCCTTGATGGCGTCCGTGTCGTTACGCAGATACGCACCCATCTGCATGTTTTCGATAATCGACATGCGCGCGAAGATGCCGCGGCCTTCCGGCACCATCGCCAGACCGCGCTTCAGCAGTTCATGCGCGGGCAGGCCCTTGATCGACTCGCCCATGTACTCGATATCGCCCGCACCGTACGCCTTCAGACCCGTGATCGCCTTCATCGTCGTGGTCTTGCCCGCACCGTTCGCGCCGATCAGCGTGACGAGCTCGCCCTGGGCAACTTCGAGGTCGATACCCTTGACTGCCTGAATGCCGCCGTAATTGACCTGCAGGCCCTTGATTTTCAACATTGCCGTAGCCATCAGTGGACCCCCGCACCCAGATAAGCCTCAATCACCTTCGGGTCCTTCTGCACGTCTTGCGGCAGACCCTGGGCAATCACCTTGCCGTAATCGAGCACTGTCATGTTGTTGCACAGGCCCATCACGAGCTTCACGTCGTGCTCGATCAGCAGGATCGTCTTGCCGTCCCCGCGGATCTTGTCGAGCAGCTTGGTGAGTTCGACCTTCTCCGTCGCGTTCATACCGGCGGCCGGCTCGTCGAGCGCGAGCAGCTTCGGATCGGTTGCCAGCGCGCGCGCAATCTCGAGACGGCGCTGGTGCCCGTACGACAGGTTGCGCGACGTGTAGTCCGCGTATTGCAGCACGCCGACATACTCCAGCAGTTCGAGCGCGCGTTCCTTGATCTCGCGCTCTTCCTTGCGTTCCGACGGCGTCTGGAACACTGCGCCAATCAGGCCGTGCTTCGTGCGCACGTGACGGCCCACCATCACGTTTTCCAGTGCAGTCATGCCGCCAAACAGACGAATGTTCTGGAACGTGCGGGCGATGCCAGCCTTCGCGACCTGGTACACCGCGGTCGGCGTGTAGCTTTCGCCGTCCAGGCGGAAGTCGCCCGAATCCGGCGTGTACAGCCCCGTGATCACGTTGAAGAACGTGGTCTTGCCAGCGCCGTTCGGACCGATCAGGCCGTAGATTTCGCCCGCCTTGATTTCAAGGCCAACGTCCGACAATGCCTGCAGGCCGCCGAAGCGCTTGTTCACGCCTTTGACGGACAGGCGGATGTTGTTGTCACTCATAGAATTCTCCGTTGTCGACCAGAGTTGGCGCTTTAGCGCTTACTCTGGTCCCATGCAGGGCAATCGCCCTGCGCAGCCTCAGGCGCGCACCGGCTTCTTGCTGTTGCGCTTCGCGATTTTCGCAATCTTGTCCTCGTGCTTCGGTGCGGGCCACAGGCCTTCCGAGCGGTACAGCATGATGAGAACCATCGCGAGACCGTACAGCAACTGACGGATCACTTCGGTATCCACAATTTCGTGGCCGAAGATGGCGTTTTGCAGCGGACCCATTGTCGAACGAAGGAATTCCGGGAACACGGCGAGCAGCACCGCACCGAGAATCACGCCCGGGATATGGCCCATGCCGCCCAGCACCACGCAGGCCAGCACCACGACCGATTCCCAGAAGGTGAACGATTCCGGCGACACGAAGCCCTGGAAGCCGCCGAACATCGCGCCCGACAGGCCGCCAAACGACGCGCCCATCGCAAACGCCAGCAGCTTCACGTTCCGGGTGTTGATGCCCATGGCCTTGGCGGCGATTTCGTCCTCGCGGATCGCGGCCCACGCACGGCCGATACGCGAGTGCTGCAGACGCGTACAGACCCAGATCACCAGCAGCGCACACAGCACGAACAGGTAGTAGTACATGTACACCGTCGTGAACTGGAAGCCGAGGAACGTGTGAGTCTGCGCGAGGCTAAAGCCGCCCACGCTCACCGGATCGATCCCCGTGATCCCCTGCGGACCGTTGGTGATGTTCACCGGACGGTCGAGGTTGTTCATGAAGATCCGCACGATTTCCCCGAAGCCCAACGTCACGATGGCGAGGTAATCGCCACGCAGACGCAGCGTCGGTGCACCGAGCAGCACGCCGAACATCGCGGCGAGCGCCATGGCGATCGGCACGATGATCCAGAACGGCGTATGCAGTCCATGCGGGAACATTGCGCCGATCCACGCGAATTGCGTGGAAAGGTGCGGCGAAGACAGCAGAGCCGTGGTGTAGGCGCCGATCGCGTAGAACGCGATGTAGCCCAGGTCCAGCAGACCGGCGAAGCCGACCACCACGTTAAGACCCAGCGCCAGCATCACGTAGAGCATGGCGAAGTCGAGCACCCGCACCCAGTAGTTGCCGCCGGCTGCACCGATAATCATCGGCGCAACGATGACCAGTACTGCGGTGATGATGCCGACCGTCAGTGTCTTCGTCTTGTTCTTCTCGGGGATGAGCGTCGTGGACGGCTCGATCGGTTGAATTGAGGTCATGTTATTTGCTCCTTATGGCCCAGGTCAGGCGCGATCTGCGACACGTTCGCCAAGCAGGCCCGACGGACGGAACACCAGCACGACGATCAGCACAATGAAGGCGAACACGTCCTGGTAGTTACTGCCGAACACGCCACCCGTGAGGTTGCCGATGTAGCCCGCACCCAGCTGCTCGATCAGGCCGAGCACAACGCCACCGACCATCGCACCGCCGAGATTGCCGATACCGCCAAGCACCGCCGCAGTAAAGGCCTTCAGACCGGGGATGAAGCCCATGTAGAAGTGAGCGTTGCCGTACTCGGAGGCGATCATGACGCCGGCCAGCGCAGCGAGTGCGGAGCCGATCATGAAGGTTGCCGAGATCACGAAGTTCGGGTTCACGCCCATCAGGCTCGCGACGTTCGGATTCTCGGCAATCGCGCGCATCGCACGGCCGAGCCTCGTCTTGTGCACGAGCAGCAGCAGCCCTCCCATCACCAGGAACGCGACCACGATGATGACGATTTCAGTCATCGAGATCACGGCGCCCGGATTGTTCGGTCCGGCCTGGATCACGTTGATCGGATCGGTAGGCAGCAGCTGCGGGAACGGCAGCGGATTGCGCGACCAGATCATCATGGCGAGCGTCTGCAGCAGGATCGACACGCCGATGGCGGTAATCAGCGGAGCCAGACGCGGCGCGCGGCGCAGCGGCCGGTAGGCCACCCGCTCGATCGTGTAGCCGACTACCGAGCACACGACAGCTGCGATGATCAACCCGATGATGAGCGTCGGCACATGGCCTAGCCCCGGAAAGTGGTTCTGCAGCACGCCTATGGCTGAAAGCGCAACCATCGCGCCCACCATCAACACATCGCCGTGCGCGAAGTTGATGATGCCCAGGATGCCGTAAACCATCGTATAGCCCAGTGCGATGATGGCGTAAACGCTGCCAAGCACCAGTCCGTTGAGGATCTGCTGGATGAAGATATCCATTTAATGCTCCTTAGCCCGTGCGACTGGATTCGTGTTCGTCATCATCGGTGGGCGGTGATGCTTCACACAAATCGCAACGGCACTGCGGGTACTGATGTAAAAGACCGGTAAGGGTTATCCGCCACCGGCTTGTCTTGCGACCGGAATACAGTCGCCGGCTCGCCGGAAACGGATGCAAAAACGACACCATGGGTGGGCCAGGGTGCCGTCAGGCTGTACGTCCCGTCATTACATCTCTACGGCGTCGAGGACCGCAGCTTCGCTGTCCTTGAAGTCGTAAAGCGTAATAGCGCCTTCTTTCAAATCACCCTTGTCGTCGAATGCGATGGGTCCGGTTACGCGGTCGTAACCGGGGGACGGCATCGCAGCCAGCACCTCGGGCGCATCGATTGAGTGGGCGCGCTTGATTGCTTCGACGTTCGCGTACAAAGCGTCATACGTGAACGGCGCGTCACTCTGCACCGGTGTGTCGGAACGGCCTTCATGCTTCTTCTCGAAGTCCGCTCCTTTGGCCATGTCCGAAGGCGCGAATGCCGCCTTCGGGCTAACCGGGTTTTGCACGGCAAATCTCGCCAGCTCCCCCACCTTGTCGGTCCACACACCGTCGCCGCCAAGGATTTTTGCCCTGATACCGAGCATGGCCGCCTGCTTCGTCAGCGGTCCGCCCGTCGCGTTCATACCGCCGGACCCGATCAGGTCCGGCTGAACGCACTTCATTCTGGTGAGAAAGGCCGGGAAATCCGCGACCTGGTCATTCGCTGCTTCCCCGGCAACGACTTTTGCGCCGCTCGCGCGAGCGGTCTTCGCGAACTCGCCCGCGAGCCATTTGCCAATGGCGGGCGCAGATGCGTCATTCATCTGCGCGATACGCTTCGCGGCCAGCTGCGGCCGGATCTTCCGGCCGTCGAGCGTCGACCCCTGCGTGGTGATGTCCTCAAGCAGCAATCGCGCCCCGTTTTCGTTGTGTTTGCCGAAACCGGCAATACGCGGTCAACTTCGCAACCTTGGCCGCGCAGGACGCGGCGTAAGCAAACTTGACTCGCATTAGGTAGGTCTCCAGCGCCTTGCTAAATTCAGTGTCCGACGGCCAGAGGCCTTGAGAACGCGCGCATTGTAACTCCAATTATGCGATGGGCAATATTGTTGAAACGGCAGGGTTTTCCTGCATTGCAACCTCATTTTGCGACTAATAATCAGTAAGGGGCGCAACCCGGTTGCGACATTTTTTCGTGCATCAGTTGCACCAAGCTAGACGCAGGCAGCATCAAGTGTTGCGGCAATCGCGGTCAAGCCCCGGTTTCACAGCGCTGAGCGATAAGTACGACTTTTTAATATCTCAGCCCCCATACGCACAATGCTAGTGCATCAAAATTATGAGATGTCGGATATCAATAGAAAAAGCGGGGACCGATCACGTCCAGACCAATAAAATAAAATCGCTGGGAGGCAAAAAATTTTCATTCTGCGCGTCGCAAACGGGTCTATTTATGTGATGTGACACTTATTTAAAAGACGCGGTTCGCAGACAGTGGAAATGAAAAAGCGCGCCATGGGCGCGCTTTTCTGATGAGACGGCAGGAATGGGTCAGGCAGGCAAACCGAGGCCGCGCGGTAGCGGAAACGCGATATTTTCCTCGATACCTTCGAGCGCACGCACGTTGCGCACACCCAGTTCGCGCAAACGGGCAATGACCGCCTGCGCCAACACTTCGGGCGCCGACGCGCCTGCGGTAACGCCAATGCGGCGCTTGCCGACGATCCAGGCCGGGTCGATCTGGTCGGGTGAATCGACCATATAGGAGGGAATGCCGCGCTTCTCGGCGACTTCACGCAGGCGATTCGAGTTGGAGCTGTTCGGACTACCCACCACGATCACCACGTCGCATTGTGGCGCCATGAACTTGACCGCGTCCTGGCGGTTCTGCGTGGCATAGCAGATGTCCTGCTTTTTCGGCTCGCGAATCTGCGGATATTTCGCCTTGAGCGCAGCGATGATCTCGGCGGCATCGTCAACCGACAAGGTGGTTTGGGTGACGAAGGCAATCCGCTCGGGATCTTCGAGCGAAAGTTTCTGCACGTCGCCGATATCCTCGACAAGATACATGCCCTCGCCCGTCTGCCCCATCGTGCCCTCAACCTCCGGATGCCCCTTGTGGCCGATCATCACAATGTCGAAGCCTTCCTGACGCATCTTCGCCACTTCGATGTGCACCTTGGTGACAAGCGGACAGGTCGCGTCATACACGCGCAGACCACGCGATTCGGCTTCGGCGCGAACCGTCTTGGAAACACCGTGCGCACTGAAAATGACGGTGTTGCCGGCCGGCACTTCCTCTAACTGCTCGATGAAGATCGCGCCCTTCTTGCGCAAATCCTCGACAACGTAAGCGTTGTGAACAATTTCGTGGCGCACGTAGATGGGCGAACCGTGCAGCTTGATCGCGCGTTCGACGATTTCGATTGCCCGATCGACACCCGCGCAGAACCCTCGCGGTTGCGCCAGCAGGATCTCGGCTTCAGTCACAGTCGTATCCGTGGTGCTCATGTTTACAGAATCCCGATGATTTTCACTTCGAACGCCAGCGCCTGGCCGGCGAGCGGGTGATTGAAATCGAACAGGGCGGACGTTTCGCCAACTTCCTTCAGCACGCCAGCGTAGCGTCCGCCACCCGGTGCGTTGAATTCGACGAGATCGCCCGGCGAAAAATCCTCACCGATCATGCTGTTTTCGCGCAGCGTGGCAAGCGAGACCCGCTGGATCAGTTCCGGATTGCGCGGACCGAAGGCCTGCCCGGCGGGTAGCTGAAAGGTCGAATGGTGGCCGACCTTCAATCCCAGCAAAATGTCTTCCAGCGGCGGCGCAAGTTGGCCTGCACCCAGCAGCAGCGTGGCTGGCTTTTCGGTAAAGGTGTTGATGACTTCAGCGCCATCGGCAAGCGAAAGCCGGTAATGGAGCGTGACGTGCGAACCGGGTTTCACTTCAGAGATGTCGATGATGCTCATGCGGTACTCGTTCAGTCGGGACGCGCTGCACGCGGGCGCCGGGGCGCCGCCTGTGCGGTTGGCAAACCGTAATGGTGCCGTGCGCAAAGGCTCTATTGTAAGCCACATATCAAGCGGCGGCTTGGGTGCATCGTAAGCACAAGCGCCATGGGCGAGGACTTTTCCCGCCCGCGAACAGGAGAACGATGAGATGAACTATTACGCTTGCGCCGAGGTGGCGGCTAGTCGTACCGCGGAGGTCGGCTTGCTGGCGCCGTTCAATGAGGATGTGGCCGCGCCTCGGCAGGACGCGCCTGACACGGGCCGGCCCAAGCCGTCCGCACCCAAACGCTCGCGCCGTAAGCGCGACATGCCGCGTGAGCGGCTGCTCGACTTCGGACCCGGCACCCTGGCCGACGCCGAACTGGTGGCGCTCGTGCTGGGCTCGGGACTGCCCGGTCACAATGTGTTCGGCATCGCTGACTCGCTGTTGAAACGCTTTGGTTCGCTGCGCGCAATGCTCGACGCCACACCGGCTGACTTCAAGGGACTGCCCGGCATCGGCCCCGCCAAGACGGCGCAACTACTCGCCATCCTCGAACTGGCGCGGCGTTCGCTCGTCGAAAAAATGCGCGAGAAACCGATCATCGACTCGCCTGAGGCGGTCGAGGACTATTTACGTCTGCTGATCGGCTCCAGGCCTCATGAGGTGTTCGTCTGCCTCTTTCTGGACGCCCGGCACCGCCTGATCGTCACCGAGGAAAGCTCGCGCGGCTCGCTCACGCGGATGGCGGTTTATCCACGCGAAATTGTCCGGCGCGCGCTGACCGCGAACGCGGCAAGCATGATCGTGGCGCATAATCACCCCTCTGGCGCGGTGAAGCCCAGCGCGAGCGACCGGCATCTCACGCAGGTGCTGCGTGACACCCTCGCGCTGATCGACGTCCATCTGGTCGATCACCTTGTAATCGGTACGCACGAAACCTTCTCGTTTGCGCGCGCCGGATGGTCGTGAATTCCGGATCCGTCAATGCCGGAATGCCAGTCGGATTGCCGTTGTTGCTGCACCTTGTCCTGCTAGCTGGATCGCAAATAAGGTTTGATTTATCGGCTTTTTTTCTGCTAGAATTCCGGTTTGCCTGTTTCCAACCCTGTTCCGAAGCCATCAAAGGCCTTTCGGGAGATAAGCGACTGAACGCAACTGAGCGATCATCGCGGCCCTTCCGGATAACTTTCGCGGCGTCCGAACTCAGAATTAGCGTATTAGGAGTGCTCTCATATGGCACGCGTATGCCAAGTAACTGGGAAAGCGCCGATGAGCGGCAACAACGTTTCCCACGCGAACAACAAAACCAAGCGCCGGTTCCTGCCGAACCTGCAAAACCGCCGCATCTGGGTGGAAAGCGAAAACCGTTGGGTGCGTCTGCGCGTTTCGAACGCCGGCCTGCGTCTGATCGACAAGAACGGCATTGACGCCGTGCTCGCAGACCTGCGCGCACGCGGTGAAGCCTAAGGAGTAAATCATGGCCAAAGGCGCACGCGACAAGATCAAGCTGGAATCGACCGCAGGTACGGGTCACTTCTACACCACGACGAAAAACAAGCGCAACATGCCGGAAAAGATGGAGATCAGCAAGTTTGATCCCGTCGTTCGCAAGCATGTGCCGTACAAGGAAACCAAGATCAAATAAGATCTTGCTTCCTGCTTGTTGACGAAGACGAAAGCCCTGCACTTGTGCGGGGCTTTTTGTTTTACGGCGCGCTAAATGATGAAGATTCCGGCGCGCGCCGTTCTGTGTACTTCCTGCGTTGCTGTTAGCTTTAACGGCCGCTCTTCCGTTCCGGCATGCGTGCATGTCACGCCTCCCATCTCCCCACTTGCGTCATTAGCCATCCGGCCAGCTTTCCCTCATGTCCTGCGACGCGTATCCTAGCTCGTTTATCGGTGAGCGGCGACACGAGCCGCAACGGCTGATCAAGTGACGGAGACGCAGGAAATGAATTTTGATGTGGCAATTGTCGGCAGTGGTCTGGCGGGTCTGAGCGTTGCACTAAATCTGGCGGAGACGCGGCGGGTTGCAGTGATTGCCAAGGTATCGATGACCGAAGGCGCCAGCGACTGGGCGCAAGGCGGCATCGCGGCAGTGCTGGATTCCGCGGACAGTATCGAGAACCACGTCAGCGACACGCTCATCGCCGGCGGCGGCCTGTGTGACGAAGGCGCTACGCGTTTCATCGTCGAGCATGGCCGCGAGGCGATCGAATGGCTGATCGCGCAAGGCGTGCCGTTCACCAAAGACGACGCGGCCGAGCTTGGCTTTCACCTCACGCGAGAAGGTGGCCATAGTCATCGCCGCATCATTCACGCAGCGGACGCGACCGGTCATGCGGTCGTCGTCACGTTAAGCGAGCGCGTGCGTCGCCATCCGAATATCACGTTGCTCGAAAACCACTATGCGATCGACCTGATCACGTCGGACCGCCTCGGCCTGCCAGGGCGTCGCTGCCACGGCCTATATGCGCTCGATCTCGAAAGCGGCCGCACCGTCACCATCGAAGCGCCGCATACGGTGCTAGCTACAGGTGGCGCAGGCAAGGTCTATCTGTACACGACAAACCCGGACACCGCCACAGGCGATGGCATCGCCATGGCGTGGCGCGCCGGCTGCCGTGTGTCGAACATGGAGTTCATCCAGTTTCACCCGACCTGTCTGTTCCATCCCTATGCCAAGTCCTTCCTGATCTCGGAAGCGGTGCGTGGCGAAGGCGGCATTCTGAAGCTGCCGGACGGCACCCGCTTCATGCCCCAACACGATGAACGCGCGGAACTGGCACCGCGCGATATCGTCGCCCGTGCGATTGACTTTGAGATCAAGAAGCGCGGCATCGACTGCGTGTACCTCGATATCAGTCACCAACCTGCGGCGTTCCTGCAAGAACACTTTCCCACCATCCTCGCGCGTTGTCGCGAGTTTGGGATCGACATCACGAAAGAGCCGATTCCGGTCGTCCCGGCGGCTCATTACACTTGTGGCGGCGTCGTCACGGACCTCGCTGGCCGAACCGATCTCGCTGGCCTCTATGCGGTCGGCGAGACGTCCTGCACCGGTCTGCATGGCGCCAACCGCCTGGCCAGCAACTCGCTGCTCGAATGCCTGGTGATAGGCCGTTCGGCGGCTGCCGCCATCGAGGGCGAGGGCTTCGGCGGCGCAGTCCACGCGTCACTGCCCGACTGGGACGAAAGCCGCGTGTCCGATCCGGACGAGGAGGTGGTCGTCGCGCACAACTGGGACGAACTGCGCCGCCTGATGTGGAACTACGTGGGCATCGTCCGAACCGACAAGCGGCTCGCGCGCGCCAAGCATCGCCTGGCGCTGCTTCGCGATGAGATCCACGAGTACTACGCGCACTTCAAGGTGAGCCGCGATCTGCTTGAGCTGCGCAATCTGGTCGACGTTGCGTCCTTGATCGTCGAGAGCGCACGTTCACGACGCGAAAGCCGCGGACTGCACTTCAGCCGCGACTGGCCCGCTGCGCTGCCGAAAGCGTTGCCCACGGTTCTGTCGCCGGAGAACGTGCGCAATCGCAACGTGTGACGCGCGCGATTCTTCAGAACGCAACTTGTCGAAGAGATCAAGCTCGAGCAAAAGTAAAAAGGCCATCGCTGGAAGGCGATGGCCTTTTTGTTGCGGCGGCGCTGATGTGTACCGCTCCCTGAAATTGATGCTGAAGACTCAGACAATCACTTCAGGCAACGCTCGCGCTTCAGCAAAAAGCGGCGAGACGGCATCAACCAGATTTGCGCACCTGATGCTGCCCGGCCGCCCTCGTCAAGCAGGCCCCACGTTCAAAAACAACGCCGCGTCCTTCGCCAGGTCGCCGCTCGTCTGCACGCGCTTCTTGTGGCGCGCAGCAAAATCGAGCATGCGGTCGATCGGCAGCCGCGCCCGTTCGCCCACCGCGCGATCGACGAAGATCTCGTTGTGACCGCGTTCCAGCACGTCAGCCAGATTCGCCAGTCCGTTCATCGCCATCCACGGGCAATGCGCGCAACTCTTGCAAGTAGCGCTGTTGCCGGCGGTAGGTGCCTCAATGAAGGTCTTGCCAGGCGCGGCCAGGCGCATCTTGTACAGAATGCCGAGGTCCGTCGCGACGATAAAGTGCTTCGCATCGAGCCGTTGCGCGGCGTCGATCAATTGCGTCGTCGAACCTACGACATCCGCCTGAGCCACCACGCTTTCCGGTGACTCGGGGTGCACGAGCACCTTCGCATCGGGATATTGCTCGCGCAACAGATCGAGTTCGATACCTTTGAATTCGTCATGCACGAGGCACGAGCCCTGCCAGAGCAGCATGTCCGCGCCGGTTTTCTTCTGGATGTAACCGCCGAGGTGCCGGTCCGGTGCCCAGATGATCTTTTCGCCGCGTGCATGCAGGTCGGCAACGATCTCCAGTCCGATCGACGACGTCACCATCCAGTCCGCCCGTGCTTTCACGGCCGCACTGGTGTTCGCATAGACCACCACAGTGCGATCCGGATGCGCATCGCAGAAAGCAGAAAACTCGTCGACAGGGCAGCCGAGATCGAGCGAGCAGGTCGCATCGAGATCTGGCATCAACACCCGCTTGTCGGGACTGAGAATCTTCGACGTCTCGCCCATGAAGCGCACACCGGCGACGACCAGCGTCTGTGCGTCATGATCGCGGCCGAAGCGTGCCATCTCGAGTGAGTCCGCAACGCACCCGCCCGTTTCATCGGCGAGCTCCTGCAGCTCTGCGTCGACATAGTAGTGCGCGACGAGCACCGCCTTCTCGCGCACAAGCAACTCGCGAATACGCGCCTTCAGCGCGAGCTTTTCTTCCGCGGACGGTGCGTCCGGCACCTTCGCCCACGCCTGTCCGATGCCGCATGTCAGGCCCTGCGCTTGCGGCCGGTCGTATTCGACGCTCCTGATCGCCTGCTGATTCATAATCCCCTCTGCCCTGCTGATTTGCCGCTCATCGCCGTGCGTGATCCACATCGTGCACAGCACGCACATGCCACACGCGATGGACATGCCGCGTGTCACGTTCGACGTTTTTGGCGGCCCAAAAAAGCAAAACCCCGCCAGCGCGGGGTTTTGTGACGTGACTAAATTTTAATTGATTTCGTGCGTACGTTCTTGCTCACGCATAGCGACGCAGGCGCATCGCAAACTCCTGTAGAGCCTTGATACCGCTTTGTTCCGCGCGGTGACACCAATCCTGCAACTGCACCAGCAACTGTTCGCGCGAAGCGTTCGAGCGCTCCCACATGGCCGCCAGTTCATTACGCAACTCGATGTAGGTACGCAGCTTCTGGCTGTTCGCGAAGATCTGCGGCAGTTGACGCTTCTGCGGTTCGTCGAGGCCAGCCTCTTCCTTGTGGAACCAGCTGCGTGCGCCGCGCATCACCTGATACTTTTCGCGAGCGCCCACTTCCTTCAGGTGCGCCAGTTCCTGGCGATAGGCGCGCTTGAGCGCCTTACCGTAGCGAGCCATCACTTCATAGCGGTTGGCCAGCACAGCTTGCAACGTGTCCTGGTCGAGCACCAGCTTGCCGGTGGTCAGACGCGGCGTAGGCGCAATCTTCTTCACCTTGGCGAGGCGGAACGCCGACATGATGCGGATATACATCCAGCCGATATCGAACTCGTACCACTTGTTCGACAGCTTGGCCGACGTCGCATACGTGTGGTGGTTGTTATGCAGTTCTTCGCCGCCGATCAGGATGCCCCACGGGAAGATGTTGGTGCTCGCATCCGACGAGTTGAAGTTGCGATAGCCCCAGAAGTGAGCAAGGCCATTGACCACACCCGCTGCCCAGAACGGAATCCAGATCATCTGCACAGCCCACACCGTCAGACCGACGAGGCCGAACAGCGCAACGTTGAGCACCATCATCAGGCTCACGCCGAGAATCGGGTACTTCGTGTAGACGTTGCGTTCCATCCAGTCGTTCGGCGTGCCGTGGCTGAACTTGCGCATCGTTTCTTCGTTCTTCGCTTCGACGCGGTAGAGTTCAGCGCCTTCCAGCAACACCTTCCAGATGCCGCGCGTTTGCGGGCTGTGCGGATCTTCTTCGGTCTCGCACTTGGCGTGATGCTTACGATGGATCGCGGCCCATTGGCCGGTCAGCATGCCCGTGCTCATCCACAGCCAGAAGCGGAAAAAATGACTGACGGCGGGATGCAGGTCGAGGGCGCGGTGCGCCTGGCAGCGGTGCAGATACACGGTCACGCCGATGATCGTGATGTGCGTCGCCACGAGCGTGTACACCACGAGTTGCCACCACGAGAAACGCAACAGACCGTGGGCAAGGAAATCAAGCAAGGAATTCAACAAGGCAATTTACCTGTGGAACGAGAGTTACAGGACACCAGGAAGACAACGCGAACAACGTAACCAGAAGAGGGCAATCAAAGGCCAACCAAAGGGTAACCAAAAACGCGACGTCAAGAAAGTGAAAGCATACAAACAGCTTGGACGTCATTCTACGCGAACCGTTCCAAGTGTTTGTAACAATTGGGGATTTTTTGCAACCCAACAACCAGGGCAAACACGCTGATGTGTCTTTTTGGCACCCTTCTCGGGGTCCCGCCGCCCCGTCAGGCGGCGCTGCCCGGCTCGTTGGCGGCATCTCCGGTCATAGTTACCGGTCGCGACAGTATGTCGCCCGAGCCGACGATCCGCACTTCGCGCTGAGAGAGCGGGATCGAAACGCCGTTTTCGCTAAAAAGCCGCCAGAGATTGCGATTGACCGCCGAGCGCACGCCAGCGGTGCCGAGTGCCGCATCCTCGATCCAGAAGCCCAGTTCGAGGTTGATGCCATCCGGCCCGAAGCCCGCCAGATAAGGCGTCGGGGCCGGATCCCGCAGCACGCGCTCCACCCCGTCGGTGGCCTGCACGAGCAACTGCATCGCCTGCTCGACGTCCGACGTATAAGCCACTGTCACTGCGATCTTCGAGTAGCCGCGCGTCAGATAAGACGACTGGTTCTGTACGACATCGGTAATCAGCTTTTCGTTCGGAATCAGCGTTTCGATACCGTCGAGGCCGCGCACCACCGTGTAGCGGGTGCGGATCTGCGTGACCATGCCCTGCAGGCCGCCGGTGTTGATCGTGTCGCCGATCCGCAGCGAACGGTCGATCAGGATGATGAAGCCCGACACGTAATTGCTGGCGATCTTCTGCAAACCGAAGCCGAGTCCGACACCCAGTGCACCGCCGAACACGCCTAGCACCGTGATATCGATGCCCACCAGCGAGAGGCTGATCAACACCGCCGCCAGCACGAACAACGCTCGCCCCACGCGGGCCGCCGCGACTTTCAGATTCGCATCGAGCGTGTTCGAGCGCATCAAGCGCTCTTCGAACGCGGCGCCGAGCCACATCGCGACGATCATCGTCACGCAGACCCACAGCAGCCCCGTCGACAGCGACAGCAGCGTCATGTGGGCATTGGCGACGCGAAAGTGCACGCTCGCCATCCAGTCGAGGACGTCGTCCTGAATGCCCATTACGGTGAGCACCATGCCGATCCACACAATCAGCGAGACGACTTTCTCGATCAGGAAGAGCCACTTATGGGCTTCGCCATGGCTTGCGAACACCCGACGGGCGAGGAAGAACAGGACATAGATCAGGCCGATGCCGAACAGCGGCACCAACGCGAGATCGAGCAGCGCGGTATGCATGAACGGGGCTGCAACCGCCTGCGCGATCCAGACCAGCGCAGCGCCGATCAACGGAAAAAATGCGCGGTTCAGGCTTTCCGCACCGAAGCGCAGTGCCTGATAGCGCGTCTGGCGACGCAAATCGAGGGTCCGGCGCAGCAGCCAGGCGAGCCCCCATGCAAGCGCGAGCGTGCCGAGTAGCACGCCCACCTGCCAGAGCATCACCGGCTGGCCGAAGTCATGGGCGACGTCGCCGAACAGGTGAAAGAAGATCCGGTTGTGCATGGTGTCGTGGGAGCGCCCGTCGCGGCATGCCTGCGGTTTGCGGTTAAGACAAAACGCAGGCAGCGCGCCAGCGACGCCTCAGGCGCCCTTAAGCGCGCCGCTCCAGCACCGCGGCGAAGAAGCCGTCGGTGGCGTGGCGGTGCGGCCATAGCGACAGGTAGTCGCCCATTTCAATCTCGACACGCTGTTCGGCGAGCACCTCACGCGCCGGCACCAGGGCAAAGCCCGGATGATTGGCGAGGAACTGCGTGACGATCGACTCGTTCTCCGCCTCTAGAATGCTGCAGGTCGCGTAGACCAGACGCCCGCCCACCTTCACCAGACGCGCCGCGCTCGTCAGGATGGACAACTGCTTGGGCGCGAGTTCCGCCACCGATTCCGGTGACTGACGCCACTTCAGGTCCGGATTGCGCCGCAGCGTGCCGAGCCCGCTGCACGGCGCGTCCACCAGCACACGGTCGATCTTGCCCGCCAGACGCTTGATTTTCGCGTCATGCTCGCTGTCGATCAGTACCGGATTGACGTTCGACAGCCCGCTGCGGGCGAGGCGCGGCTTGAGCTTGGCGAGACGCCGCTCGGAGATATCGAAGGCGTACAGACGGCCGGTGGAGCGCATCATCGCGCCCAACGCGAGGGTCTTGCCGCCCGCGCCGGCGCAGAAGTCGACGATCATTTCGCCGCGCTTCGGCGCAACCAGCGTGCACAGCAACTGGCTGCCCTCGTCCTGCACTTCGACCCAGCCGTGCTGGAACGCATCGAGCTTGGTGAGCGGTGGCTTGCCGACCACCCGCACGCCGAACGGTGCGAACGGCGTGGAGCCCGCCTCGATACCGGCTTTGGACAACGCGTCCAGCACCTGGTCGCGAGTCGCCTTGATCGGATTGGCGCGCAGATCCAACGGCGCCGGATAGTTCAGCGCGGCGGCCAGTTGCGCCAGCTCTTCAGCTTCGAAACGCTTTGACAGCGCCTGATAGATCCAGTCGGGCAGATTCATGCGAATCCGCAACGGCAGGCTTTCCGGATCGATCTTCGCGACGTGTTCGAGCCAGTTGGACTCGGAGTCGGAAATGAATGGCTTCAACGCCGAGCGCCCCGCCGTCTGCATCAGGCCCAGCAAGGCCATCCGGCGCGCCGGGCTGCCGGCGCCGCTTTCGGCCAGGTGGGCGAACTCCATCCGGCGCCGCAGCACCGCAAACACCGCCTCTGCGATCACGCCACGCTCGCCGTGCCCAAGCTTCGGGTGGGCGCGAAAAAAGCGGCTGGTGGCTGCGTCTGCGGGGCCGGCCAGCTTCAGCACGTCCGCGAGCAGCGTTTCGGTTTGTCCAATCAGAAATCCATGTAGTCTCATACGCCCTCTCCGGCGATCTTGTTGCTATTGATGTCGGCAAAGAGCCATTGCGGCTCCGGCGGCGTGAGCGTGACGCGCAGTCCGTCGAGCGCGAGGCGCCCTTCGACGAACCAGCGCACCGCGCGTGGGTAAATGACGTGTTCGGTGGCCAGTACGCGCTCGGCGAGCGCCGCGGCGTCGTCGCCGTTCAGCACCGGCACCGCTGACTGGACCACGATCGGCCCATGATCGAGCTGCGACGTGACAAAATGGACAGACGCGCCGTGCAGCCGGACGCCGGCATCGAGCGCCTGCTGGTGTGTTTTCAGGCCGGCAAAGCTCGGCAGCAGCGACGGATGCACGTTCAGCATGCGCCCCGCGTAGCGGTCGACGAAGCCCGGGGTCAAGACACGCATGAAGCCGGCGAGCGCCACCAGGTCAGGTGCAAAAGCATCGATCTGACGCGCCAACGCCGCGTCGAACGACTCGCGATCGGGAAACTGGCGATGGTCGACCACCGCCGTGGCAATACCATGCGACGCGGCGAACGCAAGGCCCGCAGCGTCTGGACGGCTGGCAATCACGGCGGCGACTTGCGCCGGCCACTCTTCGCGCGAACAGGCGCGAACGATGGCTTCCATGTTGCTGCCCCGCCCGGAAATCAGGATGACAAGTTTTTTCATCCGCGGATTTTATCATTCGGGGGACGCCTGAACGGCGCTGCGCCGCCGTGGCTTGCTTTGAGCGTTTATAATCGTTTGTTTTGCAACTTAAAGTCGCCCCAACCCGCTATTGTGAGAGTCTTCCGCGGTCTTCCCAATGCCGAGAGCCGTGCGCCCTGCGCCCTGACCATCGGCAACTTCGACGGTGTCCACCGCGGCCATCAGGCTCTGCTCGCCCACGTCCGGGCGGCGGCCGATGCACGCGGCCTGCCCGTCTGCGTGATGACTTTCGAACCGCACCCGCGCGAATTCTTCAATCCCGCCGGCGCGCCTCCGCGTATCGCGATGCTGCGCGACAAGCTGGAAGCGTTGCGCACCAATGGCGTCGACCGGGTCGTGGTCGAGCATTTCAATCACACCTTCGCCAGCCAGTCGCCGGATACGTTCGTTGAGCGGATCATCGTCAACGGCCTGCATGCCCGCTGGGTGATGATCGGCGACGACTTCCGCTATGGCGCGAGGCGTGCGGGCGATTTCGACTCGCTCAAGGCCGCGGGCGCACAACACGGTTTTGAAGTCGAACAGATGGCTACCGTCGCGGATCCGTCCGGTGCACGTATCTCCAGTTCGGGGGTGCGCGCGTCGCTGATAGCGGGCGACCTGGACGCCGCACGCGCCGCGCTCGGGCGCGATTACCTGATCAGCGGCCACGTCGTGCACGGCATGAAGCTCGGCCGCGACCTGGGGTTTCCCACGCTGAATCTGGCCATCGCCCACAAGCGCCCGGCGCTGGCCGGCATTTTCGTGGTGCGCGTGCATGGCATCGAAGCGGAGCCGCTACCCGGCGTCGCGAGTCTCGGCTTGCGCCCGACCGTCGACGACTCCGGCCGCGTGCTGCTCGAAGTTCACCTGCTCGACTGGCACGGCGATGCATATGGCAAACTCGTGCGCGTCGAATTCCTGAAGAAACTGCGTGACGAGGAAAAGTACGTCGACCTCGAAACGCTGACCGCCGCCATTGCACGCGACGTCGCCAATGCGCGTGCGTGGTTTGCTGCGGTTGGCACCGGCACGCCGGGCAGCCGCTCGACCGGCTTCGCCACTTCAGCCACAGACCGAATTAGATAGCCGCCGCGGTACGTGCCGGCGCGCCCAGCATCAAGCGCAGCACGTGCCCTAGCCGCGCGCATCGAAGGGCATCCGTGGATCACGCGACATGCCTGCCGGGCGCGTTCAACGCCCCGCGCATCGTGCGCAAATCGCGCCCTTAACGCGCATCAAACGAATTCACTGCGACCACACCATGAGCAACAAAAAAGCCGATTCGAAACCGCCGTCACGCTACCCGGTCAACCTGCTCGACACGCCGTTCCCGATGCGTGGCGACCTGCCCAAGCGCGAGCCGCAATGGGTCAAGGAATGGCAGGAACGCAAGGTCTACGAAACGATCCGCGCGGCCTCCAAGGGTCGCAAGAAGTTCATCCTGCACGACGGGCCGCCGTATGCCAACGGCGACATCCACCTCGGGCACGCGGTGAACAAGATCCTCAAGGACATGGTGGTCAAGTCGCGCAACCTGGCGGGCTTCGACGCGGCCTACGTGCCGGGCTGGGACTGCCACGGCATGCCGATCGAAATCCAGATCGAAAAGCAGTTCGGCAAGTCGCTGCCGGCCGCTGAAGTGATGCAGAAGGCGCGCGCCTACGCAAGCGAGCAGATCGAGAAGCAGAAGGTCGGCTTCCGCCGTCTGGGTGTGCTCGGCGATTGGGACAACCCGTACAAGACCATGAACTTCACGAACGAGGCCGGTGAAATCCGCGCGCTCGCGAAGATCATGGAAAAGGGCTATGTGTTCCGCGGCCTGAAGCCGGTGAACTGGTGTTTCGACTGCGGCTCGGCGCTGGCCGAGGCGGAAGTCGAATACCACGACAAGACCGATCCGACCATCGACGTGCTGTTCGCCTTCGCCGAACCGGAGAAGACCGCGCAGGCGTTCGGCCTCACGGCGTTGCCGCGCAGCGAAGGCGGTATCGTGATCTGGACCACGACACCGTGGACAATCCCCGCCAACCAGGCGCTGAACGTCCATCCGGAGATCGTCTATGCACTCGTGGATACGCCGCGTGGACTGCTGATCCTCGCTGAGGAGCGCGTCGAAGCGTGCCTGAAGCAATACGGCCTCGAAGGGCATGTTGTTGCGACCACCACGGGCGCCAAGCTCGCCAACCTGCGCTTCCATCATCCGCTCGCCTCGGCACATCCGAGCTACAAGCGCACCGCTCCGGTGTATCTCGGCGACTATGTGACAACGGAAACCGGTACCGGCATCGTCCACTCGTCGCCCGCCTACGGCGTGGAAGACTTCGTGTCGTGCAAGGCGCACGGCATGTCCGATTCGGACATCATCAGTCCGGTGATGGGCGACGGCCGTTATATCGAATCGCTCGCGCTGTTCGGCGGTCTGTCGATCTGGGCAGCCAATCCGAAAATCGTCGCGGCGCTCGAAGCGGCCGGCACGCTGCTGCGCACGGAAAAGTACACGCACAGCTACATGCATTGCTGGCGCCACAAGACGCCGATCATCTACCGCGCGACCTCGCAGTGGTTCGCCGGGATGGACGTGAAGCCGAACGACACCGACAAGACGCTGCGCGAAACCGCGCTCGAAGGCATCGAGAACACCGCGTTCTATCCGTCGTGGGGCAAGCAGCGTCTGTTCAGCATGATCGCCAACCGCCCGGACTGGACGCTGTCACGTCAGCGCCAGTGGGGGGTGCCGATGGCGTTCTTCGTGCACAAGGAAACCGGCGAGTTGCATCCGCGCACGCTGGAACTCCTCGAAGAAGTCGCGCAACGCGTCGAAAAGGCCGGCATCGAAGCGTGGCAATCGCTCGATCCGCGCGAGCTGATCGGCGACGACGCCAACCTGTACGAAAAAAACCGCGACACGCTCGACGTGTGGTTCGACTCCGGCACGACGCATTGGCACGTGCTGCGCGGCTCGCACAAGGACGAACTGCAATTCCCGGCCGACCTGTATCTGGAAGGCTCGGACCAGCATCGCGGCTGGTTCCATTCGTCGCTGCTGACGGCTTCCATGCTCGACGGCCGGCCGCCTTACAACGCTCTGCTGACACACGGTTTCACTGTCGACGGCGAAGGTCGCAAGATGAGCAAGTCGCTCGGCAACGGCATCGATCCGCACGAAGTGGCGAATCGCCTGGGCGCGGAAATCATCCGCCTGTGGATCGCTTCGACCGACTACTCGGGTGAACTGGCGATCTCGGAGGAAATCCTGAAGCGCGTGACGGAAGGCTATCGCCGCATCCGCAACACGCTGCGCTTCCTGCTTGCAAACCTGTCGGACTTCGACTTCGAGAAGAACGCGCGTCCGGTGGAAGACTGGCTCGAGATCGACCGCTATGCGGTCGCGCTGTCGGCCAATCTGCAGACGGACATTCTCGCGCACTACGAGAAGTACGAGTTCCACCCGGTTGTGGCGAAGCTGCAGACGTTCTGCTCGGAAGACCTCGGCGGCTTTTACCTCGACGTGCTGAAGGACCGTCTGTACACCATGGCGCCGGACTCCGTCGCGCGCCGCGCCGCTCAGACCGCGCTTTATCACATCGCTCACGGACTGCTGCGCATCATGGCGCCGTTCCTGTCGTTCACCGCAGAAGAAGCGTGGAAGGTGTTCCAGCCGAACAGCGAAACCATCTTCACGGAGACGTATCACGCTTATCCGGAAGTGGCGAATGCGCCGGCGCTGCTCGACAAATGGACGCTGTTGCGCGCGGTGCGCAGTGACGTGACCAAGGCGCTGGAAGAAGCGCGCGTTGCCAACCTGATCGGCTCATCGCTGCAGGCGGAAGTCGAAATCCGCGCGAGCGGTGCCCGTCACGACGCGCTGGCTAGCCTCGGCGCGGATCTGAAGTTCGTGCTGATCACGTCCGCCGCGACGGTTGTGAAGGTCGAAGACGAAGCAGCGGAAAGCGTCGAAGTGGTCGCATCGAAATATCTGAAGTGCGAACGCTGCTGGCACTATCGCGCAGACGTCGGCGAGAACGCCGAGCACCCGTCCCTATGCGGCCGGTGCTTCAGCAATCTGTTCGGAAGCGGCGAAACAAGGAGCGCGGCATAATGGCAACAAGAAGTCTGTCGAAACCCGCCGGCGGTTCGCTGGCACCGTGGCTTGGCGTGGCGTTGATCGTGATCCTGTTCGATCAGCTCACGAAGATTGCAGTCCAGAAGGTGTTTGCCTACGGTGTGCCGCATGCGGTGGCTCCGTTTTTCAACCTGATTCTGGTCTACAACCGCGGTGCCGCGTTCAGCTTCCTCGCCATGGCGGGCGGCTGGCAGCGCTGGGCTTTTACGGGCCTCGGCGTGGTCGCGGCGCTGGTGATCTGCTATCTGCTCAAGCGTCACGGCGCGCAAAGGCTCTTCTGCACGGCTTTGGCGCTGATCCTCGGCGGCGCGCTCGGCAATGTGATCGACCGGCTGGCGTACGGCCACGTGATCGACTTCCTCGATTTCCACGTGGGCACCTGGCACTGGCCGGCGTTCAACCTCGCCGACAGCGCGATCACGATCGGTGCGATCCTGCTCGTGCTCGACGAATTGCGGCGCGTACGCGTCTCGCGCTAACGCTGTTGCTTTGTCTCGGAGGCTTTCGTTGGCAACCGCAGAACTCGCAGGAAAACATCTCGTCCTCGGTATGAGCGGCGGGATTGCCTGCTACAAGATCGCCGAACTCACGCGCCTGCTGACCAAGGCAGGCGCGACCGTGCAGGTTGTCATGACCGAGGCGGCCACGCAGTTCATCACCCCCATCACGATGCAGGCGCTGTCAGGCCGTCCGGTCTACACGAGCCAGTGGGATGCGCGCGTGCCGAACAACATGGCGCATATCGATCTGTCGCGTGAAGCGGACGCCATCGTGATCGCCCCAGCTTCGACTGACTTTCTCGCCAGGCTGGCGCATGGCATGGCCGACGATCTGCTCTCCACGCTGTGCGTGGCGCGTGATTGCCCCTTGCTAGTTGTACCGGCGATGAACCGCCAGATGTGGCAGAACCCGGCCACGCAGCGCAACGTCGCGCAACTGCGCGCGGATGGCATCGAAGTGCTCGGCCCGGATTCAGGTCCGCAGGCTTGCGGCGAAGTCGGCGATGGCCGGATGCTCGAGGCCGCCGCGACCTACGAGGCGATCGCTTCGTTTTTCCAGCCAAAGATTCTCGCCGGCCGCCGTGTGCTGCTGACCGCCGGCCCGACCTTCGAACCGCTGGACCCGGTGCGCGGCATCACCAACCGCTCGAGCGGCAAAATGGGCTTCGCACTCGCGCGCGCGGCGCAGCAGGCCGGCGCCGACGTGCATCTGATCGCCGGACCGGTTGCACTGGAAACGCCGTGGGGCGTGATCCGCGAAGACGTGCAAACAGCGCAGCAAATGCACGACGCCGTGATGCGCGCGGTGCCCGATTACGACATCTTCATCGGCGTGGCCGCGGTCGCCGACTGGCGCGTCGATCATGTCAGCGAGCACAAGATCAAGAAGACGGCCGAACGTGCCATGCCCACGTTCACATTCGTCGAAAATCCGGACATTCTGGCTGCAGTAGCAAAGCTGCCGCATCCGCCGTTCTGTGTCGGTTTTGCAGCGGAGAGCGGCGACCTCGATGTACACGGGGAAGAAAAGCGCGTGCGCAAGAATGTGCCGCTTCTGATCGGCAATCTCGGCCCGCTGACCTTCGGTCTCGACGACAACGAAGTCGTCCTGTTCGAAGCCGGCGGCGCAACGAAATTGCCGCGCGCGGACAAGCAGGCGCTGGCGGGCGCACTGATCGCCGAAATCGCCAAACGCCTGCCCGATACGAGCCTGATCCGGTAACCATACGGTCCTTCTTGCCGGAACCCTGAGTCACCCTGGAGCAGCACTGTCATGACGCTACTTTCCGTGCTCGATCAAACGCCCGTGATCGACGGGCACTCGGTGGCGGACGCGATCGCCGCCACCATCGAACTCGCGCAGGTTGCCGACGACCTCGGCTACACACGCTACTGGTGCGCCGAGCACCACGGCCTGCGCGGCGTGTCGAACCCGTGCCCCGAAGTGATGCTCGCGCGCCTCGGCAGCGTGACGAAGCGCATTCGCCTCGGGTCGGGCGGTGTGATGCTGCCGTACTACAGCCCGTTCAAGGTCGCCGAGCAGTTCATGATGCTCGAAGCGCTATTCCCGAATCGCATCGATCTTGGCGTCGGCCGCGCACCGGGCGGCGACATGCGCACGGCGCAAGCCGTGGCGGCAGGTGCGTACAACCGCGGCGATATCTTTCCGCAACAGGTGGCCGATCTGGTCGGGCTGATGAACGGCACGCTGCCCGACGAGCACGTCGCGCAAGGCGTGCTGCTGCAGCCGCAGGTCGAGACACGACCGCAACTGTGGATGCTCGGATCAAGTGAGTTCGGCGGCCTGCTGGCGGCGCAACTCGGCATCCGCTTCGCGTTCGCGCATTTCATCAACGCGCACTTCGGCCACCAGGTCGCGCAAGCGTATCGCGAGCGCTTCAAGGCCGGCAACGAAGCAAAGCCATATTTGGCCGTCGCGGTGTTCGTCATCTGCGCGGATACGGACGAGGAAGCGGAGGCACTGGAAAAAGCCGTCGATCTGCGCCGTGTGCAGATGGCCTATGGCCTGAACGCTCCGATTCCGAACATCGAGCAAGGTCTCGCCCAGGAATACGGCGAACGCGAGCGACTGGTGATCGACCGCGAGAAGCCCCGCAGTATCATCGGCACACCTGAGCGTGTGACGGAACGCATGCTCGCGCTGCAGGAACAGTTCGAGGCCGACGAGCTGGTGGTATTGACCGTGGCGGGCAGTTATCGCGCGCGGCTGCGCTCGTACGAACTGCTTGCGGACGCTTTCGAGCTTGGCCGTTGAATCAAGCTGAACTGGATTGATTTGGCGCTGATCTTTTACTCTCCCCCTCTCACATTCGACCTGCATGAAACTTGACCTGAAGATTCTCGACGCGCGCATGCGCGAACAACTCCCGGTCTACGCCACGACCGGCAGCGCTGGCCTCGATCTGCGCGCGTGCCTCGACGAACCGCTAACGCTGCAACCCGGCGAAACGGCGCTGGTGCCGACGGGTCTGGCGATCCATGTCGGCGATCCGGGCTATGCGGCTTTGATCTTGCCGCGCTCGGGCCTCGGACATAAGCACGGCATCGTGCTCGGCAATCTGGTGGGATTGATCGATTCGGATTATCAAGGTCAACTGATGATTTCGACGTGGAACCGCGGGCAGACCACATTCACGCTGAATCCGATGGAGCGGCTCGCGCAACTCGTCATCGTGCCTGTCGTGCAAGCTGAATTCAATATCGTCGAGGACTTCGAACAAAGCGAACGTGGTGCAGGCGGTTTCGGCAGCACCGGTAAACACTGAGGTTTTCCGGTCGGGTGCTTAACAGCCCCCGCACAGTTCCTGAGTCGCGGCAGTGGGATAAAAAAACGGCGTGGGTCATATAACCCACGCCGTTTTACCTTGCTTGCTGCGAGAAACTTTTGACGCTTATTCAGGCACTTACTCGACTTCGACCGCTTCCGGATTCGGATTACGCGGCGCAGCCTGTTCGTCGAACGTCAGCTGAACCTTGTCTTCCGCGTCCACATCCACCGTCACGCGGCCACCGTTCATCAGCTTGCCGAACAGAAGCTCGTCGGCCAGTGCGCGACGGATCGTGTCCTGGATCAGACGCTGCATCGGACGTGCGCCCATCAGCGGATCGAAACCGTGCTTCGCCAGATGCGCGCGCAGCGCGTCGGTGAAGAGCGCATCGACCTTCTTCTCATGCAACTGATCTTCCAGTTGCATCAGGAACTTGTCGACCACGCGCATGATGATTTCTTCATCGAGCGAGCGGAAGCTGATCGTCGCGTCCAGACGGTTACGGAACTCCGGTGTGAACATGCGCTTGATGTCGACCATCTCGTCGCCGGTTTCGCGGCGAGTCGTGAAGCCGATCACCGACTTGCCCATGGCTTCGGCACCCGCATTCGTCGTCATGATGATGATGACGTTACGGAAGTCCGCTTTGCGCCCATTGTTGTCCGTCAGCGTGCCGTGGTCCATCACCTGCAGCAGCACGTTGTAAATGTCCGGATGCGCTTTCTCGATTTCGTCGAGCAGCAGCACGCAATGCGGCTTCTTCGTCACAGCCTCCGTCAGCAGACCGCCCTGATCGAAACCGACATAGCCCGGCGGCGCGCCAATCAAACGGCTCACAGCATGACGTTCCATGTACTCGGACATGTCGAAACGGATCAGTTCGATACCGAGCGTGAACGCCAGTTGCTTGGCCACTTCGGTCTTGCCGACACCGGTCGGGCCGGAGAACAGGAACGCACCAATCGGCTTGTCCAGCTTGCCAAGGCCTGCGCGCGCCATCTTGATCGCAGCCGACAGCGCGTCGATGGCCGGGTCTTGCCCGAACACCACGCTCTTCAGGTCGCGATCCAGCGTCTGCAGCTTGCTGCGATCGTCCACGGATACGCTTTGCGCCGGCACGCGTGCGATCTTCGAGATGATTTCCTCGATCTCGCCCTTGCCGATCGTCTTCTTCTGCTTCGACTTCGGCAGGATGCGTTGCGCCGCGCCCGCTTCATCGATTACGTCAATCGCCTTGTCCGGCAAATGACGATCGGTGATGAAGCGCGCCGACAGTTCAGCCGCTGCCGACAGCGCACCCGACGAATACTTCACGCCGTGGTGCTCTTCGAAACGCGACTTCAGACCACGCAGGATCGCCACTGTCTGTTCGACAGTCGGTTCGGTCACATCCACTTTCTGGAAGCGGCGTGACAGAGCCGCATCTTTTTCGAAGATGCCGCGGTATTCGGTGAAAGTCGTCGCGCCGATGCACTTGAGCGTGCCCGACGACAGCGCCGGCTTCAGCAGATTCGATGCATCCAGCGTGCCGCCCGAGGCAGCACCCGCGCCGATCAGCGTATGGATTTCGTCGATGAACAGGATGGCGTGCGGACGTTCCTTTAGTTCCTTGAGGACCGTCTTCAGGCGTTGTTCGAAATCGCCGCGATACTTGGTGCCGGCCAGCAACGCGCCCATGTCGAGCGAATACACCTGCGCATCGGCGAGGATATCCGGGACTTCGCCGCGCGTAATGCGCCAGGCGAGCCCTTCGGCGATCGCGGTCTTGCCGACCCCAGCCTCGCCGACCAGTAGCGGATTGTTCTTGCGCCGGCGGCACAGCACCTGCACCACGCGCTCGACTTCGGACTCACGCCCGATCAGCGGGTCGATGCGGCCCTCTTTCGCCATCTGGTTCAGATTCTGCGTGAACTGGGCGAGCGGCGTTTCTTTCTGCGCAGCGGCTTCGTCGGACTCGGCATTCGCATCGCTCGCCTTGGCGGCGTCGGTGCTGCTGGTCTTGGCAATGCCGTGCGAGATGAAGTTCACCACGTCAAGACGCGTGACACCCTGCTGTTGCAGGTAGTACACCGCGTGCGAATCCTTCTCGCCGAAGATCGCCACCAGCACGTTCGCGCCGGTCACTTCCTTCTTGCCGTTCGAGGTGGACTGCACATGCATGATGGCACGCTGGATCACGCGCTGGAAACCCAGCGTGGGCTGCGTGTCGACGTCGTCCGTGCCAGGCACGGTCGGCGTGTTGTCATGAATGAAGTTGCGCAGGTTTTGGCGCAGATCCTCAATGTTGGCCGCGCACGCGCGCAACACCTCTGCAGCCGTCGGATTGTCCAACAGGGCCAGTAAAAGATGTTCGACCGTAATGAACTCGTGCCGCGCCTGGCGTGCTTCCATGAACGCCATGTGCAAGCTGACTTCCAGTTCCTGGGCAATCATGCTTCCTCCATCACACACTGCAGCGGATGCCCGGCCTGCCGTGCGTGGGTAACGACTTGCTCGACTTTGGTCGACGCGATGTCCCGCGTATAGACCCCACAAACTCCCCTACCTTCGCGATGCACCTTCAGCATAATCTGCGTTGCGGTTTCACGATCTTTATTGAAATATTCCTGCACGATCATCACGACAAATTCCATTGGCGTGAAGTCGTCGTTCAACAGCACCACCTTGTACATGGCCGGCGGCTTCAGCTTTTTTTCCTGCCGCTCCAGTACGGTGCCGTCCTGCTTGTCCGGGATAATTGCCATACACCCATTCTAAACAACTCGGACAGGCCCGCAATCCTGTCAAAACCCGACCGGCTGGCCGGTGTTCCCATTCGCCTCCACATGACGGCACTGCCTGTCACGCGTGCGCCTTGCACGGAGCCGATCGCGGAGCCGGCCCTCCAAGAATGTCAATACTGTTAACGGCTGAATTGCAGTTAGATTGAGTATCGCACAACCTGCCGCAGCAAGCTGAGCGTGTGCGCGACGACTCTCTCGAAAACGAAGGACTACCCCAAATTTCCCTGCCCACCCTTCGCGCGTCTGGCGCCAGGCGACAGATTTGAGGTGCCCATTGGGCGGGCTTGTCTTGAAACGGTAATGGTTGCGGCGGTAACAGTTGCGGGACCTTCGCCCCACAGGACTGCATGTGAGTCGATTATGCGACTTTTCAAGACCGGACGCTTGCGCCACCGCACATAAGAAAAGCGGGAAAAACCCTGGAAATGGGGTGTTTGCAACGTCCGCAGACCCGTCTCAAAATTTTCTTGACACTCGAATAAAGAGCCTCAACAATCAAGCTGGCACTTTTTTCCAGCAACATATTCGAAAAAATGCCGATGGTGAGCTTGTGAGGAGGGAGCGGCTGCATGCCCGCGGCCGTTGAGCTTTTCGAGGGCTCGTGGTGGTGTCATGAGTTACAGGGGAAGTAGGTATGGCAACTGGTACGGTCAAATGGTTCAATGACGCGAAAGGTTTCGGATTCATTACGCCCGACGAAGGCGGTGAGGATCTGTTTGCACACTTTTCGGCCATCCAGATGAATGGGTTCAAAACCCTGAAGGAAGGCCAGAAGGTTAGCTTTGAGGTCGTGCAAGGCCCCAAAGGCAAGCAGGCATCGAACATCCAGGCCGCCGCCTGAGTCTGTTCGATACCCGTACCCTGGAAACCCGGCTTCGTGCCGGGTTTCTTCATTCTGGAACGCGGAATTTGCGCGTCAGCCGCTTCCTCCTCACATGTCGTGTCGCGTTGAAGGCATCCTCCCGACGATTGTGGATGTCCGTCAGATCACGTTGAGGGTGCCCATCATGCCGAGATCTTCGTGTTCGAGGATGTGGCAGTGGAACATGCGCTCGCCCGCCTGCTGCTGAACTGTGGCAATGCGCACCTTCTCTCCGGGCTGGACATTGACCGTGTCGCGCCACGCCAGATAAGGCTCCGGCGTCACGACGCCGCCCTGCTCCCGCTCAAGTATCTGAAACTGCGTGCCGTGAAGGTGGAATGGGTGATCCATATCCGTGCGGTTCTCGATCGACCACCGTTCGACGTCGCCGCGCCGGCTGGTCAGCGTAACGCGGCGCGGATCGAAGGTCGCACCGTTGATCATGAAGGCCATGCCAGCGGGCATTCCGTTGCGGGACGCGCCCTTGCGGTGCATCGCGGCCATGTCCATGCGCTCCGAAAACACCACCGATTTCTGCGCGGCTGGCGCGCCGAGCGGCGAAATTGCACGCAACGACGCGGGGATCGGCTGGGCGGCCGCGTTTTGACTGGCGGTGCCCGGTTCGAACTGGACATCGGCGAGCGGGATCGCGGCGCCCGGTGGCAAGCTGCCGCCCGCCATCGCCATCTTGCGGCGATCGTAGACCGCGGAACTCAAAACTGCTCGCGTCGACGGTGAGGACTGCGCAGATTGCGCGGGCTGCCCGGATTGCGCCGTTTGCGAGGCCGAACCCGGTCCTCGACCCGCTGGGACAATCAGCTCCGCACGTTCGCCCGGCGCCAGTAACAGCGACGTTACCCCCTCGCGCGGCTCTCCGAGCAAGCCGCCATCCGTTCCGACCTGGGTAAAAGTGCGCCCGTCATCCAGCGACAATCTCAAATAGCGGGCATTGCACGCGTTCCACACGCGCCAGCGCTCGTTGGTCGCCATCAATATCAGCGGACGACGCGCTCCGTTGACCAGCACGAACTGCCCTTCGCGCCCGTTCATCCAGTCCATCATGTCGTTTGCAGGGATCGTGCCGTCGCTCGCGAGGCGCAGATCGGAGAAGAACAGATGCCGCTCGCGCCACGCTGCCAGCGGATCGGCCGCGGCGCGGACCACGATCGGGCCAGCGAGTCCGCGAAATACCTGTTCGGATGACATCATGTGCGGGTGCGGGTGGTACCAGTACGTGCCAGCGCTGCCCGGTGGCAGCGTGAAGCGATAGACGCGCGAGGCGCCTGGCGCGACCGGATCCGACGGATTGCCGTCTTGATCCGGCGGCACCGGCAGGCCATGCCAATGGATCGTCGAAGGTTGCGACAAGTGGTTCACGAAACGGATTTCAACCGTGTCGCCTTCGTGCACGTCGATCAGCGGTCCGATAATCGGAACTTGCGGTGATGCGGATTCGGCTTCTGCACTGAGGAGGTCAGCAGAAGCGCCGTACTGCCAAAAGGTTGTCGGGTGACCGGCGATCAACGTGTGTTGAACCGGCTGAGCAACGAGCGTTGCACGGAACACACCTGGTTCACGGCTTTCGTTCGCAAGTTTGCGCAACGGCGCCAGCGGCGCGCCAGAGGGCAGCGTCTCGGGGCCGGCCAGTTCGACGGTTTGCGACGTACCGGCGTGTGGCATATCCGGCATGTCGGACATGCCCTGCATTCCTTGCATGCCGTTCATCCCCGACATGCCTTGCATCCCATGCATCGACTGCTGTGCAAACGCACCGCGCGCAAACAGCGACGCAACGGCCGCACTCAGTGTGCGGACGAGAAATTCCCTGCGGATCATGAATACTCCCTAACGTGGACGACGCGGTAGCGCTCGCGGCTGACCGCGCGTGATCGTTCAAGTGCCCGCTCCGCGATAACCGCTGCACGGGCCCTGCTGTCTGATATGCATTGCGCAGGACTGAAAGGCGCGCGCGTGCAATGCATGCATCGAAAATCAGCCGATCGGCGGACGTACAGGAGGCGCGTGGGTCAGGCCATCGCGCCGTTGCTCGGGAAGAGGCGGAAGAAGCGTCGAACCGGGGACGCGTGGTTCGAACTGAAAAGCGATGAACAGTGCACCGCAGTGAATGCCGCAAGTCGCGACACAGCAGCAGGGGCAGTGCTCGTGGCCACAGGGATGGCCTGAGGCCACAAGACCGTGGGAAAAAGCCAGGCAATGAGCAGGAGCGCCGGAAGCCGAAGGCGACACATTCACATTCGCCGCAGAAGACGTTTCCATGGCCATGCCGGACATTTGCGCCGCGTGCTCACTCGACCACTCGCTATGCGCGAACGCAACATGCGCAAATGCGCCGTGCGCTGAAAACAGCACAAGCGAAAACAGAATGAGAAGACGCTTGAGGAAGAGCATGGTCGAGCGGGGGCGCGAAACACTGTACGCGAGGATGAACATCTTGCCGAGCATCATAGCGCAGACCGTCGCGAAGTTCGTTCGTCCGCGCATGCATTCATTGTCAAGGACGACGAATAGTCCACCCACCGTCGCACAACAAAAAACCCCGGCGTCACAGAACGCACACCGGGGTTCGCCAGATTTCTCAGGATAACGCCAAACGCAATTACAGATTCCCGATCAACACCTGCCCAAACCCCGAGCAAGAAACCTGCGTCGCGCCTTCCATCAAACGCGCAAAGTCGTACGTCACACGCTTTTGCAGAATCGACGCTTCCATCGCGTTGATAATGGCGTCCGCCGCTTCGGTCCAGCCAAGATGGCGCAGCATCATTTCCGCCGAGAGAATTTCCGAGCCCGGATTCACGTAGTCCTTGCCCGCATATTTCGGCGCGGTTCCGTGAGTGGCTTCGAACATTGCCACGGAGTCCGACATATTCGCGCCCGGCGCAATGCCGATACCACCAACCTGTGCCGCCAGCGCGTCCGAAATATAGTCGCCGTTCAGGTTCAGCGTCGCGATCACGTCGTACTCGGCCGGACGCAGCAGAATCTGCTGCAGGAACGCATCGGCAATCACGTCCTTGACGACAATGTCGCCACCTGTCTTCGGGTTCTTGAATTTCATCCACGGACCGCCGTCCACCAGCTCCGCGCCAAACTCCTTCTGCGCGAGCGCATAGCCCCAGTCGCGGAACGCACCTTCCGTGAACTTCATGATGTTGCCTTTGTGCACGAGCGTCAGTGAACGGCGATCGTTGTCGATCGCATACTGCAGCGCCTTGCGCACCAGACGGTCCGTGCCTTCGCGCGACACCGGCTTGACACCAAGCGCCGAGGTCTCCGGAAAGCGGATCTTCTTCACACCCATTTCCTCGCGCAGAAAGTGGATGACCTTCTTCGCCTGCTCCGATCCCGCGGCCCATTCGATGCCGGCATAGATGTCTTCGGAGTTCTCACGGAAGATCACCATGTCGGTTTTCTCCGGTTCGCGCAGAGGCGAAGGCACGCCCTTGAAGTAGCGCACCGGCCGCAGGCACACATAGAGGTCGAGTTCCTGACGCAGCGCCACGTTCAGCGAACGGATGCCGCCGCCCACCGGCGTGGTCAGCGGTCCCTTGATCGAGACGACATATTCCTTCACGGCAGCGAGTGTTTCTTCCGGCAGCCACACGTCCGGGCCGTAGATCCTGGTCGCTTTCTCGCCTGCAAAGACTTCCATCCAGTGGATCTGCTTCTTGCCCCCGTAGGCTTTCTCGACCGCTGCGTCCACCACCTTGATCATGACCGGCGTGATGTCGACACCCGTGCCGTCACCTTCGATATACGGAATGATCGGTTGGTCGGAGACATTGAGCGAGTAGTCTGCGTTGACGGTAATCTTGTCTCCGCCCGTCGGAACCTTAATGTGCTGATACGGCATGATCGGACTCCAGTGATGGCTTTCTGGTTGAAGCAGATGGGAACTGCGAAATCTGGCGCTCCTCGCTACGCGCAATGCAGCACGCCTGCAAGCAACTGAGCGGCTATTCTAGCGCCCCACCGCCGGGCACGGGCATCGGCCGATCAGCCAGGTTCCGAGACGCGACACGGCAGCCGCAGAATGTGCCGGCAACGTACGCCCACTCCTATGTCTTATATAAGACATAAAATCTGCCAGCGGCTTTTATGCATTATTATCCCGCCATTTGCCACAGAACCAACCCAGCCGGGCGTCGCGCGGGTGCCTGCCAGCACCGGCTTACGCATCCGTACCGGTTGATATCGCCGGACTCCGCATGCGCCTCCTCGCTCTCAACAAGCCGTTCGGCACGATCTGCCAGTTCTCGCCGCACGAAACTCGCGCATCGCTTGCCGATTGGGTCAAGGTGCCCGGCGTCTATCCGGCCGGCCGTCTCGATTCCGATAGCGAAGGCCTGCTGCTGCTCACCGACGACGGCACGCTCCAGGCACGTATTGCCGAGCCGCGTCACAAGCTCGTCAAACGCTACTGGGCGCAAGTCGAAGGAGCGCCGGACGAGACAGCCCTGACGGCCCTCGCAAGCGGCGTCGATCTCGGCGACTATGTGACGCGCCCATGTCACGCACAACTGATCGATCCAACCGCGACCGACGCTCTTTGGCCGCGCAATCCGCCGATCCGCTATCGCGCTGCCATCCCCACCACGTGGATCGAACTGTCGATAACGGAAGGTAAGAATCGCCAGGTCCGTCGCATGACGGCAGCGGTCGGCTTTCCTACGCTGCGTCTGGTGCGTGTCGGCATCGGTGCGCTCGATATTTTTTCGCTGGGTCTCACGCCTGGCGCGTCGCTCGAACTGCCTGCGCGAGCTCCCTGGGACGGTCTCCGCTGATGCTCAAGCTTTAGGCAAAGTCCCGCTAAGCCGTTGTATCCGCAAGCGTTTTTAATGCTGATAAAAATCGCATACGGCATTGCCGCGGCATCTCCGGCAGCTCATTAAAGCCAGGAATAAACATTCCCGAAAATTTGCGGAGAATTGACGTCAACCGCGTCGCAAGCTGAGGCGTTATTCGACGCAGATGCCGCCCGAAGCTATCCGGCATTCAGCCTTGAGGGCCTTTGTGCAAGCCGTTTTCGCGGTCAGTGCAGGAGTCCGAGCGCTCGCAGACGCGTCACGAAAAATTTGTTGATGCGGCTGTCAACCGAAAGGTGGATGGCACGTTTACCGACATGACTCATACATAACCGGGTCATTTGGTTAATTAACTAAAGCTGAGGATTCACAAAATGAACAAACTGATCGCCGCTCTGGTCGCTGGCCTCTTCGCAACGGCAGCATTCGCACAAGCTTCGGCTCCGGTCGCAGCTTCGGCAGCTCCGGCAGCAGCAGCTTCGTCGGCAAAGAAGACCACGAAGAAGGCAACGCACAAGAAGGCATCGAAGAAGAAGGCAGCATCGGCTGCTGCAGCTTCGGGCGCTTCGGAGTAAGTTTGTTGTAAAACGCAGTCAAGAACTAGCAGCAATTGCCGTTCTTACGGCGTTGAAAGGCAGATCCCGCAAGGCGATCTGCCTTTTTGTTTTTGACGTGCTTTGACGCGCTCGCGTAACATTCGCGGGTTAATTTCCCACCCAGGAGTCTTGCCGTGCGAATTTCCCTGCGCTCGTTGCTCGCGCGCTTTGCGTTTGCCATTGCGTTCCCGTTGGCCGCCGCCTCGTTCACGCTCGCCCCCGTCCACAATGCGTACGCGCAGCAGATGCCGCCCGGTGCCAAGCAACCCGGTGATTTCCCGCGCGCCAAGCTGACTGTGGGCATGTTCGTGATCGACGCCGCTGTCGCCTCCAATGATGCGGATCGCGAACAAGGCCTGATGTACCGCTCGCAACTCGCCCCCAACGAAGGCATGCTGTTCGTATTCGGCGAGAATGCGGTGCACTGTTTCTGGATGAAAAACACGCTGATCCCACTGTCGATCGCTTTCATCCGCGCCGACGGCACGATCACCGACATCGACGAGATGGATGCCGAAACGACCAACAACCATTGCCCGCGCAACAACGGTGTGTACGCGCTGGAAATGAGCAAGAACTGGTTCGCGTCGAAGGGCATCAAGCCGGGTATGACGATTCAGGGGTTGCCGGCGGCGCAATAAGCAGCGCGACAGATCGTGCGAATCGTGCGGTAAGCCGCGCAATCGCCATTCACGGCCCGTTTCCGGAAAGCCGGTGCCTTGTTGCAAGGGCGCCGGCTTTTTTTGCGTGCACGCGAGCAGACCGGAACAGGACCGGCGGAGCGCCCCGCCGGTGGCCGCGCGGGCGGAGCTGGCAAGATTCCTGCAAAAGAGCTTACGACGCGCTATTCTAGTAGACTAACCGCAGCACGGAGTTCGTCCGGTCGGCGTCGTGCGCCGCCCGACGTCCACTACCGGCGCGCCAATTCAAGGAGGTTCACGTGCCCCGCAAGACTCCCATCGAGCGCTACCGGAATATCGGCATCAGCGCTCACATCGATGCCGGCAAAACCACAACCACCGAGCGCATCCTCTTCTACACCGGCGTGACTCACAAGATCGGTGAAGTTCACGACGGCGCGGCGACGATGGACTGGATGGAGCAGGAGCAGGAGCGCGGCATCACGATCACATCGGCTGCCACGACTGCTTTCTGGAAAGGCATGGCCGGCAACTATCCGGAACACCGCATCAACATCATCGACACCCCGGGCCACGTCGACTTCACGATTGAAGTCGAACGCTCGATGCGCGTGCTCGACGGCGCCTGCATGGTGTACGACTCGGTCGGCGGCGTGCAGCCGCAGTCCGAAACCGTTTGGCGTCAGGCGAACAAGTACAAGGTGCCGCGTATCGCGTTCGTCAACAAGATGGACCGCGTCGGCGCCGACTTCTTCCGCGTACAGCGGCAGATCGGCGATCGCCTGAAGGGCATTGCGGTACCGATCCAGATTCCGGTCGGTGCGGAAGATCATTTCCAGGGCGTGGTCGACCTCGTCAAGATGAAGGCGATCTACTGGGACGAAGAGAACCAGGGCATCAAGTTCGAGTACCGCGACATCCCGGCGGAACTCGCGGACACCGCGAAGGAATGGCACGACAAGATGGTCGAGGCCGCCGCTGAAGCGAGCGAGGAACTGCTCGACAAATACCTCGGCGGCGAGACGCTGACCGAAGAGGAAATCAAGCACGGTATCCGCGTACGCTGCATTGCCAACGAAATCGTGCCGATGCTGTGCGGCAGCGCGTTCAAGAACAAGGGCGTGCAAGCCATGCTCGACGCGGTGATCGATTACCTGCCGTCGCCGATCGACGTGCCCGCCATCACGGGTCACGACGAGTACGACAAGGAAATCGAGCGCCATCCGAGCGACACCGATCCGTTCTCGGCGCTCGCCTTCAAGATCATGACCGACCCGTTCGTCGGCCAGCTGATTTTCTTCCGCGTCTATTCGGGCGTGGTGAATTCGGGCGACACGGTCTACAACGCGGTCAAGGAAAAGAAGGAGCGCCTCGGCCGGATCCTGCAGATGCATGCGAACGAGCGCAAGGAAATCAAGGAAGTCTACGCGGGCGACATCGCCGCGGCCGTCGGCCTGAAGGAAGCGACCACGGGCGACACGCTGTGCGATCCGAATCACGTGATCATCCTTGAACGGATGATCTTTCCTGAGCCGGTGATTTCGCAGGCCGTCGAGCCGAAGACCAAGGTCGACCAGGAAAAGATGGGCATTGCGCTGAACCGCCTTGCTCAGGAAGATCCGTCGTTCCGCGTGCAAACGGATGAAGAATCCGGCCAGACCATCATCTCGGGGATGGGCGAGCTGCACCTGGAAATTCTGGTCGACCGCATGAAGCGCGAGTTCGGCGTGGAAGCGACCGTTGGCAAGCCGCAGGTTGCTTACCGTGAAACGGTGCGCAACAAGGTCGAGGATGTCGAAGGCAAGTTCGTCAAGCAGTCGGGCGGCCGCGGTCAGTACGGTCACGCTGTGATCACGCTGGAGCCAGCGCCGCAAGGCAAGGGCTACGAATTCGTCGACGCGATCAAGGGCGGCGTAATTCCGCGCGAATACATCCCGGCAGTGGACAAGGGAATTATCGAAACGCTGAAGGCCGGCGTGCTGGCGGGCTATCCGGTGGTGGACGTGAAAGTGACGCTGACTTTCGGTTCGTACCACGACGTCGACTCGAACGAAAACGCGTTCCGTATGGCCGGTTCGATGGCCTTCAAGGAAGCGATGCGCAAGGCCAAGCCGGTCCTGCTCGAGCCGATGATGGCCGTCGAAGTCGAGACGCCGGAAGACTTCATGGGTAACGTGATGGGCGACCTGTCGAGCCGTCGCGGCATGGTGCAGGGCATGGAAGATATCGCCGGCGGTGGCGGCAAGCTGGTACGCGCCGAAGTGCCGCTCGCGGAGATGTTTGGCTATTCCACCTCGCTGCGTTCCGCAACGCAAGGCCGCGCGACGTACACGATGGAGTTCAAGCACTACGCTGAAACGCCGAACAACGTCGCGGAAGCGGTGATCAACGCCAAGCAGAAGTAACCAGCGCTGAAGGTTAGCGTGCACAAAGCCCGTTCAGGTTGAACGGGCTTTTTTTTGCCACGATGCAAGCCGCGCGCGTAAGCGGCGGACATGCAAGAATGGCGAAACTGCAACCAGACATGCCCGCCCTCACCCGGCGGCTTTGCATGGGAGACACGCCATGAGTCACGACCATCCGCATGATCACGATCATGACCACCCGCATGAACCCGATAGCGCCGCGTCCAATGAAAGCACGCCTGTCGACTGGCGCGAACATGGCGTCAAGGTGATCCGCGGCGATCAGCTCGACAGCAACACCGCGCAAACGCCGGGCATGAACCGCGCCGCCGCAATCAACGCGGCGCGCGTCGGCGCGCAGAAAATCTGGGCAGGCACGGTGACGATCCATCCGAATGCCAAGACCGGCGCGCATCATCACGGCGCGCTGGAAAGCGTCATCTACGTCGTACGCGGCCAGGCACGCATGCGCTGGGGCGAGCACCTCGAGTTCACCGCCGAAGCCGGTCCCGGCGACTTCATCTTCGTGCCGCCCTACGTGCCGCATCAGGAGATCAACGGCAGCACCGACGACCCGCTCGAATGCGTGCTCGTGCGCAGCGATAACGAGGCGGTGGTGGTGAACCTGAACATCGACGCGGTCGAAGCGCCGGAAACCGTGTTCTGGGTCGATCCGATCCACAAACATCCGCACGAACACTAAGCCAGGCGGCGAAGAACCGGTAAGGATGTCGCCACCACAGCGGTTCGTCTGCCAGCGCATCGGCAAGTGTTATAGGACGCCGTGCTCGCCCGCGGCGCCGAGCACCCGGGCGTTGTCACGGTGAGACAGGTTGGCCCTTTTAAGCGCGTCAACTCCAGCCTCAGCGGCCGCAGACGTTCCGAACCGCTGCCCAATCGCTTACACTGAAACCGCTTTTCGCCATCGCGATACCGTCGCCCCTGCCGTGCGCAAGCTGCGCGGCACCTATCAGAACGGACTGGACGCCCCATCGATGAAGACTCCCGCGGATCGACTCCTCGCGCTCGAAACTGCACGCCGCAGTGCCGACGACTACGGCAACCATGCGATCGACGAATTCGTCGCCGGCCGCCTGTCACGCCGCGAACTGCTGCGCTACGCCAGCGTGATTGGACTTTCGCTCGCGGGCGGTGGTCTCTTCGCTACCCCGCAGGCACGCGCACAAGGCACTCCGGGCGCTGCGAACGCGACCATTCGCGTTGCCCATCTGACTCCGACCGGTGCGATCGATCCCCTCACCGTCGGCGATGCCGGCGGTCTCGCGCTGCTGGTGCAGAGCGGCGAATTCCTGATCGACGACGATGGCGAGCACCTGGTCCTCAAGCCGGCGCTCGCGCTCTCGTGGAAGCCGAATGACAAAGGCGATGTCTGGACCTTCAGGCTGCGTCCAAACGTGAAGTTCAACGACGGCCAGCCGTTCACGGCGAAAGACGTCGTCGCCACCTTCGACCGCCTGGCCGATCCGGCGAGCGGCTCGGCGGCGCTCTCCGTGCTGAAGGGCGTGCTATCCAAGGGCGGCGCCCAGGTCGTCGACGATCATACGGTCGCGTTCCACCTCGACGCGCCGAACGGCAACTTCCCGTACTACGTTTCCTCGGACAATTACAACGCCATCGTGCTGCCGGCCAACTACGCGGGCAACTACGAAAAGAGCTTCATCGGCACCGGTCCGTTCAAGCTTGAAAAGTACACGCCGAAGGTCGGCGCCTCGTTCGTACGCAATCCCGACTATTGGGGTGAAAAGGCGTTGCCGGAACGCGTGCAGTTTTCGTTCTACGCCGACGAACAGGCGCAGATTCTCGCGCTGCAAGGACGTCAGGCGGACGTGATGGGTACGTTCACGGTGCAGGGCGGTGTGGGCCTCATGAACAACCCTGAGTTCAAGACGATCGGTGTGAAGTCGAGCGCGCATCGCCAGATCCACATGCGCAACGACGATCCGCTTTTCAAGGACAAGCGCGTGCGCCAGGCCTTGGCGCTGTCGCTCGATCGCGACGTGATCGTGCGTGGCCTGTTTCGCGGCAAGGCGCAGGTCGGCAACGACAGTCCGTTCGCGCCGGTGTTTCCGTCGTCCGATGCCGGCGTGCCGCAACGCAAGATCGACGTTGCCAAAGCGAAGCAACTGCTCGCGCAGGCGGGTATGGCCAACGGCTTCGACGTGACGCTCACCACGGAAAAGTACATGGAGATTCCCGATCTCGCGGTGGTCGTGCAAAACGCGGCCAAGGCGATCGGCGTACGTATCAACCTGAAGGTGGAAAGCCAGTCGCTCTACTATGGCGCGGCCACACCCGGCAAATCGGACTGGCTCGACTCGCCGCTCGGCATCACCGATTACGGCCATCGCGGCGTGCCGAACGTATTCCTCAACGCACCGCTGACGAGCAACGGGACGTGGAACGCAGCGCACTTCAAGAACCCTCAGTACGACCAACTGGTCGCGCAATTTGTGGCGGCCGTCGATATCACATCGCAGCGCAAACTCTCCGGCCAGATTCAAACGCTCTTGCTCGACGAGACGCCCGTGATCATTCCGTTCTTCTACGATCAGCTGATTGCGATGCGCTCGGGCGTCAACGGAATGCGTTTTACTGCGCTCGCGCAGCTGTACTTCAACCGCGTGACGCTCAGTGCCTGAGCGCGGTGTGTGCCGCTCCTAGCTAACCATGTCGACTGCGCTCACGCCCTCCACCCCTCGCGTTAGCAAAGGCAACGCAGGACGGGTTGCGCGTTTTCTCGCGACGCGTCTGGCGCTGTCGGTGATCACGCTGTGGTTGCTCTCGGTGATCGTGTTTGCGGGCGGGCAGTTGCTGCCAGGCGACATCGGCCGCGCGATTCTCGGCCCGCTCGCCGATGCACGCGCGGTCGCCGCGCTCAATCATCAGCTCGGCTCGGACCGGCCGCTATTGACCCAATACGTCGAGTGGATCACGCACTTCGTGCGTGGCGACATGGGGCTGTCGTACGCGTATCGCGAGCCCGTTGGACCGTTCATCGCCGACGCTCTCGCGCATTCGGCGAAGCTTGGGCTGCTCGCCTTCATCGTTGTCGTGCCGTTGGGTATTGCCGGCGGCGTGTGGGCCGCGATGCACGCGGGACGCTGGATCGACCGCACGATCAGCATCGCCGGTTTGTCGGCAACGGTCGTGCCGGAATTCGTCTCGTCGATCACGTTGATCCTGATCTTCGGTGTGTGGTTACGCTGGTTGCCGATCGAAGCCTCGTATCCTCCTGGCGCAGGCGTGCTCGAACAACTGAAACATCTGATCCTGCCGGTGCTGCCGCTCGTGCTGGTGTTCTTCGGCTACATCGCGCGCATGGCGCGAGCCGGCACCGTCGAGGCACTCGACGCCGATTACACGCGCACTGCCATTCTCAAAGGCCTGCCGCAGCGTGTCGTGATCTGGCGGCACGTGTTGCGCAATGCGCTGCTGCCTACCATCACCGTTGCCGCTACACAGCTCGGTTATATGATCGGCGGCCTCGTCGTGGTGGAGACGCTGTTCCACTATCAGGGCATCGGCTCGCTGATCTACAACGCCGCCAAGGCGAAGGACTTCCCGATGCTCGAGGCCGGCGTGCTGACGATCGGCGTCGTCTATACGGTAGCGAATCTCGCGGCCGATGCCTTGCAGGTCATGCTCAATCCGCGCCTGCGCGTGAGGAGCGGCGAATGAGCACGATTGTCCCCGGCACACCGGCTACGCCTGCCGTACGCGAGCCCCGCTTCGATCAGTTGCGCGTGCTGCTGCGCTCGCCGACGTTCGTGGTCGGCGTGGTGATCGTCCTGTGGTGGGTGGTCTGCGCAATTGCGGGACGCTGGATCGCACCGCTCGACGCCTACGCCTCCGACCCGCTCAACTCGCTGATGCCGCCCGACCACGCGCACTGGTTCGGCACCGATCAGCTCGGCCGCGATGTGTTCTCGCGCGTTATCGTCGGCGCTCGCGACATCCTCACCATCGCGCCGCTCGCCACGCTGCTCGGCACCGTGGCGGGCACGGCCCTTGGCCTCGTGGTCGGCTACTTCGAAGGCTGGGTCGACAATGTAGTGGGACGCGCGATCGACGCCGTGCTGGCGCTGCCGCTCGTGATCGTCGCACTGCTTGCGCTGGCCGCCGTGGGCGCCTCGAACCTAACGGTGATCCTCGTAATCGGCATCACGTTCACGCCGATCACCGCACGCACCGTGCGCGCTGCGGTGTTTGCCGAACGCCATCTCGACTACGTCGCGGCGGCACAACTGCGCGGCGAACGCGCACCCTACATCATGTTTGCGGAGATCCTCCCGAACGTGCTGCCGCCGATTATCGTCGAAGCCACCGTGCGCCTCGGCTATGCGATTTTCGCGGTGGCGACGCTGTCCTTTCTCGGCTTCGGCATCCAGCCGCCCTCTGCGGATTGGGGCCTCGCGTTGTCCGAGTCGTACACGCTGATGGCGGGCGGTGCGTGGTGGACGGTCGTGTTCGACGCCGCTGCCATCGCCTCGCTGGTGGTCGGCGTGAACCTGATCGCCGATAGCGTGCAAGGCGTGCTCGACCGATGAACGGCCCTCCTCCCGCCTCGTTTCCCGCCTTCGACGTCTCGAAGAGCGACCGCACCGACGCGCTGACCCTAGTCGGCCTCACCGTCACTTACCGGATCCGTGGACGTGATCGCGAGGTCTTGCACGACGTCTCGTTCCGCATACGGCGCGGCGAGGCATATGGTCTGGTGGGCGAATCAGGTTGCGGCAAATCGACCGTCGCAATGGCAGCGCTGCGCTATCTGCCGCGCAACGGCAAAGCGAAAGCAGGCAAGATCCTGATCGCTGGACAGGATGTGCAGACGCTCGACGCCGATGCGTTACGCACGATGCGCGCCACCGCGATCTCGATGGTCTACCAGGACCCGGGCCGCGCGCTGAATCCGTCGATGACGATTGCGCGCCAGGTCGCCGAGGCCTTCGAAGCAGCGGGCGCCAGCCGCAGCGAGGCGCTGACGCGCACGCTCGAGATGCTGCGGCGTGTGCGCATCGCGGCGCCTGAACGGGTGATGGACAGTTATCCTCATCAATTGTCGGGCGGCATGCAACAGCGCGTGGTGATCGCGATGGCGCTCGCGTCGAACCCCGCCCTGCTCATTCTCGACGAACCCACTACCGGTCTCGACGCCACCGTCGAAGCCGAGGTGCTGGATCTCGTCGCGCAACTGCGCAAGGAACTCGGCACCGCGGTCCTCTTCATCAGCCACAATCTCGCGGTCATCGGCCGCATGTGCGAACGTGTCGGCGTGCTGTATGCGGGCAGGCTCGTCGAAGAAGGCGCGACACAAGATGTGTTTGCCCGGCCTCGTCATCCGTACACGGTCGGCCTGCTACGCTGCCTGCCTACGTCGGGGCGCAGCAAGGAGCGCGAACGGCTCGACACGATCGCGGGGCAACTGCCCTCGCCCGGCTCGGTCACGCAGGGTTGCATCTACTCAGACCGCTGCCGTCTCGCGGATGACCGCTGCCGCCGCGAGGTTCCACCGCCGCATCGTGTTGCCGGTGCGCACGGCGATCAGATGTCGCGTTGCCACTATCACGAGCGGGCGATGGAATTGCCGCGCACCAGCACGGAAGCGGCCTCGCCTCAAGCCGGCGCTGGCAAAGATGCATTACCTGCCAACGCTGCCGTCCATGGCGCGCTTGTGCTGCGCGCCGAACGGGTTTCGAAGACATTCCACGTGGGAGGCGTCGCGCTACGCGCGGTCGACGACGTCTCGCTCGACCTGGCTACCGGCGAAACCTTGGGCCTCGTCGGCGAGTCGGGCAGCGGCAAGACAACGCTCGCCAAGCTGATGCTCGGCCTGCTCGCACCCGACGCCGGCAGCATCCTCGAACTCGACGGCAAACCGCTGCCCGCTCGCGTCACAAGCCGCAACGACGAGCAGGTCAAATCGCTACAGATCGTGTTCCAGAACCCCGACTCGGCGCTCAACCGGTCGCATTCCGTGAGACGGCTGATTGGCCGCGCGCTCTCGCGGCTCGCAGCGTTGAGCGGCCCGGCACAGGACGAGCGGCTCGCGGCGTTGACGGCAGCCGTGCGCTTGCCGGATCGCTATCTCGGCTCCCGCACGCGACAGCTGTCGGGCGGCCTCAAGCAGCGCGTTGCGATTGCCCGCGCCTTCGCGGGTGAGCCGCGCGTGGTGGTGTGCGATGAACCCACCTCCGCGCTCGATGTCTCCGTGCAGGCGTCGATCCTCAACCTGCTCGCCGATCTGCAACGCGAGCGCGGTGTGAGCTACGTGTTCATCTCGCACGATCTGCACGTGGTTCGTTACCTGTCCGATCGCATCGCAGTGCTATACGTCGGACGACTTCTGGAGATCGGGCCTGCCGCCGCGGTCTTCGACGGCCCGCATCATCCGTATACCGAGGCACTGCTGTCTTCGGCGCCGGCCCTCGATGCCGTCAATCGCGGCGAGCGCATTCGCCTGTCCGGCGAGATGCCGAGCCCGGCATCACCGCCTTCGGGCTGCGTGTTCCACACACGCTGCCCGCGCAAGCTCGGCGCTATCTGCGAGCAGCAGGATCCGCCTTTCGTCGACGCCGGCAGCGGGCATCGGATCCGCTGCCACATCCCCATCGAAGAGCTGCGCGCGCTGCAAGGCGCGCAGCCCGTCGTCGTCCAGGGCACGGTCCCGGACGCGCCCCCAGGTGGAACCCCAGGCGAAGTTTAAGCCGCTCCCACTCGCGCGTTTCACGTCCGAAACGTTTTCCGTCGATTCCCGACATGGCGCGTCACGCCCATCACGAAGACGCCACATCGGACGGGCTTGAGCGGGCAGTGGCACGGATATCGCTATAAAGGGAGCGGTATCCGGCCCGCGTTGAACGATCCAGCCGCGTGCGCGATCCGTTGCGCTGACATCCATATGCATGGACGAGTCCAGCGGCATGGCGCGCGTCGTCGACGTCGCGCCCGGCAAACGAGCGGGCAACCGGCGTTTGCCGCAGCGCGCGAGGGAGGGGGAATCAATCTCGCGGACCGGGGCCACGAAGGATCGGCAAAACGGTGACAGCGTTTCGCGCACATCGCGTGTGTTAAGCAACGGCACGCGATGCGCAGAGCGACTCGGGGAGGCGATCAGGCTCGCAGATCGACAGGCCGCTCGCATACCACACACGCTTGAGAGACGGCGGCGACGAGGAGCTGGCGTCTCCTCGGGAGAGAAGTGATGAAGACCAGAAAATTAAATCAGTACTGCTACGGGATAGCCGGCGGTATGGCGATGTTCGCCGCAGGCGCGGGGTTACTTTCAATTCAGGTCGCTTACGCCGGCTCCAGTGACGACGTTGCGAGGCTGACGGTTGCGGCCGCTGCTCCGTTGCCCGCGAGCGGCGCGGCCACTACGACGCAGCTTGCGCAGAACGATCCGTCTGGAACCGGAGAAGCGGCTTATAACGCCACCGCGGCTGAGGACGTCGCTACGGTCTTCGGCGGTCTGGAATGCCGTGGCACCAACGCGGGTCACTGTGCGGCGCATGGTCGAAGCGGAGCGGCCGGTTCCAGCGGCAACGCCGGTGCGGGTAGCGGCGCAGGGGCCGCGGCCGGCGCAGGGCCGAGTGGAAATGGGGCGAGCGCCGGCAAGGGTGGTGGAAGCGGAAGCAGCGGCGGTGGTAGTAGCGGTAGTGGCCCGGGCGGCGGTGGCGGTAGTGGTCCCGGTGGTGGCGGCGGTAGTGGTCCGGGCGGCGGCGGCGGCGGTAGTGGTCCGGGTGGTGGTGGCGGGAGTGGTCCCGGTGGCGGCGGCGGCAGTGGTCCCGGTGGCGGCGGCGGCAGTGGTCCCGGCGGCGGTGGCAGTGGCCCCGGTGGTGGCGGGAGCGGCCCCGGCGGCGGTTTCGGCGGAGGCTTTGGCGGCGGTTGCGGTTGCGGCAGCGGTCCCAGCGGTGGGTTTGGCGGCTTCGGTGGTGGCTTCGGCGGAGGCCTTGGCGGAGGTTTCGGCAATGGCGGCCACGGAGGCAAGGGTGGAAGCAGCAGTGGCGGAAGTAGCGGCGGGAAAGGACATTAGATCCAGGGAACGGCACCCCCGAGCCGTTCCTACCCCGCGGGCCGTGCTCCGTCGCGGCAGCCCTTCCCGGCGAGCGTAGGCGGTGGCGTCTCGATCCCCCGGTCGAGCGTCACCGCCACAGCCGGGATCGAGTCATCAACGATTTCGTCAGCGGCGTTGCGAGAATCCCAATCACCCTCAGAGCATTTCAAGCGGCCGTTTGTTACGCGGCGGTTTGAAGTACGCGTCGATGGCCGCGCATTCGTCGGCGTCGAGTCGCAGTTCCAGCGCGCGCTGATTGTCGCGCACATGTTCAACGCGTCCTGCCTTCGGGATCGCGAACACGCCAGGTTGTTGCAGCACCCACGCAAGCGCCACCTGAAACACCGAGACACCACGCGCGTCGGCAATGTTGTCGAGCGCCGAGCGTTTCGGCAGGCGCGCATGATCCACCGGACTGTATGCCATCGCCGGCATGTCGTGGCCAGCAAGCCATGGGAGCAGGTCATATTCCGGGCCGCGTCGCGCGACGTTATAGAGAATCTGATTGGTCGCGCAGGCGTCACCGCCGGGTACCGTCATTAGTTCTTCCATATCGTCGGTGTCGAAATTGCTGACGCCCCAATGGCGAATCTTGCCGGCCTGCTGCAGGGCTTCGAAACCCGCCACCGTCTCGTCCAACGGCACCGAACCGCGCCAATGCAGCAGATACAGATCGAGGTGATCGGTTTTCAACCGCTTCAGGCTCTTCTCGCAGGCCGTCTGCACGCCGCGCCGGCTGGCGTTGTGCGGATAAACCTTGCTAACGAGGAACACGCGTTCGCGCAATCCGCCGAGCGCCTCGCCGAGCAGGCTTTCCGTCGCGCCGTCGCCGTACATCTCGGCGGTATCGATGAGCGTCATGCCGAGTTCGATGCCGGCGCGGATCGCCGCGATCTCCGCGGCACGCCGTGCGGGCTGCTCGCCCATCTCCCAGGTGCCCTGCCCCAGCTTCGGTATGTGCTCGCCGTCGGGCAAGCTCACAGTGGCGATATCGATCGTCATACGTTCTCCTTCGATTGCGGGCGACCGGCGGCGGACGACCGGCTGCGGGCTGCCGTATCAAGGACGGCCGGCTTCACACGACCGCGGACAGCGCGTTAAGGTCGCTCATTTTGGACGGCCCCGGTTCGCACAAGTTTATCCGCTTGCAGACCGTCAAATCGACCCCCCAGGCAAAAGCCCGCTATAACACAGCGCGCCAATGTCATAGAATTGCCGCTTGCCCTTCTTGCGTCTGCCACATGAACTCTGCCTCGGAAGACCGCTGGCGCGATCTGCGCCCGGACCCGGAAAACGATACGCCACTTTATCTGCAACTCGCTCGCAAGCTCGGCAACGCGATTCATGAAAACCGCTGGAACGCAGGCGAGGCGCTGCCGTCCGAGCGGGTGCTGTCCGACGCGCTCGGCGTCTCGCGGATCACCGCGCGCAAGGCAATCGCGCTGCTGGTAGAACAGGGTTTGATCCGCCGCACCCAGGGCGCGGGCAGCTTTATCACGCCGCGCTATGAAGATCCGCTCTCGCGTCTGTCGAGCTTCAGCGAGATGCTGCGGCGGCGCGGCTTTAGTCCGAGTTCAGAATGGATCTCGCGCGAGATCCTGCCCGCCAATCGCGACGAAGTCATTCAACTGGGTTTATCGCCAGCGGCGGCGGTGACGCGCCTGCGGCGCCTGCGCCTCGCGGACGGTATCGTGATGGCGGTTGAAAACTCGACGTTCCCGGCCGCGGTGATACCCGATCCGCAAGCCATCGGCGACTCGCTGTACAGCTATCTCGAGCAACGCGGTCTCGGGATCGTGCGCGCGCTGCAGCATTTTCGCGCCGTCAACGCCAGCGATGAGATTGCGCAGCAGATGAGCATTGCGCCGAATGAGGCGCTGCTGCTGATCACGCGCGTCGGCTACACCGCGGATCAACGCGCGATCGAACTGACCGACACCTATTGCCGCAACGACTACTACGATTTCGTCGCCGAGTTGCGCAAGTAGCCGCGCACGCGAGTAAATGCCGTACCGTCAGGCCAGCCAGGATGCTTCGTCGGTGCCGATCGGCACCGGCGGGCGGCCATAAAACGGTGGCGTCTCCGATAAACGCTCGGCAGGCAACGTGCCACGCACGCGGCCGAACGGAGAATCCACAGTCTCCATGCAGTCCTGCAGATCTTCGGCGCCAACCTCAGGCGCGCGCCAGCCGTCTTCGATCTGTCCCATCGATTGCAGCCAGCGCCCAGTCTGCGCGAGCGACACGCGCACATGCCAGCTGCCGCCCTCCGTAGCCCGGCGCGCGAGCGCAACCATCGCACCGAACGCGGCCAGATAGCCGGTGGCGTGATCGAGCGCCTGACACGGCAGATGCTTCGGTTCATCAACGCCCGCCGCGCGGCTCTCGGTCCACGCAATGCCGCTCGCGGATTGCACGAGACTGTCGAAGCCGCGTCGCTGCGCCCACGGCCCGGTGTGACCGTACGCGGAAATCGACACGTACACGATCCCGGGCCGCGCCTGCGCCAGCGCTTCGGGCGTAAAACCCAGCGCGGCGACTGCTCCTGGCCGGTAAGCCTGCTGGAACACATCGGCGTCGCGCGCAAGGGCGCGCAACTGGTCGCGCCCGGCCTCGTTGCGCAGATCGACAATGGCCGAGCGCTTGCCGCGTCCATTGTCGATCACGAGCGGCGCGATATTCGGCAAGTGCGGACCGTTGACCAGCAGCACCTGCGCGCCGTGCTGCGCAAGTGCGCGTCCCGCCACCGGACCTGCAATGATCCGCGACAGGTCGAGCACGCGTGCGCCCGCCAGAGGCCGGTCGGCGCCACCGCGGCCAGCCGGCTCCGGCGGCGCATCGCCGATGCGCGTGATCTCGAACAGCGGCAGATTGGCGATCGCCCGAGCCTGCTCGAGTGCAGCCCATTCGCGCGGCGAACGGATCAGCGCGGCACACAAACCCGCGTCGGCGAGCGTCTGATCCAGCGCTGCGCCATCCCAGCCGCGAATCGCCTCCGCTACCGCTGCGCGAGTATTCGCACAACCCAGCACCTTCAGGATGCCCGCCAGATGATGCGGGAAGTTGGTGTGCAACTGAATCCAACGCCCGTCGCGCGTCGCGTAGAAACCCATCACCGGATCGCGCAAGGCAGGCGGCGGACCATCGTCGATACGCAGATACCGCTCGCTGCGAAACGCGGCCAGCGCGCGCCGCATATCGACTTCGACACGCTGCCGGCAACCGGTGCGCAGACGGAAACATTCGGCCGCGGCGAGACCCATCGCCGCGATCGTGGCCGTTGCGAGCGTGCCGACCCGGTACACGGACGGCAGACCTGGGTCCTCGCCGGTCAGCGTGACGGCGTCAAGCGCCGCGGCGTCGCAACCGGCCGCGGTCCAGAGATGATCGAGTGCGAGGTGAGGTGTCATAAGCAGGGCCCCGAGCGGCGCGATGAAGTTGAAGGAGGAACTGAGCCGAGTCTAAAATTCCACCCTCTCACAATCAATCTTGATTAAGATAATCAATATATATTGATTTCTCCGGTTTCTTCACGTTCTTATACCCATGGCCAACACACTCACCGCCACCGAAGCGGCCGCGCTGCTCGGCGTCAGCGTGCCGACGCTCTATGCGTATGTGAGCCGCGGCATGCTGCATTCGTCGCCGGATGCGCACGGCAAGCACCGGTTATACGACGCGGCTGAAGTCCGGCGGCTCGCACGCCGCAAGGCAGACGGCAAGCGTGCCGGCAAGGTCGCGCAGAAGGTGCTCGACTGGGGTGTGCCGGTGCTCGAGTCGTCAATCACGTTGATCGCGGACGGTCGCCTGCTCTATCGCGGCCATGATGCGGTCGAGCTAGCGCGCACGGCATCGCTCGAAGAAGTCGCGGCGCTGTTGTGGGAGTGCAGTCCGCGGCGTCTTGCCGAAGCGCCGCCGGCGCCACTCGGCGCGGCGCAATGGGCCGCGTGGCTCAAATTGTGGGGTGACAGTACGCCGCTCGACCGCGCGCTGGTGCTGCTGCCTGCTGCCGCCGCGCAGATGCCACGGGTCTGGGCACAGGGCCGCGACGCGCAGCTCGATACCGCTTGCACCGTAATGCGTCTGCTGGCGGCGGCGATGATCTCGGCGGCACCGTCGAATGAACCCATGCACCGGCAGCTCGCCGCCGCCTGGGGCATCCGTAACCGTCAGCAAATGGGTGTGCTGCGCGCCGCGCTGATCGCGTGCGCTGATCATGAGCTGAACGCGTCGACGTTCACGGTGCGCTGCATCACCTCGACGGGCACCCACCTGTTCGGCGCGGTGGCGGGCGGTCTTGCGGCGTTGTCGGGACCGCGTCACGGCGGCGAGACCGTGCGCGTGGCCGCACTATTTGACGAGGCGGCCCGCGCACCGCATCTTGACCGCTTCCTGGCCACCCGCCTCGCTCGCGATGAGCACGGTGGCTACGGCGCCATCCTGTCCGGCTTCGGACACACGTTGTATCCGCACGGCGATCCGCGTGCGCGCGTCTTGCTCGAGTTATTGACGGAGTGCGCGCCGGCTCGCTCGCCGATTGCCGAGGTCCATGCGCTCGCGCGCGCGGTGCGCGAGACGAGCGGCGCCGAGCCGACGCTTGACTACGCGCTCGCATCGATTGAACGGGTATTGGGTTTGCCTGCGGGCGCCGCGTTTACGCTGTTCGCGGTTGGCCGGGTGGTGGGGTGGATTGCACACGCGATGGAACAGACTGCGGATGGCCGCCTGATCCGGCCGCGAGCGCGATACATCGGGGATTACGAAGCGTGAGCGGTGCGCCTGCCGGATGTCGAGGCGGACGCAAGAACTGGCAGGCAAGGCGCTAGCAGGACACTGCCCGCGAGCGCCTCTGCGTTCAAACGCCCCCGCATCCTTCAGATGGTCTGCAACCAGCGCGGCACCCAACTCCAGAGGGACATCCGTGCCGTCTCCACAGCAGGCCGCACCCGCGCACCGGCCGAACCGCTCGCAAAAGCCAGCGCCAGCCGCGCGCCTTGCTGCCCCGCGCTCACCCACACGCGTGCGCCACGATTGAGCTCAAAGGTCTCGCCTGACGCAAGCCAGTAATCGCGCAGATCACCTTCCACGGTCAACCAAACCTGCCCCGCCATCACCTGCAGCGTAAGCGGCCGCGCTACACGCCAGGCGGTTGCCGGCTCACCGTGATCGAGTTCGAAAGTACGGATTTCACGCATCGCATTGCTCCTTGAACGGCTTCTCTGGTTGACACATTATTGCCGTGCAATGATGTAAACCCCATGCACAGTTCCGAACAGTTTCCGCGGAACTGTGCAGTGAAAAAACCTGACAGTTGCCCGAGTGTCATCTATCAGGCGCCGCCTTGCCGGCTTCCTATGCACGAGAGATCATGAAACTCGACATCGAACTCGACCGCGAAAACGGTGTGCCGTTGACCGACCAGATCGTCACCGGCGTCACGACATGGATCCGCTCGCGCTCCGCCCATCCGGGCGCCAAACTGCCGTCGATCCGTCAGTTCTCGACCGATCACGAGGTGAGCCGCTTCCCTGTCATCGAGGCGTACGACCGGCTGGTCTCCCTCGGCTACCTCGATTCGCGCCCGGGCTCAGGCTTCTATGTCGCCGAACGCCAGCGCAATGCGAGCGGCGCCCAAGGCAGCTCGGACCCGCGCCGCGCGGAAGACGAAGCGGTGCACATCCTGCAGCAGTTCAACCACCCGGGCGAGTCGCTCAAGCTGGGCAGCGGCTTTATCCCCGAGGCATGGCGCGATATGGACGGCTTGGGCCAGGCGATTCGTCACGTCTCGCGAGCGGATCCCACGAGCCTCGTCGACTATGCGACCCAACTCGGCAACGCGACGTTGCGCGAACATCTGCAAAGCCGCCTCGGGCAACTCGGCATCGAAGCGGACGCCTCACAGATCCTCATCACCAACGGCGCGAGCCAGGCGCTCGACCTGCTGATGCGCTACATGCTCAAAGCCGGCGACATGATGTTTGTCGAGGACCCGGGCTACTACAACCTGTACGGTCTTTTGAAGCTGCATGGAGTGAAGCTGGTTGGCATTCCGCGCACCCGCAGCGGTCCCGATCTCGACGTCCTGCAGGCGCAACTGCGCATCCATCGGCCGAAGCTGTTCTTCGTCAACAGCCTGTTTCACAACCCCACCGGCACGACGATCGCTCCACCCGTTGCGTTCAGGCTGCTGCAACTCGCCCGCGAGCACGACTTCCGCATCATCGAAGACGACATCTACGCCGACTTCCAGACCGATGTCACCGACCGTCTCGCCACGCTCGACCAGCTCGAACACGTGATCTATGTGGGCGGGCTGTCGAAGACGCTGTCGTCGTCGCTGCGGATTGGCTACGTTGTCGCCGACAACGCGACCATCAAGGATCTCGCCGACATCAAGATGCTCACCAGTATCGGCGGTTCGCGCTTTGCCGAAGCAGTGGCCGTCGCCATGCTCGAGCGTGGCGCCTATCGCAAGTATCTGGACCGGCTGCGCCGCCGCATGCGCGACGCGCTCGGCGCCGCGGTGCAGGCACTCGAGGCGAGCGGCTGGGAGGTATTCGAGACGCCGCTCGGCGGCAAGTTCGTATGGGCGCGCGTACCGCATATCGTCGACTCCATGCGCCTCGTCGAATGCGGCGCGCCACTGGGCGTCACCGTCGCGCCAGGGAGCTACTTCCGGCCGAACGCCGAGGTTAGCCCATGGATTCGCATCAACGCCGCATACGCGAGCGATCCGCGCGCACAGGCTTTTTTCGACGCGGCGGCCCGGCTCGAACCGTGAGCCGGGGTGCAGGGCGGAGGGCAAAGCGCCCTCCAAAGCTGCAAACCCTGCTGCACGGCCGCGCAGATTTCCCTAAAATAGGCACTCCTCAGCCCGTCCGGTGCGCGCGAGCAGCCGCCCTCCATGTCGAATCCGCCGAACGCCGCCACCACACCCGCCCCCACCGCCCCCCAGCCAACCGCGCGCTCACTCACCGTGATGCTGTGGCTCGTCGCCACCGGTTTCTTCATGCAGACCCTCGACTCGACCATCGTCAACACGGCGCTGCCAGCCATGGCGACGAGTCTCGGCGAGCTGCCGCTGCGGATGCAATCGGTGGTGATCGCCTATTCGCTGACGATGGCCGTGATGATCCCGGTGTCCGGCTGGCTCGCGGACAAACTCGGCACACGCAAGGTGTTTTTCATCGCGATTCTGGTGTTCACCATCGGCTCGCTGCTGTGCGCGAATGCGCAGACGCTCGATCAACTGGTGCTGTACCGCGTGATCCAGGGAGTGGGTGGCGCCATGTTGCTGCCAGTCGGACGCCTCGCCGTACTCCGCACGTTTCCCGCCGAACGCTATCTGGCCGCGTTGTCGTTTGTCGCGATTCCTGGGTTGATCGGGCCACTGATCGGCCCGACGCTCGGCGGCTGGCTCGTCAAGATCGCCTCGTGGCACTGGATCTTCCTCATCAATGTGCCAGTGGGCGTGATCGGCTGCATCGTGACCTTCATCTTCATGCAGGACAGCCGTAACCCCGATACCGCGAAATTCGACATCAAGGGCTATCTGTTCCTGGTGGTCGGCATGGTGGCGATCTCGTTCGCGCTCGACGGCCGTACCGAACTCGGTATCCAGCAGGCCACCGTGCTCGTGCTGCTGGTGCTGAGCCTTGCCTGCTTCGTCGCTTACGGGCTGCATGCCGTGCGCGATCCACATCCGCTGTTCTCGCTCGATCTGTTCAAGATCCACACGTTCAGCGTCGGCCTGCTCGGCAATCTGTTTGCGCGGATCGGCGGCGGCGCGATGCCGTATCTGATTCCGCTGCTGCTGCAGGTGAGCCTCGGCTACAGCGCCTTCGAAGCCGGTCTGATGATGCTGCCGGTCGCCGCAGCCGGCATGATGTCCAAACGTCTCGTCACGACGCTGATCATGAAATACGGCTATCGGCGCGTGCTCGTCACCAATACCGTGCTGGTAGGCCTCGCCATGGCCAGCTTCGGGCTGACCACCCTCGCCCAGCCGCTGTGGCTGCGGCTCGTGCAACTTGCGTTCTTCGGTGGTGTGAACTCCATGCAGTTCACGGCGATGAACACCCTCACGCTCAAAGATCTTGGCACCGGCGGCGCGAGCAGCGGCAACAGTCTGTTTTCGCTGGTACAGATGCTGTCGATGAGTCTCGGCGTCACCGTCGCGGGCGCCTTGCTCGCAACGTTCACCGGACTGATCCACAAGGTGACCGCGGCGAATTCGCTGCCCGCCTTCCATGCGACGTTCCTGTGCGTCGGCATTATGACCGCTTGTTCGTCGTGGATCTTCGCGCAACTGGCGGCCGACATCCGTCGCACAGCGAAGAAAACCGACCCGTCCGAACGGACCTGAAAACGCCCAACGCCAGATGGCCCACGTGGCCGCCTGGTAACGGCCTGCACGGCCCTGCGCTCGACCCGCGACGGGGCGCGCGGCGCACCATGTCTGTGCGCTGCATAGCCGCAACGCACCTCCCGGCGCACAATGAGTCCTCGACAACGCTGGAAGGGTAATTCCTCCGCGAGCATGGTTCTTGCTCGCCTATCCTGTAAACTGGCCGCTTAGGCGTGCCAACTGCGCCGCCATCCTTCACACGACTGACACATGATGAGCATGATCGAACTCGATCCTCCCGGCTTCCAGCCTCCGCGCCCCATGGCGGGCGATGAGGGCTCCCGGCGCACCGTCCTGTACGGCGGCTACACGGTGTTCAGCGTGTTCCAGCCGGTATTTTCCGTATCGCACCGTCGCGCCATCGGTTATCACGCCTCGCTGCGCGCTCACGACGAACATGCCAAGCAGGTGCCGTCGCACGAAGTGTTCACCCAGGCCGCGCGGCGCGGCGATCTGCTCGAACTCGGACGGCTCGCCGAATCACTGCATCTGGGCAACTTCAATGCGTTCGAGAGCCATGACGAATGGCTCTTCCTGAGCCTGCATCCCGCCGCGCTGATGGATACCAGCTACGGCGACGCGCTGCTGGCCGGCCTCAAGGCCCTCGGCCTGCCGCCGCAACGCGTGGTGCTGGAGGTGTCGGAGCAGGCTGGCGGGGAGACTACGCGTTTCGCCGAGATCGTGGATGCGCTGCGCAAGTCCGGCTTTCTGATCGCGCTGGACGGCTTCGGCGCCAAACACTCGAATATCGACCGCGTCTGGAACCTGCGGCCCGATATCGTCACGCTCGACCGCTGCATCCTCGCGCAGGCGAGCGAGCATTCGCATATCGAACGCGTGTTGCCGGGGCTTGTGTCGCTGCTGCACGAGTCGGGACAACTGGTGCTGATGGGCGGCTTGTCCACCGAGCGCGACGCGCTGATTGCACTCGAATGCAACGTGGATTTCGTGCAAGGCGCCTTTTTCGCGGGGCCGAGCGTCGAGCCAGTGCAGCCGCAGGCAGCGGCTGGTTTGATGGATGCGTTGTCGGCCGCGCTGCGCGAACGGGTCGGGGCACGCGAACGCGCCCAGGCGGCACGGCTTGCGCCGTATGCGAAAGCGCTCGAAACCGCGAGCGCGCTGCTGGTGGCGGGTGAATCAGTGGCTCAGGCCACGGCGCCGCTGCTGGCGCTCGGTGAAACCGCGCGCTGTTTCGTGCTGGACGGCTCGGGACGGCAGATCGGCGACAACGTGTTGCCGCCGGGACGCGCGTCACAACGGGCCAAGCGTTTCCGTCCGTTGCTGCATTCGGAAGGCGCGAGCTGGGAGCGTCGGCCGTATTTCATTGGCGCGATGCGCACGCCGGGTCAGGTGCATCTCACGCCACCGTATCTGTCGATCAACGAAGCGCACCTGTGCGTGACCGCTTCGATTGCCGCGCAGACACCGCGCGGTATGCAGGTGCTATGCGTCGATATCAACTGGGAAGTCGCCGCACACCGTAACTGACGCGCGCTGCGGTGCAAGCCATGCGCGCTCGCGGACTTCGTTGAGTATCTGCCATACGGCCGGTAAGCCGAAATTGCGACGCGCGGTCTGAAGATGCGCGGCACGCGTGACGATGCGCAGTTTCACGATCCGGCCGCCACTGCTCGAGACATCGAGTAGCGCGGTGATCTCGCCATCTAGCATGAGCGCTACTCCCGGGGCGCCGTCGATCGACAGGCACTCGGCGTGTACCGTCGTTGCGGCATATCCTCTGCGCAGTTGTTGCAGCGCCCGCACCTCTCCGATCTCTTGCATTGCGCTCATCACGGTCGCCGCTCCGGCTAGCGACGTCACCGTGTTCACCCAATCCGTTGCAGCGACCACGGGCTCGTCCACGCGAACCGGCGCATCGCTGACAATCTCCGGCGCGTCACTAAACAGTTGCAGCAAGCCCGCTCGATCCTGCGCCTCCAGCGCTGTCCGCAGGCGCTCGACGAGCCGTGCATGCTGTACCGGGTCCGGGCGCCTTACGGGCGCACCGTCGCGCTGCAAACGGGCTTTCGCCCGATGCACGATCTGCCGGCAAGCCGCCGGCGTACGCTCGAGGATCCTCGCAATCTCCGCGTAGTCGCAGTCGAACGCCTCGTGCAGTACGAAGGCGGCCCGCTCATCCGGTTTAAGCCGTTCAAGCAGCAGCATCAGTCCGTACGACATCTCCGCCGAACGCAACGCCAGTTCCTCCGCGGAAGGCGCCAGTTCGTCAAGCCACGGTTCGGGCAGCCAACCTTGGGCCTGCACACTGCGCTCCAGTCGCAGATGGCGCAGCCGGTCAATCGCGAGACGCGCAGTAAGCGTGGTCAGCCATGCCGCCGGCGTGCGCACTTCGCGCGTATCGGCGAGATGCCACTTCAGCCAGACGTCCTGCACCACGTCTTCCGCCTCGGCGCGGCTACCCAGCATGCGGTACGCCAGCGCAACGAGTCGCGCGCGGGCGGCCTCGAAGGCGGATGACTTGTCGACGGTGGGTTCGGTCATGCGTGCTGCTCCCATAAACGTGAACTGCTTTTTTGCGCGTAGCTACGGCGTGGACAACACCGCGCAGGCTCGGACACACCAGCACTGCGGCAAGCGCACCGCAACCCGCACCTTTTGAATCCTGACGTTCGAGCACCGCACGATGTGACAGGTCAGCACAAAAATATTTATGTCACACCCCGGCGCGCGCCCTCGTCATGGGGACAGTCACTCACATCCGCAGCGGCGGTGCGGGACTGGCCACTCACTCAAGCTCATTCAACCTGATCCAGCTTAACCCCAAGTTAGCGAGGCGCACATGCATTCCACCTACCCGTCCCTCAACGGCCTCGGTCTCGTGCCGACCGTCATCGAACAGTCCGGACGCGGCGAGCGCGCCTACGACATTTTTTCGCGGCTGCTACGCGAACGGATTGTGTTTCTCGTCGGTCCGGTCAACGAGCAGTCCGCGAGCCTGATTGTCGCGCAGTTGCTGTTTCTCGAATCCGAGAACCCTGACAAGGATATTTCCTTTTACATCAATTCGCCGGGCGGCTCGGTCTACGACGGGTTCGCGATCTACGACACCATGCAGTTCATCAAGCCGGAGGTGTCGACGCTCTGCACGGGTTTCGCGGCGAGCATGGGCACGTTTCTGCTGACCGCCGGCCAGCGCGGCAAGCGCTATGCATTGCCGAACGCGCGCATCATGATCCACCAACCCTCCGGCGGCAGCCAGGGCACCGCCGCCGACATCGAGATTCAGGCGCGCGAAGTCCTGTATCAGCGCGAACGCCTGAACGCGATCATGGCCGAACACACGGGACGCAGCATCGAAGACATCGTCAAGGATACCGATCGGGACAACTTTATGACCGCGGCGGATGCGAAGACCTATGGGCTGATCGACGACGTGCTGCAGAGCCGCCAGCAGACAGAAAACTCGTAGCCGGTCGCAGGGACGCTATCATGGGCGCGATCCGTCGAGTTCGACGGTCGCCTCATTGGAGAAATACATGGCGTCATCCCACGAAACCATCAGCATGGCGCTGTTCTGCGACTTCGAAAACGTCGCCCTCGGCGTACGCGATGCGAAGTACGAGAAATTCGACATCAAGCTGGTGCTCGAACGCCTGCTGCTCAAGGGCAGCATCGTCGTCAAGAAGGCGTACTGCGACTGGGAGCGCTACAAGAGCTTCAAGGGCACGATGCACGAAGCCAACTTCGAGCTAATCGAGATTCCGCACGTGCGCCAGTCGGGCAAGAATTCGGCGGATATCCGTCTGGTCGTCGACGCGCTCGATCTCTGCTACACCAAATCGCATGTCAACACCTTCGTCATCATCAGCGGCGACTCCGACTTTTCGCCGCTGGTTTCGAAGCTGCGCGAAAACGCGAAACAGGTGATCGGCGTGGGCGTTCAGCAGTCCACGTCCGACCTGCTCATCGCGAACTGCGACGAATTCATTTTCTACGACGACCTGGTGCGCGAAAGTCAGCGAACCGTCGTCAAGCGCGAGACGGTGCGCCCGGCACAACAGCCGACCGCTGCCGCCAAGCGCACGCCGAATGAAGAGAAGCGTCCCAAGGAAGATCTCGAAACGCGCCGGACCAAAGCGGTGGAAATCGCGGTACAGACCTTCGATGCGCTCGCCTCGGAACGCGGCGACAGCGGCAAGATCTGGGCCTCGGTGCTGAAAAACGCTATCAAGCGCCGCAAGCCCGATTTCAACGAAACGTATTACGGCTTCCGTGCGTTCGGCAATCTGCTGGAAGAAGCACAGGCACGCGGTCTGCTCGAATTCGGCCGCGATGAGAAGTCGGGCGCGTACGTGTATCGCAGCAATGTCGTGACGACGCTCAGCGAAACCATTGGTGAGACGTCAGAGCAAACGCAGGAGTCGGCGGCCGCGGAACCGGCACACGCCGCGCAGCAGGGAGACGGTGGTCACAAGCAGGACGCTCGCCGCCGCGGGCGCGGCAACCGTAAGTCGCAGCGCGACGCGCCGGCAGCGGTACTCGCAGAACCGGCGGCGAGTCACGAGGACGCTGAGACGTCGCCGCACGAACCGGAAGACACTTACTTCAACCACGGCGGCAGATCGCCTTTCGCTTACGACGAGCCGGACGAGCAGCCAGCGGAACCAGCGGCCCAGCCCGGGTTGTTCACGTTCGACACAGCACCGGAACCGGAATCAGAGCTGGAAGCCGCTGTTGAAGGGCGTGAGGACATTGCTCCGGAGACACCCCGCAAGGGACGCGGCAGCCGCAAGACTACGGCGAGAAAAACGAAGAAGGCCGCGCCGGAATCGCACGACGCTGCACCTGCAGTCGCAAGCGAAGCGCCACGCGAGGAGGTACCCGCTCAGGCTGCGGAGGAGGCACCCGCGGCCGTCAAGACCGCGCGTAAATCCACGACGCGCAATCGTCGTCCGCGCAAGGCCGCGGCTACCTCATAAGTCAGCGCGAGACCGGACGCAACGCGTCCGGTTGGAGACTATCCTTCCTCAGAAGCGGTGCGTCATGCCCACGGTGGCGAGAACCTGGTTGGTACCGGGTTCGCTCACCGTGACGCCCGGCCAGCTGACGGTCGAGGTACCGTTGTTCTTCATGTAGCCCGCGCGGACATAGAAACTCGTGCGCTTCGAGATCGAATGATCGGCACCGATCTCGAAGCCCGGCGTGTTGTCATGCGCGCCGCGCACGTTGCGCTGCAAAGCCGCGATCTCGATCGTATCCGCAGCCGTAGCCTGGATCGTGGCACCCAGCTCGGCGATGCTGAGCGAATGCGCCGTGCCGAGCACCGCTGCGAGAGACCTGGGCGACGGATCTTGCGCGCGCTGATACGAGTAGTTGAACTGGAAGTTCACAATACCCACCCGATAAGCGAGCGCGCCGATGAAGTGCTCGGTGCTGAGCAGAGTGAGCGCGGTCGGCAGACCTGCGATCGTCTCCTGACCCGGATGCTGATTGACATACGAAAGACCCGCATACAAGCCATAACCCGTATAACTCGCGCCGAGGTTGAGCATATTCCCCGTGGTCGCCGGCACCGGCTGGGTCACGGTGGCCGCAAACGCGTACATGCCGTAGAGCTGCACGCCACCGAGATTCGGCGACTGATAAAGCACGGAGTTGCTGGCACGGCCGGAGTCGTACTGCGTCGAGAGCGTTTTCTTGTCGACCGCGAGCACGTCTGCGGAGAACGGTGAGAGGATCTCGTTGACGCGAAACGGATCGGTCGGATAAACGACGCGAAAACTGGGCTCGTACTGCCGCCCGAACGTCAGCGAGCCATAGCTCGAGTGGTTCAGGCCAACCCAAGCCTGCCGATAGAACAGCGAAGTCGTATCGGCGAAAAACGTGCCGTTATTCAGGTTAAAACCGGTTTCGACATCGAATTGCGCGGACAGACCTCCGCCGAGATCCTCGTTACCTTTAAGGCCAAATTGCGAGCCCGCCGCGCCGCCACTTCGTTCGGAAAACGAATGATTGCCGCCATTGTCGAGGTATTGGATGAACGTGTCGGCCACGCCGTACAACGTCACACTCGAGTCCGCCGCCACGGCGCTGCCTGCGGCGAGAACCAGCGTGGCCCCGCAGATACCCTGACTGATCAAACGCATGCATGTCTCCTCATTTTTGATAGCCGCTTGTTGCGGGCTTTGATTACATCTCTGCGGTACAACCCGGTCGCTGTCTCCACCCGATCTGGCCAGTCAGGTGCGCGCGATCCTTCTCTCAGGTTCCGTGTGCCCGGCTTGGCTGAGATGCCGGTCAGGTCGAAAAATAGAATGGGCGTGCTAATTTGAAGTCAATTAGACCCGCAAAGCCATTGCATTCTTTTCATGATGAGCTTGCAGAAGATGCATGCTGGCGCCGAGCCGCGATGGGAGGCCATGGCGCTCTAAACGCCTGCGTGCGAGAGGGTTAAACCGGGTTGACGTTGCAGATGTGGCCACGACGGCCAGCGGGAATGAAACGACGGGGAACTGACACGCACAAAAAGCAGAAAGCCCTCGCGTTGGAGGGCTTCACTGTCACTAGCTTACTAACGGCTCGAAGTTTAATCGCGGCGTCGCGATTGCCGGACTTTGCAAACTATCCGTTTACACCGGGCGGCTACACCACACCGCCGGAATGAAACCTTACGCAAAATTCTTCGCTGCAAAGTCCCAGTTCACGATGTTCCAGTATGCTTCGACGAACTTCGGACGAGCGTTGCGATAGTCGATGTAGTACGCGTGTTCCCACACGTCGATCGTCAGCAGTGCCTTCGCGTCCGTGGTCAGCGGCGTGGCAGCGTTGCTGGTCGACACGAGGTCGAGCGAGCCGTCTGCTTTCTTCACGAGCCATGCCCAGCCCGAGCCGAACGTGCCGACTGCGGTCTTGGCAAACTCTTCCTTGAACTTGTCGTAGGAACCCCACTTCGCGTTGATCGCGTCGGCGAGCGCGCCCTTCGGTGCACCACCACCTTGCGGCGACAGGCTGTTCCAGAAGAACGTGTGGTTCCACACCTGCGCGGCGTTGTTGAAGACGCCACCCGATGCCTTCTTGACGATCTCTTCGAGCGACAGGTTCTCGAACTCCGTGCCCTTGATCAGATTGTTCAGGTTAGTCACATAGGTCTGGTGATGCTTGCCGTAGTGATACTCGAGCGTCTCTTCCGACATGTTCGGAGCGAGTGCGTTCTTTGCAAACGGCAGCGGCGGGAGCGTATGTTCCATGGTGCTTTCCTTCTATCTGTGTGTGGGGGGTCAGTCTGAGGATAACGCTGTAGAGCACTCGATTGTAGGCGACTTGGAATAACCCCGCAAACCAACGGCCTTTATGTCGGATATGCGTTAGAAAGTCGCCAGGACAACCGTAACCAGTGCTCACGCAATGCACGTGCCACGGTCAAAAGTACGTCGGCGTAAGAGCGTCAGAAATCGTCGGACAGACGTGCCTGCACATCGGCCAGCGTGATATCCGCAGCGCCCTCTGCAAGGTGCACAGTCAGATGACGCCCCGGTTTCAGCGCGGCCGGTGCACGCAGCGCGCGACCATTCTGCGCGTCGAGCACAGCCGCGTAGCCACGCTCGAGCGTGCGTTGCGGACTCAGCACCTCGAGACGCGCGGCCAGCGTCGCCACGCGCGCTGTATGCCGTTCGTGCTGGCGCAACGCTGCGCCGTCGAGCCGCTGCGCAAGTGCGTTCAAGGCGGCACGATGCGCAACGAGATCCGGACGCCAGCGCTGCCAGCGCATCTGCAGCAGCGAAAACCGCGCTCGAGCATCGCGCACCGGACGCGCACCGGCTGATCCAAGACGCACGCTGAGTTGCTGCAAATGCGTACGTTGTCGCGCGAGCCGCTCGGATGGCGAGACGAGCCGCCGTGCGAGCCAGTCGAGTTGTTGCGCACGCCGCTCCATCATGCGGCCAAAGCCGCGTGCGAGCGTGGCATGGCGGTGATCGAGATCGCGTAACAACAGCACGCGTTGCGGACTGACGAGCTCGGCGGCGCCGGTCGGTGTCGGCGCGCGCACGTCTGCAGCGAAATCGGCAATCGTGAAATCGGTTTCGTGACCGACACCGCTCACCACCGGTACGCGGCTTTCGGCAATCGCTCGCGCCAGCACTTCTTCGTTGAACGCCCACAGGTCTTCAATCGAGCCGCCGCCGCGACAGACAATCAGCACATCGACCTCGCGCCGCGCGTTGGCCGTCTCGACCATCGCTGCCAGTTTCGCGCTGACGCCCACGCCCTGCACCGGTGCCGGATACACGATCACCGGAATATGCGGCGCACGGCGCAACAATGTGGTCAACACGTCGCGCAACGCCGCGGCCTGCAATGAAGTGACGATGCCAATTGCCCGCGGATGCGTCGGCAACGGCCGCTTGCGCTCCGCGGCAAACAACCCCTCCGCTTCGAGTTGCGCCTTGAGCTTCAGGAACGCTTCAAAAAGCCGCCCTTGCCCGGTACGGCGCACGGCTTCGACGTTCAGTTGCAACTCGCCGCGCGGTTCGTACATCGTGACAAGCGCCCGCACTTCGATCCGGTCGCCTTCGCGCGGCGTGAACTCGGCGTGCTGCGCGCGGCCGCGGAACATCACGCAGCGCATCTGCGCCTGCGCATCCTTGATCGAGAAATACCAGTGACCGCTCGCGGCGCGCGTGAAATTCGACACTTCCCCCGCCACCCAGATGAGCGGGAAAGAGCGTTCGAGCATCGTGCTGATGGCGCGATTGAGCGCCGACACCGGCACAACGACGTCGCCACCGGGCGCGCCCGAAGACGAAAAGGGACTTTCGGAGTTCATGCGATGAATAGGGATGACAGGCCGGACAGACGATAGACCGAGCGGCCAATCACGTCCAGCGCGTTGTACGAATTGTTAAAAGTGTCCACATGTCGGGAGGAGCGTGAAAGTCCTTGTAAGGATGCGTGCAGAGGCCCGTAATGCCGATTTAACCTTTTGATTTATAAAGCATTTCTATCTCATATAGACCGATGCACGCCGACAGGACCCGCGCCGAATGGCCCTCCCAGCCCCGCCGGAGGCGAGTTCTCCACAAAGTTATCCACAGGCTCAGGAGACTGGTCCCGCGTCTATCGGGCGGCCGCGTGTCACGCTGGCGACTTGCGGCGCACGACGCTCGCGCGCTAGAGTGCCGGGTTTTAAGGGCATCATGAGCGACACGCCGCTTATGCAGCGCTCGCCATGCCCTGTCCTGATCGTCCCGCCCGGAGAAACACGTTGATACCTGTCCCGTGTATCGCGTCACCTGAACCGGTGCCGCAGTTGCAATTGCTGCGCACACCGGCGTTGGCCTCATGAGCGAGGTCAAGCACCAACTCGAAACGCGTCTTGCGCGCGAGTGGCAACAGCGCGGCCCGCTTGCGTGGGCCATGCTGCCCTTTGCCTGCATCTTCGGCGCGATCGCCGCGGCACGTCGTGCGGCTTTTGCGCTCGGCTGGCTAAAGGCGGTACGCGTCGGCGTGCCAGTCGTAGTGGTGGGCAATGTGACGGTCGGCGGGACCGGCAAGACGCCCACGGTGATTGCGCTCGTCGAAGCGCTGCGCGTCGCGGGCTTCCAGCCCGGCGTCGTGTCGCGCGGCTATGGCGCGCGGGTCAACCGGCCTACGCCCGTCACGGCCACTTCGGCGCCGCAGGATGCCGGCGACGAGCCTTTGCTGATCGCGCGCCGCACCGGCGCGCCGGTCTGGGTCTGTCCCGACCGGGTGGCGGCGGCGCAAGCGCTATGCACCGCGCATCCCGAGGTCGACGTGATCGTCAGCGACGACGGTCTGCAGCACTACCGCCTCGCCCGCGACGCCGAACTCGTGGTGTTCGACCATCGCCTCGGCGGCAACGGCTTCCTGCTGCCGGCCGGACCGTTGCGCGAGCCGCTGTCGCGCTGCCGCGACGCCACGCTGATCAACAGTCCGTACGAACGCACGCTGCCGCCCTGGCCCAACACCTTCGCGCTCTCGCTCACGCCGGCTGACGCGTGGCATCTCGGCAACCCGGCGCTGCGCAGGCCGCTCGCGCAGTTCAGCGGCGATCGCGTGCTGGCCGCGGCCGGGATCGGCGCGCCGGAGCGCTTCTTCGCGACCTTGCGTGCCGCAGGCGTGAAACCCCAGACCCGTGCGTTACCGGACCACTATGCGTTCACCAGCAATCCATTTGCCGATGTCGACGCAGATGCGATCCTGATCACCGAAAAGGATGCGGTAAAATTGGGGGCCTGGCACGATGCGCGCATCTGGGTCGTCCCCGTTGAAGCTGCGCTCGATCATCGCCTCATTGAATTAGTTGTGGAGAAAGTCCGTGGACGCTCGCCTGCTTGAAATTCTCGTCTGCCCGATCTGCAAGGGCCCGCTCAGCTACGATCGTCCGGCGCAGGAGCTGATCTGCAACGCAGACAAGCTGGCGTATCCGATCCGCGACGGCATTCCCGTGATGCTGGTAGACGAAGCGCGTCAAACCGTCGAAGGCACCCCGGTCGAGCCTTTGCATCCTGCGCCTGGAGCCTGATGCCGTAGTCCTGATGGGCAGAGCCGTTCGTTCCGCTTCGTTGTTTTTTCTGCGCGCGCCCTAGCTGGGGCGCGTCCCGTTCCGCGTCCTCTTCGGCGCCTTCTTTGGCCCCCTGTTCGGCGCCTTGTTCCGGTTTTGCCGCCGCGTTTCCCATGACTCAACCCACGTCCACCGCCCCTGCCGCCCCGCCGTTCATTGCCGTCGTACCGGCGCGGCTCGCCTCGACCCGTCTGCCCAACAAGCCGCTCGCCGATATCGGCGGCAAGCCGATGGTCGTGCGCGTTGCGGAGCGGGCGCTGGCCTCGGGCGCGCAGCACGTGCTGATCGCATCGGATGCGCAGTCGGTCCTCGACGTCGCACGCGAACACGGCATCGAAGCCATGCTGACGCGTGCCGATCATCCGTCGGGCACCGACCGTCTTGCTGAAGTCGCGGCGCACTACGGCTGGAGCGACGACACGATCGTCGTCAACGTGCAGGGCGACGAACCGCTGATCGATCCCGCACTGGTGTGCGGCGTTGCGTCGCACCTCGCTGCGAGCCACGGCTGTGCCATCGCAACCGCGGCACACCCGATTACCGACCCGGCCGAAATCTTCAACCCGAACGTCGTCAAGGTCGTGCTGGACGCGCGCGGCGTTGCGCTGTACTTCTCGCGCGCGCCGATTCCCTGGGCGCGCGACGCGTATCAGCCGCACTGGCCGGACGTCGCCGCGATGCCCACGCCGCCCGCGCCTGCCATGGTCTACCGGCATATCGGGTTGTATGCGTACCGTGCAAAGTTTCTGCGCTCGTACCCAACGCTCACCCTCTCGCCAATCGAACAGGCCGAGGCGCTCGAGCAACTGCGCGCCATGTGGCATGGCGAGCGGATCGCCGTGCTCGTCACCAGCGAAGCACCGCTGCCGGGTGTCGATACCCCTGCGGACCTCGCTCGCGTAAGGTCGTTATTCGGTCCGTCGGCGTAAAAACCCATGGCATAATCAAATGGCTGTGCGCACCATCTGCAATGATCGTTGGCCAGGGTTTGCCCGGTCGTCCCGCCGTCCCCCTTGCAGCGCCGTCGTCCACGACGTGCAGCGCGAGGCGCACTGCGGTCACTTCGAAGCGGGCCCCCTGAGTCCAACGCGCGGATGCCTTAAAGCGTAGCGCCACCCAAGAATTCACATAGATCTGGAGATATCACATGCGTTTGATCCTTTTGGGTGCTCCCGGAGCGGGTAAGGGCACTCAGGCAACGTTCATCAAGGAAAAATTCGGCATTCCGCAAATTTCCACCGGCGATATGTTGCGTGCGGCCGTCAAGGCTGGCTCGCCGCTCGGCATTGAAGCCAAGCGTTCTATGGATGCAGGCGAACTGGTGTCGGACGAGCTGATCATCAATCTCGTCAAAGAGCGTCTGAAGGAAGCGGATTGCGCCAACGGTTATCTGTTCGACGGTTTTCCGCGCACGCTGCCGCAAGCGGAAGCCATGAAGCAGGCCGGCGTCGCCATCGACTACGTACTGGAAATCGACGTGCCGTTCGACGAGATCATCGTGCGGATGAGCGGCCGCCGCGTGCACGCTGCCTCGGGACGTACGTATCACGTCAAGTTCAACCCGCCGAAGGTCGACAACGTCGACGACGTCACGGGTGAACCGCTGATCCAGCGCGACGACGACAAGGAAGAAACGGTCAAGAAGCGTCTGGAAGTGTATGTCGCGCAGACCAAGCCGCTGATCGAGTACTACACCACGTGGGCCAAAAACGGTGACGCGTCGAGCAGTTTGAAGGCGCCGCAGTACCGGGCTATTTCCGGGCTGGGCACCGTCGACGAAATCCGCACGCGTGTGTTCGATGCGTTGAAGTGAATTCGATGAAGTGAGGTGGTGAGACGCGCGGGACTTTGGATTTTTTGCCCTCTCACAATACGTCAGATCCGCTTCGCTAAAACCCGCCCACATGGGCGGGTTTTTTATTCACACTTCGTTTTACGCGTTGCATTCGCCGAGCGTCATCCGCGCAGTCAATTTGCTCAGTTATCCCGATCAAATTTCTGACCACATTCAAGCACCACTTCGGTGCAACCACCCGCCCTTTTCTTTCCGCGCTGCAGCACAGCCGTTACAATCGACCATCGAAAAGATATTCGATCGTGACGATTACTGAACTGAAGCAAAGGAGCAGACATGGAGATTCGTGACAATGTATTCCTGATCACCGGCGGTGCATCGGGTCTCGGCGCCGCCACTGCGCGCCTGTTCGCCGCAGAGGGCGGCAAGATCGTCGTTGCCGACCTCAATCAGGATGCGGGCACGGCCCTCGCGCAGGAACTGGGCGGCGTGTTCGTGAAGTGCGATGTCAGCCGCGAAGACGACGCTACGCAAGCAGTCGATGCCGCAACGAAACTCGGTACGCTGCGCGGCCTGGTCAATTGTGCGGGTGTCGCGCCGGCCATCAAGACCGTCGGCAAGGACGGCCCGCATCCGCTCGACTCGTTCACGCGAACGATCTCGATCAACCTGATCGGCACCTTCAACATGATTCGCCTTGCCGCCGCGGCGATGGCGAAGAACGAGCCGAATGCGAATGGCGAGCGCGGGGTGATCATCAACACGGCGTCGGTGGCGGCGTTCGATGGCCAGATCGGCCAGGCCGCCTATGCGGCATCGAAGAGCGGTGTGGTGGGGATGACGCTGCCGATCGCACGCGATCTGTCGCGCAACGCGATCCGCGTGATGACGATTGCACCGGGTATCTTCGAAACGCCGATGCTGCTCGGAATGCCGCAGGAAGTGCAGGACGCGCTCGGCGCGATGGTGCCGTTCCCGCCGCGTCTCGGCAAGCCGGCGGAATACGCGATGCTGGCCAAACAGATCTTCGATAACCCGATGCTCAACGGCGAAGTGATCCGCCTCGATGGAGCCATCCGGATGCAGCCGAAGTAGCGGGAGCGGTTCGCCGCCCGTCATATGCCGCGAGGACCGCGGCGTATGCGCGCGCCGGCGAATCTCAGTCCCGGTCGTTATGCTGCGTGCGCTGGCGCAACTCATGCAACTGCGACTCGACCACCGTCGCATCGTCCGCATCGGGGCGGTCGCCCAGGTAGCGCTCCAGATCTTCGAGCGCCGGTCGCAGATAGTCGAGCCGCGCATAAGCGAAGCCGCGATCACGCACTTCCTCGATGCTCTCAGGCAGCAGAATCACCAGCCGCTGTTGCACGCCCAACAGACGCTGCCAGCGTTCCGTCTGAAGATAGGTCGACTTCAGATTGCGCAGCATGCGTGCAATGATCTCGCGCCGGGTGGCCGGCTGCAGCAGCATGCGCAAAGCACGGCTGACCGACTCGCCGGCCGACGCCACATAGGGCTCCAGCATCTCGACCATCTCCGACTCGGAGAGCGAGTGCCCGGTGGTCGGATCGAGCATCACGTCACCATCGGGCGTGGTCACGCGCAACAGGAAATGACCGGGAAACGCCACACCGCGCACCGGAACACCAATCTGCTCGGCCATCTCCAGATACAGCACGGCAAGCGAAATCGGAATGCCGCGGCGCCGCTTCAACACCACGTTCAGATGGCTGTTGTCGGGGTCAAGGAAATCGTTGAGGTTGTTGCCGAAACCCAGTTCGCGGAAGAAAAAGCGATTGAGGATGCCGACCTTCTGCTTGATGTCAGCATCGGCTGGCATGCGGCGCTGCAGGCGCACCACCAGTTCGTCAATCTCGGCGAGTGCGCCTTGCAGATCGAGATCGGGATAAGCGTCCTGTGCAAGCGAGAGTGCTGCCTCGGTCAGGGGCAGACTGTCGTCTTCGGCGACCAGCGTGCTGAAATAGTCGAGAACCCGCGTCGTCGTGATCACTTCACTCGCCTTCTGAAATACGCGTATTTGAAGCCCATCAGCCAAAGCATACCGAAATATAGCGCAGCAAACAGAACCAGGCACGCCGCCAGCAACACGATACGGGCAAGCGGCTGGGCATGTAAGCCGATCCAGTCGAAGCTGATGGAAAACCAGTGCATGACGCCCGCGAGCACGAGGCATGCCCCGATCATCTGCACGAAGAAAACCAGCCAGCCACCCGACGGCATATAGATACCGCGCCGGCGCAAGCCGATGAACAGCAACAGCGCGTTCACGCAAGCGCCGAGCCCGACGCTAAGGGTCAAACCCGCATGAGCGAAGATCGGGACGAAGACGAAATTGCTCAACTGCGTGACTATCAGCACGCCGACCCCGATCTTCACCGGCGTCTTGATGTCCTGCTTCGCGTAGAAGCCCGGCGCGAGGATCTTGATAAGGATCAGACCAATCAGGCCGACACCATAGGCGGCCAGCGCCCGGCCCACCATCACCACCGAGCGGGCGTCGAATTTACCGTAGTGAAACAGCGTGGCGGTGAGCGGCTCGGCAAAGAAAAACAGCGCGATCGCACTCGGCGCGGCGAGCAGGAAAGTCACACGCAGGCCCCAGTCGAGCAGAGACGAGTACTCGTGCGGGTCGGCATCGACGTGCGCCTTGGAAAGACTCGGCAGCAAGATCGTGCCGAGCGCAACGCCCAGCAGCGCGGTGGGAAACTCCATCAGCCGGTCGGCGTAATTGATCCACGACACCGCTCCGGGCCCGATCCGCGACGCAATATTCGTGTTGATGATCAGGCTGATCTGCGCCACCGAGACCGCGAACATGGCCGGCACCATCTTCGAGAGCACGCGCTTGACGCCGCGATGCGCGAGCGAACGCACCGGGTTCCAGCCGATCTTCGGCACCATGTCGATCTTCTTGAGACCGGGCAACTGCACCAGAAACTGCAGCACGCCGCCGACGATCACGGCCCACGCGAGCGCGTAGACCGGCGTTTTCATATGCGGCGCGACGAACACGGCCGCGACGATGAACGCCACGTTCAGCAGCACCGGCGCAAAGGCCGGCAGCGAAAAGTTCTTGTAAGTATTCAGGACGCCCGAGGCCAGCGACGTCAACGAGATGAACACGATGTACGGAAACATGATGCGCGTCATCGTGACGGCGAGCGGATACGCCTGACCATCGTGCGCGAGGCCGGACGCCACCACGAACACCACGCCGGAGGCGCCCAGCACGCCGAGCAGCGAGAGAATCGCGAGCGCCCAGGCAAGGACGGTGGAGGTTGCGTCGACGAGCGCCTTGGTCGCGTCGTGCCCCTGCTGATTCTTGAACTCGGCGAGAATCGGCACGAACGCCTGCGAAAAGGCACCCTCAGCGGAAATCCGGCGCAGCAGGTTGGGAATGCGAAAGGCGACGTAGAACGCGTCGGTAAACTGGCTGGCGCCGAACGCGCGGGCGATCAACGTTTCGCGGGCCAGGCCGGTCACGCGCGACAGCAGCGTGAAGCCGCTGACCGTCAGCAGGGCTCGGAATAGATTCATGGGGCGCTTATTATACGGGTGCCGCAGGTGCGGACGAGGAGCCTTGACGCGAATCGGACCGATTTACGTCGCAGACGTTCGATTTCGCGCAAAGCGGGCCGGGAACCGGAGAGCGTCAGCAGGAGCGCCCGGGCGTCAGATCGCCCATTTTCGTTTGCCACGTGCCTGTTTTTGTTGCTATAATCGCCGGTTTCGACGCTCGCTCAATTTTCGGACGGCATTCAGATGCCCTCTCGATGTCTGTTAGAACGAGCCAGATTTCGCGTAGTTGAATTACCAATTTCGACATTTTTGCGCTCTTGGGCAATCGCTTCCAAGGGTTCGAGCTAAAGCAGCGCCCGGCCACTTGAAGGTCAGGTACTGGAAACAGGAACAGGATAAGGAACCGTCATGGCTAACTCCGCACAAGCACGCAAGCGCGCCCGTCAGGCCGCGAAGGCAAACTCGCATAACTCGGCCCTGCGCTCGAAGTTCCGCACGGCAATCAAGGCTGTTCGCAAGGCGATCGACGCCGGCGACAAGGCTAAGGCCGCTGAGATCTTCCTGGCGTCGACGAAGACGATCGACATCATCGCCGACAAGAAAATCGTTCACAAGAACAAGGCAGCTCGCCATAAGAGCCGCCTCGCTGCAGCCATCAAGGGTCTGCAAGCGCCCGCAGCGCAGTAAATCCGGTCAGCCCGCTCCGGCGGGCTACCTCCTGTTTCCGCTGCGTCATGAGAGCCCGCCTAGGCGGGCTTTTTTGTTTGGTTTTGGGATTTATCTCGTCTGCCCGGTCTCTGCGCGCACGGTACTCATTTGACGCTACTGCTTGCGACGGGCGCAAAAAAACCCGCCTTCGCGGGTTGGGTTTCAATCGTTTCCTTTCGCCTCGTTGCCCTGACTCGATCCTCACGTGAATGGATCAGCCGTCTTAGCCCATTCGGGCGCCTACCGCCGCTTTACTTCGCCTTCAACGCCTGTTGAGTACCGTGTTCCGGCGGCAGTTCGCAGGCCTCGGTGACCAGCAGGTCATTGTCCTTCGCGAAGTTCATGACGAAATCGAAGGCCATGGGTTCGATGTCGCGCAACCGCGAGTCGAGGATGACGCACTTCAGGTCGTCGATGATCGTGGGGCGGACGTACAGCGAGTACTGCATGTAGGCATTCGGCCCCCTTTTCGTGCCCGGCCCGAACATGGACATCACCCCGGCGAGCCGCTCCGACCAGTCACTCGGCCGAAACTTCTTTCCGTTCGACGTGATGCCCTGAATGAAATATTCGGTTGGAGCTTCTTCGGCCATGTAGGAATACCTGAGTGACTGCCCAGCACAATGCCAGCGAATGTGGCTGCGGCTGCATGAACACGTCGTACACGACCCCGCGAACCATGCCGCTGGGCGCCGCAGTGCCGGCCAGGGCCACCTCGGCAATCGTCATGACGGCGCACCGCGAGGAAAGCCTTCCGGGCGCGCGAGCCGTGTCCCGCAAGCATGTAGCCTGCTTGCTGGGCTTTTTGGGAAACCCCGAGATTATAGCGTAGCGGACCTTCTTCCGCACTGCACACAAGCACACCTCTTAAGACTCGCAGGCCCGCTTAGGAATGACCGCCTGGCCTTCTGGCTAGCTCGTCAAATGCGCCAGAATCCTTTATGCTGCATAGAGTTACCACAAACGACGGCGGCAGCGTCCGGCAATTTCGCCGGGTGAGACCGCCGTATTTGTTTCATGACCGCCAAGAAAATTCGCCACTACCTGCAGTTCAAGGATTTCTCGCTGGAAGACTACGAGTACGTGCTTGAACGCGCCCGCATCCTGAAGAACAAGTTCAAGAACTACGAGACCTACCACCCGCTGCACGACCGCACGCTGGCGATGATCTTCGAGAAAAACTCGACACGCACGCGCCTCTCGTTCGAAGCGGGCATCTTCCAGCTAGGCGGCCATGCGGTATTCATGAGCACGCGTGATACGCAACTGGGCCGCGGCGAGCCGATCGAAGACGCTGCGCAGGTCATCTCGCGCATGGTCGACATCATCATGATCCGCACCTTCGGCCAGGACATCCTCAAGCGCTTTGCCGACAATTCGCGTGTGCCGGTCATCAATGGCCTGACCAACGAATATCACCCGTGCCAGGTGCTGGCCGACATCTTCACGTATTTCGAACATCGTGGCCCGATTCGCGGCAAGACGGTCGCCTGGGTCGGCGATGCGAACAACATGCTGTACACCTGGATCGAGGCGGCGCAGATTCTCGGCTTCCAGCTGCGACTGTCCACGCCGCCGGGTTACAAGCTCGACCGCGCCATGGTGGCGCCTGAGAGCGCACCGTTTGTCGAAGAGTTTGACGATCCGAACGAGGCCTGCGCCGGCGCCGATCTGGTCACCACCGACGTCTGGACCAGCATGGGCTTCGAGGCGGAGAACGAAGCGCGCAAGGCTGCGTTTGCCGACTGGTGCGTGGACGCCGAGATGATGGCGCGCGCCAACGCAGATGCACTCTTCATGCACTGCCTGCCGGCCCATCGTGGCGAGGAAGTGAGCGCAGAGGTGATCGACGGACCGCAAAGCGTCGTATGGGACGAAGCGGAAAACCGCCTGCATGTCCAAAAGGCGTTGATGGAATTTTTGCTGCTCGGCAAGCTGAACCACTGAGCGGCTTCTGCGCGAAGCGCGACCGGGCCCGAATACGAGGCGGGCATCCACGTACGCGCCGTGCTTGTGCGTGTCTGCGGCGCGGCTGAACGGACCAAATCCTGCGCTAGCAGCCAGCAAAAGGTGCCCGGCTCACTCACGGCACCTTTTTTTATTGCGCGTGCAGAACTCAAAACCCCGCTGCACCGCGTCCTACAGACAAACCGGCTCGGCCTCCAGCTCCACTCCAAACCGTTCACGCACATCCCGTTGAATCGCCTGCGCCAGCGCAAGCACCTCTGCGCCGCTTGCCCCACCCCGATTCACCAGCACGAGTGCCTGACGTTCGTGCACAGCGGCCGCGCCCATCGCGCGCCCTTTCCAGCCGCACTGATCGATCAGCCACCCCGCCGCAAGCTTCACCGCACCATCCGCCTGCCGGTACGAAACCACCTCCGGCTCGCGGCGCTGCAACGCCTCGAACTGCACTGCGTCGATCACAGGATTCTTGAAGAAGCTGCCGGCATTGCCGAGTTGCGACGGGTCGGGCAATTTCGCGCGGCGCACGGCCACGACGGCGTCGAAAATTGCCTGCGCGCTCGGCGATGTGTCACCATGACCCTCGGCGGCCAGTTCGCGGGCGATGTCCGCATAGCTCGCGCGTGGCACCCACGCTTTCGGCAAGCGAAACGTAACCGACGTGATCACAAAGCGATCACGCCCTTCTCGCTTGAAGAAACTGTCGCGATAGCCGAACCGGCAAGCCGCTGCGTCGAACTCGCGCGCTTCGCCGGTCGCCAGTTCCACGGCGCGCAGCGATGCGAAGCGCTCGCACATTTCGAGTCCATAGGCGCCGATGTTCTGGATCGGCGCGGCCCCCACCGTCCCCGGAATCAGCGCGAGGTTTTCGAGGCCAGGCTTCTCCTGTGCAAGGGTCCAGGACACGAAGTCGTGCCAGTTTTCGCCAGCGGCCGCTTCGACGTACCACGCTTCGTCGTCCTCACGCACGAGACGGCGACCGCGTAATGCCACCAGCAGCACGAGGCCCTCGAAGTCGCCGGTCAGCACGACGTTGCTGCCGCCGCCCAGCACCAGCCGAGGCAGGCCGGCTGCACGCGGGTCACGCACCGCCGCGAGCAATTGGTCCTCGCGTTCGATGCGGCACGCGAACCGCGCGCGGACATCGAAGCCAAAGGTGTTGTGAGCCTTGAGCGGATACCCGGCGAGGAAAACAGTGGAGTCGGACTGGGACATCAGGGACATCGGAATGTGAGGGCCGTGTGCCGCAAGCCAGGCGGTATTGCGCAGCGGCCTTGGGCAAAAGAGAAAGGCGTCGGTAAAATGACGTCCGGTTCGTGATTATAGCGAGTGCATCGTGCGCAGCCGTCCGGCGGCGCCGTGTATCGCAGCACTATTGGAGAGAGCAATGCCATCGTTTGACGTCGTGTGCGAAGCCAACATGATCGAAGTCAAGAACGCGATCGAGCAGTCCAACAAGGAAATTTCCACCCGCTTCGACTTCAAGGGGTCGGACGCGCGCGTCGAACACAAGGAGCACGAGCTGACGCTCTACGCCGACGACGACTTCAAGCTGGGTCAGGTCAAGGACGTGATGGTGTCGAAAATGGCCAAGCGCAACGTCGACGTGCGCTTCCTCGAGTACGGCAAGATCGAGAAAATCGGTGGCGACAAGGTCAAGCAGGTCGTCACCGTCAAGAAAGGCGTGTCGGGCGATCTGGCGAAGAAGATCGTCAGGCTCGTGAAAGACAGCAAGATCAAGGTCCAGGCAAGCATTCAGGGCGATGCGGTGCGCGTGAACGGCACCAAGCGCGACGACCTGCAGAGTGTGATTGCGCTGCTGCGCAAGGATGTCACGGACACGCCGCTCGACTTCAACAACTTCCGCGATTAAGGCGTCCAGATTGCGCAGGAGTGGCGCTGACGCCGGTGGCGATCATGCTGCTCATGCGTGCACATGCCTGCGCACGCAGGTTGCGTGTCCGGCCTGATGTCGTGCCTGGTTTTTCCGTCACGCAACGCCTGCGAGACCGCCGTGGGCGCCGCGGCGCCACCGCTTCAGTGTCGCATCAGATCAGTGCCGCTTCGGCGCCGCCTGGGCCTCGGCCTTCTTCTTGTCGCCGATGCGGCTTTCCTGCCCCGCCATCAGCTTCGCGATATTGCCGCGATGACGCCAGATGAGCAGCGAACTCATCACGACGATGGACAGCGCAATGATGTTCGCGCCGAACAGGAAGCCGTCGAAAAGCGGCGCGAACACCGCGGCCGCGAGCGCCGCTAGTGACGAATAGCGCGTAAAGAAGGCGACGATCAGCCAGGTCAGTAGCGTGGCGATGCCTAGCACGGGGTTGATAGCCAGCAGAACGCCCGCGGCTGTCGCGACGCCCTTGCCGCCCTTGAAGCGAAAAAATACCGGATACAGGTGGCCGAGGAAAACGGCGATCGCGGCAAGCGCGATCGCCGTATCGTCGAGTCCGTAGCGCGCGCCGAAGTGGCTGACGAGCCAGACGGCGAGCCAGCCCTTGAACGCATCGCCAATCAGCGTCAGGATCGCGGCCGTCTTGTTGCCGCTTCTCAGAACGTTGGTGGCGCCGGGATTCTTCGAGCCGTACGAGCGCGGGTCGGCCAGTCCCATCAGGGAACTCACGATCACGGCAAACGACACCGAACCGATCAGATAAGCAACGACAGCGACGATCAGGTTTTGCATCTGGGGACTCTTATAGTTATCGGAAAGCGCAACAGGGGCGACAGGTAGAACACGCATCCCGCGGCACGAACGAAACGGCGAACATTCTACCGAACCGGGCCATCGCGGCCAGCCACTTTTGCAGAGGGTATTCCCGAAACCGTCGGCGCAACCCGAGCCTGCTTCGGGGCATCAGTCGATGCCAGCCAGGCAGCGACAGCTTTGGCAGCCTTCAATCCACGCTCGCGCATTGCACCGGCTTCGCCTTCAGCAACTGCGTGAGCACAGAGGGTGCGATACTCACCAGAAACCCGCGCCGGCCGCCGTTCAGCCAGATCTTCTCGCGTTCGAGAATACTCGACTCCACATAGACGGGCATCGCCTTGCGCGTACCGAACGGCGACGTACCGCCGATCAGATAGCCGGAATGCCGGTTCGCCACTTCCGGCTTGCACGGTTCCACGCGCTTCGCACCGATCTGCCGTGCGAGGTTTTTGGTGGAGACGGTACGGTCGCCGTGCATCAGCACGATCAAAGGCTTGGCGTGCTCGTCTTCCATTACCAGCGTCTTCACGACCTGATGCTCGTCCACGCCTAGCTGGCGCGCCGATTCCGCGGTGCCGCCGTGCTCGACATAATCGTAAGGGTGCTCTCCGAATTCGACGCCGTGACGGCGCAGAAACTGCGTCGCTGGCGTTTCGGAGACGTGTCTGGATTTGCTCATCGGCGCATTGTAATGGCGGCCTTGCGCGACCGCCATTGGCCGAACGGCCAATTGTGCGTCGTTGGCGACTGTGGCACGATCGTTCGGAAATCACCCGGCGCCACGCCTGTCGGGGCCCTATCGTTTCAAGGAGACCGCGTTGATCTTCGACTCACCTGCACGTAGCACCATCCACGTGCCCGACTTGCTCGCCGCCTTGCCGCAGCGCATTGCGCAAATTCCGGCGCTGGCTGCCGCACGCGATCCGCAGCATGTCGCGCTGATCGAAGACGCGCGAAGTCTGACGAACATGCAACTGCTGGAAGCCGTGAACGCTACCGCGGCGCTGCTGCGCGAATGGGGCGTACGCGGCGGCGACCGGGTAATGATTGTCGCGGAAAACAGCATCGCGCAGGTGGTGCTGCTGTTCGCTACCGCCCAGCTCGACGCGTGGGCGCTCGTGTCGAATGCGCGCCTGTCCGCCGCCGAACTCGACGCAATCCGCGCGCACGCCCAGCCGCGGCTCGTGGCCTACGCTGTCGAAAGCTCGCCCGACGCGTCACAGCATGCGCAACGTCACGGCGCCGCGACGGCGCCCGCGCTCGCGCCCGCTATCGGCGCATGGGCCTTTGCGCTCGACAACGCCGTCACGGCAGAGCCGGTAGAACGCGCCAGCGAGCGCCAATGCGCCGCCTTGATCTACACCACAGGCACCACCGGCGCGCCCAAAGGCGTGATGCTGTCGCACCGCAATCTGCTGTTTATCGCCGCCATGTCAAGCGGCCTGCGCCGCGTCGGCCCCGACGATGTGGTGTACGCCGTCCTGCCGATCTCGCATGTCTACGGTTTCGCTTCGGTATGCCTCGGCAGCCTGTATGCCGGCGCCACCCTGCGGCTTGTACCGCGTTTCGCGCCCGAAGCGGTGCGCCGGGCACTCGCCGAAGAACGTGTGTCGATCTTCCAGGGTGTCCCCGCGATGCATGCCAAGTTGCTGGAACATCTGCAGAGGCACGGCCATGCGTGGTCCGCGCCGCGTCTGCGCTTCGCTTATTCGGGCGGCTCACCGCTCGACGCGTCGCTCAAGGCACATGTTGAAAGCGTGTATGGCATCACGTTGCACAACGGTTATGGCATGACGGAGAGCAGCCCCACCGTCGCGCAGACCACGCTCGACGCACCGCGCAGCGATTGCTCGGTTGGCCCCGCAATTCCCGGTATCGAGGTGCGCTTCGTCTCGCTCGATGGCGAGGAGCTCGCGCAAGGAGAGGTCGGCGAATTGTGGGTGCGCGGGCCAAACATCATGCTTGGCTATTACCGCAATCCCGAACAGACCGCCGCCACAATCACCACGGAGGGTTGGCTCAAGACTGGCGATCTCGCGCGCCAGAATGTCGACGGTGCGCTGCATATCGTGGGACGCAGCAAGGAGTTGATTATCCGTTCGGGCTTCAACGTATATCCGGCTGAAGTTGAGCACGTGCTGAACGCGCACCCGGAGGTCATGCAATCGGCGGTGGTAGGACGCGCGGTAGAAGGCAACGAAGAAGTGGTCGCCTTTGTCGAACTGAAGGCCGGCGCGAAGGTAACGCCGGAAGAGTTGATCGCATGGTGCGGCGAGCGGCTCGCCCCGTACAAACGTCCCGCCGAAGTACGTCCGCTCGCTGCGCTGCCGGCCGCGTCAACCGGCAAGATCCTGAAGCACCGCCTGCGCGATCTGGTTTAAGCGCCAGCGCGCACGCGCAAGGCACACGGGGTCATCCGCCCTCACCCCCGTGGATGATGCGCCGCATGCAGCGACTTCAGGCGCTCACGCGCCACATGCGTGTAAATCTGCGTGGTCGAGATATCGGTATGTCCAAGCAGCAGTTGCACGACACGCAGGTCGGCGCCGTGATTTAACAAATGCGTCGCGAACGCATGCCGCAAGGTGTGCGGCGAGAGCGGCGCATGCACCTCGGCCGCCGCCGCATGACGCTTGATGATGTTCCAGAACTGCTGGCGCGTCATGCCTTCGGCCCGGCTGGTCACGAACAGCGCATCCGTCGCTCGCGCGCCCAGCAACGCCGGCCGCGCCTCGCGCAGATAGCGCTCGATCCACGCATGCGCCTCTTCGCCGAACGGAATGAGGCGTTCTTTCGAACCCTTACCCATCACCCGCACGACGCCTTCGTTGAGCCCCACTTCCACTGTTTTCAGCGTAACGAGTTCGGTGACGCGCAAGCCGCTTGCGTACATCAGTTCGAGCATCGTGCGATCACGCAGGCCCAGCGGCGTGGCGATATCCGGCGCGCCGAGCAGCGCTTCGACCTGAGCCTCGCTCAGCGTCGCGGGAAAACGCGCCGGCTGTTTGGCCGAGCGGATGCGCAGCGTCGGGTCGACCTTTGCGCGATGCTCGCGCACAGCCCATGCGTAGTAGCGCCGGAACACCGACAGTCGCCGGTTCGACGAAGTGGACTTGTCCTTCTGCCGCACGACGCTATAGGCGGTGAGGTCCGCTTCGCTGGCCGTATCGAGCGAAGCATTGCGGCTCTGCGCAAGCCATTCGCAGAAGAGGCGCAGATCGCGCCGGTAGGCGTCGAGCGTGTTGCGCGACAGGCCATGTTCGAGCCATAGCGCGTCGCAGAAGGCGTCAATCGAGGCATTGCTCGTCACGAACAACGGTGACGGAGCGGGCGTGTCGGGAGCGTCGGCAATAATCGGTTCACTCATGCGTAGGACACACCTTCATGCGCCAGCAGCCAGCGCTTGACCTTGCGAAAAAAGTCATCGTCCGCGTGATGCGCAAAGCCGCCGATGCCGCTCGACGCCACCACGCGGTGGCACGGAATCACCAGTGGAAAATAGTTCGAGCCGCATGCCTGACCGACCGCGCGCGGCACGCTGCCCACCTCTTTGGCAAGTTGCCCATAGGTCAGCACCACGCCCGGCGGAATCGCGTTGATCCCCGCCCACACGCGTCGCTGAAAGTCGGTGCCGATTGCAGCCAGCGGCAGGTCAAAGGCCGCCGCAGGGTTCTCCAGATAGCGCTCGATCTGCCGCACAACTTCTTCGGCGAGCGGTGTATCAGGCGCGACGTTCTGCACCGGATCCGGCAAATAGGCGATCTCGCGCACCGAGTCGGCTTCGGCGTCGAGACGAATGCCGACTTTGCCGAACGGCGCGTCGATCACTGCGTTGAACATGATGTATTGGCCTGAAATTTCCTGAACCACTCTGGACGCGGCCCGCTGCCGCGCCAGATTTCCGCTACTGTACGCCGCCAGCTCAGGCGGATTCAAGCGCCCATTCGACATGCTCGCGCACCAGCGCCGAAGGATCATCCATACGCTGACGCAAGGCATCCACGATCGCCGCCCGCGCGTCGACTGCCAGGCTCGCCGGATCGGCGCGCAACGCATTACCCATACCGACCGCCAGATTGCGCAGCCACGCCTCGTAGCCGATGCGACGAATCGCGCTGCCCTGCATGCGCGTATCGAAGTCGTCGGTGCTCCACGCGAACAGTTCGACCAGCGTCGCACGATCGAGGCCGTGCCGCACATCGAAATCGGCAACCGGCGCCGCCTGGGCAAACTTGTTCCACGGACAGACGAGCTGGCAATCGTCACAGCCGTACACCCGATTGCCGATCAACGGCCGCAGTTCCCGTGGAATACTGCCTTTCAGTTCGATGGTCAGATAGGAGATGCAAAGCCGCGCATCGACCTTGTAAGGCGCCACAATCGCACCGGTTGGGCACGCGTCGATACAGCGCGTACAAGTGCCGCAATGCGCACCCGGCGTTTCGGGGGCGCTCTCGGGTGTCGACTGCGCATCGGTCGGCAGCGGCACATCCACGTAGATTTCGCCGAGGAAAAACAGCGATCCGGCGTCGCGCTGCAGCAACAGCGTGTGCTTGCCGCGCCAGCCAATGCCCGCTTTCTGCGCGAGTTCGATCTCGAGAACCGGGGCGGAATCGGTAAACACCCGGTAACCGTAGGCGCCGATTTCGGCTTCGATCCTGTCGGCAAGCCGCTGCAGCCGGTTGCGCATAACCTTGTGATAATCACGGCCCCGCGCGTAGATCGACACTACCGCGGCGGACGGGTCGTTTATCCGCGCAAACTCGTCAGCACGCCAGTTACGCGCTTCAGTGAGTTCGGTGGGCGCGCTTTCGGCGAGCTTTCCAACCTCGGACTGATCAGGCGAATGAGGACGCCCGCGAGACAGCGAATCCCCCGGCAAATAAGCCATACGCGCGCTGATCACGCGTCGCGTATGGGCCACAAGCTCTGCGGGCCGCGCGCGTTTCATCCCATGTTTAGCCATATAATCCATCTCGCCGTGGCAGCCCTCTTCAAGCCATGCGGCAAGACCCGCCTCGGCAGCGGAGAGATCGGTGTCGCTGATACCGATCGCCCCGAAACCTAGTTCGCGGCCCCACGCCTTGATGCGCAGGGCAAGCGCCGCCAGCGCCGCTTCATCGAGCTGACGCGTGGCGCGCGCATCGCCATCGGACGCAGGCGTGCAGGAAACGGGGGACTCCGGACTTCGGTTCATCACGCCATTTTACGAGAATGCCCGACAACGCCGATCTCGCGATCCAACCACCCGCTGCAGTCCTGCTCGAGCGCCACTTCGCGCTCGCGGACGAAGCAGCCACCAGCGCGTTCGGCGTGCGCTTCGCGGAGGCGATCGAGAGCGTGCGCGGCGCCGCGCAGAAAGCGCATGACAGCAACGCGAGCGTCGACGGATTCCAGGGCCTGCAGGTGCAATTGACCGGCGACCTCGGCGCCGGCAAAACCACGCTCGTGCGGGCTACTTTGCGCGGCCTCGGTCACACCGGGCGCGTGCGCAGTCCCACCTATACGCTTGTCGAACCGTACGCAGTTCAAAGACCCGATGGGGAACTTGAGCTCTATCACTTCGATCTGTATCGATTCACCGATCCGGCTGAATGGGCCGACGCCGGCTTTCGCGAGTACTTCGACAGCGGTGCGGTTTGCCTCGTCGAATGGCCGCAACGCGCGGGCGGCCTGCTAGGCGTGCCGGATCTTGTTTTCTCGCTCGATGTCGACGGCGACGGCCGGCTGCTGGTTGCCCGGGCGTACAGCGAATCAGGAAAAGCATGTCTAGAAAGATGTTAATCAAGCCATTTCGCTCGATCGAATCCGCCGCCACCGCCTCGCATAACTGGCGGCGCCGGCAGATTCTGCGCGCCGGCGCCTCGACGCTCGTGCTCGGTCTCGTCGCGCCACGCCTCGCGTGGGCGAGTTCGGTGCTCGGCGTGCGGGTCTGGCCGGCCCGCGACTACACGCGCGTGACGATCGAATCCGATCAGCCGCTGCAGAACACCCAGCAATTGCTGCAGACCCCGGACCGGCTGGTGGTGGATCTGAACGGCCTCGATCTCGACCAGGAGCTCAAAGATCTGGTTTCGAAGATCACACCGAACGATCCGCAGATTCAGGCTGTGCGCGTCGGGCAATATCTGCCACATGTGGTGCGGATGGTGTTCGATCTGAAGGGTTCGGTGAAGCCGCAGGTGTTCACGTTGCCGCCGGTCGGCTCCTATAAATACCGGCTGGTGTTTGACCTGTATCCGGCCGTCGCGCCGGATCCGATGATGGACCTGCTCGCGCAAAGCGAGCGCAAGCAGCAACGCCTCGATGAAAATGCCGCGCCGCCGACCACCTTGAGCGGCCCCGGCACGACGCCGCCCACCGCGGACAACAGCGAGGCGTTCTTCGACCGCTACGCGCAGAACGACGACCACGCGCCGGATGTGCCTCATCCGCTGGCTCACACGACGCCAGTTCCCGTTCCGGTGCCCGCACCGCACACCCTGGCGCAAGCGCCGCTGCCCGGCAAGCCGCTCACGCCACCTGGCGCGCTTGCCGGCAACAACAGCGGCAACAACGGCAACGGCCCCGACGACACCTACGCCTTCACCACGCCGAAGTCAGGCAAGAACAACACGGTGCGCCTGTTGACCGTGGCGATCGACCCGGGACATGGCGGTGAAGATCCGGGCGCGATCGGCAGCGCGGGCACATATGAAAAGCACATCGCGCTCGACGTCGCGAAGAAGCTACGCGCGAAGATCGATGCGCAGCCCAACATGCGCTCGATGATGACCCGCGACGACGACTTCTTCGTGCCGCTCAACGTGCGCGTGCAGAAAGCGCGGCGCGTCGGCGCGGATCTGTTCGTGTCGATTCACGCAGACGCGTTCACCACGCCGGAAGCACGCGGCTCGTCGGTGTTCGCGCTATCGGAGCACGGTGCCTCGAGCGCCGCGGCGCGCTGGATGGCGGACAAGGAAAACTCGTCGGACCAGATCGGCGGGATCAACATCAAATCGGATGACGCGGCAGTCAATCGCGCGTTGTTCGATATGTCGACCACGGCGCAGATCCGCGATTCGATGCGCTATGGCAACTTCGTGCTGAACGAGATCGGCGATATCAACAAGCTGCACAAGGGTTCCGTCGAACAGGCCGGGTTTGCCGTGCTGAAGGCGCCGGACATTCCATCGATCCTCGTCGAGACCGCCTTCATCAGCAACCCGGACGAAGAGAAACGCCTGAACGACGACGCCTATCGCGATCAGATGGCTACGGCCATCATGAAGGGCATCAAGCGATATTTCGCGGCGAATCCTCCGCTGGCGAAAAACCGCATGACTTGAGGCGTTTGAGGCGCTTGAGGCGGTCTGCCATCGCGGTTTTTCGCCGCGCGAACTAACGTGCCGGCGCGAAGCGCCGCACGAACCAGCCGCCGAACACATTCACCGCAAGACCCACCATCACGAGAGCGGCGCCGGCAATCTGCGGCGTCGTCAAATGCTCGTCCAGAAACACCGAGGCGGATGCCAGACCCACAATCGGCACCAGCAGCGAAAACGGCGCCACCTGGCTCGCTGGATAGCGTGAGAGCAGGCGGCTCCACAAACCGTATCCCAACAGCGTCGCAATAAAGGCGAGATACACCACGGCAAAGATCGAGGTCGCGCCGATACCCGACAGCGCAGCGGCGATCCGCTGCGGACCTTCGAAGGCGTAGGAAAGCGCGAGAAACGGCAGCGGCGGAATCAGGCTGCCCCAGACCACCAGCCCTACGAGGTCGACCCTGCCAACCTTCTTGGTGACGATGTTGCCCAGCGCCCACGACCCGGCCGCACACAACGTGAGCACGAAGCCGGCAAGCGTCATGGCGTGGCCGCCCTGCATACCGATCACAGCAAGACCGCCGGAAGCGATCGCCAGCCCGACGACGTTCGGCACGCGAAAGCGCTCATGTAGAAACAGCCCGGCGAAGATCAGCGTGAAGAAGGCCTGCGCCTGAAGCACCAACGACGCCAGCCCGGCGGGCATGCCGACGTACATGGCGGAAAAGAGAAACGCAAACTGGCCGAACGAGATGGTCGCGCCGTAGGCAAGCAGCCAGCGCCACGGCATCTGCGGGCGCCTGACGAAAAATACGGCGGGAACCGCGGCGAGCGTGAAGCGCAGCGCACCGAGCAACATCGGCGGCACGCCGTGCAGGCCCACTTTGATCACGACAAAGTTAATGCCCCACGCGATCACCACCACTAGCGCCAGCAACAAATCCTTCGGCGCCATGGCCGTCTCCTTTGGTTTTGTCGGAAGAGAGAGTTTAGCGGAGCAACCTCGCTTCGTCGAAAGCCGCCAAACAACATCCTCCCCCGCACACCAGTAGAATGACCCCAATCCTCCCCAACGAGCGTGACCATGTCCTCCTCGATCAAAGCAGTCCTCAAGCCCCATCTGCGAGACGTAGGCAGCCTGAGCGTGCGTCGCGTGCTGCCGGCGCTGGCCGCGCGCCTGATCGGGCCGTTCATCTTCTTCGATCACATGGGTCCCGCCGTGCTCGAACCCGGCGTCGGCCTCGATGTCCGTCCGCATCCGCACATCGGCCTCGCCACGGTCACGTATCTTTTCGAAGGCGCGATCATGCATCGCGACAGCATCGGCTCGGAGCAGAAAATCGTCCCTGGCGACGTCAACTGGATGACCGCCGGCCGCGGCATCGTCCATTCGGAACGCACACCCAACGAAGACCGCGCGAGTGGCCTCGCCATGCACGGCATCCAGACCTGGGTCGCGCTGCCACTGGATCACGAAGATACCGAGCCGTCCTTCGAGCATCACGCCGCTGCCACGCTGCCCGAGATCGAACGCAACGGCGTCACGCTGCGCGTGATCGCCGGCACGGCGTTCGGCCAGACCGCGCCGGTCACGACCTTCTCGGGCACGCTTTACGTGGCCGCGCATTTCACGCCCGGCAGCGCGTTCGCGCTGGAACCGGAACATGAGGAACGCGGCGTCTATCTGGTGGAAGGCGATCTGGAGATCGACGGGACGCCGCTCGAAGTCGGCACGATGGCAGTGCTGGCGCTCGATGAAACGGTCACGCTCGCCAGTAGCAACGGCGCCACCGTGATGGTGCTCGGCGGCGACAAGCTGGACGGGGAACGCTTCATCGAATGGAATTTCGTCGCCAGTTCGCGCGAGAAAATCGAGCAGGCCAAGCTCGCGTGGACGAATCAGGAAATGGGCAAGGTGCCCGGCGAAACGGAGTGGATTCCGCTGCCCGAGCGGAAAGCGCACTGAGTGCTTCGGCCGGTGCAGCCGCGTAGCGGTGTGGCAACGCGCCGGTGTCCACGGAGACGCCCAATTCCGCCCCCCGCCGTGAACCCAGCCCCTGCGCATTGAACCCACCGCATTCGCCCCCATCTACCGGGACGAACCGTTATACCGACGAGGATGCAATGGAAACAAGTCTGGCCACTTTCGAAAAAGACGTTATCTCCGCCTCGACGCTCGCCCCCGTGCTGGTCGACTTCTGGGCGCCGTGGTGCGGCCCGTGCAAGACGCTCGGGCCGATGCTGGAAAAACTCGAAACCGAGTATGCCGGCAAATGGCGCCTGGTGAAGGTGAACGTCGACGAGAATCAGGAACTGGCAGCGCACTTCCAGGTGCGCAGCATTCCGCACGTGATGGCGTTTGCTGACGGACGTCCCGTGGACCAGTTCGTCGGCGTGCTGCCGGAAGGTCAGTTGCGCGAGTTTCTGGACCGGCTGGTGCCGCAGGGCGCCGACGCCGCACGCGCCGAAGCGCAGGCCGCTCTCGCCGAAGGCCATCGCGAAGATGCATACGACGCACTCAAGGAAGCGCTTGCCTACGATCCGGGCTATGACGACGCCCGCCTCGACCTGATCGAGTTGCTGCTGGAAGACAACCGCATCGACGAGGCCCGCAACGAGGTCGATCTGCTGTCGCCGAAAACCACCCAGGGTATTGACGCGCGCTTCAACGCGATCAAGACGCGCCTCGACGCGGTCGATGCCGCGGCCGACCTGCCGCCCACCGACGCGCTAGAAGCGCGTGTGGCCGCCGAGCCTGGCGATCTCGAAGCACGCTTCGACCTCGCTAGCGCGCTGATTGCGCGGCGTAACTATGCTGGCGCGCTCGAGCATCTGCTCGCCATCGTGCAGCGCGACCGCACGTTCCGCGACGATATTGGCCGCAAGACCATGCTGTCGGTGTTCGATCTGGCCGCACACCAGCCGGAAATCGTCTCGCAGTGGCGGCGCAAGCTCAGCGCGGCGTTGTTCTGAGGAGCGGAGAACCTTTGAGCCGCGAGGCAACCTAAAGGCGCTAAGCCGCCGCCGCCCGCTGCCCTAACGCGCGCAGCACATGGGCTGCGGCGGCGAAACCGAAGCTCGCCGTCACACACACGCTCGAACCAAACCCCGCACAGTTCAACCCGACCGGCCTGGCATACCCCGGCGAAGTGGTGACGTGCTCGGCGACCTCATCGATATCGCAGACCGCCGCTTCCGGGTAGATCAGCGGCTCGTCCGAATACACCGCACTCACCTTGAACTTCGCCTTCGGCCCGCGCGGAAAACCATGCTGTTTGCGTAATTGCGCGCGCACCTTCGAGAGCAGCGGGTCCTGAATCGTCAGCGCAAGATCGTCGATGCGGATGCGCGTCGGATCGAGCTGACCGCCCGCGCCGCCCACCGTGATCAGCGGCTGCCCCTGTTCGACGCACCATGCGATCAACGCGGTTTTGGTACGCACGCTGTCGATTGCATCGATCACGTAATCGAAACCGCCGCCCAGCAGCGCCGCAAAATTATCCGGCTCGATGAAGTCTTCAACGAGACGTACGTCGCATAGCGGATTGATCTGCGCAATCCGCTCAGCCATGGCGTCGACTTTCGGCTTGCCGTAGTTGCCGTCGAGCGCGTGAATCTGCCGGTTCGTGTTGCTCTCCGCCACGTTATCCAGATCGATCAGCGTCAGCGAGCCCACCGCGCTGCGCGCCAGCGCCTCGGCCACCCACGAGCCGACGCCGCCAATCCCGATCACCGCGACGCTCGCACGCTCGAACGCCGCCAGTGCCGGCGCGCCGTACAGCCGGGCGATGCCGCCAAAACGCCGCGCGTGGTCGGCGGCTTCAAAGCCGCCGGGGCTGGTAGTAAGATCGGAAGGCGCGGCAGTGCCAGGCGTGGACATGGTCGGGGGCTCGTCGAAAACGGACATGGAGGCGGACAAAGAAGCGGGGAAACACAGAAGCGAATCGCGCGCATGTGCCAATCCGCTATTTTGCCTGATCACGTGGCCATGAACGCTGCAGCCCTGCGCGAACCGTGGCTTTAGCGCCTGCACGGGTTGTCACCGCGCACGCAGAAAAGTTGTTCCCTGGCTATACTGGATGAACTGTAGCGTTCGCATAAGAACATGACCTCACTCGCCGAACTTCGGAAAAATTATTCGCTAGGTTCAATGGACGTCGGCGATGTCGACCACAACCCGTTTCGCCAGTTCGAAGCATGGTTCGCACAGGCGCTCGATGCCCAGTTGCCCGAACCAAATACGATGACGCTCGCCACGGTCGATTCGCGCGGCCGGCCTTCGGCCCGAATTGTGCTGATCAAGGGCGTCGATGAGCGCGGCTTTGTGTTCTTCACCAACTACGACAGCCGTAAAGGCCGCGAAATCGCGGACAATCCGCATGCGAGCCTGCTGTTCTACTGGATCGAACTCGAGCGCCAGGTGCGCATCGAGGGCAAGGTCGTAAAGACAAGTCCCGCCGAAAGCGATCAGTACTTCCAATCGCGCCCGCTCGGTTCGCGGATCGGCGCATGGGCATCGGATCAAAGTCAGGTAATTGAAAGCCGCGCGGTACTCGAAGCGCGAGAGAAAGAAATTAGCGCGAAGTACGGCGATCAACCGCCGCGGCCGCCTCACTGGGGCGGCTACCGGCTGGTTCCGGATGCCATAGAATTCTGGCAGGGCAGGCCGTCGCGTTTGCACGACCGGCTGCTCTACACACGTGCGGTGCAAGACGGCGACTGGCAAATCGCCCGGCTATCGCCCTGAACCTATAACAACGCCGGCGCGCTAGCCTTGCAAGCTGCGCGTGCACCGGCAGGATCGCGCGGCCATTCGGTGTGGGAGTGACGCCAAGGCACGCAGCGACCTGAAAAGCTTTGCTTTGTATTTCATCGGACACGGAGAAATCACATGTTCTGGGAGAAGAAGCTGGCGCAGTGGGTTGAAGACGTAAAAACCAGGGCGAACCTGCCAGCACGCCTTGTTCTGTGGGACGGCCAGCAACACGACTTCGGGCAGTTTGCCGCGCCCCAGGTCACCTTGCACGTGAAGAGCGCAACGGCGTTGCCCTACCTGCTCGAACCGAGCCTCGACAATCTGGGCGAGGCGTACGTGAAGGGCAAGATCGACATCGAAGGCAAGCTGTCGGACATCATCAACATCGGCTACTCGCTGGCACGCAACACCGTGACCAGTGCAAGCAAGCTGGCGCGGGTGCGACGCTACTTCAATCACTCGAAATCGTCGGACAAGAAAGCCATTCAGTACCACTACGATGTCTCGAACGAGTTCTACAAGCTGTGGCTCGACGAGAACATGGTGTACTCGTGTGCGTACTTCGAAGAGGGCGATGAAGATCTCGCCACTGCGCAGATCAAGAAGATCGACCACATCCTTACCAAGATCCAGTTGCAGCCAGGGCAGCGTCTGCTCGACATCGGCTGCGGCTGGGGTGCGCTCGTGCTGCGGGCCGCCTCGAAGTTCGGTGCGAAGTGCGTGGGCGTGACGCTGTCGCAGAACCAGTTCGATCTGGCTACCGCACGCGTGAAAGCCGCCGGGCTTGAAGACCGGATCGAGATCCGCCTGCAGGACTATCGCGACGTGGAAGGCCAGTTCGACCGCATCACGAGCGTGGGCATGTTCGAACACGTCGGCCGCAAAAATCTGCCGGGCTACTTTCAGAAGATCCACGATCTGCTGGTGGACGACGGCATTGCAATGAACCACGGCATCACGTCGAGCGATTCGGACAGCGGCGAAACGGCGCTTGGTGGCGGTGAGTTCATCGATCGCTACGTGTTTCCCGACGGCGAACTGCCGCACATCAGCCTCGCGCTCGAATCGATGCAGCGCGGCGGGCTCGAGGCAGTTGACGTCGAAAGCCTGCGCCGTCACTATGCGCACACGCTCGATATCTGGGCGGAGAATTTCGAAACCCATGCGGAAGAAGCACGCAAGCTCGTCGACGACGAAAAATTCCGCATCTGGCGGGTGTATCTGGCCGGCTGCGCGTATGCGTTCGAAAACGACGACGTGTCGATCTACCAGGTGGTGTGCCGCAAGGCTGGCCGCAGCGCGAAGACCTTGCCGTGGTCGCGCCGGTACATGTACGAGAGGCAGGACAAACCGCTGTGATGCGGTTGCGCCGGAGCTAGCACTATCAGCCGCGCGATCGTTCCGGCGCAACCCTTGACAGTGAGAAGATCAGGAATCGATGGACGAGGGCGGAGCGAGCGAATTTGCGTCGGTGACGCAGGTGAAGGCGGGGACGGACGCGGTCAGTGAGGGCGCCGCCACGCTGGACGCGGATGCCGGGCAACTGGATCTGTTTGGCATGCCGGTGGGCATGCCCGCTTCTTCGTCTGCTCCTCCCCAAGCTGCGCCGGACGGCGTTTCCGGCACGACCCGGCAGCGGCAAGCGCGAACCTCTTTGGCCGCTTCGCTATGGGAAGAGGAGACGGAAGCCGACGAGGCTGATGCCGAATCCGGGGCTGAAACGGAACCCCACACGGACGAGGCGCTCTCGTCTGACGCCACGGCACCCAAAAAACGCCGCTCGCGCGACGTGATCGCCGCCGAACCCTCTTCCGATGTCCTCGAAATCGCCGCCGGGCTCCCCCCGCAGATCCATCTCGGTACATCCACGTGGTCGTTTCCTGGCTGGAAAGGCATCGTCTACGGCGACGACTACAGCAACAGCAAACTCTCTCGCGACGGTCTGACCGCATACGGCCTGCATCCGCTGCTGCGCACGGTGAGCATCGACCGCTCGTTTTACGCGCCGCTTACCGTCACTGACTATCTGCGCTACGCGCAGCAGGTGCCGGAGCATTTCCGCTTCATCGTCAAGGCGCCCGCGCTCGTCACCGATGCCACCGTGCGCGCCGAGCGCGGCGAACCGGTCTCGCTCAATCCGTGCTTTCTGAACGCGCAACTGGCCATCGACGAGTTCGTGCGGCCCTGCCTCGACGGACTCGGCGCGAAGGCCGGCGCGCTTGTGTTCCAGTTCTCGCCATTACCCGATCAGATGCTGGCGAACCCCGCCGGCTTCATCGAGCAGCTCGCCGGGTTTCTCTCAGCATTGCCGGTTCTACCCGAAGGCACGCGCTACGCGGTCGAGATTCGCGACGCATGCCTGCTGACGCCGCGCTTCATCCGCACGCTGAAAGCGACCGGGGTGCGATATTGCGTAGGGATTCATGCGCGCATGCCCGACCCGCTGCGCCAGGCAGCGGCGCTCGCGTTGCTCGACGGCGAGCCGGCCGGTCCGCTGATCGTGCGCTGGAGTCTGCACGGCGGCTTCAAATACGAACAGGCGAAGGCAAAGTACGATCCGTTCGACCGTCTGGTCGACGAAGATCCGGCCACCCGCACAGCACTGGCCGAACTGGCCGCCCGCTACGCGATTGCCGGGCAGCCGGTGCTGATCGCCGTGAACAACAAGGCGGAAGGCTCGGCGCCGCTGACCTGCGTGAAACTCGCGCGGGCGATTGTCGAGGCGTACTCACGATTGCTGGACGAAGCGGCAAACCGCGAACCGGCACCGGCACCGGCACCGGCACCGGCAGCCCCCGAGAGCATCTGACATCCCGCACCTAGCGCCTGGGCCCAAGCAGTGCACGCTCAAACCGGAACGAGCCGGACTCCATCGCCGGTCACCCAGCGCTCAACCCGCCTTGACCCGATGCGCGAACTTCTGACGAAACTTCGCGACCTTCGGCGCCACGACGAACGAGCAATAGCCCTGATCCGGATGCTGGGCGAAATAGTTCTGATGATAGGCTTCGGCCGGCCAGTAGTTGCCGTCGAGCGGCAACACCTGGGTGACGATCTGTCCGTCGTAGATGCCTTCGGCGGCAATCTCGCGAATCGCCTGCAACGCCGTTTCGCGTTGCGCTTCCGAATGCGTGAAGATCACCGAACGGTATTGCGTGCCGACGTCGTTGCCCTGCCGGTTAAGCTGGGTCGGATCGTGGATCGCGAAGAAAATATCCAGAACCTCGCGGTAGCTGATGCGTGCCGGGTCGAAATCTATCTTCACGACTTCAGCATGCCCGGTGACACCGTCGCACACCTGCTCGTAAGTCGGGCGCTCCGTCTGACCGCCCGCGTAGCCGGACTCCACGACATTGACGCCGTCGACGCCGAGAAAAACCGCTTCGAGGCACCAAAAACATCCACCGCCAAGGGTGGCGGTTTCGACTGTTTCACTCATGTTGCCTGCTCCTCGTTGGTTGCCACCCGCGGATACGGCGGGCCTCGCCGCGCCGCCGCCCCTTTTCACGCCTGTCGTGCCAGACCGCCGGCGGACATTTACCGCTAGCCGCATGAAGCGGGCCACGCCTGCGGCGGCGGTTCATGGCAGCTAAAGCGCTCGAAGGCAACTGGAAAGAATTGAGGTCGCCTGATGGCGACATCGGCCAAGGTTCGCGGCCAGTTCGCCCGCGATTCCGTTAAAATTGGGACAAATCGCCGATTTTCTACATGACTTTCGATTCAATTTATACCCTCCGCGCGCCATATGCGGCCGCCCGGCCAGCCCTGCGGATCTGCTTCCGATGAAGCGCGCCAGTCCGCCCAATTTCGACCAGCTCGCCTTCAAAAAGGCGTTGGGCCAGTTCGCCACCGGCGTTACCGTCATTACGACACGTGCGGCGTCGGGGCGGTTGATCGGCATCACGGCGAGCTCATTTAATTCGGTGTCGCTCGCGCCGCCGCTCGTGCTGTGGAGCCTCGCGACGCGTTCAGCGTCGATGCCGGCATTCCAGACGAATAGCCACTATGTCGTCAACGTGCTGGCCGCGTCGCAGCTCGATCTGTGCAAGCGCTTTGCGACCGTGAAGGGTGACCGCTTCGAGGGTGTCTCACACGCGGCGGGCGATTCCGGGATGCCGGTGCTCGACGGTGCGCTAGCGTGGTTTGAATGCCACAACCGCAGCCGCTACGAGGAAGGCGACCACGTTATTTTCGTTGGGGAAGTGGAACGCTGCGGGATCCGTGAGGATGCCGGGGAGATTGCACCGCTGGTGTTCCAGAACGGCGAATTCCACGGACTAAAGCCGCTCTAGGCGGCTCATGTTGCGTCCGGGCCGCGAGTATTTGCGCGCGGAATCGGCCCGCGGCATGCTGCCGGCGCCGTTTCTCCGGACTTCCTCCGCGCTTTCATTCAGTCGCCTGCAACCACGCTGGTTCTGGCCATCGCTCCCGGCACCAGTTCCACCGGCACGCCCGAATCCTCCTTGAGCGTCTGCAGAACGATGTTCGAGCGGATATCCATCACGCCGGGCGCCTTATACAGCCGCTGCAGCACGAAATCCGAGTAGTGCTTGAGGTTGTGCGCGAGCACCCGCAGCAGATAATGAGTCTCGCCCGTCACGACGAACGCTCCCACCACCTCCGGCCAGTCCCTTAACGCCTCGGCGAAACGCTCGTGCCAGTTTTGCTGGTCGTTGCGCATCGATACCTGCACGAACGCCTCCAGTTCGAAGCCCAGCACCTCGCGGTTCAGGCACGCCCGGTAACGTTCGATCACTCCCTGCTCTTCCAGCAAGCGCAACCTCCGCAGACACGCGGAGGGCGAGAGCGAGATCCGCTCTGCCAGGTCGAGATTGCTGATCCTTCCCTCTTGCTGAAGCACCGTCAAGATACGGCAATCGGTGGCGTCGAGCGAGATCGCGTTCATATTCGGTCTCCCTTTCCTGTTTGCATCAAATTATGTTCCAAGGGAGACCAAAAAACGAGATTTTTTCGCAAGCACATTTCATCTCGCCCCGCCTATCATTCGAGAGATACACAGAAAGGCGCATCGGAGACATGACTACACTCTGGGACATCACCCCCGCCGTCGATACCGCGACGCCCGTCTGGCCGGGCGATACGCCGGTTGGCATCGAGCGCGTCTGGCGCATGGAGGCGGGCTCGCCCGTCAACGTCGGACGGCTCACGCTCTCGCCGCATACCGGCGCACATACCGACGCTCCGCTTCACTACGACGCCAAGGGCGCCGCCATTGGCGCGGTGCCGCTCGACGCATATCTGGGCCGCTGCCGCGTGATCCATTGCATTGGCGCAACACCGGTGGTCACGCCCGAGCATGTGGCCGGCTCGCTGGACGGTATGCCACCGCGCATCCTGCTGCGCACCTACCAGCAAGCGCCGACCACGACGTGGGACAGCGCATTCTGCGCAGTCGCGCCGGAGACGATCGATCTGCTGGCGTCGCGCGGCGTCAAGCTGATCGGCATCGACACCCCGTCGCTCGACCCGCAGGAATCGAAGACGATGGACGCGCATCACCGCATCCGCGCGCACCGGATGGCGATTCTCGAAGGAATCGTGCTGGATGCCATCGCGCCCGGCGACTACGAACTGATCGCGCTGCCTCTCAAATTCGCCACGCTCGATGCGAGCCCGGTTCGCGCCGTACTGCGCGCGCTGCCCGCCGCCGAACTCGGCTGACCCACTCTTATTTTTTGACTCTGGACCATCATGAAAAACCGTGACGAAGCCGTAGCGCTCGACCGCGCCGACCCGCTTGGCACCCTGCGCGACCAGTTCGCGCTGCCCTCGACCACCATCTACCTGGACGGCAACTCGCTTGGCGTGCCGCCGGCCGCCGCCGCGCAGCGCGCGCAAACCGTGATCGCCGCCGAATGGAGCGAAGGACTGATCCGCAGCTGGAACAGCGCGGGATGGTTCGCATTGCCGCGGCGCCTGGGCAACAAGCTCGCACCGCTGATCGGCGCAGCGCACAACGAAGTCGTCGTCACCGATACGATTTCGATCAACCTGTTCAAGCTGCTTTCAGCCGCCGTGCGTCTTGCGAACGAGCGCGACCCGAAGCGGCGCGTAATCGTCTCGGAACGCTCGAACTTCCCGTCGGACCTGTATATCGCGCAGGGGCTGATCGAGCAGCTCGACCGGGGCTATGAACTGCGCCTCGTCGACGATCCGTCCGAACTGCCTGCGGCGATCGGCGACGACACCGCTATCGCGATGATCACGCACGTGAACTACCGCACTGGCTATATGCACGACATGGCGGCGCTCACGAAACTGATTCACGACAAGGGCGCGCTGGCGCTGTGGGACCTCGCGCATTCGGCGGGCGCGGTGCCGGTGGATCTGAACGGCGTCGGCGCGGATTACGCGGTGGGCTGCACGTATAAGTATCTGAATGGCGGCCCCGGCTCGCCGGCGTTTGTGTGGGTGCCGCATCGTCATCAGAATGCGTTCGCGCAACCATTGTCGGGCTGGTGGGGTCATCGTGCGCCGTTCGAGATGAACCCGGTCTACAAGCCCGATGACGGCGTAGGACGCTTCCTGTGCGGCACGCAGCCGATGGTGTCGATGGCGCTCGTGGAATGCGGACTCGACGTGTTCCTGCAAACCGATATGCAGGCGGTTCGCCAGAAGTCGCTGGCGCTGACCGATCTGTTCATCGAACTGGTCGAATCGCGCTGCGCCGAGTTTCCGCTTACGCTCGTCACGCCGCGCGATCATGCGCAACGCGGCTCGCATGCGAGCTTCGAACATCCGCACGGTTATGAAGTGATGCAAGCGCTGATTGCGCGCGGGGTGATTGGCGACTATCGCGAACCACGTGTGTTGCGCTTCGGCTTCACGCCGCTGTACACGCGCTTTGTCGACGTGTGGGATGCCGTCGAAACGCTGCACGAGGTGCTGGTCAAAGAGACCTGGCGTGCACCGGAATTTGCCGCTCGCGGCGCGGTGACCTGAGGAGCGCGCGATGACCGATCATATGCAAACGCCAGGGCTGCCTGGTTCACCTGATGAGTCTGCTGCTGCGCCGGTGCAGGGCGGCTGTCCGTTTGGTCACGGCAGCAGTACCACTGCTGCAGTTCACGCTGCTTCAGCGCCACATGTCCCGGCGGCGGATGACGAAAACGAAAGCGCGGGCGAGACCGACAACGGCTGGCACAACGCCCAACTCGATTTCTCGAAGTCGATGAGCTACGGGGATTACCTCTCGCTCGGCTCCATCCTGTCTGCGCAACATCCGCTATCGCCGGATCACAACGAGATGCTGTTCATCATCCAGCATCAGACGAGTGAACTGTGGATGAAGCTTGCGTTGTACGAGCTGCGCGCCGCGCTCGAAGCGGTGCATCGCGATGAGTTGCCGCCCGCGTTCAAGATGCTGGCGCGCGTGTCGCGCATCATGGAGCAGTTGGTGCAGGCGTGGAGCGTGCTGTCGACGATGACACCGTCCGAATATACGGCGATGCGCCCTTACCTGGGTAGCTCGTCCGGTTTTCAGTCGCATCAATACCGGCAGATCGAGTTCCTGCTCGGCAACAAGAATGAACTGATGCTGAAGCCGCATGCGCATCGGCCTGACGTGCTCGCCGAAGTGCAGGCCACGCTCGAAGCGCCTTCCTTCTATGACGAAGTGATCCGTCTGCTCGCGCGGCGCGGATTTGCGATTGCACCCGAGAGGCTGGAGCGCGACTGGACCCAGCCGACCACGCACGATGCGTCAGTGGAAGCAGCATGGCTCGAGGTTTATCGCAATCCGTCGCAGCATTGGGAGCTGTATGAGATGGCTGAGGAGCTGGTCGATCTGGAAGACGCGTTTCGGCAGTGGCGCTTTCGTCATGTGACGACGGTTGAGCGGATCATCGGCTTCAAGCAAGGCACGGGGGGTACCAGCGGTGCGCTGTATCTGCGCAAGATGCTTGACGTGGTGCTGTTTCCAGAGTTGTGGCATGTGAGGACGATGCTTTAGTCCGGAGACGCTCGCTCCACCACCATGGGACGAGCGACGTACCTCGAACCTGCTACGTCGCCCGATAAGCGCCAGCCGATATCCGCGCACGCCCCCGCTTCTGCACCGCCGGCACAATCGCCGGAGCATCAGCAACACCGTCACCACGACCCGCGGCTTCATCGGAAGCATCGCGGCTCGCGTCGTTCAGATGCTGGTAACGGCGAAACTTCGAAGGCGACATACCCTTCGCAAGCAGGAACTGCCGGTTGAAATTGGACAGATTGTTGAAGCCGACCTTGTAGCAGATATCGGTCACGCTCAACTCATCGTCCATCAACATCTGGCAGGCGAGATTGATACGCATGCGGTTGACGTACTGCACGAACGGCATGCCGGTATGACGGCGAAAATAACGTGAGAAAGCGCTCACGCTCTGCCCCGCCAGTTGCGCGAGATCCGACTCACGCAAGTCCGAGGACAGATTCTTGCCAATATAGGACAGCGCATGATTGATGCGCGTGGCGGCGAAACCGGTCGGATCCGTCTGATAAGCAGGGCTCGCCAGCAGTTCGGTATCCTGAGCACTCACCAGCACTTCGAACATCGACATGAACAGCACGATGCGGCGTAAGCCACGCGCGTTCAACAGCTCCATAAAGAGCGGCTGGATCGCCGCGCTGGTTTGCGCGCCGAACGACACCCCACGCCGCGAAGCGGCCAGCAACGCCTCCACCTGCCGCCACTCCGGAAAGCTCTCCATACAGTGCGCGACGAACTCCTGTCCGAACTGCACGACCAGATTGCGCCGTTCAACGGTTTCGCCTTCCGGCACGTCGCTCACCCAGTTGTGCGGCAGGTTCGGCCCCACTATCACCAGATTGCCAGGCACAAAGTTGCTGATGTGATCGCCAACGAACACCTTGCCGGTCGTCGCCACGATCAGATGGATTTCGTATTCGGGGTGGAAATGCCAGCGCACCGTGCGGTACGGATACCCGTGGGACCACACCTTGAACGATTCGTCGCGGCGCACGGCCACGAGCTCGAGATCGGGTTGCACGTGTCTTCCTCCATTGAAGCGGCTTACTGCAGCGCTGATTTCTGGCGCGCGCAGCCGATCTTCGGTTTGTATAACGGAAATTAGCCCTCAAACGCGCCGCGCACCACTAAAAATGAGACCGCAGACTGATACTTTTTTGCATCGGGGTTACTCCTGACGCTTTGAATGTCAAATTTGATGCATTGCAACAGCCCTGCAAAGGGGCACCAGACAACGCTGCCCACTCTCCGCACACCTCGCAGAAGCCCCGCCACGCGGCGCTGCGCCACAGATTGAGGCGTTTGCCGCCTTGACTTTCGATTCGCCGGATACGATCATTCGTTCACATGCAGAGCAAATGCTCCACCCAGAAAACGCACGCGTAGACCGTGCGTGAAAAACTTTCGCAAGGGATCGACACGAGCGCTAAAGCGCTAACTCCGATCCACAAAGGAGACACCTATGAACAGCGGCCAAAGCGGCGTCGCGAACGCCCACGTGATCTTGCACATTGGCGCAGGATCGTTTCACCGCGCCCATCAGGCGTGGTATCTGCACCGCCTGAACGAGCTACGCAAGGAAGGCGAACCGCGCTGGTCGCTCACGGTCGGCAATATTCGCGGCGACATGAACGCTGTGCTAGAAGGGCTCGCGGCGCAGGACGGTGTTTACACGCTCGAAACCGTCACGCCGGCCGGCGAGCGGGAGTATGAGACGGTGCGTTCGATCGAGCGTGTGGTGCCGTGGTCGGAGACCCTCGATGGGCTGATCGAAGCCGGCGCCGATCCGGCCTGCAAGATCATCGCGTTCACGGTCACCGAAGGCGGCTATTACCTCGACGAGCACGACCGCCTCGATACCGCCCTTGCCGACCTCGCCGCCGACCTCAAAGGCGCCCGCACGACCATCTACGGCGCATTGGCGGCGATTCTCGAAGCGCGCATGCAGCGCAACGCCGGACCAGTGACGCTGCAAAGCTGCGACAACCTGCGCAGCAACGGCGAGCGTTTTCACGCCGGAATGAGCGAGTTCCTCGAGCGCAGCGGCGCCGCCGCGCTCGCGGCCTGGTTCGACGCCAATACGAGCTCGCCGAGCTCGATGGTCGACCGCATCACGCCACGACCCACCCCCGATGTGCGCGAACGCGTGCTGGCCGCCACCGGCTTCGACGATGCCGTGCCGGTGATGGGCGAAGCGTTTATCCAGTGGGTCATCGAAGACCGCTTTTGCGCGGGACGTCCGGCTTGGGAGCGGGTCGGCGCGGAGCTGGTTGAATCGGTGGTGCCGTATGAAGAGGCCAAGATCCGCATCCTCAATGCCACCCATAGCTGCATTGCCTGGGCCGGAACGCTGGTCGGGCTGAACTACATCCACGAAGGCACGCAAGACGCTGAGATCCGCCAGTTCGCCTTCGATTACGTCACACAGGATGTGATCCCCTGTCTCACGCCGAGTCCGCTCGATCTGGCGCGCTATCGCGACGTCGTGCTCGACCGCTTCAGCAATCCGCATATCCAGGATACCAATCAGCGGGTCGCGGCCGACGGCTTTTCGAAGATCCCGGGCTTCATTGCCCCGACCCTCGCCGAGTGCTTCGAACGCGGTGTCGAGCCGGCGGCCACGGCCATGCTGCCCGCGCTGTTCTTCCGCTTTCTCGACCGCTGGCAGGCCGGCAAGCTGCCGTACAAGTATCAGGACGGTGTGATGGACGAACGCGTTGCGCGCGCATTCTTTGCCGCGCCCGACCCGTTGCAGGCGTTCTGCGCCGATCGGCTTCTGTGGGGCAGCCTCGCGCAAACGCCCCATCTGGAGAAGGCGCTGCGCGGTGCGCTAGCCCGCGTGGATGCGTGGCTAGCCACGCGCGCCTAAGGTTCGGGGGCGCGCCCACCGCGCCCCCGCCTCCTTGACACACTGCCGCGGCCACCACGAACCACCGCACGCCGTCCCGGGTCAGGTCTAACGCCCATGGCATCGACCGCCGTGTGCGGCTACAGTAGCGCATCCCCAACGACGAAGGTTCCGCGCCCATGTATCTCGGCATCGACCTCGGCACGTCCGAAGTGAAAGTCCTGCTGCTCGCGTCAAACGGACGCGTGATCGGTACGGCAGGCTCTCCGTTTACCGTTTCGCGCCCGCATCAGCGCTGGGCCGAACAGAATCCCTCCGACTGGTGGGAAGGCATACGCGCCGCCCTCTTTGCGCTGCGCGCGAAGCACCCCGACGAATTCGCCCAGATCCGCGGCATTGGCCTCTCGGGGCAGATGCACGGCGCCGTGCTGCTCGATGCGCAGGACCGTGTACTGCGCCCGGCGATCCTGTGGAACGACATGCGCAGCGTCGAGGAATGCGCCGAGCTGACCGAGCGTGCGCCGGAGCTGCACCAGATAGCCGGCAATCTCGCGATGCCAGGTTTCACCGCGCCCAAACTGCTGTGGGTCGCACGTCATGAGCCGGAGATTTTCCGGCAGACAGCTTATGTCCTGCTGCCGAAGGATTATCTGCGGCTGCAGCTGACCGGCGACAAGGTGTCCGATCCTTCGGACGCCGCGGGCACGTTGTGGCTCGATGTCGCCAAGCGCGACTGGTCCGACACGCTGCTCGCCGCCTGCGACATGAGCCGCTCGCAGATGCCGCGTCTGTGCGAAGGCAGCGAATCGTCCGGCATCTTGCGCGCCGACGTGGCCCATGAGTTTGGCCTCGGCGACGGTGTCGTCGTCGCGGCAGGCGGTGGTGACAACGCGACGAGCGCGATCGGCATCGGTGCGACGCAACCGGGCGACGGCTTTGTCTCACTGGGCACCTCGGGCGTGCTGTGTGTGGTCGGCGACAGCTTCCGGCCGAATCCGTCATCCGCGGTGCACGCGTTTTGCCACGCGATTCCGGACCGCTGGCATCAGATGAGCGTGGTGCTCTCGGCAGCGAGTTGCCTGCGCTGGGTCTGCAAGCTCACCTCCACCGACGAACCCACGCTGCTCGCCGAAGTCGAAGCGCTGACGCCCGAAGCTTTGGCGAGCGCGCCATTTTTCCTGCCGTATCTATCCGGCGAGCGCACGCCGCACAACGATCCGTATGCGCAGGGCGTGTTCTTCGGCATGAATCACGCCACCGATCGCGCGTTGCTCGGTTATGCGGTGCTCGAAGGCGTGACCTTCGCGCTCACTGACGGGCTCGATGCACTGCGCGCTGCGGGCACCGAGGCGAGCGGACTGTCACTGCTTGGCGGCGGCGCGCGCAGCAACTACTGGGCGCAACTACTGGCGGACGCGCTAAACACCACCACCCGCAAGCACGGCGGCGGCGAAACCGGCGCCGCGCTCGGCGCGGCCCGCCTCGGCTGGCTGGCGGCAGGTGGCGATCCGGCGCAGGTGCTCACCAAGCCCCCGGTCGAAATGGAATTCACCCCGGACCCGGCGCGACACGCGGCCTTGCGCGCGCGGCTGGATGGTTTCCGGACGCTGTATCGGCATGTACGGCCGCTGTTCGACCCGTCGCGCGAGCGGCTGGCTTAGCGATGACGTCCCCCATGCCGGAATCAGCAGACTGAGAGACTGCTATCCTCGGCGCAAACCACAAGAAGCCCACCGTGCCCAAGTCCAACGAAAAACTCGACCTCGCCACACGCGCCGCGTGGCTCTACTACGTCGCAGGCAACACCCAGAACGAGATCGCCGAGAAGCTGCAGGTGTCGCGCCCGGTGGCACAGCGGCTGGTCGCATTCGCGGTCGAGAAAAACCTGATCCGCGTGCGGGTCGATCATCAGCTCGCCGATTGCCTCGCGCTCGCCGAGCAGTTATCGAAGCGCTATGGCCTCGCGATGTGCGAAGTGGTACCGGTCGACAACGACACCGCCGAGGAAGTCGACCGCAAGCTCGCCGTCGCCGGCGCGCAGGTGATGGAACGCTATCTGAACGAAGAAAAGCCAATGGTGGTCGCGGTGGGCAGCGGCCGGACGCTCAAAGCCGCGGTCGACCAGATCGCCCAGCTGGAGCGTCCGCAACACCGGTTGGTATCGATGGTCGGGGCGATCGCCCAGGACGGCTCCTCGAACCGCTACGACGTCGCGCTGCACATTTCGGAGAAGACCGGCGGCAAGCATTTTCTGCTGCCCGCGCCGCTGCTCGCCGATAGCGAGGCCGAGCGCGCGCAGTGGTGCAATCACCGTCTGTACCGGATCGTCGAATCGCTGACGGGCGAGGCCGATGTGGCGTTTGTCGGGATTGGCAACATCGGACCGCACTGCCCGCTATACGAGGATGGGTTTATTACGTCGAGCGAAGTGAAGGAGCTCGTGCAAAACAAGGCGGTGGCCGAGATCCTCGGTCTGCCGATCGACGCAGCGGGTGGGCACGTCGAATCGTCGACGGGGCAGCGCGTCACCAGCGTGGCGCTGGATTCGCCGCCGCGGCGGCCCACGATTGGCTTCGCCGGCGGCGAGCGCAAGCGCGAGGCGGTGATTGCAGTGCTCAAAGGCGGATGGCTGTCGGGGCTGGTGACCGACGAGTTGTGCGCACGAGCGGCGCTGGAGGCGTGAACGCTACAGGCAAGATGCGCCGGCTATACGCGGCGCACCTTGTGTTCTTCGCTTAAGCAGCCAGTACCTCGACAATCTTGCGCTGGAACGCTTTCCCTTGGGCATCGAACAGATGGCAATGCTCGGGCGTCGCGCCGAGCTTCTGCGTCTCGCCCTTCGTATGCCGTTCGAGCGGCGGAATACGCGCAATCAGACCTTCCGGCGACACACTCGATTCCGCGTACAGATAAGCCGCATCCCCAAGCGATTCAATCGCCATCGTGCGTGCCGAAACGCCGTCATCGGTCGTGCCGACGTGCAGATGCTCGGGGCGAATCCCAACCGTCACCTTGTCGCCCTGCTTCACCGTGCCCGGCTCCACTGCAACGCGCTGGGTCTCGCCGGTTTCGTAGCGCACCGTGACGCCGTCGTGCGTAACCGACTGCACCACGCCCTCCATGAAGTTCATTTTCGGCGAGCCGATAAAGCCTGCCACGAAGCGGTTGGCCGGCGCGTGATACAGCATCGTCGGGCTGCCAACCTGCTCGACATTGCCCGCCGATAGCACCACGATCTTGTCCGCCAGCGTCATGGCCTCGACCTGATCGTGCGTCACGTAGATCATCGTGGTCTTCAGCTCGTCGTGCAGACGGGCGAACTCCAGGCGCATCTTCACGCGCAGCGCGGCATCGAGGTTCGACAGCGGTTCGTCGAAGAGGAACACCTTCGGCTTGCGCGTAATCGCACGGCCGATGGCCACGCGTTGCCGCTGGCCGCCCGACAACTGCTTGGGCTTGCGGTCGAGCAGGTGGTCGATGTGCAGAATCTTCGCTGCATTGCGCACCGCCGCGTCGATCTCCGGCTTCTTGGTGCCGGCAAGCTTCAGCCCGAACGCCATGTTGTCGTACAGCGTCATGTGCGGATAAAGCGCGTACGACTGGAACACCATCGCAATGCCGCGCTTTGCCGGCGGCACGTCGTTCACGCGCGTGCCGTCGATATTCAGATCGCCGCTCGTGATGTCCTCGAGGCCGGCGATCATGCGCATCAGCGTCGATTTCCCGCAGCCGCTCGGGCCCACGAACACAACGAACTCACCGTCCGCGATGTCGAGATTGACGTCGCGCATCACTTCATTGTCGTCGTAGGCTTTTCTGATGTTGCGCAGAGTTAAGCTTGCCATGATGTGTCTCCGTATGTTTCTCGTACTACGTTAATCCAGTTTGACAGCGTCCGCTAGCGGCGTGTGCCTGTCTCTTTCCGCACCCGGCTCGCAAACCCTCTCGATACCTTCTCAATGCAATGCCGCCGTCACGCGCTGGCTCCATTGCGCCACCAGCTCGGGCAGTTGCGTCATATCGTCGAATACGTGGGAAGCGCCCGCCGCATGCAACGCGCCGATCTGCGCCTCGCTCGCGTGACCGCCTCCGATAAAGCCCAGCACCGTCATTCCTGCCGCGCTGGCCGCCGTCACGCCGGTGACGCTGTCTTCCACGACCAGACAGGCGCTGCTCGCCAGACCGAAACCTTTTGCCGCCGCCAGATACACGTCCGGAGCGGGTTTCGGCATGGCGACGGCATCGGCACAGTACAGCCGGCCATCGAAGAACTTCTCGAGGCCCGTGCGCGCCAGCACCGTTTGCACATACGCCTTGAAGCTGTTGCTCGCGCATGCCTTGATAAGCGGAATCTGCGCGAGCGCCTCGGCAATGCCGGCGACTGCGGGTGCCTGCATCGCCGCAGCTTCGACGGCGTGGCGTATCGAGGCCATGTCTTCCGCGCTCAGGCTGCGGCCCAGTTGCGCGGCCGCGTTTTCGAGCACCCGTTCGATGCGCAACCCAAGCAGTGGCAGCACCACCGGTTCGACGTCGGTATCCGGCCAGCGCGCTTCCAGTTCATGCACCAGCATGCGCGCCGCCACCGCTTCGCTGTCGATCAGGACACCGTCGCAATCGCAGATCAACGCCGGCCGGTTACCGGTCACGGGGTTACCGGTCATTTAACCGCCCCGAACGTCAGCCCACGCACCAGTTGCTTCTGCGAGAGCCAGCCGACGATCAGGATCGGCGCCACCGCCAGCAGCGAAGCGGCCGAAAGCTTGGCCCAGAACAACCCTTCAGGACTCGAGTACGACGCGATAAACACCGTCAGCGGCGCCGCGTTCGAACTGGACAGGTTGATACTCCAGAACGCCTCGTTCCACGACAGGATTACCAGCAGCAGCGCCGTGGAAGCCAGGCCCGGCAGCGACATCGGCATCAGCAGGAAGACAATTTCCTGCCAGGTCGCCGCGCCATCCATGCGGCCTGCTTCAAGAATATCGCGCGGAATCTCGGCGAAGTACGTGAAGGTCATCCACACCGCAATCGGCAGATTGATCAGCGTGTAGACGATCACGAGCCCCGACACCGTATCGAGCAGCCCGGAGTTCTTCCACAGCAGATAGATCGGCACCAGCACGCCCACCGACGGCATCATCTTCGTCGACAGCATCCACAGCAGCAGCTTCTGCGTGCGACGGGTCGGAAAGAACGCCATCGCGTAAGCACACGGCACGGCGAGCAACAGACACAGCACCGTGACGCCCGCCGAAATCAGCACCGAATTCCACGCGAACGAGAAATAGTTGCTGCGTGCGAACACCTCACGGAAGCTGTCCAGCGTCGGGATGAAAAACAGCGACGACGCATAAGCCTGCTGCTCGGTCTTGAACGCGGTAATCGTCATCCAGAAGATCGGGAAGAACAGCAACAACGCGATCAGCCATGCGAACACACCAGGAATCGCGCGCTTGAAGACGGCCCACGGCGCGTTCTTCGACGAGGTGGTCGACGACGAAACAGGTGAAGCGGCAACGTGGCTCATTTTTCGTACTCCCCTTTCAGGTTCTTCGCGAGCATGCGGACAAGGAAGAACGACACGATGTTCGCCAGCACCACCGCGAGAATCCCGCCGGCCGAGGCGAGGCCCACGTCGAACTGTTGCAGGCCGAGCGAATAGATCAGGTAAGACAGATTGGTGGTCGCCGTGCCTGGGCCGCCGCCTGTCGTCGTATAGATTTCAGCGAAGATCGACAGCAGGAAAATGGTCTCCATCATCACCACCACCGCAATCGCCCGTTTCAGGTGAGGCAGCGTGATGTAGAAGAACATCGAGAAGGCACCCGCGCCGTCGATCTTGGCCGCTTCCTTTTGCTCCTGGTCGAGCGACTGGATGGCTGTGAACAAAATCAGGAACGCGAACGGTAGCCACTGCCACGAGACGATCATGATGATCGCGGTGAGCGGATAGTCGGCGAACCAGTCGATCGGCTGCATGCCTATGGCGCGCATACCCTGCGCGATCAGGCCGTACACCGGATGCAGGATCATGTTCTTCCAGATCAGCGCGCTGACCGTCGGCATCACGAAGAACGGCGCAATCGCCAGCAGCCGTGCGACACCCTGGCCGTAGAACTTACGGTCGAACAGCACCGACATCAGCACGCCGCCCACTACCGTAATCACCAGCGTGGCGATAATCAGTTCGAGCGTGTGTCCGATCGACGGTCCAAACGACGGGTCTGTAGCGAGGTACTTATAGTTGTCGATCCCCGCAAAACCCTTTTCATCAGGGTTGAGCAGGTTGTAGTGCGAGAACGAAAACCAGATCGTCATCGCCAACGGGATCGCCATCCACAGTACCAGTACAGCAGTGGACGGCGCCGCTAACCAGCGCGCGGAATTGGCTTTGCGCGTTTCGCGCTCTTTTTCGGTCTGGGGAGTGGCATGCATGAGAGGAAGGCGCAGAGGACGCATGATGTGACCACCTGTTCGGTAAAGCGCGGTAAACGCGCGGCTGAAGGTTCAGCCCGAGGTGCTGCCGGTCGCGGCGAAGCGGGTGCGACCGGGACGTGGCTCAGGCGTAACGGCTCAGCCGCGACGGCCCGCTGTGCTGCAAGGGCCGGCCGACTGGCGTCGGCCGGCGTGTTTCACGTCACTTCAGATAACCGGCCTGACGCACAGCACGTTCGGCGGTAGCCTGTCCGGCTGCCAGTGCCTGGTCGACGGTCATCTGTCCGGCGAGGGCACCCGAGATGCTTTGGCCCACTACCGTACCAAACGACTGAAACTCAGGAATGCCGACGAACTGCACACCGGTGTACGGCACAGGCTTGGCCGTCGGGTGATTCGGATCAGCCGTTTCGATCGCCTTCAGCACGAAGTCGGCAAACGGTGCGGCCGCCTTGTACTCAGGACGAGCATAGGTCGACTGACGGGTTCCCGGAGGCGCCGAGGCCCAGCCTTCATCCTTCGCGACCATCTCGATGTATTCCTTCGAGGTGGCCCACGCGATGAACTTCTTCGCAGCATCAGCCTGCTTGGACGACTTCGGAATTGCCAGCGCCCAAGCCCACAGCCAGTGTGCGCCGTTCGGCGTCACTTCGGTCGGAGCGGCAGCAAAACCCACCTTGTCGGCGATCTGCGATTGCTGCTTGTTGTACAGCATGCCGGCCGCCACCGTCGCATCGATCCACATCGCGCATTTGCCCGATGACATCAGCGTCAGGTTTTCGTTGAAGCCGTTCGAGCTCGCTCCCGGAGGGCCGTCTTTTTGCAGCAGGTTGACGTAGAAGCCGATAGCCTTCTTCCATTCCGGCGACGTCAATTGCGGTTCCCACTTCTCGTTGAACCAGCGGCCGCCGAAGGTGTTCACGACCGTGGTCGCGTACGCCATGTTTTCGCCCCAGCCGGCCTTGCCGCGCAGGCAGATGCCGTAGATGCCGTTGGCCTTGTCGGTGAGCTTGTCGGCGAATTGCTGGATCTGGTCATAAGTCGGCTGATCCGGCATCGTCAGACCCTTCGCTGCGAACAGGTCCTTGCGGTAGTACGTCATCGAGCTTTCGACGTAGAACGGCAGCGCATACAGCGAGCCGTTGTACGAGAGCCCCTCGCGCGCCGTCTTCACGACGTCGTTCAGATCATAGGCGGCGGGCAGGTTCGTGATCGGGGTGAGCCAGCCGCGCTTGCCCCATTGCGGCGTCTCGTACGCACCGATCGTCATCACGTCGAACTGGCCGCTGCCGGTCGTGATGTCGGTGGTGGCGCGCTGACGCAGCACGTTTTCTTCCAGGATCACCCAGTTCAGCTTGATGTCCGGATTGGCCTGCTCGAACGCCGGCGACAGCTTCTTCAGCTCGATCATGTCCGGGTTGTTCAACGTCGCGATCGTCACCGTCGCGGCCGAGGCGTTCAACGCTGCGCACGCAACGGCGGCGGCACCGACGGCCTTGAGCGCGGGTTTCATGGCTGCTTTCATCACTTGTCTCCTTTCTAGTACGTTATGTTTTACTGCGTTGTTGTGCAAACGGGCGTTAAGCAGGTAAGGGCCCACGGGTTAGCTCATCCAGTTGCCACCGTCGACGTTCAGCGTCTGTGCGGTGATGTAATCCGCATCAGCGGAAGCAAGGAACAACGCTGCGCCGGTCAGGTCGTCGGGAACACCCATACGGCCAAGCGGCACCGCCTCGCCGACCAGACGCTTCTTTTCGCCGGGCTGACGGTTCTCATATTTCGCGAAGAGCGCGTCGACCTGATCCCACATCGGCGTATCCACGACCCCGGGTGCGATCCCGTTGACGTTGATCTTGTGCGGCGCCAGCGCCAGTGCAGCGGACTGCGTATAGCTTAGTACGGCGGCTTTGGTTGCGCAGTAGTGTGAAACGAGTGCCTCGCCGCGCCGGCCGGCCTGCGATGACATGTTGATGATCTTGCCGCCGTGGCCCTGCTCGACCATGCGCTGGGCGACGGCCTGCATCAGGAAGAACATACCTTTGACGTTGACGGCGAAGAGGCGGTCGAAGACGTCCCAGGATTCGTCGAGAATCGGACGCATGTCGAACAGCGCGGCGTTGTTGAAGAGAATATCGATCTGGCCGAAGCGTTCGACCGTGCTTGCGACAATGCGCTGGATGTCCTCGCGGCGCGTGACGTCGGCGCTGATGGTCAGCACCCGGTCGCCGTCCGCGTTGCGCAGCGCTGCTCCGAAGCCGTCAGCCGGCTTGACGTCGACCAGCACGCAACGCGCACCTTCGTCCAGATACCGGCGGGCAACGGCTTCGCCGATTCCGCTCGCTGCACCTGTGAGGATCGCCACTTTCCCTTGCAATCGCGTTGCCACTGCGTGTCTCCGGTTCGTTTCGAGTTTTGTCGCGCGGTGAGCGAACGCTCGTTGCGCGAACAATTGCTCTGTTGGTGATCGAATGATCGGATACGCGTCCGGTCATGTCAAGGCGGTTAACGAGATTTCGATGGTGCAGCGCGGCAGTGCCGGGTGGAGTCCGTTCGTCGTGCTCTGTCGAGGCCGCGGCACGCACCTGTGGCGGCAATACGCCGGCAGCGGACTGCCCTCTGCCGCTGACAAACTTATTAGATACGTTATATCATTGCATCCCAGCTTAACCGCGAAGCTCTCCCGGATCGCCCGGCCCCCTTCGCATTCAACTCTTTAGCAGCAGGGATACCGATGAACAAACTCAGCTTGAAGTGGCACGATGCGCGCCGTGCGCTCAGCCTGTCGAAGTATCTGGTGGCCGGCGCCGCCGTGCTGGCGCTCAGCCAGGGCTCCTTCGCGCAGGATGCGAAGATCCAGGTGGTGGCCGCGGAGAACTTCTACGGTGACGTGGTGCATCAGCTGGGCGGCGACCATGTGGACGTCACCAGCATCCTGAGCAACCCGGACGAAGACCCGCATCTGTTCGAAGCGAGTCCGAAGACCGCCCGCGCGTTGCAGCACGCGAACCTTGTGGTCTACAACGGCGCCGATTACGATCCGTGGATGGCGAAGCTGCTGAACGCATCGAAGAACAATGCAAAGCGCACGATCATCGTCGCCGCCGATCTGATCGGCAAGAAAAGCGGCGACAATCCGCACCTCTGGTATAACCCCGCAACCATGCCCGCAGTAGCCCGTGCAGTCACCACCGCACTCGAAACGGCTGACCCGGCGAACAAGTCGGCGTACGATGCGAACCTCGCGAAGTTCCTCGATTCGCTCAAGCCGATCGACGCCAAGGTGGCCGATCTGCACGGCCGCTATGCCGGCGTGCCGGTGACGGCAACGGAACCGGTATTCGGCTACATGTCGGATGCCATCGGCCTGACGATGCGTAATATGCGCTTCCAGCTGGCGACGATGAACGACACGGAAGCGAGCGCATCGGATATCGCTACGTTCGAACGCGACCTGCGCGAAAAGCGCGTGCGGGTCCTGATCTATAACAGCCAGGCAACCGAGGCCCTGACCAAACGCATGTTGAAACTCGCGCAGCAATCGCACGTGCCGACCATGAGCGTCACGGAAACGGAACCGGCCGGCAAAAACTACCAGGTGTGGATGCTCTCGCAACTGGACGCGCTCTCCGCGGCGCTGGCGGCGGGTGATACCGGTGCGCCGGCAGCGGCGTCAGCGGTAGCCAAATAAGGCAGTAACCAACGGAACCATGTAATGACTCTGACTGGCCGCACACCATCCAATGCCGCGCCCGTTCTCGAACTCGAGAACGTGACGCTGGAACTGGGCGGCCGTGCCATCCTGCGCGACACCAGTCTGCAGGTGAATCAAGGTGAATTCATCGGCGTGCTCGGGCCGAACGGCGCGGGTAAAACCACACTGATGCGCGCCGTGCTCGGCCTCGTGCCGGCGGCAAGCGGCACGATCCGCGTCCTCGGTCAGCCGGTAGTGCGCGGCAACGCGTCGATCGGTTATATGCCGCAGACGCGCGCCGCGCTCGCCGGGCGCCGCGTGCGCGGCCGCGATTTTGTCGCGATGGCAGCCGATGGTCACCGCTGGGGTCTGCCGCACGCCGACGCGAAAACGCGCGCAGATGTGGAACGCGTGCTGGATCTGGTGGGCGGTCGCGCGCTGGCGGCGCGGCCTTTGTCCGAGCTGTCGGGCGGCGAGCGTCAGCGTCTGTTGCTCGCGCAGTGCCTGCTCGGCAATCCCAAACTGCTGCTGCTCGATGAGCCGCTGATCAGTCTGGACCCGCATCATCAGAAGAGCGTGGTCGAACTGGTGCGCAACGTCCAGCAGGAACTGGGCATCGCGGTGCTGTTCTCGGCGCACGAACTCAACCCGCTGCTACATGCGCTCGACCGGGTGCTGTACCTGGGCAGCGGAGTCGCAGCACTCGGCACGGTTGATGAAGTGATCACGAAGCCGGTGCTGTCGCGGCTCTACGGCTCGGCCATCGACGTGATGCGCGTGAATGGCCGCATCTTCGTGATGTCAGGCGACGTCGAAGTCGAAAAGCACGATCACGAACACGAAGACGACGCCCATGATCACGATCATGGCGGCGCGTCGGGCCACGGGCATAAGCACGGCCATGGCCACTCACACGGCCATCACCACGCCTCACGCGACGGACACACGAACGATGTTTGAATACGATTTCATGGTGAACGCATTCGCGGCGTCGGGGATCGTCGCGGTGCTGGCAGGGATTGTTGGCTATTTTCTGGTGATGCGCGGACAGACCTTTGCGGGTCACGCGCTCTCGCACGTCGGCTTCACCGGTGCGACCGGCGCGGTGCTGCTTGGCATCTCGCCAATCTGGGGGATGATCGGTTTCACCCTGGCGGCAGGTGTTGGCATGGGCGCGCTCGGCGAGAAACTCGCGGGGCGCGATGTGGCGATCGGCGTGATCCTCTCGCTCGCGCTCGGCTTCGGGCTGCTGTTTCTGCACTTCTTTACCGCTTACGCGACTCAGGTCACTGCACTGCTGTTCGGCAATGTGCTCGGCGTGAACGCGTCCACGCTGGGCGTGCTTGCGGGACTCGGCCTGCTCAGCCTGCTGGCGCTCGCGGCGATCATGCGGCCGTTGCTGTTCGCTTCGCTACAACCGGAACTGGCCGAGGCCAAGGGCGTGTCGCTGCGGCTCGTGTCGGTGCTGTTTCTGGCGATTGCCGCGCTGGCAGTAGCGGCATGTACGCAGATCGTCGGCGTGTTGCTGGTGTTCACGCTGATGGTAGGGCCGGCGGCCGCGGCGCAGAACCTCACCACGAGGCTCTCCACCGGGCTCGTGCTCGCGGCGCTGCTCGCGCTGGTGCAAGCTTGGCTTGGACTCACGCTCGCGTTCTATACGGATTGGCCGACGAGCTTCTGGATCACCGCGCTAGCCGCCTTGGTATATGGCGGGAGTTTGCTAGGCCGGCGGTGAGGGATCGCGCATCAGGCGAGCAAAACCTTCGCGTGATGCGCAATATGATCCTCGATGAACGTCGAGATGAAAAAGTACCCGTGGTCGTAACCCACGTGACGCCGCAACATCAACGGCTGTCCTGCGGCATGGCACGCCGCTTCGAACACATCGGGGTATAACTGCTCGGAAAGAAACTGGTCCGACAGACCCTGATCGATCAGAATCCCCTCCGCGAACTTGTGCGACGTGTTCGCCACCAGTTCGCTCGCGTCGTACGCCTTCCACGCTTCCCGATCCTGGCCCAGATAGCCGCCGAACGCTTTCTCGCCCCACGGAGAGATCGAGGGTGCCGCAATCGGCGCGAACGCCGACACCGAGCGGTAAATCTGTGGATTGCGTAGCGCCAGCATCAGCGCGCCGTGGCCACCCATCGAGTGACCGAAGATGCCGAGCCGCTCGCCGTCCACCGGCAGATTCGCCTGCACCGTTTCCCGCAGTTCGTCGCGCACGTAAGAGTACATCCGGAAGTGCTTCGACCAGGGTTCCTCGGTCGCATCGACATAAAACCCCGCACCCACGCCGAAGTCCCATGCCGCGCTTTCGCCCGGGATACCCGCACCGCGCGGACTGGTGTCCGGTGCGATCAGCGCAATCCCGTGCTGCGCGGCGAAGCGCTGCGCGCCTGCCTTGATCGGGAAGGTTTCCTCGGTACAGGTGAGACCCGCAAGATAGAACAGCGCCGGCACCCTCACCTCCGCGGCATCGGCTCCCTGCGTGGCTTGCGGCGGTAGATACACCGCAAAACGCATCGGCAGCCCGATTACCTTCGACTCATGCTTGTAGATACGCTGCGCGCCGCCGTAGCAGGTGTGATTGGCTAGCAGTTCGAGCATCGCGCCCTCCCTTGAGTGCAAGGTGAATCCGGCATCAGTACAGTACGACCGAGCGGATCGACTCGCCCTTCTTCATCAGGTCGAAGCCTTCGTTGATGCGATCGAGCGGCAGACGGTGCGTGATCAGATCGTCGATGTTGATCTTGCCTTCCATATACCAGTCGACGATCTTCGGCACATCAGTGCGGCCACGCGCGCCGCCGAACGCGGAGCCCTTCCATTGACGGCCCGTCACGAGCTGGAACGGACGCGTGCTGATTTCTTCACCCGCTGCTGCCACGCCGATGATGAACGACTGTCCCCAGCCCTTGTGCGTGCACTCGAGCGCCTGGCGCATCACCTTCGTGTTGCCGATGCATTCGAACGAGTAGTCGGCGCCGCCATCGGTCAGTTGAACGATATGATCGACGACGTTCTCGACTTCAGTCGGGTTGATGAAGTGCGTCATGCCGAACTTCTTTGCGAGTTCGACGCGCCCCGGGTTCAGATCGACGCCGATGATCTTGTCCGCGCCCACCATCTTCGCGCCCTGGATCACGTTCAGCCCGATCCCGCCGAGACCGAACACCACCACATTCGCACCCGCCTCGACCTTGGCCGAGTACACCACTGCGCCGACGCCAGTCGTCACACCGCAGCCGATGTAGCAGATCTTGTCGAACGGCGCGTCTTCACGGACCTTCGCCACCGCGATCTCCGGCACGACGATGTAGTTCGAGAACGTCGACGTCCCCATGTAATGGAACAACGGCTTGCCGTCCAGAGAGAAGCGCGAAGTGGCATCCGGCATGAGCCCTTTGCCCTGCGTCGATCGAATCGCCTGGCAGAGATTGGTCTTGCGCGACAGACAGAACTTGCACTGACGGCACTCCGGCGTGTAGAGCGGAATCACGTGATCGCCCTTCTTCAGGGTGCCGACGCCCGGCCCGACATCGACGATTACGCCCGCGCCTTCATGGCCGAGAATCGCTGGGAAGATGCCTTCCGGGTCCGCGCCCGACAACGTGTAGTAGTCGGTGTGGCAGATGCCGGTGGCTTTCACTTCGATCAGCACTTCGCCGGCACGCGGCCCTTCCAGATCGACTTCCTCGATCGTCAACGGTGCGCCGGCCTTCCATGCGATGGCTGCTTTCGTCTTCATGGTGAATGCTCCTGTAGTTCTTGAATCAATCTCGTGATGCGCGGCTTGAACCTTCAACACGACCGGCGCCTATGATCGCTGAAAACTGCGGCGCGCGTATTCCAGCGTTCACCACCGCCAGTTCAAGGCATGTGTCATCGACGATTGCATGTTTGAGAGAGCGGGGGCTCCGGGAAACGCCAATTGCGGGTTTACCCCGCCACTCCGGAAGCGGCGCCAAAACGGCACTATGCGTCGCCTCGAATACACCTCATGGATTCTCACACATATCGCTTTACATCAGCCCCGTGCTGCGGTCCGACCTTCGCACCGCAGCGCGGGGCTCACAGGCTGTTTGCGCGGCCCACGCATTTCGATCGGCTTTCAAATTGCCCCCACCCATATGATCGTCGCGAAGCCCGGAATAGGCCCCAGTGGTCTTGTTGTGCTTTTTCTCTCCGCATACCTTGGAGTCATCCCAAAACGAGATGGTGGAGAGAGACAAAATGCAATCGAACACGGTTCACCCGTGCGACGAGCGACTGCCCGCAGGCCAGTTGCTCACGCTCGGCATTCAGCACGTCCTCGTCATGTATGCCGGCGCAGTGGCGGTGCCGCTGATCGTCGGCAGCGCGCTCAAACTGCCGAAGGATCAGATTGCGTTCCTGATCAGCGCCGATCTCTTCTCCTGCGGCATCGCCACGCTGATCCAGACGCTCGGCCTGTGGATCTTCGGCATTCGCCTGCCCGTCATCATGGGCTGCACGTTTGCGGCCGTCGGCCCGATGGTGGCGATCGGCACCAACCCGAGTCTGGGCATTCTCGATATCTTCGGTTCGACGATCGCGGCCGGCGTGGTGGGCATATTACTGGCCCCTGCTGTCGGCAAGCTGTTGCGGTTCTTCCCGCCCGTGGTGATCGGCGTGGTGATCTCGGTGATCGGCTTGTCGCTGATGGAGGTCGGTATCAACTGGGCGGCCGGCGGTGTCGGCAATCCTGATTACGGCAATCCGGTGTATCTGGGCCTGTCGCTCGTCGTGCTCACGCTGATCCTGCTGATCAACAAGTTCGGCAAAGGCTTCGTGGCCAACATCTCCGTGTTGCTCGGCATCGTCGCAGGCTTTGTGATCGCCGCGCTGCTTGGCCGCGTCAACATGGCAGGTGTGACGGCCGCGCCGTGGGTTGGCATCGTGATGCCGTTCCACTTCGGCCTGCCGCACTTCGATCCGCTCGCCATCGCGACGATGGTCACCGTGATGTTCGTCACGTTCATCGAATCGACCGGCATGTTCCTCGCGGTCGGCGATATGGTGGACCGCCCCGTGGATCAGAAGACGCTCGTGCGTGGCCTGCGTGTGGATGGGTTGGGTACGTTGATCGGCGGCATCTTCAACTCGTTCCCGCACACATCGTTCTCGCAGAACGTGGGGCTGATCGGCGTGACGGGTGTGAAAAGCCGCTTCGTCTGCGCGACGGGCGGTGTGATCCTCGTGCTGCTTGGTCTGTTTCCGAAGATGGCTCAGGTGGTCGCATCGGTGCCGGCGTTCGTGCTCGGCGGCGCTGGCATCGTGATGTTCGGGATGGTGGCCGCGAACGGCATCAAGGTGCTGTCGAAGGTCGACTTCGTGAAGAACCACCACAACCTGTTCATCGTCGCGGTGAGTATCGGTCTTGGTCTCGTGCCAGTGGTATCACCGCAGTTTTTCTCCAGGCTGCCGCCGGCGCTTTCGCCGCTATTGCATAGCGGGATTCTGTTGGCATCGGTGTCTGCGGTCGTGCTGAATCTCGTGTTTAACGGCGTCAAAGGAGAGCGTACCGCGAGGCGCGAAATCCGCCGCGCCGGGCATGATTTCGATGGGCGTGGCGGCAATGAAGAAGCCGCTCCTGGCGATGAAATGCTGAGGGCTGCGGATCTGCACTGAGTTTGAATGAGGGAAAAGCTGGTGGGTGCGAGGTGACACTCGTGCGATGCCCGCAAGCCCGAGCGCACAGGCCGCGCGGAAAAGGTCGTGCGATAGACGCGGCAGCGCTGAAACAGAAACGCCACGGCATGCCGTGGCGTTTCTGTTTGCTACGTAAGCAGCAGGCCTCGAATAACAACCTGTGCCTGTCGCTGTAGCGGTAGCTGTAGCTAGCTGCAGCCCCGTACTCCGCGCCTAGTTCACCGCGGGCGCAGAAGCCGCCGCCGTTGCACCCGGCGCCGCGCTGTAGTCCACCGGCGCATCGGCCGGACGCGGTTGATCGCCGCTGTGTTCGATCCACCCACCACCGAGCGACTGATACAGATCGACCAGGTTCGTCAGCCGCGCGACCCGCGCCGAAATCAGTGCCTGCTGCGCCGAATACAGATCGGTCTGCGCAGTCAGCACCGACAGATAGCTGTCCACACCATTGCGATAACGCAGATCCGACAGATCCAGACGCCGCTGTTCCGCGAAGGTATCGCGTTCGAGCGCCGCAATCTGCTCGTCGTACGTGCCCCGCGCCGCGAGTCCGTCCGCCACTTCGCGGAAGGCCGTCTGGATCGCCTTTTCGTACGTCGCGACCTGGATGTTCTTCTGCACGTGAGCGAGATCGAGGTTAGCCTTGTTCTCACCGCCAGCGAAAATCGGCAAGGTGATCGTCGGTGTGAAACCCCACGCCGCCGAACCCGGCTTGAACAGCGTACCCAACGTCGGACTCAGCGTGCCGAAGTTGCCCGTCAACGAAATCTTCGGGAAGAACGCTGCGCGCGCTGCACCGATATTCGCGTTGGCGGCCAGCAGGTTCTCCTCGGCTTCCATGATGTCCGGACGCCGCGTCAACAGATCCGACGGCAAGCCAGCCGGAACATCCGTGAGGAGATTCTGGTTGTCGAGCGTCAGACCCGGCGGCAGATCGTCAGGCAACGGCTCGCCAACCAGCAGCACCAGCGCGTTGACCGCCTGGGCACGCAAGCGCGCCTCGGCCTGGTAGTTCGCGTTGGCCTGCTCGACCACCGTTTGCGCCTGGCGCAGATCGAGCTCGGAACCTGTGCCGTTGTCGAACTGCAGCTTGTTGATCCGATACGATTCCTGCGCGGTCTTCAGCGTGCCTTCGGTGACCTTCAGCAGATCGTCATACGACAGCACCGTCAGATACTGATCCGCCACCTGCGACACCAGCGAGATCTCCGCCGCCTTACGCGCCTGCGCCGTGGCGAGGTATTGATCCAACGCCTGATCCTTCAGGCTGCGAATCCGGCCGAAGAAGTCGAGTTCCCACGAGGCATTCAGTCCGACAGAATATTCGGTGCTGAGCTCCTCGCCCGGCAGCGCGAGATCCGCCGGAGTACGCGTGCGCGTCTCCGAACCCGCCGCGCTGACCGAAGGCAGAAGCCCCGCGCGCACCACCCGGTACTGCGCCTGCGATTGCTGGATATTCAGCACCGACACGCGCAGATCGCGGTTGTTCTTCAACGCAATCTCGATCAACCGTTGCAGGCGCGGATCGACGAAGAAATCGCGCCAGCCGATATCGGACGCAGCCTGGGCGTTCGCGCTACGCGCGCCGCCGTTCGCCGGGCCCGGCTGCGTCGCGTAGACGCCGTCCGTCGGAAACGTTCCCGACACCGGTTCGGCCGGCCGGTCGTACTTCGGCTCCATCGTGCAAGCTGCAGCGAGGAACGCGACCGCCACTGCTATCAAAGAGTGTTTTTGCATCTCAATGTCCTTCCTTGCCCGAGCCGCTTCCATCATGACCGTCGCCCTGCGGATCATGAGGATGGTGCTGGTTATAGTGTTCGAGCGCCGCATCCGGATCTTCCTTCTCGCCGCCGAACTTCGCACGAACCACGACGAAGAACATCGGGATCATGAAAATCGCGAGGAAGGTCGCCGTCAGCATCCCGCCGATCACGCCGGTACCAATTGCATGCTGGCTCGCAGACCCAGCACCGTTACTGATAGCCAGCGGCATCACACCGAGAATGAACGCGAGCGAGGTCATCAGGATTGGCCGCAACCGTAGACGCGCGGCTTCCAGCGCGGCCTCGACCGGCCCCATGCCTTCACCCTGCTGCAGTTCGCGGGCGAATTCCACGATCAGAATCGCGTTCTTCGCCGACAACCCCACGGTGGTCAACAGACCCACCTGGAAGAACACGTCGTTCTCGAGGCCGCGCAGCGTAGCGGCCAGCAGTGCGCCCAACACGCCGAGCGGCACCACCATGATCACCGAGAACGGGATCGACCAGCTTTCATACAGCGCCGCGAGACACAGGAACACCACGAGGATAGAGATGCCGTAGAGGATAGGCGCTTGCGAACCAGACTGGATTTCCTGGAACGACAGACCTGTCCACTCGTAACCAATACCCGCCGGCAGCTTGGCCGCAATCGCCTCGATTGCGGCGTTCGCCTGACCCGTACTCTTGCCAGGCGCAGCCGCACCCTGGATTTCCACCGCGGAAATACCGTTGTAGCGCTCGAGCTTCGGCGAACCGTAGGCCCACGTGCCGGTCGTGAACGCCGAGAACGGGACCATCGTGCCGGCGCCGTTGCGCACGTACCAGTCGTTCAGATCTTCCGGGTTCATCCGGAACGGTGCGTCGGCCTGCAGGTACACCTTCTTGATCCGGCTGTCGGTATCGAGGAAGTTGTTCACATAGGCCGATGCCCAGGCGATCGAGAACGTCTGATCGATCGTGGCGAGCGACACGCCGAGCGCGGCAGCCTTCTCATGGTCGATCGTCACGTTGAACTGCGGCGTGTCGTTCAGCCCGTTCGGACGCACCTGCGCCAACACCGGATCCTTCGCGGCCATGCCGAGCAGCATGTTGCGCGCTTCCATCAGCTTCTCGTGGCCAAGCCCTGCACGGTCTTCCAGTTCAAAGTCGAATCCCGATGCCGTACCCAGTTCCGGAATCGACGGTGGGTTGACCGGATACACCAGCGCATTCTTATAGCCCGCGAAGTGCATGAACAGGCGGCCTACGAGTGCCTGAACCTTCTCGTCAGCATGTTGGCGCTGCGAGTAGTCCTTCATCCGCACGAACACGAGACCCGCGTTCTGGCCGCGGCCGGCAAAGCTGAAACCGTTCACTGTGAAGACGGATTCCACGATGCCCTTCTCTTTGTCGAGCAGGTAGTCGGAAATGTCCTTCAGTGCATGCGCGGTGGTCTCCTGGGTCGAGCCCGACGGCGTCTGCACCAGCACGAACATCGTGCCCTGGTCTTCATCCGGCAGGAACGACTTCGGCAGACGCACGAACAGCATGCCCACCGCCACGATCACCACCAGGTAGATGATGAGCCAGCGGCCCGAGCGCTTGATCACGTGGTGCACACCACTGTGGTACTTGTCGCGGCTCTTCTCGAAGGTCCGGTTGAACCAGCCGAAGAAACCCTTCTTCTCTTCGTGATGACCCTGCGGAATCGGTTTGAGAATCGTCGCGCAGAGTGCCGGCGTCAACACCAATGCGACCAGCACGGACAGCACCATCGCCGACACGATGGTCAGCGAGAACTGCCGGTAAATGGCGCCCACCGAGCCGCCCGAGAACGCCACCGGCACGAACACCGCCGACAGCACGAGCGCCACACCGACCAGCGCACCGGTAATCTGGTCCATGGCCTTGCGGGTCGCGTCGCGTGGCGACAGGCCCTCTTCGGCCATCACCCGCTCGACGTTCTCCACCACCACGATCGCATCGTCCACCAGCAGACCGATGGCGAGCACCAGCCCGAACATGGACAGCACGTTGATCGAGAAGCCCACCGCGCTCATGATCGCGAACGTACCGAGCAGCACCACCGGCACCGCGATCGTCGGAATCAACGTCGCGCGCAGGTTTTGCAGGAACAGGTACATGACCAGGAACACCAGCACGATCCCTTCGAGCAGCGTCTTGACCACTTCTTCGATCGACAGGCGCACGAATGGTGTCGTGTCATACGGATACTTCACGACAAGACCGTGCGGGAAGTACTTCGACAACTGGTCGACCTTCGCGCGCACCGCCTTGGCCGTAGCCAGCGCGTTGGCGCCCGTGGCCAGCTGAATGCCGAAGCCGGCCGTCGGCACACCGTTGTACTTGGTGTCGAAGTTGTAGTTTTCGCCGCCCAGATCGATGCGCGCCACGTCCTTCAGCAGCACGCGCGAGCCGTCCTGATTCACCTTCAGCAGAATGTTGCCGAACTGCTCCGGCGTCTGCAGCAGTGTTGCTTCGCTGATCGTGGCCTGCAGTGCCTGACCCGGTACCGCCGGCGTGCCGCCGAGCGAGCCGCCGGCGACCTGCACGTTCTGCGCGGTCAACGCGGTCTGCACATCGACCGGCGTGAGACCGAAGTTGGTGAGCTTGTTCGCATCGAGCCAGATCCGCATGGCGTACTGCGAGCCGAACAGCGTGACCGTACCCACACCGTCGATCCGGCTGACCGGGTCTTCGATGTTCGACGCGACGTAGTTCGCCAGGTCGTACTTGTTCATGCTGCCGTCTTCGGAGTTGAAGGCCATCACGAGCAGGAAGCTGCTGCTCGACTTGGTGACCTTCGTACCGAGCTGCTGCACGGCCTGCGGAAGCAGCGGCGTAGCCAACTGCAGCTTGTTCTGCACCTGCACCTGTGCGATGTCAGGATTGGTGCCGGCAGCGAACGTCAACGTGATGGTGGCCGTACCCGAGTCATCGGAAGTGGACGAGATATACAGCAAGTGGTCGAGACCGCTCATCTGCTGCTCGATCACCTGCGTGACGGTGTTTTCCACCGTCTTCGCCGATGCGCCCGGGTACGTTGCGCTGATCTGCACGGCCGGCGGCGCGATGGTCGGGTATTGCGCGATCGGTAGCGTAAAGATCGACGCGAGGCCCGCGAGCATCAAAATGATGGCGATCACCCATGCAAAAATAGGGCGATCGATAAAAAACTTTGCCATGAAACAGGCTCCCTGTTATTGCGCGCCCGATGCTGCAGAAGCAGCCTGAGCCGTCTGGGCACCGCTGGCGGCCGGCGCAGCTGCAGCAGCCGCGTCGGAGGAAGCAGGCAGTTGCGCCGCGACAGTCTTGACGTCCATGCCAGGGCGAACCTTGTCGGTCCCCTGCACGATCACGCGGTCACCCGGATTCAGGCCGCTGTCGACCACCCAGTTCGAGCCATACGTGCGCGAGGTGACGAGCTGACGCAACGCGACCTTGTTGTCCGCACCGACGACGAGCGCGGTGGGCGTGCCCTTCTGGTCATGCGTCACGCCGATCTGCGGTACTAGAATCGCCTGATCGTTCACGCCTTCCTCGATGCGCGCGCGCACGAACATGCCCGGCAGCAGCACGCGGTCCTTGTTCTGGAACAGCGCGCGCACGGTGACGGAACCGGTGCTCTGATCGACCGTGACGTCGCTGAACTGCAGCTTGCCCTTCTCGGAGTAGGTGCGGCCGTCTTCGAGAATCAGCGTGACCTTCGCCGCATCCGGACCGCTCGTCTTCAGACGACCTTCCTGCACATCGCGACGCAGCTTGAGGCCGTCGAGACTCGATTGCGTCAGGTCGACGTACATCGGATCCAGTTCCTGGACCGTCGACATCAACGTAGCCGCGCTCGCCTGCACATACGCGCCCGGCGTCACCTGCGAAATGCCGACCTGGCCGCTCACCGGCGAGACGACGTCCGTGTAGCCGAGATTGATCTGCGCGGTATCCACAGCGGCCTTGCCCGAAGCGACGTCCGCCGCAGCCTGGCCTTCCGAAGCGACTGCGTTGTCGTAGTCCTGCTTGCTGACTGCGTTGGCCGCGACCAGCACCTTGTAGCGGCTGGCCTGCGCCGTGACGGACACGAGGTTTGCCTGAGCCTTGGCAAGCGTCGCCTTGGCGCTGTTCAGTTGCGCGATGTAAGGCGCCGGGTCGATCTTGTAAAGACGCTGACCGGCCTTCACTTCGCTGCCTTCGGTGAACTCACGGCGCAGCACGATGCCGTCCACCCGCGCGCGCACTTGCGCCACGAGGAAAGCATTGGTGCGGCCCGGCAATTCGGTGACGACCGGCACGGCCGACGGCTGGACGGTGACGATGCCGACTTCGGGTGTTTGTTGTGGCGGGGCCGATTGTTTTGGTCCGCACGCTGCCAGCAATACGGCAGCCGTCGCGGCACTGATTAAGCGAAATGGAACCCGTTCGACGCGCATGGAGCGACCTCTGTCAAGGCTGAGAGAATGAAAAGTGCGCGCATCCCTACCCCGGGGACGACAGCGCACGCATGCGTCTTACGACGCGTAACCGGAAGCCCAGTGGCGCGGACCCGCTCTGCACCCCGGGCGATATGCGCCAAACCGGGAAATGCCGCACGCCGTCGACCCTTTTGGGACGGCGCATAAGCTTTCTGAAAGGCAACAGTGACGGATATTAACCGGTCGTCACGGCTTGGGCTATCCGATCGATGGGGTGCTATTATATATACATTCGCGAATGCATGTAAAAGTGTCTTTCGCTATCCTTTCAGGCAGTCCAAGGCAATACCTGCTCGCTAAAGACGAAACGCGCGGGCGGATTGTGACGGGCCACGTTTAAAAGTGTCCGGGTAATCCCACCAATACGCAGGTCAGACGAAATGGTCAGAAGGACCAAGGAAGAGGCGTTGGAGACGCGCGCCGGCATTCTCGATGCCGCCGAGAAAGTCTTTTTCGAGAAAGGCGTGTCGCGCACGTCGCTGGCTGACATCGCCCAGGCCGCGGGCGTCACCCGCGGGGCGATCTACTGGCACTTCGCCAACAAAGGTGACCTCTTCACCGAGATGTTCGACCGCGTGCTGCTGCCGCTCGACGAACTGAAGGCCGCGTCGATCAACCCGGAAGAGGCCGATCCGCTCGGACGGCTAATCGAAATCTGCACGCTGTGTCTGCGCGACACCGCGGCCGATCCGCGGCGGCGCCGCGTATTCGACATCCTGTTTCTGAAATGCGAGTTCGTAGAAGATATGGGCCCGGTGATGGTCCGTTATCAGACCAACATGCGTGAGGGGCTCGGCAAGATCGAGATCGGCCTGCGCAACGCAATCTCCAAAGGCCAGATGCCGCCCGATCTCGACACGAAACTGGCAGCCACGATGCTGCATGCGTTCGTTGGCGGTTCGCTGAGGGACATGCTGATTCTGCCCGACTCCACCGATTTCGCCGAGCACGCGCAGCAGATGGTGGAAGCCATGTTCGACGCGCTGCGGCTCAGTCCGGCGTTACGCACCGGCGCGAATGGCGAGGCGAAGAAAGCCTGAGGTCCGCTCAGCTCTGGGTACTGAACCAGTGCGCGGCATAAAGCAGCAATGCGACAACGAAGATCATCGCGGCCCACGCCCAGTTCGGCATGGCATGCGGCGTCGGCTCGCGATGCGACACGCTATGCGAGCGTGCCCCGAACAGCGTGCTGGTGGCACGCCCGGAGAGCGAGCCTCCGTGATCGTGCGGCCTGACCCGGCGCGCTACGCTGCCAAGATTGATCGGCCGCAGGAACACATGCTGCCGCCGGCTGTGGGTGCCGCGCGCGCGGTTTGGACCTTGCCCATGCTTGGCCTGCACGACCGCGCAGAACTCCGTGAAGAAATCGTCGGCTAGCTCGTGCAGCGCATTCTCGATCTGGCGCGTCGGCAATTCGGCGAGGGGCCCCGTCAAGGTGGCCCACACCGAATAATCGATCCGCGTGCTCGGCGCCTTGTTCGACCCTGAATCGTCCGCGCGCAGCGTCACATCGATCTGTCCACGCAGCGATCCGACACCTTCGGCGCGCGCCTTGAAGTTGAGCGCACGATGCGGCTCGTCGAGCTGTACCGGATTCTTGTTGGCGACATGGGCGCGCACTTCGTAGCGGGCGCGCAACGGTCCGAGCGGCACCGTCAGCGTCAACGCATACTCGCCGCCCGCAAGGCGGCTGAACGACTCGCAGTTGTCGAGACTCGCGCGCAACAACGCGATGTCTTGCAGCGCGTCCCAGACATCGGCCGGTGCAAGCGCAATCCGTAACGCGTTGTTCAGCTCCATGACCCACTCCCCCGAGAAACGCGCCGTCTACACAATCAGGATGTCTGATAGATGCGGTCGACACGCGAAGCATAAAACGCCAGATAGCCCTTGATCTGCTGGACCCCGTCGAGCGGGTTTTCGTAACACCAGGCGGCATTCTCAACCAGGCCGTCTTCGGTGCGCAGATGGAAATAAGACGCCTCGCCCTTGAACGGGCAACGCGACGTATGGTTCGAGCTTTCGAGCCGCGCCATATTGACATCGCCGCGCGGAAAATAAAATACCTCGGGCAGGCCGCTCTCCGTAAGCGTGAGCGCGCCCTGCGTGTCGGCCATCGTGACGCCCTGATGGATCACCCGCACCCGGTGATGGTTGACGCTAATCTCGATGCGATGAGCGCCGGCAGCCGCACCGGAACCCGAAGCGCCGTGGGCGGTCCCTGGGGGACTCCCTGCGGGCGGCGTGGGATCGCTCATGTCAGGACTCCGTATGCGATAAAACGGCGGTTCAGGCAGCGGTCAAAAAGCGATCAGGCAGCCATCCACACGAAGCGTCCCAGGAATGGCTCGGACTTGAACGCCCGGCGGCGGCTTTCAGAATGAAAAAAAGCCACGGGGAGCACCCGTGGCTTCATTATCGGCCAATCTTCGGCCAATTGCGCAACCTTCGCGCGGCCGGCGAATTCGGCCCGTGTTACTGCGTATTCCAGTAGAAAGCCGACTTGGTGCCGCCTTGGGCGGGCACCGTCACTGCCTTTTGCTGATCGTCGCTCTTGTAGCGCGCGTGCACCGTATAACGGCCCGGACGCAACCTCACGAGCATATAAGGACCGCGCGAATCGGCCTGCAGCACATCCGCGCCGTGTGCGTCGACGATCTGCACGTGCACGTCGGCGAGGAAGTCGGAGCCCGGGCCGGTAAAGCGCAGCGCCAGCGGCCAGTGGCTTTCGGCACCCTGGAGCGCCTTCGACTCGTCGCTGCCGACGCCGCCCGATACGTAGGCCACGCCGCCCTGATGCTGGATCTGCGGCATGCCGCCGCCGTTGACGTTGCCAGCGCTATCGCTGTCGCTGGTGGTGCCGCCGGTCGTGTCGTTCGACTGCTGCGCCCAGGCGCCACCCGCGAGACCTAGCGTCAGCGCCGCGGTTAGCGCCGCCGCCACGAGACGTCGCTGATTGCCTTGAAATTTCATTGCATCGCTCCTTGTTAGAGTCCTGGTGGGTCTACCCCCGACAGACAACTGCAACTGCCGTGCCCGCCTGAGTCCCAGACCACCTTTCCCAACAACATCCAAACTGCTGGCCCGCGTTGAGACTACCGTCGCGGCAAAAGGCGGGCGCGCTGCCCGTACAAGGCGCCGGTCCGTGGGCAGTTTATGCAAACGGACCGGCAAGTTTTACGTCAACCGAGGTCCACCGGCACAAAAATCTGCGCGTTGTCGCGCTGGATCAGGAGGGCGATGCTGTTGCCCGCCTGCGAGATCATCTGCTTCAACTGGTCGACGCTCGTCACCGGACGGCCGTTCACCGCCAGAATCACGTCGCCCGGCTGGATCCCGGCGTTCTCGGCCGCGCCACCCGACTGCTGCACCAGCAAGCCGTGCGACACCGAAGCGTTGCTCTTTTCGTCGGGCGTAAGCGGCCGCACCGCGACCCCGAGACGCCCCTGAACCTGCTCAGGCGCATTGTCGTTCTTCGCGACCTTGGTATCCGACATCGAACCGAGCGTCACCTTGATGTCCTTGCTCGTCTTGTCGCGCCACACGGTGATGGTCGCCGAACTGCCAGGTGCGAGGCTTGCCACCTGCGAGGGCAAATCGGTCGAATCGGCCACCGGCGAACCGTTCACCGCCGTGATCACGTCGCCGGGTTGCAAGCCGGCTTTGGCGGCCGGGCCGCCCGGGTCCACCGAACTCACGAGCGCGCCGTTCGGCTTGGTCAAGCCGAACGAGTTGGCCAGCGTCTGGTTCATGCCTTGCACGGCAACACCGAGGCGCCCACGGCTTACGTGACCCGTCTTGACGAGATCGTCCTTGACCTTGATCGCTTCGTTGATCGGAATCGCGAATGACAGTCCCTGGAAGCCGCCCGTCTGGGAGTAGATCATCGAATTGATACCGATGACCTCGCCTTGCAGGTTGAACAGCGGGCCACCCGAGTTGCCGGGGTTCACCGGCACGTCGGTCTGGATGAACGGAGTGTAGTTTTCGTTAGGCAGCGAGCGCGACTTCGCGCTGATGATGCCCGAGGTCACCGTGTTGTCGAAACCATAGGGCGAGCCGATTGCCACCACCCACTGGCCGACCTTGCTCTGGCTCGGGTCGCCGATCTTCACGATCGGCAGATTGCTCGCATCGATCTTCAGCACGGCCACGTCGGATTGCTTGTCGGCACCCACCACCTTGGCGCGGAACTCGCGCTTGTCGGTCAGCTTCACGGTCACGACGTTCGCGCCATCGACCACGTGCGCATTGGTCAGGATGTAGCCGTCGCTGCTGACGATAAAGCCTGAACCGAGACTCGCACTCGGCTGGTCGCCTTGATCGCCGCCGCCGTCTCCGCCCTGCATGCCAGGCATGCCGCCAAAGAAGCGCTTGTAGAACTGGTAGAACGGATCGCTCGGATCGATCGGCAGTTGCTGGGCGTTGCCGCCGTTTTCGCCATTGTCGCCGCCGCTGCGCAGCGCGGTCTGCTTGACGACGTGCTTCGCGCTGATGTTGACGACAGCGGGACCATAGGTCTCGACGAGGCCGGAGAAATCGGGGATGCCGGTTTTTGCCGCAGCTTCGGCAGGCATCATCGCGGCAGCCTGCGCCGGCGCGATGACCTGCGGCGCGGGCAGATCGCGGTGGCCAGCCACATAACCGGCGGACAGCGCGACGACAACGGCCACGGCAACAGCACTGCGGGACAGGGTTTTCGCATTCATCGTGAGCTCCTGACAGGGAGGAAGGCTTTGGGGATGGGATGAAGCGTACGTGCTATCGCTTAAAAGAGTCTTAAGCAGGGGAACTTCGGCAAAACAGCCAGCTTTCCACTACGCGACGCACTTTGCCCGTCAGAACCGCACGCTCACTTCGAGGCCACCGGCCGGTGCTTCGCCCAGTGTCACGCTCGCGTCATGCTGAAGCGCGATGCGCCGCACGATCGCCAGCCCCAGCCCGCTGCCGGAGACATCCGTGCGGGCGCGATCGGCGCTCGCCCCGGCACGATAGAAGCGGTCGAACACACGCTCGCGCTCGGCGGGCGGAATGCCCGGTCCGCTGTCGCCAATGCGCACGACCGGATGCCCCGCCTCGACGGTCAGGCTCACATCCACCCGGCCGCCGCGCGGTGTGTATTTGGTTGCGTTGTCCACCAGGTTATTGAACATCACCCGCAGCGCGTCCGCATTGCCAGTCACGCTGGCAGCCTCGCTCGACTCGATGCCGAGATCGACACCACGTTGCTGCGCGAGCGGCGCGTAGGCCATCACGCAGTCTTCGAGCAACGCGTGCAGATCGATCACCTGGGTCTGGGCCTGCGTGTGCCCGTCCGGCTCCGAACGCGCCAACGCCAGCAACTGTTCGGCGAGACGCGTCGCTCGCGTGACGCCTGCCTGCAGATCGGCGAGCGCTTCACTGCGCGTGGCGTCGTCGGTCGCACGCGCAACGAGTTGTGTCTGGATCTGCACCGCGGCGAGCGGTGTGCGCAGTTCGTGCGCGGCATCGGCAACGAACGCCTTCTGTGTGTCGAGCGCTGTGGCGAGACGCTGCAGCAGGCCGTTGAGCGCGCGCACCAGCGGCTGCACTTCGAGCGGCAAACGGCTGTCGGGCAGGGGATCGAGCGCTTCCGGATGACGTGTATCGAGCGCCCCGGTTACCCGGCGCAGCGGCCTGAGTCCGCGCCCGACCACCATCCACACCGCCAACCCCAGCAACGGCAGCAGTACGATCAACGGCCATAGCGTGCGTAACGCCACGTTCGCAGCAAGGCGGTTGCGCACCGACACCGGCTGGGCCAGTTGCACGACGTTATCGCCGACGATCGCGCCGTACACACGCCAGTCGCCGCGGTCGGTGCGCTCGGTTGAAAAGCCGAGTTCGGCGCGCGGCGCGAGCGGCGCGCGCGGCCGCGAGTAGTACATCAACGCCCCGTTGCGATTCCAGATCTGCAGCACGATGCCTTCGTCGCCGGTATCGCGCGAGCCGAGCACCTGCGAGAAGGGCTCGGACGGCAGCGCTTCGGCAATCTCCTGCAACTGGTAATCGAACAGTTCGTTGGCTTCGGCGAGCGCCTGACGGTAGATCAGCCAGCCGGCGATGCCGACGCCGAGCAACACGATGGCAAGCAGCCAGAACAGCAATTGACGACGAATGGAACGCATCGGCTCAAGCGTCCTTCGCGATCATGTAGCCGAGGCCTCGCACGTTGCGGATCAGGTCGGCGCCAAGCTTCTTGCGCAGCGCGTGGATGTACACCTCGACGGTATTGCTGCCGATTTCCTCACCCCACCCATACATTTTTTCTTCGAGCTGGCTCTTCGAGAGCACCGCGCCGGGCCGTGCAATCAGCGCCTCGAGCAGCGCAAATTCGCGCGCGGACAGCGCAACCGGCGTGCCGGCCAGCGTCACCTGGTGCGAAGCGGGATCGAGCGTGAGCGTGCCGTGGCGAATGGTCGAATCGCTGCGGCCCGACTGACGCCGAATCAGCGCGCGCATGCGGGCGCCGAGTTCGTCGAGATCGAAAGGTTTGACGAGGTAATCGTCGGCACCCGCGTCGAGTCCTTTGACGCGATCGGCCACGGCGTCACGCGCCGTCACGATCAGCACCGGCAGCGTATGACCGCGTGCGCGCAGAGCACGCAGCACGTCGAGGCCGTCGCGCTTGGGCAGTCCGAGATCGAGCAGCACCAGATCGTAAGGTTCACCGCCGGCCGCGCTGAGCGCCGCCTCGCCGTCTTCCACCCAGTCGACAGCAAAGCCTTCGCCACGTAACGCTTTGCGCACGCCCTCGGCAATCATCCGGTCGTCTTCGACTAGCAATATGCGCATGACTCTACGATTCCGAAACACTCATGATGCCGCATTCTAGCGCCCGGCCCGGCCTCGTGCGCCTCGCCCCCGCGGATTGCTGCAGGTATGGCGCAATTTCACCTCACCAGCGCGGCATGTCTCTACAATGAGCGCTTTTGCGCAGCGCGCCATCGGGCCCTGAAAACAAGGGGCCACATGGCGACTCGCACAAGGGAAAACAAACGCGCGCATGACGATGAAGTTTTGCTGCGCGCGGCCGTTACACCCCTTGTATGCCCTACATGAGTACAGCGCGCCGAGCGCCGTGCTTCAGCACGTGACTCTTTGGTTTTTCGCCCGTTCATGACGCACGCCTTCCTGTCTTTTCTCGTCCGCCGCCTCGCGCCATGCGCTGCTTCGTCGGTCTCATTCGTTACTGCTGCACCGTCCACATGCTCTGACGCGATCCCGCACGGTACCGTTACCGCGCAAGGTGTCGCCCCAGGGCTGGCAGCGCGGCACAACCCGGCGCGGCGTGTGCCAATGGGCGCCGTCGCCCTGCTGATGGCGTGTGCGGCGCTCGCCTGCGCCGCGCCGGCGCAAGCCCGCATCAAGGCCAAGCACCCTACTGTCAGCGTCAGTACGGTGCTGCCGCCCGTCGTCATGACTGACCTCGCACGCGCCCACGTGCCGTTGTCCAATATCAGCGTGGTGGTCGAGAAAGTCGGCGATCGCACGCCCATCGTCGCGCTCAACGCGGGCAAGCCGATGATGCCCGCCTCGACGATGAAGCTCGTCACGACCTACTCCGGCCTGTCGATCCTGGGTCCCGATTACCGCTGGCGCACCAGCGCCTACGCAGACGGCACGCTCGACACCAACGGCATCTTGCACGGCAATCTCTACATCCAGGGCACAGGCGACCCGAAGCTCGTGCCGGAAGAACTGATCGACCTCGTGCAGAAAATCCGCAAGGCCGGCATCAACGGGATCGACGGCGCGCTGGTGCTCGACAAGCGTTTTTTCGACGCTTCGACGCGCGACCTGCCACCGTTCGACGACGATGTCACGGCTCCGTACAACGTCGGCCCCGATCCTCTGCTGTACGCTTTCAAGTCGCTGTCGTTCACGCTGACGCCGTCGCCTGACGGCAGCGTGGCCATCGACGTCATACCCGCGCTCGCGCAACTGCAGATCGACAACCAGTTGCACGCCACCGGCGGCCCGTGCCGCGGCGAACTGCCCACGCCCGAGGTGACGCCGCAGCCGAACGGCACGGTGAGCGCATCGTTCATCGGCGAATACCCCGTGCGCTGCGGCCCACGCACACTGAACGTGGCGATGCTCGACCACTCGGCGTTCTTCGCCGGCGGTTTCCTCGCGCTATGGGAACAGAACGGCGGCACCTTCACCGGCGCGACGCGCGAAGGCCCTGTACCGGTCGAAGCACGCCTGATCGCCACTCACGAGGGGCCGATGCTGTCGGACATCGTTCACGACATCAACAAGTTCAGCAACAACACGATGGCGCGCAATCTGTTCCTGACGATCGGCGCGGTCACCAGCAAACCGCCGGCGACGCCGGAAAAATCCGCACGTGCAATCGAAGCGTTCCTGCAGAAAAACGGCCTCGACATGGAGTACCTCTCGCTCGACAACGGCTCGGGCCTGTCGCGCGACGAGCACATCACGGCGCTCTCGCTGGCGGATCTGTTGCAGGCGGCCAACGCGAGCCCGGTCGCCCAGGTGTTCGTCGATTCGCTGCCGGTGGCCGGCGTCGACGGCACGATGCGCAACCGCCTCACCTCGCAACCGGTCGGCGGCAACGCGCACATCAAGACCGGCACGTTGCGCGACGTGCGCGCCATTGCAGGCTACGTGGCCTCCGCCGACGGCGTCAGTTATATCGTCGTCAGCATCATCAACGACCCACACTCGGAAGCTGCGCGGGCCGCGCACGATGCGCTGCTCGAATGGGTGTACCAGGGACCGTCGCAACCGATGCAGGAAGTCGCGGAAGAACCGCGCAGCAAGCCCAGGAAAAACCCGCACAAGGGCAACCAGCATTGAGGATTCCTTCTAGCGAAGCCATGCGCGGCAGGCCCCAGAGCGTGTACGCTTGCGGGCAGTGTTTGAAGCGCGCGTGACATCCATGGAGAGGCGCGCGCCAACCGCGCGCCACCCAGGGCGGCGTTGCGGAATCAGACGATAACGACAACGCCTGCTGCGGCATTCGCAGCGGCCAGGGACCCAGGAGGAAGACGCCCATGCAATTCGATGCCGAATTGCTGCTGCTCGCCATGGCGCCCGTCTTCCTTGCATGCATCGGCTGGGAGGCGTGGCACCTGCATCGCACGCGCCCCGCAGCACGCCTCTATAGCTGGCGCGACACGCTTTGCAACGCCGCACTGGCGTTGCTGCAGCAGGCCGCCGACAAGCTCGCGTGGCTCGCGATCATCCCCATTTATGCGTATTGCTTCGACCACTTTCGCGTCTACACATGGCGCGCGGGATGGCTATCGTTCGTCGTCCTGTTCGTTGCACAGGACCTGCTCTACTACGTGTTTCACCGCTGCAGCCACCGGGTGCGCTGGCTGTGGGCCGCACATGTCGTGCATCACTCGTCGGAGCGAATGAATTTTTCCACTGCCTTCCGCCAGAGCCTGATGTACCCCATCGCCGGCATGTGGGTGTTCTGGATTCCGCTCGCAGTACTGGGCTTTCCGCCGAAGCAGATCGTCGCCATCGTCCTGATCAATCTCGGCTTTCAGTTTTTCGTGCACACCCAGGCGATCGGCAAACTCGGCTGGCTCGAATACGTGTTGAACACGCCGTCGATTCATCGCGTACACCACGCGCGCAACGAGCGCTACATCGATCGCAATTACGCCGGCGTGCTCGTCATCTGGGACCGGCTGTTCGGCAGCTATGTGGAAGAAGATGCCCACGATGCACCGGTCTACGGCATCGTCGAGCCGCTTCACACCTATAACCCGCTAAAGGCGACGTTCCACGAATGGGCGTCGATGGGTGCCGATTTCCTGCAGGTGCAGGGCTGGCGCAACAAGCTGAGCGCGCTGTTCGCGCCGCCCGCGTGGGCCGCGGCTTATCACGCGTTGCGCGACTCGCAGACCGCTGGGCGCCATCCGGACGAATGCGTCAATACATCGGCAAACAACCCGGCGGCGTTTCAAACGCCACGCAGACCGGGAAAGATTCTGTAAGCTGTCGCCACGCCGCCGACGCGGTGGGCGCCGCCTGCATCACATGGCAAAAAAGGCCACACACATACGAGGAGATGAAATCAACATGAAACAACAGGGAACCAAACATCGCGGTCTGTTGCGCCTGTCGCAAGTCGCGATCGCCAGCGCAGCCTTCGTCATGCTGGCAGCCTGCGGCGGCGGCAGTAGCAGCAGCCCGAGCAGCGGCACGCCGGCAGGCGGCGTCAAATTGCAGGTCGTGTCGTTCGGCGACAGCCTGTCGGACGTGGGCACGTACGCGCCGGTCATCGCAGCAGACTTTGGCGGCGGCCGCTTCACGACCAATCCGGGTCAGGTGTGGACGCAACTGATCGCCCAATACTATGGCGGCACGCTGACCGCGGCTTACCTGGGCGGCTTCGGCCAGCCGCTGGTGGCAGCCGGCGGCTATGGCTATGCGCAGGGCGGTTCGGACGTCGTCATCGCCGAAGGCGAAGGCTGGGCGCCGGACAACCTGGCCGCGACGACCGTGCCGGTCACGACTCAGGTGTCGCAATACCTGAGCGCACATACGAGCTTCAATTCGAACCAGCTCGTGCTGGTGGACGGCGGCGCGAACGACATCTTCCAGTTCGCGACCACGGCCAATCTGACGGCGCTCGGCACCGCGCTGCAGACGCAGTACCCAGCTGCCGTCGCGGCCGGCCTGCTGCCGAACACGCAGGCGGGTCAGGTGGAGTTCATCGCCAGCTACCTGCAGACGAACAGCACCCAGGTCGCAGCGGCCGCCGTCGCGCTCGCGACGCAGATCCAGACCATCATCGCTAACGGCGCGACACACGTCGTGCTGATGACCGTGCCCGACATCGGCCAGACGCCTCTCGGCGTCGCAGCGAACGCTCAGGCAGCGGGCTCGGCCGCGTTGCTGACCGGCATCAGCGCCGCCTTTAACGGCATCGTCGAGCAGGCGCTCGCGACGCAGATAGCAGCGCACACGGTCATCGTCGCCGATGCGTTCACGTGGCTCGATACCGTCCTGCTGCCGAACGCCCAGTCGCTGGGCTTCACCACGACCAATACCGGCACGGCGTGTAACCTGACGGCGATGGCGGCCAACGCCACCAAGTACGCCACGGCGAATCCGGCTGTCCTGAACGGTCTGACTCCGGCCGAGTATGGCTCGCAGTTCGCCTCGTCGCTGTTCTGCTCGCCGGCGACCTACACGGTAGCGGGGGCCGACCAGACTTATGTCTTCGCCGATACGGTCCACCCGAGCACGCACTCGCACGCACTGTTCGCGCAGTTCGTCGAGCAGCAGATTGCGGCAACGGGATTGGGTAAGTAAGGCGGGACGGACGGTAACGGTGGATCGAAAGTGATCTGATCTGCCGTTTTACCTTTTTGATGGTGGCGGGCCCGGCTGGGTTAAGCCGGGCTTTTTTTATTGTTTGAGGGCGTCTGGATCCTGGCGCGTGGGCTGAAGGCGAAACGCCTTAGTTTCGTGGCGTTGCCGACAGTTATCCGGCCAGTCGTGGCGTGTCGTCCGGAACGATCCGGATGGTGGGCGAATCGAGGATTGCGCGAACCACCGTATCGTCCCGCGACAGTACAGCCCATTCGGCCGGATGGTGCAGATTGGCATGCACCGAACGCCCGAGTTGCGCATCGAGCGGCGCCAGATGATCGAGCAGATCGTCCAGACTCACTCGCCCGACAACCATCAGATCGATAACGCTCCCCGCCGTATCCGTCCCCCGCGCCACCGCTCCGAACACGAAGGCTTCGTCGATCTCCTCCGTGAGCGGCGCCAGGGCCTCACGCAGCATGCCGGCCAGACCGAACGACTTCGCGCAGATGCTGCGCAACTCCGGGTAAAGCGGAAACTCCGTGTTCGCCTGGAACAGACGCTGGTTGCCCAGTCGCGATTCGCGCAGCACGCCCGCCTCCCAGAGACGGCGCACCGTATGTTGACCGGCGCCGCTGCCGGCGCCTGAACGGGACATCAGTTCCGCGAGATTAAAGGTCCGCTCGGGGGCCGAAAGGACCAACGACAGTACTCGCTGCTCGCGCGGCGTGAACATGAAATCGGCGATGCTCATGCGTCTCCCTTGGTGTGGTCAATACCAATTCTTGGCATGAGTATGCCAGCATCTGGCATCGGACCGCAGCTTCACTGCGGAGACTTCTGGGCGGTACGCCTCCCAGTTCCTACTCCTGTTTTGTCGCTTATCCCTGCGCTTCGAACGCCGCAGCGGCTCGGCCGAGCCGGTCGTTCACCGCGATCCATTCGATCGTATCGGGGAGCTTTTCGATCAGGATGCGCGTGACGTTCGCGCGGTCGAGTGCACGCAGCAAGCCGTAGAGTTCACGCGCGTACACGTGGGGATCCTCGGGCGCCGCGATGAAGTGGACGCCTTCAGCCTCGGCCCAGCGGCTGGCGCGCGACACGCGAGCCACGAGAGCCACGCGTTCGTTCGCCTCACGTGCGACCAGCAGAGGTTCCAGCGCTTCGAACGGCAGCAGCGCAAGCGGTGTGCGCGGCGCGTAATGCGCCTTGAGCGTGCCTGAGGCACGCGGCGCCGTCGCATCCGAGCCATCGGGCAGACGCGGCGCTTCGCCGAGCACTTCGGCGATATCCTGCGGCGTCACGCGTCCCGGGCGCAGCAGTGCGGGGAACCCACGCGACAAATCGAGAATGGTCGACTCGATGCCGACATCCGACGAGCCTCCATCTAGCACATGAATGCTGCCGCCAAACTCGTCGCGCACGTGCTGTGCGGTAGTCGGGCTCACATGACCGAAGCGGTTAGCCGACGGCGCAGCCACGCCGCCGTGACCGCCACGTAGCGCGCTGAACGCTTCGAGAAGCGCCTGCGCCACCGGATGCGAGGGACAACGCAAACCCACCGAGTCCTGTCCGCCGCTCACGGCAGCGGGGATATGCGCGGCGCGCTTGAGAATCAGGGTGAGTGGCCCGGGCCAGAAAGCGTCGATGAGGCGCAGCGCTTCCGGCGGCAGTTGCTCAACCCAATATCCCGGGTCACCCTGAGGCGCGAGATGCACGATCACCGGATGATTCGCCGGCCGCCCTTTCGCCGCGTAGATGCGCGCAACGGCGTCAGAACTCTGGGCGTCGCCGCCGAGGCCATAAACGGTCTCAGTGGGAAACGCGACGAGCTCGCCTGCGTCGAGCAGCGCCACAGCGTGTGTGATTTCCGCGGGACTCACAACCGGGCCAGTCGGGGTACCGCCAGCTGGCTGAACAGCTTCAGCGCCTTCGACAGCGCCCGCAGCACTTGCCGCTTCAGCGGCTTTCGCCGCCTCGGCAGTCGTTCCAGCAGCAGCCTTGGCAGCACCCTCAGCAGGTTTATCTTGATCCGGCATGATCCGAGCGCGTCAGCCCTTCAGGATGTGCAGCAGCCGCGCGCAATCGCGCGCCGCTGTGCGGGCTTCGTCGAGCGTCGCGGCGGTGAAGTTCACGTGACCCATCTTGCGGCCAGGACGTGCCTCCTCCTTGCCGTACAGATGCAGACGCGCGGCCGGCATCGCAGCCACTTCGTGCCACGGCGGCGTGACGGCAGCACGCTTGCCGCCGTCCGGAAACCAGATATCGCCGAGGATATTCAGCATCACCGCCGGCGAGTGCTGGCGCGTGTCGCCGAGCGGCATGCCGGTCATGGCGCGCACCTGTTGTTCGAACTGGCTGGTCGCGCAGGCATCGACGGTGTAGTGGCCGGAATTGTGAGGACGCGGCGCCATTTCGTTGGCCACCATCGAGCCGTCTTCCAGAATGAAGAACTCGACACACAGCACACCGATATATCCAAGCCTGTCGGCGATCTGCAACGCGGCCTGTTGTGCCTGGCTGACGAGCGCCGAACTGGCATCCGGCGCGGGCACGACGGTGTGCGACAGCACGCCGTCGCGGTGGGTGTTCTGTGCGAGCGGATAAACCACCGAGGTGCCCTGGGCGCCGCGCGCGATCAGCGCCGACACTTCGAACTTCAACGGCAGGCGCTTCTCCAGCACACACGGTACGCCGCCGAGCGACGCATGCGCCTCGCGCACTTCCTCGGCGTTGCGCACACTCACCTGCCCCTTGCCGTCATAGCCGAGGCGGGCAGTTTTCAGAATGCCGGGCAGCACCGCATCGAGCGCGACGTCCTTGAGCGCGGCGAGCGCCTGCGACGATTCGATCACCACGTGCGGCGCCACAGCAACGCCCGACTCGGCAATAAAGCGCTTCTCGGCGATACGGTCCTGCGCCACTGCTACACATCGGCCAGCCGGGCTGACAAAGGTGGTGCGCGCGAGAAAATCGAGGCTCGCTGAAGGCACGTTCTCGAACTCCGTCGAAACCGCTGCGCACAGGCGCGCGAGTTCGGTGAGCGAGGCTTCGTCGTCGTATGCGGCACGCAGATGGCGGTCCGCCACAGCGCCTGCCGGACTGGCTTCGTCCGGATCGAGCACGGCGACGCGATAGCCCATCGCCTGGGCGGCAAAGCAGAACATGCGGCCGAGCTGGCCGCCACCTACCATGCCAAGCCAGGCGCCGGGCATGATCGGTGAAACCGGTGTGTTGTCTGGATTCATCTCAGTGGTCGGTCACGGCTGGCGCACATGAATGTGCGCCACACCGGGGGTCAGGCAATGGACATCAGGCCGATCGGATCAGTCGAATCAATCGGGCCAGCTCATTGTGCAAACTTAACAGGCGGACTTCGCGGGCAAACTTCGGCGCATCAAACCGCGCTTACAGCGCGGGCAACACCATCGCGTGCGCGGCTTCGTTCTGGCGCACACGGAACGCGGCCAGCGCGTTCGCGTATTCGGTCGACGTGCCGCTCAGAATCGACACCGCGAACAACGCAGCATTCGCCGCGCCTGCTTCGCCAATCGCAAACGTCGCAACCGGCACGCCCTTAGGCATCTGCACGATCGAATGCAGCGAATCGACGCCCTTCAGGTACTTGCTCGCCACCGGCACGCCAAGCACCGGCACCGTCGTCTTGGCGGCCAGCATGCCGGGCAGATGCGCGGCGCCGCCGGCGCCCGCGATGATTGCACGCAGGCCGCGCTCGCGCGCCTTTTCTGCATAGTCGAACATCTCGTCGGGCATGCGGTGCGCAGACACGACCTTTGCTTCGTACGGTACGCCGAATTCCTGCAGGATCGCAACGGCGTGCTTCATGATTTCCCAATCGGAACTGGACCCCATCAGCACGCCGACGAGCGGCGCAGCATGCGTATGGGCAGTTTGTCCTGCCTGGGCAGTCTGGACTTGGCTCATCTGTAAAACTTCCTCATCTTCCTTGGCTGCAGGCCCGGCGTTAAGCCAGCGTCTGCCCGGTCAGGCGCTCGAGCGCTTCCTGGTATTTCGCGGCGGTCTTCGCGACGACCTCGTCCGGCAGCTTCGGCGCCGGCGGCTCTTTCTTCCACGACTGCGTTTCCAGCCAGTCGCGCACGAACTGCTTGTCGAACGACGGCGGATTGGTGCCCACCTGGTATTCGTCCGCCGGCCAGAAGCGCGAAGAATCGGCGGTCAGCGCTTCGTCCATCAGATATAGCTTGCCGTGATTATCCAGACCGAATTCGAACTTCGTGTCGGCAATGATGATGCCACGGGTCGCCGCGTAATCCGCCGCTTCCTTGTATAGCTTGATCGAGATGTCGCGGATCGTGGCCGACAGTTCGGTGCCGATGCGGCGTTCCATCTCGTTGTACGTGATGTTCTCGTCGTGGTGGCCCATTTCGGCCTTGGCTGCTGGCGTAAAGATCGGCTCAGGCAGCTTTTCCGCATTTTGCAGACCCGGCGGCAGTTCGACGCCGCAGACTGCACCCGTGGCCTGGTAGTCCTTCCAGCCGCTGCCGGCCAGATACCCGCGCACCACTGCTTCGACGAGGATCGGCTCGAGGCGCTTCACCACCACGGCGCGACCCTTCACCTGTTCCGCTTCGTCCGCCGCGACCACCGACTCCGGCGCCACGCCGCTGAGGTGATTCGGCACGATGTGCTTGAGCTTGTCGAACCAGAAGTTGGCCATCTGGTTCAGCACGCGACCCTTGTTCGGAATCGGCTCGCCCATGATGACGTCAAACGCCGACAGACGGTCGGTGGTCACGATCAGCAACTGGTCGTTGCCCACCGCATAGTTGTCGCGGACCTTGCCGCGGCCGAGCAGCGGCAGCGAGCGGAGCGTGGATTCGTAGAGGGTAGACATCGTCGTAGTTCGCTAAAAGTGAGGCAAAAATGAGACCGGAACAAAAGGGAAACGCCGTTCCCCCTATGATGCGGGAACGGCGAGGCGGACCGCAACCTGGCCGGATGGCCAGGCCCATGCTGTACTGCCAGCTTAGTGGACGACCTGTGCGAGGCCGCCCGACTTGTACTTCTCCGCAATTTTATCAAGCGAAACCGGCTTGATCTTGCCAGCCTGCCCTTCGGCGCCAAAGGCGACGAAACGGTCGAGGCAAACCTTCTTCGCCGCTTCGCGCGCCGGCTTCAGGTAATCGCGCGGGTCGAACTTGCCCGGATTCTCCGCCATGTAGCGACGGATCGCACCGGTGATTGCCAGACGCAGGTCAGTATCGATATTAACCTTGCGCACGCCGTGCTTGATACCTTCCTGAATTTCTTCGACCGGCACGCCGTAGGTTTCCTTCATGTCGCCGCCGAATTCGCGGATTTCCGCGAGCAATTCCTGCGGCACCGACGACGAACCATGCATCACCAGGTGGGTGTTCGGAACACGCCGGTGAATTTCCTTGATGCGTTGAATGGACAGGATGTCGCCCGTGGGCTTCTTGCTGAACTTGTACGCGCCGTGCGATGTGCCGATGGCAATTGCCAGCGCGTCGCATTGCGTGAGTTTGACGAAGTCGGCGGCCTGCTCCGGGTCCGTCAGCAGTTGCTCGCGCGTCATCGTGCCTTCCGCGCCGTGGCCGTCTTCCTTGTCGCCCTTCATGGTTTCCAGCGAACCGAGCACGCCGAGCTCCGCCTCCACCGTCACGCCGATCGAGTGCGCCGCTTCCACCACCTTGCGCGACACGTCCACGTTGTACTCATACGAAGCGACCGTCTTGCCGTCAGCTTCGAGCGAGCCGTCCATCATCACGCTGGTAAAGCCGCTGCGAATTGCTGCCATGCACACTGCCGGCGACTGCCCGTGATCCTGGTGCATCACGACCGGAATATGCGGATACGACTCGATGGCCGCTTCGATCAGATGGCGCAGGAACGGTTCGCCCGCATACTTCCGCGCGCCAGCCGAGGCCTGCATGATCACCGGGGCGTTGATCTGATCCGCCGCCGCCATGATGGCCTGCACCTGCTCCAGATTGTTTACGTTGAATGCCGGAAGTCCATAGCCGTTTTCGGCGGCATGGTCCAGCAGTTGACGCATTGATACGAGAGGCATGCACTACTCCTAAGTTGAAACGAATCCTGTGCCGTCGGCATCTAATTTTTACCAATTTTATCGCGAAGCAAATCGCACACCCTTGCGCAGCAAGGCTCGGGGCTCGCCCAAAGGGCTTGCCCCAAAAACCTGCGCGCCGCCTCTAGCGGGTACTGCGACTGCTTCGCCGTGCCGATTCGAGCAGTTTGAAGCTGATCAGTACGGTTCGCCCACCCGCACGATCTTCAGTGTGTTCGTTCCGCCGGCCTGACCCATCGGCTCGCCCACGGTCAGTACGACCATGTCGCCGCGCGATGCGTAGCCCTTGCTTACCACCGTCTCCAGCGCCTGCTGCAGCGCGGTGTCGCGATCGCTGCTGGTGTCGAGATGCAGCGAGGTGACGTTGCGGTAGATCGCCATGGCGCGCTCGCTGCCCACTCGCGGCGTGAGCGCGAAAATCGGCACATGGGTCCAGTGACGCGACATCCACAGTGCGGTCGAGCCCGACTCCGTCAACGCGACAATCGCCTTGGCGCCCAGGTGGAACGCCGTGAACAGCGCGCCCATGGCGATGGACTGGTCGATGCGGGTGAACGTGCGGTCGAGGAAATCCTTGTCCAGCTCGGACTGCTCCGACTTCTCCGCTTCGACGCAGATCGCGGCCATCGTTTCGATGGTCTGCACCGGGTACTTGCCGGCAGCGGATTCGGCGGAGAGCATGACCGCGTCGGTGCCGTCCAGCACCGCATTGGCGACGTCCGACACTTCGGCGCGGGTCGGCACCGGCGCGTAGATCATCGACTCCATCATCTGCGTGGCGGTGATCACGAACTTGTTCGATTCGCGCGCCATGCGGATCATGCGCTTTTGCAGCGCCGGGACCGCGGCATTGCCCACTTCAACAGCCAGGTCGCCACGCGCGACCATGATGCCGTCGGAGGCGTCGAGGATGCCTTGCAGCGCTGGAATCGCTTCCGCGCGCTCGATCTTGGCGATCATCTTCGGCTTGATGCCGTAGGGCGCGCCCGCGATGTTCGCGAGCTGGCGGGCCATTTCCATGTCGGTGGCGTTCTTCGGGAACGAGACCGCGACGTAATCCACGCCGAGCGACATCGCCGTGCGGATGTCTTCCATGTCTTTGGCCGTCAGCGCCGGCGCCGTGAGGCCGCCGCCCTGGCGATTGATACCCTTGTTGTTCGACAGCTCACCGCCGATCTTCACGGTGGTGTGGATCTCGCTGCCGAGCACGCGCACGACGTCGAGCACGATCAGGCCGTCGTTGAGCAACAGCACGTCGCCCGGTTTCAGGTCGCGTGGCAGGTCTTTGTAGTCGAGGCCGACGCGGTCGTCGTTACCGAGTTCGCATTCGGAATCGAGGACAAAAGCGTTGCCGGGAACGAGCGTGGTCTTGCCGTTTTCAAACCTGCCGACCCGGATCTTCGGGCCTTGAAGGTCGGCCATGATGGCGACTTCGCGGCCCGCCTGACGGGCCGCTTCGCGCACGTATTCGGCGCGCTGGCGGTGGTCGTCGGCCGTGCCGTGCGAGAAGTTGAGGCGTACCACATCGAGCCCTGCCTTAATCATTTGCGACAGGATTTCGGGCGTACTGGAAGCCGGGCCGATGGTGGCGACAATCTTGGTGGCGCGATGCATGAGTCTCCTCGTCTGGATGGGATCGCTGGAAAGAGCGCTGCGAGTTGGGTGCGGAGGCTGCGCACCGATGGAAGCTGCCTGGGGCTGCGCGCCGGTTGAAACCGGCGTCGCTTTCTTGTGGAATGAAGCGGTGTTCGAGACCAGCGTGCGGGACGCCAGCGGTACGGCGGATACTGCGCCGCCGGCATGACCGGCGGGTGAAACTGTGGAAACAGTGTGCTGCGGTGTAGCGGTGGAAGCTGGAGCACGCTCCCCTGCTGCGACTGACTGCGTGGCCCCCGCGCCCTGCGTGGCTGCTGGTTTCGTTGCCGCCTTCACCTTGGCGGAGGCCACGGAGCCTGCGTTCTTGCTGGCCGACGACTTCACGCGCGTCTTTGCAGTTTTCGCCGATGGGGAACGTGTCGTCACGTTGATTAAGCCCGCGATTCCAGGACTTCGACCGCCGGCAGCTTCTTGCCCTCGAGGAATTCGAGGAACGCGCCGCCGCCCGTCGAGATATAACTGACCTTGTCGTGGATGCCGTACTTGGCGATGGCCGCGAGCGTGTCGCCGCCACCGGCAATCGAGAACGCCGGCGATTTGGCAATCGCATCGGCCAAAGTCTTCGTGCCGTTGCCGAACTGGTCGAATTCGAACACGCCGACCGGGCCGTTCCAGACAATCGTGCCGGCTTTTTCCAGTTGCGCGGCGAGCGCCTTGGCAGTTTCCGGTCCGATGTCGAGAATCAGGTCGTCGTCCTGCACGTCGGCTACAGCCTTCACTTCAGCCTTGGCGGTCGGCGAGAACTCCTTGGCCGTGACGACGTCAGTCGGGATCGGCACCGAGGCCCCGCGTGCTTTCGCAGCGTCGATGATGGCTTTGGCTTCGTTCACCAGATCCGCTTCGGCGAGCGATTTGCCGATCTTCAGGCCGGCAGCCAGCATGAACGTATTGGCGATGCCGCCGCCCACGATCAACTGATCGACCTTCTCGGCCAGCGACTTCAGAATGGTCAGCTTGGTGGACACCTTCGAGCCGGCGACAATCGCCACCAGCGGACGCTTCGGCGCGCCGAGCGCCTTGCCGAGCGCTTCGAGTTCAGCCGCGAGCAGCGGACCTGCGCAAGCCACAGGCGCGTACTTCGCGATGCCGTGCGTAGTCGCTTCGGCGCGGTGCGCAGTGCCGAACGCGTCGTTGACGTAGATGTCGCAGAGCTTCGCCATCTTTTGCGAGAGCTCGTCGGAATCCTTCTTTTCGCCCTTGTTGACGCGGCAGTTTTCCAGCAGCACGACCTGGCCTGGCGCGACGTTCACGCCGTTTTCGACCCAGTTCGCCACCACCGGCACGTCGCGGCCGAGCAATTCGGCCAGACGCTTCGCGACCGGCGCGAGCGAGTCTTCCGGCTTGAAATCGCCCTCGACAGGACGGCCCAGATGCGAGGTCACCATCACGGCGGCGCCGGCGTCGAGCGCGGCCTTGATGGCCGGCGCGGAGGCGCGGATGCGGGTGTCTTCGGTGATGTTGCCTTGATCGTCCTGCGGAACGTTCAGATCGGCACGGATAAACACGCGTTTGCCGGACAGCTTGCCTTCGGAGATCAGATCGGAGAGACGCAGTACCTGGTTCATGAGCGTTGGATTGCGAGTTGATTGGAAGGCGGAGACGGACAGCGCGCGAACAGCCTCCGCTCACGAGCCCCGCAGGGGTGGCTCTGCGAACAGGCACTGGCGGCATCTGCCGCAGCGTCGCGCGGTGATCCGGGAGTCGACCATTTTAACCGATCCCCACCCCGCGATGCCCCGTGCCGAAGCGAATGTCCCGTATTTGGGAGATAGGCCCGGATGCTGCAACGCAACAACAAGACCAAGGTCAGTGAAATACAAGACGGAGGATCGTGAAAGTCAGCATGCCGACGACAATCGTGCCGAGCATCGTGCGCCGCCACAGGAACCAGCCGAGCCCGGCGAGCGTCGCGTAAAACTCGTGGTTGGAGAGCCCGAATGACAGTCCGTCAGGAGTGACCAGCACGTCGGGAAGCACAACCGCAGCGAGCGCCGCAGCCGGCGCGTAGCGCAACATACGCCGCAGGCGCTCCGGCAAAACCGTGCGCTCGCCGCCGATCAGGAACAGCGCGCGCGTCAATGTCGTGACGAACATCATGCCGAAGATGGCGATCCAGATTTGCGTGCTGGTCATGGCGAACCCTCCGGGGAATCCCCGGCGCGGTTGCGGATGCGGCGCAGGTCGGCGCGCTCGACCATCAGATCCGCCGCGCTGCCGGCGACAATCGCCGCAATCACCGCAAGCGGCAAGGCCAGCCGGTACGGCAGATCGAAGCCCAGCAGCGCCACGACGCCGGCCACGCTCACGGCAACCAGTGTTGCACGGCTGTTGATGGCCGACACCATCACGGGAATCAGCGCCAGCGTGCCCGCGAGCGCGAGACCCCAGTTATCCGGAATCAGGCTGGCGAGCAGAATGCCGATGATCGACGAGACCTGCCAGGACAACCAGCTCGCGCTCGCCATGCCCCAATAGTACGGCTCCTTGCCCGGCACGTAACCGGTCTGAAAGCTTTTCTTCTGGAACAGCAGATAGATGACGTCGCCGTTGAAATAACCGAGGACGATCCGGCGCCACATGGGCAGATAGGAGAAATGCGGTGCGAGTCCTGCGCTGAAAATCACAAAACGCGTATTCACCATGGCGGCGGTCAGCAGCACGGTCCAGACCGGCAATTTGGCGGCGAGCAACGGCAGCACGGCCAGTTGCGACGAACCAGCATAGCAGAGCAGCGACATGGTGAGCGACTGCGGCAGCGTGAGCGCCGATTTGCTCATCGCGATGCCCGTGACGAGCCCCCACGAGAAGATCGCCATCAGCGTGGGTGAGTAATCTCGCACGCCTTCGCGAAAGCTACGACGCTGGAAATCGGTCAGGCTGGCGAGCATCGGACGGGGCGCCTCGGCGCGGGACGACGCCGCGGCGGCATGGAGTCGGCGCCGGGCCGACCAGCACCCGCTGGCGCAATCGGATTTGTAATATGTGAGGCCGGATTATAGCGTCCTGGGTGCGGCCAAATGCCCGTTCCGTGTGCAAAAGACGTTAAAATGACGGTCTTCGCCGCTTGCCGAACCGCTGTACGGCCTGGCGCGCCCCTCACAACGCACTGCTGGAGAATCGTATGTCAATGGCCGACCGCGACGGCAAGATCTGGATGGATGGCAAACTCATCGACTGGCGCGACGCCAAGATCCACGTCCTCACCCATACACTGCACTACGGCATGGGGGTTTTCGAAGGCGTGCGCGCCTACAAGACCGCTAACGGCACAGCCATTTTCCGTCTCCAGGAACACACCAAGCGTCTGCTGAATTCGGCCAAGATCTTCCAGATGGACGTGCCGTTCGACCACGAAACGCTCGCCGCAGCGCAACGCGAAGTGGTGCGCGAGAACAAGCTCGAATCCTGCTATCTGCGCCCGATCATCTGGGTCGGCTCGGAAAAGCTAGGTGTGTCGGCCAAGGGCAACACGATCCACGTGGCCATCGCCGCCTGGCCGTGGGGTGCCTATCTTGGCGAAGACGGCCTGGCGAAGGGCATCCGCGTGAAGACTTCGTCGTTCACGCGTCACCATGTGAACGTTTCCATGGTCCGCGCCAAGGCCTCGGGGTGGTATGTGAACTCGATCCTCGCCAACCAGGAAGCCACTGCCGACGGCTACGACGAAGCGCTCCTGCTCGACGTGGACGGCTACGTGTCGGAAGGCTCCGGCGAAAACTTCTTCCTCGTGAACAACGGCAAGCTGTACACGCCGGACCTCTCGTCGTGCCTCGACGGCATCACGCGCGACACGGTCATCACGCTGGCGAAAGATGCCGGCATCGAAGTGATCGAAAAGCGCATCACGCGCGACGAGGTCTATACCTGCGACGAAGCCTTCTTCACCGGCACAGCCGCTGAAGTCACGCCGATCCGCGAACTCGACAACCGCACGATCGGCTCCGGCGCACGCGGCCCGATCACGGAAAAGCTGCAAAGCGGCTTCTTCGACATTGTCAACGGCAAGAGCGAGAAGTACGCGCACTGGCTGAGCAAGGTCTAAGTCCGAATGAAATTAACGCAGGCCGCCATTGCGGCGCGCCTGCGCCCTGTCTCTATCGAGAAAGCCCCCATGAGCGAAATCAAGGAAATGCCGCTGGTCGAACTGACGGCAAAAGACCTGCCCGCCTACTGTCCGAACCCGTCGATGGCACGCTGGAGCGCCCATCCGCGCGTGTTTATCGACGTGACGCACGGCGAAGCGCGCTGCCCATACTGCGGCACGCGCTACAAGCTGCGTGACGGCGAAGTGGTCAAAGGCCACTGAAAGCCGCTCACCGGCTGGGCGCGCCCACCACACTCAGGCCGCATGCTGCGCGCGGAGCCACTTATCCTGGCGCCGCGCGCAGGCATGCGGCCGCTTCCCTGCTAAAACCAGAACGCTGCGCGCCGATGCGTGCGGCGCGTTCTTTCGACACCGGAAACTCACCCTGATGCGTCGCGCGTTGGTTATCGCACCGAACTGGATCGGTGACGCATTGATGGCGCAGCCGTTGTTCTCGCGCCTCATGAAGCTGCATCCCCGCCTCGCGATCGACGCGGTTGCGCCCTCGTGGGTGGCGCCTGTGCTCGAACGCATGCCGGAGATCCGCGACGTCCATGCGACCGATCTCGCGCACGGCAAGCTGCAGATGTTGCGGCGCTGGCAGCTGTCCAGCGATCTGCGCGATGTCGGCTACGACGCGGCTTACGTGCTGCCGAATTCGCTCAAATCGGCGCTGATTCCGTGGATGGCGGGTATTCCGCTGCGCATTGGCTATACCGGCGAGAGCCGCTACGGCCTGCTCAACGTGCGCCATTCGAATCCGCGCAAGGACGCGCGTCCGCCGATGGTCGGCCACTACGCGGCATTAGCCTATAAGCCGGACGCCAAAGTGCCGGACGACCTGCCGATGCCCCGGCTCGACGCCGATCTGAACGAGGCGTCACGCGTGTCGGCCCGCTTCAATCTGGATACGCGGGTGCCGCTGCTGGTGTTTTGCCCTGGCGCGGAATACGGTCCGGCCAAGCGCTGGCCGCCGGAACACTTCGCGGCACTGGCGCAAATCGTCGGCCAGTCTTTCCCGTACACGCAAATCATCGCGCTCGGTTCGCCGAAAGACGCGCCGCTCGCCCAGGCGATCGCGGAACGCTCGCCCAACGTGCGCAACCTGTGCGGACAAACCGCGCTGGGCGAAGCGTGCGCGCTGATCTCACGCGCCAACGCCGTGGTCACCAACGATTCCGGTTTGATGCACGTGGCAGCGGCGCTGCGACGGCCGCTCGTGGCTGTCTACGGCTCGACCGATCCGCGCCACACGCCGCCATTGTCCGAGCTTGCGAAGGTACAATGGCTGCATCTCGAATGCAGTCCCTGTTTTGAGCGCGAGTGTCCGCTCGGTCATCTGAACTGCCTGCGGCAACTGAGCGCCGAACAGGTATTCGGCGACCTGCGCGGCATGCTCCTCGCGCAACGCTGAACCGTCCGGCAGCCGTACGCCGCGTTGCAAGCACGCCACGCGGCGTCATCCCTGCGCCCTGGAGCGCGGGCATCCTCGCGGTTGTCCCGCCGGGTTGTCCCGCCGGGTTGTTCCTGGTTGTCCTGTTTTTACTGCTGCCCGCAACCGCGCGCGCCGCGCACAAGAGACTGACGAGCCATGCCACGTTTTGCCCACATCTTCGAAGCCGCTGCGGATACTCTCAACGCCTATTACCAGGCGGTAGCAGAGGTCAATCTCGAGAGTTTGATGGGCCTGTGGATCGACGAGGAGTTTGCCAGCTACATCAGCGCCGACGGCTCGCACCTGCACGGTCTGGACACCATCCGCGCCGGCCTCGCCGTCCAGCTCGAACTCAATCCCGTGTCGATCGAACCGGTGGATATCCGCGTGTACGACAGCCTCGGCACCGTCGTGTATGCAATTGCGGAAGCGCACCGCCCGGCGGATCCGAAGGTCGCGCCCACCATGGTCTTCAGCACCTACGTAATGGTCCACGAGCGCGGCGAATGGAAGATCGCACATATCCACGCGAGTGCGATGCCGAACGAAGCGGCGAATCAGTTTGCTGCGAAAATGCGTCATGGTCAGGGGTCTTTGCACTGACGACTCACGTTTTCTGTTTTTTCCGGTCGCTGGCATGAGTACGACGCACAACAAGACCGTTTCTCCCGCAACCGCTTGCGCAGCGGCCGTTGAGACGAGCGTCGTCGAAATGTTCTACCGCGCGCCGCTCTGGCTGCCGAACAGCCACGTTCAGACCATTGTCCCGGCCCTCTTTGCACGACTTCCCGCGGTGACCTATCGGCGCGAACGCTGGGACACGCCGGATGGCGATTTCATCGAACTCGACTGGCTAGTGCATGAGGCAGATGCCTCGGGCGCCTGGGACAACGAAGAAGCCTCGTCCGACGTCCCGCTCTTCGTGCTGTTTCACGGCCTCGAGGGCAGTTCGAACTCCCACTATGCCCGCGCGTTGATGGCCGCGGCGCGTGAACGCGGATGGCACGGGGTTGTGCCGCACTTTCGCAGTTGCAGCGGACCGCTGAACCTGTTGCCGCGCTTTTATCACCTCGCCGATAGCGCCGAAGTGGACTGGGTCCTGCGGCGCCTTCGGGACGTGCATCGCGGGCCGATCGTCGCGGCAGGTGTTTCGCTGGGCGGCAATGTGCTGCTGCGCTGGCTAGGCGAACGGCGCGAAGATGCCTCGTTTCTCACTGCCGCCGCGGCAATCTCCGCGCCGCTCGATGTGCATGCAGGTGGTCAGGCGCTATCGCAGGGTTTCGGCAAGGTGTACACGCGCAATTTTCTGAAAACGCTAAAAGTGAAGGCGCTGCAGAAGCTCGAACAGTATCCGGGCCTGTACGACGCCAACGCGATGCTCGCAAGCCGCAACATGTACGAATTCGACAACATCGTCACGGCCCCGCTGCACGGCTTTCGCAATACCGACGACTATTGGACTCAGGCGACCACACGGCCATTGCTGCCGCAGATCACGGTGCCTACGCTCGTGCTCAACGCGCGGAACGATCCGTTCCTGCCCGGCGCCGTGTTGCCGGGACGGCATGAAGTGTCGGCTGCGATCGAACTGGACCAGCCCCGGCACGGCGGCCACGTCGGCTTCATGACGGGTCCGTTTCCGGGGCGCAGCGACTGGCTGTCACGGCGCGTTTTCAACTACCTCGCTCCATTCGTCGACCATGGATGACATCGTTCGCCAGGCGCTCGCCAAATGGCCCAACGTGCCGCATTGCACTGGCTGGCTGCTGCTTGACCGGCGCGGCAACTGGCGCATGCGTGACGATGAGGCTCAGGCGCGCGGCGCGCCGGGAGAACCGATACGGCATGCGGCGTTGCTTGCCTTTATCAACCGGAACTACGAAGCGGACGCGGGTGGGCAGTGGTTCTTTCAGAACGGGCCACAGCGGGTGTATGTGGAACTGGGTTATACGCCGTGGGTGGTGCGGCTTGGCCTCGATGATGGGGATGGCGCCAAGGCGACATTGACGCTGACCGATCAGGCCGGGAATGCGTTTGAGCCTGCCGCGGCTTATCTGGATGACGAGGGCGGTGTGCTGTTCACGGACACGTCAACGCCGCCGCGAATCGCCGTTTTGCATGACCACGATCTTGATCTGTTTTCCGAGCACGCCGAGGTGGCCGCGGATGGTGACGCTGGCCGGTTCTATTGGCGTGACGGGATGACACTACCGTTGCAGCCGATCGCACGCGCCGAGGTAGCCGAACAGTTTGGGTTTGTTGCGAGTCCCGCTCAGGCTGCGGCTCCGAAAAACGCGGCGTCATAGTCGACGCTCCGTCCGGGTTGCCATCCGCATCGCGCTGGTATGATTGGCGCTCTCAGAAGGAGCCCCACCATGCCTGAACTCACCCACTTCGACGCCGCCGGCCAGGCGCACATGGTGGATGTCGGCGCCAAGCAGGAAACCAAACGCATCGCTATCGCGCGCGGCTCGATCCGTATGCTGCCGGAGACATTTGCGCTCATCCGCGACGGCAACGCCAGGAAAGGCGATGTGATCGGCATCGCGCGCATCGCTGCGATTCAAGGAGCCAAGCGCACCGCCGATCTGATTCCGCTGTGTCATCCGCTAGCCCTTACCCGCGTCAAAGTGGATTTCGAACTCGACGAGACCCTGCCCGGCGTGCATTGCACGGTGCAGGTGGAAACGTTGGGGCGCACAGGCGTGGAGATGGAAGCACTGACCGCTGTACAGGTGGGACTGCTGACGGTCTACGACATGTGCAAGGCGGTGGACCGCGGCATGACGATCACCGATGTGAAAGTGCTGGAGAAGCACGGCGGGAAGTCTGGGGACTGGGTGGCAGCGGCTGGGTAAACGCTGCTTCTGCGCTTACCCGCCCTTCCGGTGCGTTTTCGTTCATCCCGCGTCGCGCTCACGCGCGAAGCTCGGACTCAATCGTCGCTATCGTCGTCATCCTGATTGACGTCTTTCGGCGGCATACCGTACAGCTTGATCAGTTCCGCCTTGAAGCCAGCGAGACTCTTCTGCTCATCGCACAGCTGATACAGATAGGCCTGTTGCGACGGCCAATCCTTCAATTCTTCCGCGAAGATCTTCAACCGCACGACGGTGTCGAAAGCGCCGTTCGTGTCGCCGCTCAGCGCCTGCAGCACCGCATAACGTCGCAACACCGTTTCGCCCGGCAGCAACGCGAGCGCCTGCCTGTGCATGGCGAGCTTGCGAGCGAGATCCTGGGCGTTCATCGGCAGCAGCGTCGCCATCCCGTACTCGCCCCATGCACCGAACAGGAACGATGGATCGCTGGCGTATTGCTGCGCCGGACTCGAGCCGTAGTACAACACCTCCGAGCGGTTGTAGTCGCGATAGACCGGATACAGCGCGGCCAATCCAACGAGCACGACCACCGCGTAGACGCCGAACGACACGCGGCTCGGCACCAGCCGCAACGAGCGCGTCTCCAGCAGGCCAAACACGAACATCGCCGGCAGCAGGAAGAACATGTACTGCTGCGGATACTCGACCAGCGCGTGCATCACCAGCACGCCGATCAGCGCTACGCCGAACACGCGAGCGGCCGTGTGCGGAGCACGCACCACGCGCACGAGCCACGCCAGCAGGCCGAGCAGCACGATCGCAAGGCCGATCAGGCCGGTTTTACCTAGCAGATCGAGGAAGATGTCGTGCGAGTTGTTAGCGATCTCGACGGCGCCCAGCGACCGCACATAGTCGAACTGGTAGCGCGGAAACTCGCCCCAGCCAACGCCGAGCAACGGATGCGCCTTGAACATCGTCCAACCGTATTTCCATAGCGCAAGGCGTGGCGCGATCTGACCGGCATCCTTGAAACGATCGGCAGCGGATTCGGCCAGACCGAGCTGATAGTGCACATTGGCCCAACGAACCAGCGCGTTCACGACGAAGAACAACACGCCGAGCGCTACTGGCGTCAACCATTCGCGGTTACTGCGCCGCAGAACCGGATTGCGCCGGACTTCGGCAAAGGCCATCCAGAACCCAGCCACGACGATCACGCCCATCTGCAACCACGGCCCACGTGAGACGGTCAACGCAAGGCCGCCCGCAAAAACCACCGACAGCAGCGCCCACAGGATGAGCGGAAGCCGCCGCGTCTGTACCAGGAACAAGGCGCCGGTCATCGCGAAGGCGATGTAGGTGGCGAGGTGGTTGGCCTGCGCCATGTTGCCGAACGGCCGGCGATCGACCGTGATGTTGTACGCAACCACGAGCGGCGTGACCTTGGTCTCCAGATGGAACACCTGGATCACCTGGCAAAACACTGCAAACAGTCCGCCGATAATCAACGCGTAGGCGGCCCAGCGCAGCACCTCCTCGCTCATCCTGACCCGGCTGAAGGTGTAGCCGGTGTGGGTCGCCATGAAGGCCGCCAGCAGATAACCGGCACCGAGCCAGTTCATCGACGGCTGCTCGACCTGCAGCACAAACGTCTGCACCACCAGCAACAGGCCGAACAGCAGTGGCACAAGCGCGACCGTGGGCGATTCAAACTCGAAGCGGCGACGCTCCGTCCAGGCCAGCAGCACCACGGCCGCGCTGGTCAACACATACAGCGTCAGCGCGGTAAATTCCGCGTAAAAGGTCGGAATCGGATAGGTATGGTTGACCACTGCGTAAGGCAGAATCAACGCACAAGCCAGTATGGCCAGAGATAAAAAGCGCGCAAATGGGGTGGGCATGAGGAACCGGGGGCGTCAGCAACCGGCGCACTATACAAAAAAATCCTCCCCCTGTGCGCCGGACGGCCTCAAATATCCCGAAATCGGCAAGTCCGTTTCCTTACCGAACCATCAACTGCGGCATTCGGGCGGCGCCAGATTGGACGGCAACGTCGGCGGATCCGCTGGGCTCGGGCCTGCGCCCGGCGCGGGCAGTGACGAAGCCAACTTGCCACCCGCAAAGCACTCCCATGTCAGCGTCCCCGGTTGGGCCGAGCCTTTGACTAGCGCGATCCGGGCGGTCGGCGTATCGGCGTTGTCGGGCACCGACGGCACCAGCACCAGCGTATTGCTGCCGGACGGCGCGACGCGCGTGGTGAAGACCACGGTGATCTGACCTGTGTCGTCATCCACATGGACCGATTCCACATTCTTCGTGGCGGTTGGCGGCGCATAACCGCCCCCGAACGCCGCGCCGCTGGCGGCGTTTTCCGCCACCGCGAGCCGCGCCGACGTGGCGAGCGACAGGCCCTCGCCTACCCGGCTGCGCGCCAGATAGTCCTGATACGCGGGGATGGCATAGGCCGCAATCACCCCGACAATCGCGAGCACGATCATCAGTTCGATCAACGTGAAGCCGAGCTTGCGGCTGACCCGGGCGATCCGCGTGGGCCATTGCACGCCAGGGTCGGAGATCGGTGCGCCTGCAGCAGGGTCGTCGCGCCGCAAGAGCACGCAACGGAATGAAGAGTTGGGGAGAGAAACGGTCATCGGCAGGCTCCAGAAACGAAAAACGCCTGCCCCGTGAATCGGAACAGGCGCATTGATCGTAGCCAGCCACGGTGATTCTAAACAGTCAGCCAGATGGCTAACGTTGGACCTGATGATGGGCCTGTGAAAGCGTGAAGCCGTGCCCTGTTGTCAATGCGAACCCGGGGGCGCATTGGGCGGCAATTGAGCCGCAGCCCGCTCGGCATTACGCCGTTTAAGCACGTAACCAAGGATCACAACGAACAGCGCTCCCGCGATGCTCATACCGTACTCGGCCACGGGCGAGTCGAGAATCGGCCAGCGGTCGCCGGCCGGATCGTTGATGATCAGGCCGCCCGCAATCCAGCCAAGCAGTGCGGCACCGAGCGTAATTACGATCGGGAAGCGGTCCAGCAACTTCAGCACGAGCTGGCTGCCCCATACGATCAGCGGAATGCTGACCAACAGCCCGAAGATCACCAGCGCCAGCCGATGCTCCGGGTCCGCCGCTTCCGCCGCGCCAGCAATCGCGATCACGTTATCGAGGCTCATGACCGCGTCGGCAATGATGATGGTCTTGACCGCGGTCATCAGCTTGTCAGCGGGCTTCACGTGCTCGTGAGCGTCGTGTGCGGGCGCCATGAGGCGGACGCCGATCCACAGCAACAACAGGCCTCCCGCAAACTTCAGCAGCGGCACATCGAGCAGCACCACCGCAAACGCTATCAGCGCGACGCGCAGCAGGATTGCCCCCGCCGTCCCCCACAACACGCCCTTGACGCGCTGCGCCGGCGGCAGATTGCGGCAGGCGAGCGCGATCACCACCGCGTTATCGCCACCCAGCAGGATGTCGATCACGATGATCTGGATAACGGCCCCCCAGTGGAGCGTGGCGAAGAATGCGAGCATTGAAAGCAGGATAGACGGCGATTGGAACCGGGCAAAGCGCGATGAAACTGCATGGGACCGGAGCAAGCGCTGAAGCGCTAACTCCGGTCGACATAAAAAAGCGAGGGAGCAATTGCTCGCTCCCTCGCTTTTAGGACTTCGTTCTTACGAAAGGACTTCGTAAGAGTATCAAAAAACGGGCCGGACTGGCTGGCCTATTTCGATTTACAGCATCGCCTTCAGAAGACGCGCCATTTCCGACGGGTTCTTCGTGACCTTGATGCCGCATGCGTCCATGATTTCCAGCTTGGCTTCAGCCGTATCTGCACCGCCCGAGATCAGCGCGCCTGCGTGACCCATGCGCTTGCCGGCCGGAGCCGTGACGCCCGCGATGAAGCCAACCACCGGCTTCTTCATGTTGCCCTTGATCCACTCAGCCGCATTCGCTTCGTCCGGACCGCCGATTTCGCCGATCATGATGACGGCGTCCGTTTCCGGATCGTCGTTGAACATCTTCATGACGTCGATGTGCTTCAGACCGTTGATCGGGTCGCCGCCGATACCGACTGCCGACGATTGGCCGAGGCCGATCGCCGTCAACTGGCCGACTGCTTCATACGTCAGCGTGCCCGAACGCGACACGACGCCGATGCGGCCCTTGCGGTGGATGTGACCCGGCATGATGCCGATCTTCAGTTCGTCCGGCGTGATCGTGCCCGGGCAGTTCGGTCCGAGCAGCAGCGTCTTGCTGTTCTTTGCGCGCATGCGTGCCTTGAGCTCGATCATGTCACGGACAGGAATGCCTTCCGTGATACAGATTGCGAGATCCAGATCCGCCTCGACGGCTTCCCAGATCGCTGCCGCTGCGCCTGCGGGCGGAACGTAAATGACCGAGACGGTTGCGCCCGTTTCAGCCTTCGCTTCCTTCACGCTTGCGTAGATAGGAATGCCTTCGAAATCTTCGCCGGCCTTCTTCGGGTTCACGCCCGCGACATACGCTTCGCGGCCGTTTGCATATTCACGGCAGGCACGCGTGTGGAACTGACCGGTCTTGCCGGTGATGCCCTGCGTGATGACCTTCGTGTCTTTATTGATCAGAATCGACATGTATTGACCTCTGTTCGTTTGGCGGGCGCTCTGGCCGACTGCGCGGCGGAATGTTCTCCGCCCGCGTCGCCGTGCGCGCCGCCATTCGTAATCTGGCTAATCCTGGTAAACGCCCGGCAGGCTTACGCCTTGCCCGCAGCGGCCGCGACGACCTTCTGAGCCGCTTCTTCCATGCTGTCTGCCGCAATGATCGGCAGGCCGGATTCAGCCAGCATCTTCTTGCCCAGGTCTTCGTTCGTGCCCTTCATGCGGACCACGAGCGGCACCTTCAGCGAGACAGCCTTCGAAGCTGCAATCACGCCTTCCGCGATCACGTCGCAGCGCATGATGCCACCGAAAATATTGACCAGAATGGCCGTCAGATTCGGGTTCTTCAGCATGATCTTGAACGCTTCCGTGACCTTCTCGGTCGTGGCGCCACCGCCCACGTCGAGGAAGTTCGCCGGTTCGCCGCCGAACAGCTTGATGGTGTCCATCGTTGCCATGGCGAGGCCAGCGCCGTTCACGAGGCAGCCGATGTTGCCGTCGAGCGAGATGTACGCGAGGTCGAACTTCGAGGCTTCGACTTCAGCCGGATCTTCTTCGTCCAGATCGCGGTAAGCGACGATTTCCGGATGACGGAACAGGGCGTTCGAATCGAAGTTGAACTTGGCGTCCAACGCGATGACCTTGCCGTCGCCGGTCAGGATCAGCGGGTTGATTTCTGCGAGCGACGCGTCCGTTTCCCAGAATGCCTTGTACAGGCCTTGCAGGATTGCACGAGCTTGCGGCAGCGAAGCGGCGGGAACGCCGATCTTCGTTGCCAGTTCATCCGCTTCGGCGTCCTTCAGACCGGTCGACGGGTCGACAGCGATCTTGTGGATCAGCTCAGGCGTCTTTTCCGCGACTTCTTCGACGTCCATGCCACCTTCGCTCGACGCCATCACGACGACCTTCTGCGAGACGCGATCGATCACGAGGCCGACATACAGTTCCTTCTTGATGTCAGCGCCTTCTTCGATCAGCAGGCGGTTCACCTTCTGGCCTTCCGGGCCAGTCTGGTGCGTGACGAGTTGCATGCCGAGGATCTGGTTCGAGTACTCGCGAACCTGCTCCAGCGACTTTGCGACCTTCACGCCGCCACCCTTGCCACGGCCACCCGCGTGGATCTGAGCCTTCACGACCCATACCGGGCCGCCGAGCTCTTCAGCGGCCTTGACCGCGTCATCCACCGAGAAGACCGGCTTGCCGCGCGGTACCGCGACGCCGAATTTCCGCAGGATTTCCTTACCCTGGTACTCGTGAATCTTCATGCGTGATTCCCTTCAGTCTGAGAGTTGGATTGAACTTCGTTTCCGCTGCTGTCGTTCAAACGGGACGTGCCGTTGCCGTTGCCGGCGGACTGGCTTTGCTCGCTTGCTGCATCCGCGCGTTCCGCTGAACGCGGCGCACGACCATACCAGCGCGGATAAAACTGTCGCACCGCCTCACCATCGAATCGCAGCGCGTGGCAGCGACCCAGCTGGAATGGCGGCTTGTCGTTTGAGTGCTCGTCTGAGGCTTGAGGTGAAGCGTCCCCTGAATCCGCTTCGTGTGGCGGCTTGCCATCATTGGTATTCCACACGTCGCCGGCGAACGCCTGAATGGCGGCCGTAGGAAGGAAAGCGCACAACTCGGTGAGATGCGTGCAACCTGCCGTGCCACCGAGCAAACGGGCGGCTTCGCGACGGAAATTGTGGAACAGATTGAGCCCGATGAGGGCACGATAGGCGGGATTGGTGGCTTCGCAAAGACCGGGATAGGGCACCCAGTCGGACGACGCTTGCGCGTCGACAACGTTGAGCTTGCGATCGATCGTAATGCGGAGCCAGAGTTCATGGATCGGCTGACCGTTGGGCCGGACGCCCGACGCAAGCGCCACGTCACGTGGCTTTTGGTCGGTTAGGCACGCCTCTATGTCCCACAGGCCGTCCTCGCGCTCGTAAGCTTCCGCACGAATTGCGCGGCGATGGCGCAACTGACGGGAGACGGGCGGGGAAAGCGACATGCGGAAGGAAAAGGCCGAATTGGAAAACCACCTGATTTTAGCATACCGGGTATTTGAGACAGGTTGGATTGTGCACAGCACCAATCCGGGGACAAGGCTAATCGCCTGACCACTCGTCGTCGAGACCCTTGAGAATCTTGCCGATCGTCGCGCCGGAAAACCCCCGTGCGGCGAGGAAACGCGCTTGACGCGCGCGTTCCGCGGGCGTTTCCGGAAGCTGACCGTATTTTTTGCTCCAGACGGCCTGGGCACGTGTGAGCTCGGTTTCGCGCAACTGTGCGCTGGCTTCCTCGATGAGTGTCTGGCCAACCGCATGGCGCTTCAATTCACCGACGATCCGGCTGGCGCCGAGACGCGATGCGCGGCGATGGATCAGGCTTTCGGCAAAGCGCGAATCGGACAGCCAGCCCTCTTTCTCGAGTGAATCGAGCAAGGTATCGAGAGAATCGGCCTCTTCGACGAAGGGCATCAACTTGCGCGAGAGTTCGGCACGGCTGTATTCACGGCGAGACAGATAGCCGAGTGCGCGACCCTTCAGGGAGCGGCCAGGGCCTTTTGATTTGGCGGCGCGGTCTTGGTCGGGACCGGACTTATCGTGGGCTCCGCCTCGAGCCTCGCCCGGTGTGCGGCGTGAGCGGGTGTAGGTGGTTTCTGCGGGCGAACTGGCGGCGTCAGTGTTGCCGCTTGGCCCCGCCAGTGCTGAACCCCGCCGCGCGGAGGATGCGCGGCCAGAAGCTTGATCGTGCGCGTCGAAAGACTCGAACGGATCGAATGACGATTCGGGTGAACCCAGTGACCCGGTCAAGTCACTTGGGTCACCGTCGCGCGGGCCGTCCGCATCACGCCCTGCATTGGATACAGGTCGGCCCTTGCGTATCACGCGGCGATTACTCCTCTTCGCCTGCGAGTTCAGCGCCTGCGCCGGCAGCAACATCCGCCATCGCATTCACGCCCAGCGATTCACGGATGCGGTTCTCGATTTCGCGTGCGATCTCGGGATTTTCGCGCAGGAATTCGCGTGCATTGTCTTTACCCTGACCAATACGCTCGCCGTTGTAGCTATACCAGGCACCGGCCTTGTCGACGATCTTCGCGGACACACCCAGGTCGATCACTTCACCCTGACGCGAAATGCCTTCGCCGTACAGGATGTCGAAAATCGCTTCGCGGAACGGCGGCGCCACCTTGTTCTTGACGACCTTCACGCGCGTTTCGTTGCCGATCACTTCGTCGTTTTTCTTGATCGAGCCGATACGACGGATGTCCAGACGCACGGATGCATAGAACTTGAGCGCGTTACCGCCCGTGGTGGTTTCCGGATTGCCGAACATCACGCCGATCTTCATACGGATCTGGTTAATGAAGATGACGAGGCAGTTCGTGCGCTTGATCGTGCCGGTGAGCTTACGCAGCGCCTGCGACATCAGACGCGCCTGCAGACCTGGCAGCGAGTCGCCCATTTCGCCTTCGATTTCGGCCTTCGGCACGAGTGCCGCGACCGAGTCGATCACGATCATGTCGATCGAACCCGAGCGCACCAGCGCGTCTGCGATTTCCAGCGCCTGTTCGCCCGTATCCGGTTGCGAGACCAGCAGATCGTTCACGTTCACGCCGAGCTTGCCCGCGTACTGGATGTCCAGCGCGTGTTCCGCGTCGATAAATGCTGCCGTGCCGCCGAGCTTCTGCATTTCAGCGACCACTTGCAGCGTCAGCGTGGTTTTACCCGACGATTCCGGCCCGTAGATTTCGACCACCCGGCCACGCGGCAAACCGCCGACGCCCAATGCGATGTCGAGCCCGAGCGATCCCGTTGAGACCACCTGGATATCTTCGACTGCCTCGCCTGCGCCGAGCCGCATGACCGACCCTTTGCCGAACTGCTTTTCGATCTGCGCGAGCGCGGCAGCCAATGCCTTGCTCTTTTCAGCAGTCAGTCCAGCCGGGCCTTTCTTGCTTTCTTCCATGAATCGTCCTTTGCTATGATGAACGGCGTCTGAGGCAGGTGTGCGGCCCATTCATCACAGACAGCACACTAAACGCAGACACTGTATAAAAAAACAGTAGTTTTGGCAAGCACGATTCGCACATCGATGCATTTATGTGTGGTCAAACTGCACCAAACTACCCACAAAATCTTTGGAGACCGCTGTGCGCCGGGATTTCTACGGTGCCGGCAAGGCCAGGCTGGCGCATCATGCGAATTCTCATTGCCGAAGATGACAGCATACTCGCGGACGGTCTGATTCGATCACTCCGCCAATCGGCATACGCCGTTGATCACGTGAAGAACGGCGTCGAAGCGGATACCGCCTTGTCGATGCAAACTTTCGACCTCCTGATACTCGATCTGGGCCTGCCACGCATGTCCGGACTCGAGGTGCTGCGCCGTCTGCGGGCACGCAATTCGAACCTGCCGGTGCTGATTTTGACCGCCGCCGACAGCGTCGACGAACGCGTCAAAGGCCTCGATCTCGGCGCCGACGACTACATGGCCAAGCCGTTCGCGCTCAATGAACTCGAGGCCCGCGTGCGCGCGCTGACCCGCCGCGGCGCGGGCGGCGGCCCGACGGTGGTAAGGCACGGCTCACTGTCGTTCGATCAGGTGGGGCGGATTGCCTACATCAACGAGCAGATCATCGAGCTGTCGGCACGCGAACTGGGCCTGCTCGAAGTGTTGCTGCAGCGGATCGGCCGGCTGGTATCGAAGGAGCAACTGGTCGATCATCTGTGCGAATGGGGCGAAGAGGTCAGCAATAACGCGATCGAAGTCTACGTGCACCGGCTGCGCAAAAAAATAGAGCCAAGCGGTGTGCGCATCCTCACCGTGCGCGGCCTTGGCTACTGCCTGGAGAAGGCCACCGCGGCAGTTGGGACAACAGGAACTCCCGAATCCAATACGCCCTCCTCGCACGCATCCGCCCAGATGCCCGCGAGCCACCCCTTCAAATAGAGAGCGCTCATGTCCGCACGCGCAGAGCGCGCCGCGGCGCCAGCGGTGGACCTCGACGACGAGGCGCGCGACGCCCGCTACGCGAACCCGTTCGCGCCACCCGACGAAACCGAAGCCGCCGCCGGGGCACGCCCGCGCTCGCTGTTCGGCGAGATCCTCGACTGGATGCTTGCGCCGCTGCTGCTGTTGTGGCCGATGAGCATTGCGGTCACTTACCTGGTCGCCAAATCGATCGCCAACGGCCCGTTCGACCGCGCGCTCGAAACCGATGCGTACGTGCTGGCCCGCCAGATCCATCCGGTGAACGGCGTGGCTGAGCTGTCCCTGCCCGCTGCGACGCGCGACTTCTTGAGCGCGGACAACGTCGATAAGGTCTTCTATCAGGTGCTGGGCACGCGCGGCGAGCTGGTGAGCGGCGATCGTGATATGCCGCTGCCGCACGAGGAAGACCGGCCGCCGCCGGGCCTCGTTGAATTCCGCGACGACGTGCTGCACGGCAACGACATCCGCGTCGCTTACACGACGGTCGAGTTCCCGCACACGCCAGGTGCGCTGCCGGTGCTCGTACAAGTGGGCGAGACGCTCGACAAACGCAGTCAGCTCGCCAACGACATCATCAAAGGCGTGATCCTGCCGCAGTTCGTGATCCTGCCGCTCGCGATCGTGCTCGTATGGTTCGGACTCTCGCGCGGCCTCGCTCCGTTGCACGCGCTGCAGGCGCATATCCGCGCGCGGCGTCCCGACGACCTGTCGCCGCTCGAAGCGCGCCGCGCTCCGCCGGAGATCGAACCGCTAGTAACGTCGTTCAACGACCTGCTAACTCGCCTCGAACAGAATATGGAGCTGCAAAAGCGTTTTATCGCCGACGCCGCCCATCAGATGAAAACGCCGCTCGCCGGTCTACGCACTCAGGCCGAACTGGCGCTGCGCCAGGACGTGTCTGCGGAAGTCCACCGTTCCCTCGAGCAGATCGCCACCAGTTCCGAGCAGGCCGCGCGGCTCGTCACGCAATTGCTGGCGCTCGCGCGCGCGGAAAACCGGCTGTCGGGACAGATTTTTGCGCCGGTCGAGATCACCGAAGTCGCGCGCAATGCGGTGCGCGACTGGGTGCAGGCGGCACTCGCCAAACAGATGGATCTGGGCTACGAGGGACCGGACGAAGCGGTTGAAATAGACGGCAGCCTGCTGATGCTGCGCGAGATGCTGTCGAACCTGATCGACAACGCGATCCGTTACACGCCAGCCGGCGGCCGGATCACAGTGCGGGTGCGTCCAGACCCGGCATCCAGCCAGGTACACCTTGAGGTAGAGGACACCGGGCTTGGCATTCCAGCTGCCGAACGGGCGCGGGTGGTGGAACGCTTCTACCGGATCCTGGGGCGCGAGGGCGACGGCAGCGGACTCGGGCTGGCGATCGTCCGCGAGATCGTCACCATGCACGGCGGCACGCTAACGATCGACGATAACGTCTATCAAAGCACGCCGCGTCTCGCCGGAACACTTGTACGCGTCAGCTTGAGGGCGCGAGAAATGGCCCGGGACTTACCCTAACGGGGGCCAGACTCGACCGCCGCAAATTTGCAACATGACGCCATTTTAATCAACGATGGCTGATAATTAGCTTTAATTTAACAACAAATACCAACATTCGACGCCACACCTCCCCCACCACGATTTTGAGATGCCACGTCAGTAGGCCGTAAGTTTCCACTCCAATAATCCGAGACACGGGTACGCCTTGCGGGCGGACCGAGTACACATATCAATATTGGAGACGACATATGGCTACCGTTGGCGGGCAAATCTCCCACGTGCCGATGACGCACGAAGAGAAGCGGGTGATCTTCGCATCGTCGCTAGGCACTGTTTTCGAGTGGTACGACTTTTACCTTGCCGGTTCGCTGGCAGTCTTCATCAGCAAGAGCTTTTTCTCCGGGGTCAATCCCACAGCCGGCTTCATCTTCACACTGCTTAGCTTCGCGGCAGGCTTCGCCGTGCGGCCGTTCGGTGCAATCGTGTTCGGCCGACTGGGCGACCTGGTCGGACGTAAATACACTTTCCTGATCACGATCGTGATCATGGGTCTATCGACCTTCCTCGTTGGCCTCCTGCCGGGATATGCGGCGATCGGCATGGCTTCGCCGGTGATTTTTATCGCTATGCGGTTGCTGCAAGGGTTGGCGCTCGGTGGCGAGTACGGCGGTGCTGCGACCTATGTCGCGGAACATGCTCCGGCCGGCCGTCGCGGCTTCTACACCGCATGGATTCAGACGACAGCCACGTTGGGCCTGTTCCTCTCCCTGCTCGTGATTCTCGGTGTGCGCACCTCGATCGGCGAAGACTCGTTCGGCGTCTGGGGATGGCGCGTGCCGTTCATCGCGTCGATCATCCTGCTGGGCGTGTCGGTGTGGATCCGGTTGCAACTGCACGAATCCCCGGTGTTCGCGCGTATCAAGGCCGAAGGCAAGACGTCCAAGGCGCCGCTGACCGAAGCATTCGGCCAATGGAAGAACCTGAAGATCGTGATTCTCGCGCTCATCGGGCTGACCGCCGGCCAGGCCGTTGTCTGGTACACGGGACAGTTCTACACGCTGTTCTTCCTGACGCAGACGCTCAAGGTTGCCGGTCCGACCGCCAACATCCTGATCGCGCTGGCACTCCTGATCGGCACGCCGTTCTTCCTGTTCTTCGGCTCGCTGTCGGACAGGATTGGGCGCAAGCCGATCATCATGGCCGGCCTGCTGATCGCCGCGCTGACCTACTTCCCGCTGTTCAAGGCGTTGACGCACTTCACCAATCCGGCGCTCGAAGCCGCCACGCAGAAGTCGCCGATTGTGGTGATCGCTAACCCGGATGAGTGCTCGTTCCAGTTCAATCCGGTGGGCACGTCGAAGTTCACGTCTTCGTGCGATATCGCGAAGAGCGCGCTGTCGAAGGCGGGCTTGAACTACGAGAACGTTGCGGCACCGGCGGGCACCGTCGCGCAGATCAAGGTTGGCGACACGGTGGTCAATACGTTCGACGGCAAGGCGCCGGATGCGAAGGAGCAAGGCAAAGCGTTCGACGAGACGCTCGGCTCGACGCTGAAGGCCGCCGGCTACCCGGCCAAGGCTGATCCTTCACAGATAAATTGGCCGATGAGCGTGGTGATCCTGACGATCATGATGATCTACGTGACGATGGTGTACGGGCCGATTGCGGCGATGCTGGTGGAGATGTTCCCGACGCGCATTCGCTATACGTCGATGTCGCTGCCGTATCACATCGGCAATGGCTGGTTCGGTGGCTTCCTGCCGGCTACGGCGTTTGCGATCGTCGCGGCGAAGGGAAATATTTACTCCGGGCTGTGGTATCCGATCGTGATCGCGCTCATTACCCTGGTGATCGGTCTGCTGTTCGTCAAGGAGACCAAGGACTCGGATATTTACGCGCAGGATTGAGGCTGGGGTTTTCTGGGGCTGGGCCAGCCTTATTCAGGCTGGTTCGGGCCGGGTCGCGGGGTTTGGCGCCGTGCCGCGGCGGGGGTTGACAGGCGCCGCGACCATCTTCATAATCTCGCTTCTTCTTTGGCGAATTAGCTCAGCCGGTTAGAGCGACGGAATCATAATCCGCAGGTCCGGGGTTCGAATCCCTGATTCGCCACCAGTTTTACTAAAGCCCCGACTCGTCGGGGCTTTTCGTTTTTCACGTGGCGAAGCAATTCGAAAGCTCGAATTCTCATCAAGCTTTCGCCATGGCAATCACCCCATCTCCGTTATCCTGCCTTCATCGTAGCCGGACACCAGCCCTGCGTACCGAATATCGGTAACATCGTACCGGCTTCCGGTACCCCCTCATCGAGCACAAACCTCCATAGCCTGCACCATCGCATCCCGCTCCATCGGATTCTGAAAAAACGCCTCGAGACTCACATGCTCCTCGTTAGAGACCTGCTGCAGGCATCGCGTATTGTTTGACCTAACGCTCGACGGCGCCTTAACAACTGCCAACACGAACAACGCAAGTATCAACAGCATGTTGGCGATCCCCACCATCCATTGCCACCCCACCTCGGAAATGAGCCGCGCCTTCCGCGGCGAAATCTGATCCATCACTTGTTCCTGAACACTCTTATTCATTTCGCATTCCTATATAGTATGTCGCGACCGCTTCCACAATTTGACGTCAATACCCCTACCTGGCCAGCGGCAACAAAATATCCAAAAGCCGCCGCAACCACCGCAAAGGTCTTCGCCTTAACAATCGCCTTCGCTCGACATACTCGCTCGTCAAAGTGACTTCCACCGGCCGGTCACCATCGGCGCTCAGCCAGATGCGCTCGCCGCGCGCGATCCGAATCACGTCGCCAACCTGCATCCAATAGTCGTGCGGGGAAAATATGCGCGTGAGCCATACACGCGAGCCGTATGCGCGGACCTCGCAGTCCGCGACGACCCGCCATGACACGGTCTGCCGTGGCACGAGACTCAGGTGAATCACCATCCGCGGCGCGTACGTCTCACGCACGGCATCATGATCACCGGATAACTGGGAGCAATCGAACTGCGGGCTAGCGTGTTGCATGGTCATCTCCGTCGATTGAGCCGACTGACGGAGAAGCCACCAAAAGAAAAAGGCCCCATCCGTTTCCGGCGAGGCCTTGTGACTTGCGTTCCTGCTTACTGGCTAACGCGCACACGCCCCCGATGATCTACCCCATACGGTGATCATTCGGTGTTTAATCGCGATGGCGATAAGGGCTGGCATGTTCATGTCATGAAGTTTCTATTGCATGGAATAGCTTGTCAATCAAAAATTTTGACAATGTTGACGTTAGCGCGACACGTCTTCCTGCCGTTTAAGCGAAGCGCATCGTCAGTCTAGTGAGCGGTATCCGCACGCACCGTATCGACAACCGACAGCACCGCATTGATCACCAGATCAGGCCTGTGAAACTGGATGTAGTGACTGGAGTCGTAGACCAGTTGATGCTGGCTTCTGGACGACCACGTCGCTTCATCATCCTGCATCTGCTTCCAGATCGCCCTGTCCTTGGCACCCTGCGTCGCGCTTATCTTCGTCTGCTGAAGTTTTACTTCGGGGAACGGCTGCCTGGCGGAGGAAACTCCTGGCGAGCTTGATGTCGCCGCAGAAACTCATAGGCGCTCCCCGTCACTACGATGAATGCGATCAGCACGACAAACGCCGATGCAATACGGATAACCCATCGCTTCACAGTTGTCCCTTGTCGAACCCTGACGAGGGAGCGGAATGTTCCGCGAAAATAGCGACGTCACGACGGCTTAGCTCACCACCTCGAGTTCAAATGGAAAGCGGATCTCAAACGTCGTCCCGCGCCCCTCGCGCGACTCGAAATGGATTTGTCCATGCAACACGCGGCAAAGCTCCTTGACGATTGCAAGTCCCAGTCCTGTGCCAGGAATATCGTCACCGGCGGCGCGCTCAAATTCATCGAACACCCGGTCCGCATCCGAAGGCGCAATCCCGATACCCGTATCGGAGACACGAATGGACCAATGCTCGTCTCCCACGCGGGCCATGGCGAGTTCTATCTCACCGGCCGCCGTGTACTTGGTCGCATTCGACAGCAGGTTGAGTGCAACCTGTTTCAGCTTCAGGCGATTCGAAATCACCGGCGCCAGCGACGCGTCGAACGCGGTAAGCAGACGCAGGCGCTTTGCCTCGATAGCGGGTCTCGACGATATCACCAGTTCATCGAACAGCCCTCTCAAGTCGAATGGCTCGACGGCGAGCGGACTGCTATCCCCCAATACGACCGAGTACTCCACCATCTGGTCGACCAGTTGCTTCATATCCGCCGCCTGGCGATTGGCCAACGTCAACGCAGCTTCCGCCTTCGCAGGTGCCCGTTCGATCAGCGCCAGAGCAACCGAAAACGCGTTCAGAAAATTACGCAGGTCATGCACAACGCTGCGGGTGATTTGCATCCGCGATTCATGCAGATCACTAACCAGCCGCTGATTGAACTTCAATTCGTGATTCGCGCGTTCAAGCTTGCCGGTGTATTCGTCGATTTTCCGGTCGCGTTCGTTGACCACCTCGCGTATCGACATCAAGGTGACGAGACTCAATGCTTCTGCAATCAGGCGCCCCGCTCGTTTCTCATGGCGGCGCGTGAAGGCGCTTTCGGTCTCCGCAAACGCATCGAGAGCGTCGATCAACGTCTGGTGAAACAGGTCGAGTTCGCGCACCAGTTCTTCGATCCGGTATCCCTGGCGCCAGCGCACCATGCCGTGCATTCGCGCGTCACGCTCGATTGCCGGCTCCACTTTCTCGAGATCTTCGGCTTCGAGGGCTAGACACAGCGCGTCGAGAATTTCCGGAAGGTGGTCGGCAAGCTGTTCATACGTCAGCTTGTCGGCTTCGACCAGATCGGCGTCGCCGAAGACCGCCTTCATCCATTGGTTGGTCAGGCGAAGCCGCTCACGGCGAAGATAATTTGCGAACCCGCGCAGGGGCCCGGTAGGTGTATCGGTCATAACGGCCACTCAGTGAAGATCGTTTCTACAACAGGAATCTGCTTCTACCGGGTCAAACAGTTCACGCGGTAAGCGCTGCGGCTCATCCGTACAACTTCCGCGCGGCTTTCGCGCCCGTGGCCGTCATCGCGCAACCGGTTACGGCGCGGGCGTTGACCGTCGACCTCGCAGCCTCGCGCCAACTGATCGCTCGCCCATTATGACGCACCGCAAACAATGGAACGACTTTTGCATGCGCTAATACGGCCCAACCCATGCTCACGAACCGGCAGTCGCGAATGCACTCAATCTTGCTTGTGGATGACGACCCGGACATGCTCGCCGCATGGCAGGCTATTCTGGTCCACGAAGGATACGCGGTATGTTGTGCGCGCAACGGTCTGGAAGCCCTCGATCACCTGAAAGTCAGCATCCCCGATCTCGTCATCACCGACTGGATGATGCCGCTGATGGGCGGTGCGGAGTTGTGCCGTCAATTGAAAGCCCATCCTGAGCTTGGGACTCTGCCTATTCTCGTCCATTCGGCCGCGCCGCCGCGTGCCGAAGAAGTACAGACCTGGAATGCCTGCCTGCAAAAGCCCGCTCCTATGCAAATGTTTCTGACTACTGTCGAGGGGCTATGTAAGGGTGACCGATCTTGATGTGGCATGCGGCTTGCTGCTCGTCGACAGTCAACGTTTTAAAGGCGGTCGAAATTGTCCCAACTCCACTCTCCGTGCCAAACCTGGAGCGCTCGCAAGCTTCGTCTCCTGAACGCCGTACCACGCGTGCTGGTGGTCGACGATAACCCTGAAGCGGCCGAGGCCCTCGCCGTCTATCTGTCGTACGAAGGTGTGGAAACACGTACTGCCAATGGTTGTGGAGAAGCGTTGCGCTGCGTAAAGGACTGGGTTCCCGACGTAGTCGTGCTCGACATCATGATGCCGGAGCGCGACGGTTTTGAAACCGCCGAGGCGTTACGCACGTATCTGCCGACGACCAACCTCGGGATCGTGGCTTTTACCTCGCTTGACGACGACCATGTCCGCGAAACGGGAAAAGCGCGCCACAACTTCGATGGCTACTGCCGCAAGGGCACGGCCCCAGTGGCGCTCCTTGCATTGATGCAAAAGCTTTGGCGCTAAGCCATTTCATGAGAACCAGACCTTAATACATGGCGCAAGCAAAACAGATCCTTCTCGTTGACGACCAGGCAGACGCAATCGACGCCCTGGCCATGCTGCTCGAGCTGGACGGGCACGGCGTCCGCACTGCGTACAGCGGCGCGGACGCATTGGCCGTGGTTGAAAGGTTTATCCCCGACGTGGCTTTGATCGACGTCTCCATGCCGGACATGAGCGGCATGCATCTCGTGCAGCTGCTGCGCAGCAACCCGGCGTTAGCGAACACGCGGCTGATCGCGCTCACCGGATACGCCGGCGACGCGGACAAGAAAAAAGCCGCCGAAGCGGGCTTTGACGCACACGTGACCAAGCCCGTGTCGATGGACCAGCTGACGCGCCTCGTCGCAGAAGCAGGCGGGGATCGCCCGGCAACCTAGGCGCCGCCCGGGCGGCATGGTTGTTGCGGAAAAGCAGAAGACTCCTGACTTTTTCGACCTATGTCTACCATCCTCCTCGTCGACGATGACGTCGATTCGCTCTGGCTGCTTCAACTGGCGCTCGAGGGACACGGCCACCACGTGATCCTCGCGGAGGACGGCAAAGCGGCGCTGGACAAGGCGAGCCGATGCCTCCCCGATTTGATCGTGACAGACTGGAACATGCCGGGCACGGATGGCGTCGAACTGTGCCGACGGCTAAAGTTTTATCCGGCGCTCGCCCAGATTCCGGTTGTGATGTCGTCGGGGCAGACTCCACCCGCGGAAAAATCGGCGTTATGGACTGTGTTTCTTCCAAAGCCAGTTGAACTGAATACGCTTGAGTCAACCATCGATACGTTATTGGCGAAGCGTCTGGCGAGCCCTCACCACGCCACGACTATCGCAGCGCCGGCACCTTCGCGCTGGCAGCCGGCGCCAAAGAAACTCTGGAATTGACGTGGCGACTCCGGTCTGATCCGGATCGCGAGCGCCTGATGGGATCAAGGGCGTCTTTCAATGCTCGCCTACCGGTCCACGATCCGGCTGAGATTGCCACGCACCCGCTGCAGCAGCGCGATGAACTGTCTGGCCTCCTCATCGCTGAAGCCGCTCAGGCCCTCCGCCGCCACTTCGTCGCCCACCTTGCGGGCCTTGCCGAGCGCCCGCTCCGCCTTGGGCGTCATCCGTACCTGACGCTCGCGGCGATCCTCGGGATTGCTCCAACGCTGGATCCAGCCACCCTCTTCCATGCGGTCCAGCAGGCGTCCGGCTGAGATCGGCGCGACTTCGAGCAGATCCGCAAGGCGCGCCTGGTTGACGTCGCCATAGTGCGCGAGATACGCGAGGGCGCGGGCTTGCGCGCGGGTCAGATCGACAGTCGACTTGGCGAGGTCGTCGAAGCGCTTGCCGCACAGGCGGCCGACGTCCGAAATCAAGAAGCCGAAACGCTCTTCGAATTGGGCTTTTTCCATCGCGCGATTATACGAAAGCGGGAGCTAAACGGGCGGCGAACAGCGGTCCAGTACCGGGCCAAAGACGGCCGTCCTCGTACTGTTCCTGGTAGTCGCGTAGTGTGTGCTCCATTATACTAAGCATGCTTACTATCTTTCTCCGCGTAGCCCAATCGTCCGTCCATGTCTGCAGAAACCTCGTCAGGGAGCAGTACCGCCGCGCTTAACCGGCCCATGATCACCGTCTCGATCATGCTCGCCACCCTGATGCAGACGCTCGACAGCACCATTGCCAACGTGGCGCTGCCGCACATGCAGGGCACGCTGTCCGCCTCGCAGGACGAAATCACGTGGGTGCTGACCTCGTACATCGTCGCCGCCGCCATTGCCACGCCGCTGACCGGCTGGCTGTCCGACCGGTTCAGCGTCAAACGGCTACTGGCCTTTTCCATCGCGGGCTTCACGATCGCCTCGGCGTTGTGCGGCATGTCGGAAACGCTGACCGAGATCGTCGCCTCGCGCCTGCTACAAGGCATTTTCGGGGCGTCGCTGGTGCCGCTGTCGCAGTCGATCCTGCTCGACATCAATCCGCGCGAGAAGCAAGGTCAGGCGATGGCGGTGTGGGGCATGGGCGTGATGGTCGGTCCGATTCTCGGGCCGACGCTCGGCGGTTGGCTGACCGACAGCTATAACTGGCGCTGGGTTTTCTTCATCAACCTGCCGATCGGCGCTTTCGCGCTGTTCGGCGTCCTGACGTTTCTGCCGAGCAAGGAACCCCGCCACGACGTGAAGTTCGACGCCTTCGGCTTCGCGACACTTGCGCTTGCGATCGGTGCACTGCAGGCGATGCTCGATCGGGGCGAGCAACTCGACTGGTTCGGCTCGAATGAAATCGTCACTGAGGCGTTGCTTGCGTCCATCAGTTTTGCGTTCTTTCTGGTGCACACGACGACAGTCGGCAAGACATCGTTCTTCAAGTCCGAGTTACTGAAAGACCCCAATTTCGCCACCGGCACGTTCTTTATCTTCGTGATCGGCGCGGTGATGTATGCCACGCGCGCGCTGCTGCCGCCGATGTTGCAGACGCTCATGAACTATCCGGTCGCGACGACCGGCCTGGTCACGGCGCCAAGCGGCGCTGGCACGATGATCGCCATGCTGTTTGCGGGACGTCTGCTCAAACGGATCGACGCGCGCCTGCTGCTGCTCTCAGGATTCCTCATTTCTGCGTTCGCGCTGTGGCAGATGATGCACTACACGATCGTGCTCTCCGCGTCGGATATCGTATGGCCGGGCGTCATTCAGGGATTCGGGCTCGGCCTCGTCTTCGTGCCGCTGAGCGCGCTGACGTTTTCCACTCTCACGCCACAGCTGCGCGCAGATGGCACAGCCACGTATAGCCTGATGCGCAATATCGGCAGCAGTATCGGCATTTCGATCGTGCAGACGTTAATGACGCGCGGCACGCAAGTCGCGCATTCGGATCTCGCCGCGAACGTCAACCTCTTCAATCCACTCATGCGACCGATGCTCGAAAGCGGATCGGCGTACGACCTCGCGGCGATGAACGTTTCAATCACGCAGCAAGCGGCGATGATCGCGTATCTGAACGATTTCAAGCTGATGTTCGTGGCGACGCTGCTGGTCGTTCCACTGTTGCTGCTGATTCGGCCGGCGCGCAAGGTGCCGGATGCGACGGTGGCGCACGCGGCGATGGATTGACGCGACGGCCTGGCTGCGCGGCCCCGAAGATTAGCGACTCACCGCTCAGCCTTCGATCCGCCGCCGCGTAACGCCGAGCAAACCCGCCATGGCCAGCTGCGCTGCTATCGCATCACGCGCGCGGATCGCTTCGAACACGGCAGTATGTTCAGCTAACGAGGCGTTATAGACCTCCGCCCGCTTCGCATTCAGTCGCAACTGCGCTTCCAGCGTGCGCTCGATCAGCGTGCCCAGCGGAATCAGCAATTCGTTGCTGCACGCAGCCAGCACGCTGATATGAAAGCGCAGATCGGCCCGCACCCATTCATCGACATTACGCGCTGCCACCATCGCCGCATGCGCCGTTTCGAGTGCATCGAAAGTCTCCGGACTGTGCGAAGCGGCGGCTAACGCTGCGGCATAAGGCTCGATCATCTCGCGCATTTCCTGCAACTTGAGCGCGAACGTCATCGGCTCCGCGACGCGCGAATACCAGTCGAGCACGTCGACATCCAGCAAATTCCACGCATGCCGCGGCCGCACCCGCGTGCCGACCCGCGGACGCGACTCGATCAGCCCTTTGGACGTCAGCGTGCGCAGCGCTTCGCGCAGCACCGTGCGGCTCACGCCGAATGTCTCCATCAACTCGGCTTCGCGCGGCAGGATGGTTTCCGGCGCGTAGTCGCCGCGCAGAATGGCGGTGGCCAGTTGTTGGGCGACACGCCCGTGCAGATCGTGTTGGATAGGTGCTCTCCCCGCCGTCTTCCGGCGCTCTTTATGTTTGGAACGAACGCGATTATCCGGCATCCCAACGGTAAATCCAGCGCGCCCAACGCGCCGTGCGCTTAGCGTCAATAGTACTATTAATAGTACTTAAAGGCGATTTTGTTGTAGGATGTGACTCCTCAGATATCGCGCCGATGGACGCGTGCGCCTCAGCAAGCAGCGCCCACCGGTATTCGCCAGCCCATGACGGGCCTCGTTTGCAGACAACCCGTGCAGCCAGGCCGCCACCAGGAGACGCTCACCATGAAAATCACCAAGCTCGAAACCTTCATCGTTCCGCCGCGCTGGTGCTTCCTCAAGATCGAAACGGATGAGGGCATTGTCGGCTGGGGCGAACCGGTCGTCGAAGGCCGCGCGCACACCGTCGCGGCTGCGGTCGAAGAACTGTCGGACTATCTGATCGGTAAAGACCCGCTGCTGATCGAAGACCACTGGCAAGTGATGTACCGCGCGGGCTTCTACCGCGGCGGCCCGATCACGATGAGCGCGATCGCCGGCGTCGACCAGGCGCTGTGGGACATCAAGGGCAAGCACCACGGCGTACCGGTTCATGCGCTGCTCGGCGGCCAGGTGCGCGACAGGATCAAGGTGTACTCGTGGATCGGCGGCGACCGTCCGAGCGACGTCGCAAACAACGCGCGTGCCGTAGTCGAACGCGGCTTCAAGGCCGTGAAGATGAACGGCTCGGAAGAGCTGCAGATCATAGACACCTTCGACAAGGTGCAGGGCGTCATCAATAACGTAGCAGCCGTGCGCGAAGCCGTGGGTCCGAACATCGGCATCGGCGTGGACTTCCATGGCCGGGTGCATAAGCCAATGGCGAAGGTGCTCGCCAAAGAGCTCGACCCGTACAAGCTGCTGTTCATCGAAGAGCCGGTGCTGTCGGAGAATGCCGAGGCATTGCGCGACATCGTCAACCAGACCAACACGCCCATCGCACTCGGCGAGCGTCTCTACTCGCGTTGGGATTTCAAGCACATTCTGGCGGGCGGCTACGTCGACATCATCCAGCCGGACGCCTCGCACGCGGGCGGCATTACCGAGTGCCGCAAGATTGCGTCGATGGCCGAAGCGTATGACGTCGCGCTCGCGCTGCACTGCCCGCTTGGCCCGATCGCGCTTGCCACCTGCCTGCAGATCGACGCGGTCAGCTATAACGCGTTCATCCAGGAACAGAGCCTGGGCATCCACTACAACCAGGGCAACGACCTGCTCGACTACATCAAGAATCCCGAGGTCTTCAAATACGAAGACGGCTTCGTGTCGATTCCGCAAGGCCCGGGGCTCGGTATCGAGGTCAACGAGGAGAAGGTCCGCGAGATGGCGAAGGTCGGTCACCGCTGGCGCAATCCGGTGTGGCGTCATACGGACGGCAGCGTCGCCGAATGGTAAGCCGCTGATCTGATGAAACGCCGCCTGCGGGCGGCGTTTTTGCTTCAGGCGAGATCTGAAGCACAAGCCATAAACAGGCCACTGTAAAAAGGAGTCGTGGTGGAGACATCCACATTCGAAACGCATGCGACCGGCAAACGCCACCGCCTGCTGGTCATGCTGTTCATCACCGTCGTCATTACCTATCTGGACCGCAGCAACCTGTCGATCGCGGCCACCGCCATCGCGCAGGATCTGCAGCTCGATCCAGCTCACATGGGGCTGGTGTTCTCGGCCTTCGGCTGGTCGTACGCCTTGCTGCAGATTCCCGGCGGCGTGCTGGTGGACCGCGCGCGGCCCCGGCTGATGATGGCGCTGATCATCGGACTGTGGTCGATTGCCACCGTCCTGCAGGGCTTTGCCAGCGCCTTTGCGCTGCTACTGTCGCTGCGTGTGCTGCTCGGCGTGCTCGAAGCGCCGGCCTATCCGACGCTCAACCGCATCGTCACCACCTGGTTCCCCGACAGCGAGCGGGCCCGAGCCATTGCCGTCTACACCTCCGGCCAGTATGTCGGCCTCGCCTTCCTGACGCCCGCGCTCGTCCTGACCCAACAGCACTTCGGCTGGCATGGCGTGTTCATCCTGACGGGGCTCATCGGCGTGGCGTGGGCGCTCGTCTGGTACGCGCTGTATCGCGAGCCGTCCGAAGCAGCCGGGATCAACGAGGCGGAACTCGACACGATCCGCCGGGGCGGCGGCCTCGTCGAACTCAGCAGCGCCCGCGTGTCTCGCGCACGATACAACTCGGCCGACTGGCGTGCTGTGCTCGGTAACCGCAAACTCTGGGGCATCTATATCGGCCAGATCGCCGTGACTTCGACGCTGTGGTTCTTCCTGACGTGGTTTCCCACCTATCTCGTCAAATACCGCCACATGGACTTTCTCAAGGCGGGCTTCATGGCCGCCGTGCCGTTTCTCGCCGCTTTCGTCGGCATTCTGGCCTCCGGCCTGATCTCCGATGCCATGATCCGCCGCGGCGTCTCGGCTACGGTCGCGCGCAAGGTGCCCATCGTTACGGGCCTGCTGCTGTCCACGGCGATTGTGGGCGCGAACTTCGTCGACAGTCCCTCGATGGTCATCCTCTTCATGGCCATCGCTTTTTTCGGCAGCGGCTTTTCGTCGATCACCTGGGTGCTTGTCTCATCCATGGCGAAAAAAGAACTGCTCGGACTCACCGGCGGCATGTTCAACCTGATGGGAAACCTGTCGTCGATCTGCGTGCCGATCGTGATCGGCCTGCTCGTCAAGGGCAACGACTTCGCGCCGGCGCTCGTTTTCATGAGCGCGGTCGGCGTCGTGGGCGCGCTGTCGTATCTGTTTCTGGTCGGCCGCATCGAACGGATCCGCTAGGCGGATGAGACACCTCCGGCGACGTTACGTGCGCTAGCGAACGCAAGAGTCTCAGTTACGTAACATCCCGGACCGAATCGCTTTAAAAGCGCCTTTCACACACCTCCGCGCACCCCACTGACTCGCCCGAAAGCCTTGCTGGTAAAGGCTTTCAGCCCACCCGCCGCAACCGCATTTCCTGCTTGGCCCGCTCCTTGCTTTTTAGCAGTCAAAGACGATGCGAGAGGGCAATCATGGGCGAATTTCTTCCTGACTATTTGATCCGCGAACAAGCAGCCGTGGGTGCGCTGGTGGTGTTCGGCGTACTGCGGGTAATCGGTGCGGTCATGGCATTCCAACGCGGCTGGCGCATCTCGACGGTGGAGAAGTGTTTCATCGCTGCAGCGGTCATTTACTGCGCGCCGCAACTGTTCGATTTGCTGACCCAACTCTATGGCTCGCATGCCGCCGGCGCCGAGCTCGAAGGCAAGGCGAGCGGCTGCGCGATCGCGCTGTTCTGCGCGCCGATCCTCGGTCACAAGCTGGGCTACGAATAAGTCGCGCCGATTCAAAAATGAAACGGGCCAAATCCGCGGACGACTAAACGCCCGCACCGCCCGAAGCAGCCGATGCAACGAACTGAGTGGAAGACCGAAGTGATGAAAGCGATGTTTCTACCAAAACGAACGACGTACCGCGGCGGCGATGTGCTGACGCTCAAATCGGGGGGCCGTCCGATGACCGCCACGTGGGTGGGTCCGGTCGTATTTGCACCGGGTACGTGGCTGATCTGCCAGTGGTTCGACGAGGACGGCGAACTGCGTCAGGAGATGTTCCCTGAAACCATGCTGGAGCGAGTGCCGAAAGCGCTCGCCGCTTAACGGGCAGTACCGGGGCAACCGGCTCCTGCCGGGCGACCGCGTGTGTTCACGCCGCACAGGCTTGCTGTGCGGCGTTTTTTTACGTGGCGCCCACCGCGGACGGGTACTTCGCGCCCTCCCAGCGACCGCTCAGCCGAGCGGGACGAAGGCCGGCACGCTGTTCGACAAGGCAGCGGCCACAATGAACACGCCGATCATTGCCAGCGCTTCGAGGTAAAGCACGTTCGTGAAGGTGTGAGCGTCCATCGTCGACGCGGTGCGGCGCAGCCGCGGCAGGGCCAGGAAGCGGTTCAGGCCGCCGAGCACGAGCGCCAGAGCAACCAGCGCCAGCTTGAGCGTCAGTACATGTCCCCATGTGCTGATCTCGATTGCCTCGAACGATCCGCCCGAGCCCCGCACGGTATTGAAGATCCCCGTTAGCAGCACGAACGCGACCGCAACCAGCGACACGTTCGAGATCTGCAAAGCGGTACGGATCAACATACCGCGCGCGGTCGAAGTGCCCAACGCCGGCAACACCGCGAGGCCAGCCGTCACGACCAGTCCGCCCCATACGCTGGTGGCAAGCACATGCAACGTATGCACGCCGATGGCCGCGGACGCCGGACCGGCATCGGCCGCATGCCCGAGCGACGCCTTGCCGGCGGCGATCGCAATCACCGCGAGCCACAGCAGCGCATTACGCAGCGTGCTCGCGTGCGACGACATCGCGGTCAGCAGCAGCACCAGCGCGCCGATAAACGCAACGCTCCACGCATAGCCGATGTGCGTCTGCGCAAGCACGGTTGGGATGACGCTGAAGGCCTGCGGCAACGCACTGCCGCTCATCGCCGCGGACTGGTACAACAACCAGCCGAGGTCGGCGAGGACCAGCACGACGCACGCCGTCAGCATCGAGCGCTGCGCACGCAACCAGGCCGGCCGCGCCGGCGAAACTTTGGCCTGGGCATCCTTCGCAAGCCACGCGCCGAGCAACGCTGAACCGACTGCAAACGCAAACGCGACGTTCATGAGCGCGGCCATGGCGACCTGCCCGATCCACAATCCGTCTACTCTCATTTGGCCGTAAACGCGTCAGTATCGTGGGTGGGGAGGCCGTCGAGGGCAGGGCGGGAGAAATCGGATAGCTTCATGAAAGGCGAATGGCTTGTGGAAAATACAGAGGGAAGGGTTGCACGCGCCGCAGCAAGACACCGGCGCCCCGGGAGTGTACGCTTCGATGGTCTGCATGCGTGTGGGTTCAACCTGGTTACACGCCCGCGCAGCGAAAGCATCAGTGAAGGACGCGGCAACCGATCCAGAAAAGCAGGTTAGATATAGCCAAAACGCACACTATGTCAAACTGTCTTAACGGCTTTTACGAGGAGGAACGGGGCTCGCCCGTGCCAAATAGTCACCATTACCCATCGATGATAGAATGCTGCGTCGCCGCAGCCCCACTGCCCCCAAGCCGAGCCGTCCGAAGCCCGGTCGGGTCCCCGAATCTGATGGAGTTACGCGTGTCTTCAAGACGCATTTTCCGCCCGCTGCTTGCCCTTCTGCTGATCGGCGCTGCAGGCGTCTATAGCGCTGCGAAAGCGCAGACTCAACCGACGACCCCGGACACGATGGAAGCGCGCGTGCAGGCCTGCGCGGCATGCCACGGCACACACGGTCAGGGCACGGACAACGACTACTTCCCACGCCTCGCGGGCAAGCCGGCTGACTATCTGTTCAACCAGCTGCAGAATTTCCGCGAAGGGCGCCGCAAGTATCCGCCCATGAACTACCTCGTCACGTACCTCTCGGACGACTACCTTCATCAGATCGCGACGTACTTCTCGCAGCAACGGCCGCCGTACCCGCCGCCGGGCAAGCCCACGGTGTCGTCGGATACGCTGGCGCGCGGCCAGGACATCGTGCTGCACGGCGACGCATCGCGGCAGATTCCGGCCTGCGCCGCCTGTCATGGCAAAGCGCTGACCGGTATGCAGCCGGCTATCCCGGGTCTGGTCGGTCTGCATGCTGATTACATCAGCGCGCAGCTGGGCGGCTGGCGTTCCGGTTCGCGTCATGCCATTGCGCCTGACTGCATGCACGAGATTGCTACCCGCTTGACCGATGATGACGTGAATGCCGTCGCTTCATGGTTGTCCACGCAGACGGCTCCGCAAAACCCCGTGCCGGCTCCGGCCCGCTCGATGAAGACTCCGCTTGCCTGCGGCAGCGAACCGCAATAAGGCACCGGGAGAGACAATCAAATGAAACGCAAGTCTTTGTTCGCCCTTTCGGCAGTTGTCGTGGCTGCGGCCGCTGCCCTCGTTCCCGTCCTGTGGTCGGGCGGCGACAACCTGCACAACGGCACCGCTATGGCCGCCACACCGGCCGACCAGGCGGAACTGATCAAGAAGGGCGAGTACCTTGCCCGCGCCGGCGACTGTATTGCCTGCCACACGGTGCGCGGCGGCAAGGAATTCGCCGGTGGCCTGCCCATGGCCACGCCGTTCGGCACGATGTTCACGCCGAACATCACGCCTGACGACCAGTACGGCATCGGCAAGTGGAGCCAGGACGACTTCTACCGCGCCATGCACACGGGCCGCTCGAAGGACGGCAGCCTGCTGTACCCGGGCTTCCCGTTCACGAGCTACACGAAGGTGTCGCGCGCCGACTCGGACGCGATCTACGCCTTCCTGCGCTCGGTTCCGCCGGTCAACGTGCCGAGCCGTCCGCACGAACTGAAATTCCCGTTCAACAACCGCAACCTGCTGATTGGCTGGCGCACGCTGTTCTTCCGTGAAGGCGAGTACAAGCCGGATCCGACCAAGTCGGTCGAATGGAACCGCGGCGCTTACCTGATCGAAGGCCTCGGCCACTGTGGCATGTGCCACACCTCGATCAACGCCATGGGCGGCCCGGTCAATTCGGCAGCCTTTGCGGGCGGCCTGATTCCGCTGCAGAACTGGTACGCACCGTCGCTGACGTCGAACAAGGAAGCGGGTCTGGGCGACTGGGACATCAAGGACATCCAGGCGCTGCTGAAGAACGGCGTGTCGCAACGCGGCGCGGTGTTCGGCCCGATGGCTGAAGTGGTTCACAACAGCTTGCAGTACATGTCGGACGAAGACATCCAGGCGATGTCGACGTATCTGAAGACCATCCCGCAGAAGAGCGAAGCGCCGGAAAACCTGCAGCTGGAAACTTCGGCTCAGTTCGGCACGCAACTGCTGCAGCAAGGTCAGAAGGTATATACCGACAACTGCGCGAAGTGCCACGAGGCGAACGGTCTCGGCCAACCGCCGAACTTCCCGCCGCTTGCCAACAACCAGTCGATCCAGATGCCGTCGGCGGTGAACCCGATCCGCATGGTGCTGAACGGCGGTTTCCCGCCGAGCACGGAGGGCAATCCGAAGCCGTATGGCATGCCGCCCTTCGCGCAGTCGCTGTCGAATCAGGAAGTCGCTGCTGTGGTCACCTATATCCGTATGTCGTGGGGTAACCACGGTACGGCGGTGTCGCCGCAACAGGTGTCGGATCTGCGCTCAGCGCCGCTCGACTAGGCGGCGCACGAGGCAAGGAGGGCGCGGCTGGCGGGAAACCGCGGCCGCGCCCTTCGTTTTTTAGGACCAGGGTTAGCCAGTACGTGCACAATGGCGTATTGAACCCAGCAGGAGAAGATGTCGTGCATGTCGGTGAGCGTTTCAACAGCATTACCCACCTCGTCGGCGCTGTACTGTCGGTGGCGGGACTGGCTACGCTCGTCACGATGGGCGCGCTGCAGGGCGACGCGTACAAGGTCGTCAGCTTCAGCGTTTATGGCGCCATGCTGCTGGTGCTGTATGCTATCTCCACCCTGTACCACAGCGTGCGCAATCCGCGCTTCAAGGCGGTCCTGCAGAAATGCGATCATTCGGCGATCTACCTGCTGATCGCCGGCAGCTACACGCCGTTCACGCTGGTTACGCTGCGTGGACCGTGGGGCTGGTCCCTGTTCGGGGTGAGCTGGGGCCTTGCGGCCCTCGGTATCGTGCAGGAACTCACGCTCGGGCGACGCACCCGTAGCGTATCGATGGTGCTGTATGTCTTGATGGGATGGCTCGCGCTCGTTGCCATTCGTCCGCTGGTCGAAGCATTACCGGCTGCGGGCACCGCATGGCTCGTGGCCGGCGGGATCATCTACAGCGTCGGCATCTACTTCTTCATCAACGACGAGCGCATCCGGCACGGACATGGTATCTGGCACCTGTTCGTACTGGCGGGCAGTCTGTGTCAATTCGTCAGTGTTGCGCGCTACGTCGCGTGACACCCCACGGCGGCGAAGTGCAACTTAAAGCCAGTCAACGTGTCTTGATAGCGCGTTGAAGCATTCGGCACACGCTGGCGTGTGCCGCCGATTTCCCTGCGACCGGATCTGGGCTTTGGCCTCGAAGCGCGCCTTTTGGCCGCGCATTCGCCGTTCGCGATACTGCATTGCAAAGAGCTTTTATGTCTTTTGATTCCCTCGGCTTGTCCGAACCGCTGGTCCGTGCTGTTCACGAACTCGGCTACACCATTCCTACTCCGATCCAGTTGCAGGCCATCCCGGCCGTGCTCAACGGCGGCGACCTGCTTGCCGGCGCGCAGACCGGCACCGGCAAGACGGCCGGCTTCACGCTGCCGATCCTGCAACGTCTGAACACCATGCCGCCGGTCACCACGGCTGCAGGCAAGCGCGTGATTCGTGCACTGATCCTCACGCCGACGCGTGAGCTCGCCGCGCAGGTCGAAGAAAGCGTGCGTGCGTATGGCAAGTACCTGAAGCTGAAGTCGACGGTGATGTTCGGCGGCGTCGGCATCAATCCGCAGATCGACGCGCTGCGTCGCGGTATCGATATCGTGGTGGCCACGCCTGGACGTCTGCTCGATCATATGCAGCAGAAGACCATCGATCTGTCGCATCTCGAGATCCTCGTCCTCGACGAAGCCGACCGCATGCTCGACATGGGCTTCATCCACGACATCAAGCGTGTGCTCGCCAAGCTGCCGCCGAAGCGCCAGAACCTGCTGTTCTCCGCGACCTTTTCGGACGAGATCAAGACGCTCGCCGACAACCTGCTGAATTCGCCGGCGCTGATCGAAGTCGCACGCCGCAACACGACGGCTGAGCTCGTGGCGCAGAAGATTCACCCGGTGGATCGCGACAAGAAGCGCGAGTTGCTCACGCACCTGATCAAGGAACACAACTGGTTTCAGGTGCTGGTGTTCACACGTACCAAGCACGGTGCCAATCGCCTTGCCGAGCAGCTGACCAAGGACGGTATCAGCGCGCTTGCGATTCACGGCAACAAGAGCCAGTCGGCTCGTACCCGCGCGCTTGCCGAGTTCAAGACCAACACGCTGCAGGTGCTGGTGGCGACCGATATCGCCGCACGTGGCATCGACATCGACCAGTTGCCGCACGTGGTCAACTACGATCTGCCGAACGTGCCGGAAGACTATGTGCACCGCATCGGCCGTACGGGCCGGGCTGGGGCGTCGGGCGAAGCGGTGTCGCTGGTGTGCGTCGATGAACTGCAACTGCTCAAGGACATCGAGAAGCTGATCAAGCGCGCCGTGCCGCAAGAAGTGATCGCCGGGTTCGAGCCAGATCCGACGGCAAAGCCGGAGCCGATCCTGCGTCGTGGTCAGGGCGGCGGCGGTGGCGGTGGACGTCAACCGCGTCAGGGCCAGGGCGCGCCTCGCGGCGACGGCGTCCGGCGCGATGGCGGCGCGGCCAAACCGGCGTCGCAACGTTCGGGACAGCGCGCGGCCGGTGGACAGCAACAGGCGAAGCCGCAGGGAGCGAAACCGCAAGCCGCCAAGCCGGCTGGCTCGCCCACGCAACCGCAGGTGCGCAAGGACAACCCGCGCCACGAAACCACGCGTCATCACGGTAAGCCGGCAGCTGCTACGCATGACGGCGCCGGTGCGACACATGCGCCGCGCAGCAAGCCGCAGGCGCAAGCCAAGCCGCAAGGTGGCAATCCTGGCGCATTGCTGGGCGGCGCCAAGCCGCGCGGCAGCGCGCCGCGCAGTGGCTCGCAACCGCCGCGTAACGGCGGCCAGCGCGGGCGTTAAGCCACTCTGACGCTGTTCAAGGCCCGCGCACCGCGGCAGCCTGCTTCAGGTGCTCGATCTGCTGTTCCCAGCGATCGAGCACCGCCGCTCCCCCCTCTTCCAGTTCGAACGTAATGCCGCCCGTCAGGCGTGCATACGGCACCCGTTGCGTTTCGCCGGTATCGATCGAGCCGATGAAGTACGCGAGGCCGCTCGCATCGCCAGCTACCGGCTGCAATGCCTCGAACCGCAACTGCACCTGATAAAACACCGCCTCGCAGACAAACGTCAGCGCCGCACGGCCGCCGCGTGCCAGCACGCCCGCGGCCCGCGATTGCGGCCATAACGCGTGGCACAACGTACGGGCGTCAGGTGCGTACAGTTCGCCCACACCCAGCAGTGAGGTCCGTACGTGGCCGTTCGCGTCTGCGGTCAACAACGACGCTGTAAAACCAATCTTGCCCGCGAGCGAAGTGCCATCGAACAACGCCCGCACCGCCGCCGGCCATTCGTCGAACGCGGTTTGTTCGAGTGGGTGTCTGGATACAGAATCGGTCATCGCCGGACTCCGGTTGATCATTCGTCGTGAATCGAAATGGCCGCCCTGCAAAGACGAATGGCCCGCGCAGGCGGGCCATTTCGTTCTACTCTCGTTCATTACTTCAGATGGTTACGCAGGCCTCGACGAGCGAGCCGCGCCACCTTCCCAGCCTCGATCCTCAACGGAAGAATACATGCTGGGTGATCTTCGCGAGCGGATAGTGAACGCCGGGTTGAATCCGCGCGGGCAGATCGAGCGGCTTCAGCAGCATCTTCACGCACATGTCGGCCGACAGATTACGGCGCACGAGCGCATTGATGCGTGCCGCACGTTCGCGGTTATAGCCAGAATCGTTCACGCGCTCCGGATAGCGGACCGCAAACACGTGGCGTAGCGCAATCTCCGAGTCTTCGTTCTTGATCTCCAGCACACGGCGCATCAGTGCACCGAGCACAGCGAGACGACCGTTGCCTTCGATCTTGTTGTACTTCTTGAAAAACTTGAAGAAGTGCTTGTAGTGACGGACTTCGTCAGTACGAATAAGGTCGGTGATCTCCTTGAGCACCGGTTCGTCCGAGCATTCGCCAATCGCGCGATACAGCGTCGCCGTACCGGTTTCAACCACGCAGCGTGCAACCATTTCGAGCGCGCGCGTCTTCTCGAAGTCTTCGACGGAACAGGTTTTCGAGTACTCCTCGAAGAAATTACGGAAGGCCGTGTCCCAGTCGAATTCCGGCCACACGTATGCGATATAGGTCTTCAGTGCGCGGCCGTGCTGCATTTCTTCCGGCTCCCACTCGTTATTGAGCCACGCCGACACTTCAGGATCGCCGTTGAAGAAGGTACTCAGGTTACTTGTATAGAGATCTGTACCACTTTCGATAAACGAAGACGCGCACAACAGAAGCAGCAGATCTTCGTTGGCCACGGCCCGCTGCCGGTCAATCCGGCTGAGGTCGATGTCCTCGATCCGCCAAGGCATCACGTGGTTAAGCTCAGTGTGCATTTGTTCCTTACTCCGAAAGCTATATCGACTTCGGGAGCGTGCCTGGAAGCACTCGCGTTTGCCAGGCCGCTCTCGTTCCGATACAGCGCCTTGAATTAGAGTTAACCCCTTATGTCTTGCATCTTAGCTGGTGTTCCGCAACTCTGCAGACAACACAGCACAGACCATGCCCATGTCCAGCAGTTCCGGAGGCACGATAGGCGAATTGTTCCAAAGCAAAACAAGGCCGGCGCAGCGCACAAAAAAGGCAGCCCACTGGGGGCTGCCTGAGCTTGAATCAACGGCCGGTAAGCGGGGGGGTGGCAATGCCTCAGAGCACGCGGAGGCGCCGCCCGGCAAGCCTTAGGAGGAATACAGCAGGGCTTTGTCGCGCCCGGCATGGCGCCTGCGCCACGCGACGATCACCAGCGACAACCCGGAAAGCAGCGCCGCAATCAGCACGTAATAACTTGGCGCGAGCTTGTCGCCGGTCAAATGAATGAAGGTTTCGACGATCGTCGGTGAGAAGCCGCCGAAGACGGTCACGCCGATGCTGTAAGCGATCGAAAGGCCGGTCGAGCGCACATGGGTTGGGAAGATCTCGGACATCAGAGCCGGCATCGGACCGGAGTAAGCCGCCTTGAGGATGCCGGATGTGCCCTGCAGCAGCAACAGCCAGCCGACCGTGGGGTAGCTCTGAAGCAGTGCGAACATTGGATAGATCAGCAGGCCCATCAGGATCGATGTGCCCAGCATGATGCGGATCCGGCCGATGCGATCGGACCACGCGCCCATCACCGGCGAAAGGATCAGCTGCAGCCCGCCATTGAGCACCACAGCGCCGAACGATACGGCCGCCGGCATGTGCAACTGTTTCACGGCGTACATGGGCATGTAGAGTTGCAGCACGTACACGCCTACCGTCGATTGGGCGACGATGCCGATCGCGAGAAGCAGGTTCACCCATTGGCTGCCGAACGACGCGGTTGGGTCAGCTGCTGCGGCGGCGGCCGTATCGCGCTGCCGGCGCATCGCCAGAAACTCGGGCGTCTCATCCAGATGCGAGCGGATGTAATAGCCAATCGGCCCAATTAGCACACCGAACAGGAACGGAATGCGCCAACCCCAGTTGCCCAGATGCTCGGGCGACATCCACGCGGTAAGCATCGAGCCGAACGCGGCCGCGAGAATCGCCGCAAGCCCCTGACTCGCGAACTGCCAGCTCGCGTAGTAGCCGCGCTTCGTGGGGCTATGCTCGACCATGAAGGCCGTCGCGCTGCCGAACTCGCCGCCCACGGCAAAACCTTGCACGAGCCGCGCGACCAGGATCAACACCGGCGCGGCAAGCCCGATCATGGCGTACGGCGGCATCACGGCCATCGTCAGGGTGCCGACCATCATCAGCGCAATGGCCAGCGTCAGCGCCGCCTTGCGGCCTTTGCGGTCCCCGTAGATGCCGAGCACCACCGCGCCGATCGGGCGCATCAAAAAAGAGATGCCGAAGGTGGCGATGGCGAGCAGCGTCGACAGCCACTCGTCGTGCATTGGAAAGAACTGCTTCGCGATGATGCCGGCGAAGTAGCCATAGACCGAAAAGTCAAACCATTCGAGCGCATTGCCGACCGACGACGAAAAGATAATGCGCCTGATCATCCCTTTCGACATCGGCGGGGCAGCGGAGTCCGGGGAAACCGCCGCGGCGTCAACGGGCGAAGCGATATCGTTCATGATCGGCTCTACAGGAAGCGCGAGGCCGCCCAGGCTGGATCGTTACCCAAGGCACCTCGCGTGCAACGACACGCTTGAAGACTGACGCAGCTACTACGCTCAGAAGCCGGCTGCGAGGCCGTCGCGACGGCTGTCGCTCGCCGCCACATAGCCGCGGTCCGGATCGTTGCGATCGAGTTTCCAGATGTACTGGCCGGAGCCGAAGTCCATGTACGGATCGTCGACCGACTTGATCGTATGGCCGAGGTTTTCGAGTGCGCGCGCGGTGTTCGCGTCGAGCGTCGCTTCGATGTCGATGGTGAAGTCGCGGTTCACCTTCCAGCGGGGTGCATCGCAAGCAGCCTGCGGTTGCTGGCCGTAGTCGAGCATCCGTACGATGGATTGCAGATGGCCCTGCGGCTGCATATCGCCGCCCATCACGCCGAAGCTCATCACCGCTTCCTGCTTGCCGTCGACCTGTTGCGTGAGGAAGGCCGGGATGATCGTATGGAACGGCCGCTTGCCGCCTTCGACGACGTTCGGCGACTTCGGATCCATCGAAAAACCGCAGCCGCGGTTCTGCATCGAAATGCCGCTATCCGGCACGACGATGCCCGAGCCGAAGCCCATGTAGTTCGACTGGATGAAGCTCACCATCATGCCGTTCTCGTCGGCGGCGGACATGTAGATCGTGCCGCCCGCTTTCGGCATGCCGAAGTCGAACTGCGTGGCGCGCTTCGGATCGATCAGCCTGGCCCGCTCGGTGAGATATGCGTCGTCGAGCATCTGCTCGGGCGTCACGTCCATGGAACGCGGGTCCGCAACATAGCGGTAGACGTCGGCGAACGCCAGCTTCATTGCTTCGATCTGCAGGTGCTGCGATTCGACGTTGTCGAGCGCGAGCGAAGCCACATCGAACTTCTCGAGGATGCCGAGGGCGATCAGCGCAGCGATGCCCTGGCCGTTCGGCGGAATCTCATGCACCGTGTAGCCGCGATAGTCCTTGCCGATCGGCTCGACCCAATCCGCGCGGTAATTGCGCAGGTCGTTCGCGGTCATGGCGCCGCCGCACTCGCGCGAGAACGCGGCGATCCGCTCGGCGATTTCGCCTTCGTAGTAGGCGCGCGGACCCTGTTCGGCCAGCTTGCGCAACGTCTTCGCATGGCCGGGGAAGCGCACCAGCTCGCTCACTTCCGGCGCCCGGCCGCGCGGCATGAAGGTCTGCGCAAAGCCCGGCAGATCCTTCAGCTCCGGGATAGCCGCGGCCCACTTGTAGGCCACGATGCTCGCCACCGCATGGCCGCGCTCGGCGATCTCGATGGCGGGTTCCATCAGATCGGCGAACGGCAGCGTACCGAATTTCTCGTGCAAGGCTTCCCAGCCGGCAATCACCCCCGGTACCGTCACCGCATCCCAGCCGCGCTTGGGCTGCTTCGCGAGACCGTTTTCTTCACCGTACTTGCGCTTGAAGTAGTCCACGTTCCACGCCGCCGGCGACACGCCCGACGCGTTCAGCCCGTGCAGCTTCGCGCCATCCCACACCAGCGCGAACGCGTCGCTGCCCAGGCCGCAGGAGACGGGCTCCACGACCGTGATGGCCGCCGCAGCCGCGATTGCCGCGTCGACGGCATTGCCGCCCTTCCACAACATGCGCAGTCCGGCTTGGGCTGCGAGCGGATGCGAAGTCGAAACGATGTTGCGCGCGAATACGGGCAGACGCGGCGTCGGATAGGGGTTTTGCCAGTTGAAGCGGGTCATGTAGGAGACTCTCGGAAAGCGCGGCCCAGCGCAGAAGATCCGCCGGAACCACTAGAAACGCGTCACAAAGGAATCGACGATTGCAGCGCGAACCGGCAGAAAAAACAAATTCATTTATCAAATGAATAAATGCAGAAATATGCTGAATATGTCGGCCGAGATCTTATGCATGTTGCGTAGGTTGGCGGACAACCCGGCACTTGGTCTTACAATAGCTCACCGTTTCCACCATTGCTCGCTCCAGGCGCTGGCTGCCTCACCCGGCGCCAACGCCAACACTTGACCCGAGACACATGACCCGAGACCCCCGCCTGACCCTCAACGCACGTCAACAGGAACTGCTCGAGTGGGTGCAACGCGACGGCTTCGTGACCGTGGATGACCTGGCTGCCCATTTCGACGTCACTCCGCAAACCATCCGGCGCGACGTGAACTGGCTGGCCGATATGAACCTGCTGCGTCGCTACCACGGCGGTGCGAGCCTGCCGACCAGCTCCGAAAACGTCTCGTACACCGCGCGGCAACGGATGTTCCACGACGAGAAGCGGCGCATCGCAGCGCTCGTCGCCACGCATATTCCCGATCAGGCATCCCTCTTTATCAACCTCGGCACGACCACGGAAGAGGTGGCGCGGGCGCTGAACCGCCATCGCGGGCTGCGCGTGATCACCAACAACCTCAACGTTGCCAGCATGATGAGCGGCTATCCGGAATCCGAGGTGCTGGTGACCGGTGGCATTGTGCGGCCTTGGGACAAGGGGATCGTCGGCGAACTGGCGATCGACTTCATTCGCCAGTTCAAGGTAGATTTCGCGATCATCGGCACCTCGAGCATTGAAAGCGACGGCACGCTGCGCGATTTCGATACGCGTGAAGTGCGGGTGGCCGAGGCGATCATCGAGCACGCGCGCACTGTGTTTCTCGCCTCCGATCACTCCAAGTTCGGCCGCCCGGCGCTGGTCCGCCAGGGTCATCTGAACCAGATCGACGCGCTCTTCACCGACAAGGCGCCGCCGGCCGACATGACGGAGACGCTGGCCAACGCGGGCACTCAAGTCTATATCGCGGAGTGACGCGTGGAGGACGGCAATCCTCCGAACGCCGTATGGCCGAATCCGCCAGGCGCGCGACGCCACGGCGTTTTGCTGCAACGCACGCAAAACCTCGCGTGAAATCAAGGATTTGCCCGCCAATCCAGACCGCTTCTTCGGTCTCGAATTGTCAAATGGAAAATTTTCAGGGGACGATTTGGCGTTCAGCGTGCGGTTGACTACACTCCAGTTCCCCGACGCTATTTTCGTGCCGCGTCGGCGGTGAAACGCTGTTACTCCCGCCCGATCCTGTAGCGGATCGCGCTGCGCCCCGCCGCCCCGGCCGGCCAGCCAGTCGCCTCAAAGGCAGTCCGCATTACGCTTGACATGGAGAGAACGATGCTGAGTCCGCATGAATTCGCCACGTTGTTGCTCGTCAAGGATGCTCCCCACCAGGTTGACATGGATCGGGAGGAGCTGGATGCGCTGTTCGAACGACAGCTCGTGCAACTCGAGAAGCTCGCCTCCGGCCTCAAGCAATGGCGCGTCACCGACATCGGCGACACGGCAATCCGGGCCATCAAGCGTCTGTCCTAATGCCCCACCATGGCCATGCGCCGAGTTGCCCCGGCGCGTGATCTCCCAGCAAGGTGAATCCGACGGATATCGTCTGATGTTCGAATTCGAGCATTCGAATCATCATGCGCGTCTCACCACCTCGCCTCATACGGCTGCGAAGTGACCACTCACAGTGTGGTCCCGCCTTGAAGATAGAGGCTGAGGCGCGTCTGATTGAACGCCTCCAGCCTAGCCGCGCACAAACTCCCTTCAACCGCTACGCAGAGTCGGGTCGACCGCTGCCCGCCAGCTAACCGCCTTCGCACGCTGGTCCAGAAAGAACGCCACCCACTGATTGCGCGCTTGCGGGTCGCTGCTCGAGCCGAGCGTCGTGTAGTTCTGCGCGATCGCGGTCTGGAACGAGCAATAATCCGCCGTCGATACTTTGCCGCGCCGATTGGCAACGTACGCATCATAGAAAGTCGTATAAACCGACTGCGCATCGTTGCCGTAGTTGACCGGCGCCGCATTGCACATCTGCTGCAGCGCCGCGAACGACGGCGCGCCCATGCTGCCACTCAGGCTCGGCGTACCCACACATCCGGCCAGCAACGCCGCCGCTCCCGCTACCCAAAGTCTCCGCATGTCTCACCTCGATATGGCTATTGCTACGAGTATCGTCGGTGCCGCCGCGTTACGCTACTACCTAGGAAACCGGATCACGAAACTCGAACTTTACTTTTTCGATTTTGTTCATTAAAGTTCGAAAACGAACACTATCGGTTCGATAGCATTTCATCCATGACGCAGGGGACACAGCAGGTGACGCAAGGCTCTAGATACGATTTGCTCGTGGTGGGCGGCGGGATCAACGGCGCCGGCATCGCACGCGACGCCGCGGGGCGCGGCCTGTCTGTCTTGCTCTGCGAACAGGACGACCTGGCGGCGCATACGTCGTCGGCGAGTACCAAACTGATCCATGGCGGTCTGCGCTATCTCGAGTACCGCGAATTCGGCCTCGTGCGCAAGGCGCTGCAGGAACGCGAGACCCTGTTGCGCGCCGCACCGCACATCATGTGGCCGCTGCGCTTCGTGATGCCGCACATGCCAAACCTGCGGCCGGCATGGATGATCCGCGCGGGCCTGTTCCTTTACGATCATCTCGCCCGGCGCGAACTGCTGCCGCCCTCGCGCGGTATCGACATGCGCCGCCATCCGGCCGGCGCACCGCTGATCGAATCGATCAAGCGCGGTTTCGTGTACTCGGACGGCTGGGTCAACGACGCGCGCCTCGTCGTGCTGAATGCGCTCGACGCGCAGGAACACGGCGCCACCATCCTCACGCGCACCAAGCTCATCAATGCCGTGCGCGCTGGCGGCGAATGGCACGCGCAACTGCGTCGCGACGACGGCACGCAACTGGACGTGCGCGCCTGTGCAATTGCAAATGCCGCAGGCCCGTGGGTAGGCGAACTGCTGCACGGCGCGCTCGGCCGCGAAGCGAACCATAGCGTGCGCCTCGTCAAGGGCAGCCACATCGTCACGCCGCGCCTGTTCGAACACGATCACGCGTACATCTTCCAGAATCCGGACAAGCGGATCATCTTCGCGATTCCGTACGAGCACGACTACACGCTGATCGGCACCACGGACATCGAATACCACGACGACCCGGCGAAGGTAGCGATCAACGCCGACGAGACGCAGTACCTTTGCGATTCGATCAACCGCTATTTCAAACAGCAGATTTCGCCGAAGGACGTGCGCTGGACCTACTCGGGCGTGCGTCCGCTGCTCGAGGAAGAAGGTGCGGACAATCCGTCCGCCGTCACGCGCGACTACCGGCTCGAACTCGATGCACCCGCAGGTGAAGCGCCGTTGCTGTCGGTGTTCGGCGGCAAGATCACGACGTTCCGCAAGCTCGCGGAAGAAGCCGTCGACGAACTCGGTCGCGCGCTGCGGAATCCGGCTCCGGCCTGGACGGCCGGTGCAGCGCTGCCGGGCGGCGATATCCCGCAAGCGAATTTCGAGCGCTTCGTCACGCAGTTCAAGCAGCAGAACGCCTGGCTGCCCGCCGACCTCGCGTATCGCTACGGCCGCGCATACGGCACGCGCGCGAGGCACGTGATCGGTCAGGCACGCTCGCTTGAAGACCTCGGCCGCGCCTTCGCTCCAGGTCTGTACGAAGCCGAGCTGCGCTATCTGCGCGACGTCGAATGGGCTCGCAGCGCGCAAGACGTGTTGTGGCGCCGCTCGAAGCTCGGCCTGCATGTCGAGCCGGGCACACTGGAAAGCGTCACAAAGGACATCGACGGCTGGTTTGCCAGCGCTCCCGCGCCGCTCGAGCGCGCGGCACTCGGGCAAGCTCCGGCGAGTCAGCAAGCATAGGCACGGACAGGCATGGTCAAGCGCGTCAGCACGCACCAGAACCAGTAAGCACAACCAGGCACCGACAAGCCCATCACGCCCAACGCAGGCGTGATCAGTACAAGCCACCGATAACACCGTATTCCGGCATGCGGATCGAGATCGGCACACCGGAGTGCACGAAGCCACGGCAGTTGCAGCAGCCCAGAACAACAAGCCGTTCCCATCGCCGGATCACCGTTCCGGCGACTCATAACATGGAGAAGAGACAATGCAGGATCAGTACATACTTGCGCTCGACCAGGGCACAACCAGCTCGCGCGCGATGCTTTTCGACCGTCAGGGCAACGTCGTCTCGACGGCTCAGAAGGAATTCCAGCAGATCTATCCGCGTCCGGGCTGGGTCGAACATGACCCGCAGGAAATCTGGTCAACCCAGGCAGGCGTCGCGGCCGAGGCTGTCACGCGTGCGGGGATGAACGGCACGTCGATTGCCGCCATCGGCATCACCAACCAGCGCGAGACGACGATTGTCTGGGACCGCGAAACCGGCCATCCGATCTACAACGCGATCGTCTGGCAAGACCGCCGCACCGCCGACTTCTGCGACGAACTGAAAGCCCAAGGTCTTGAAGAGAAAGTCCGTGCGAAGACCGGTCTGCCGATCGACTCGTATTTCTCGGCGACGAAAATCCGTTGGATTCTCGATAACGTCGAAGGTGCTCGCGAAAAAGCCAAGCAAGGGCGTCTCGCATTCGGCACCGTCGACAGTTGGCTGGTGTGGAATTTCACCAAGCACGGCCTGCACGTCACCGACGTCACTAACGCATCGCGCACGATGCTCTTCAACATCCACACGCTGCAATGGGACGACGAGCTGCTTCAGGCGCTCGACATTCCGCGCAGCATGCTGCCGGAAGTACGTGCATCGTCGGAAGTGTACGGTCCGACCAAGACCACGGTGTTCGCCTCGAAGATCCCGCTCGCCGGCATTGCGGGCGACCAGCACGCCGCGCTGTTCGGCCAGATGTGCACGCGCTCGGGCATGGTGAAAAACACCTACGGCACAGGCTGCTTCCTCGTGATGAACACCGGCGACAAGCCGATCGAATCGAAGAACAACCTGGTCACGACGATTGCCTGGCAGATCGGCGATCAGGTCAACTACGCGCTCGAAGGCAGCATCTTTATCGCGGGCGCGGTGGTGCAGTGGCTGCGTGACGGGCTCGGCATCATCAGGAGTGCCGCAGACATCGAAACGCTCGCCCGCACGGTGCCGCATGGCGACGGTGTGTATCTCGTACCGGCCTTCGCGGGCCTCGGCGCTCCGCACTGGAACGCACGCGCACGTGGCACGCTGTTCGGCGTGACGCGCGGCACGACCTCGGCGCACATCGCGCGCGCTGCACTCGATTCGATCGCCTATCAATCGCTCGACGTGCTGAAGGCGATGGAAGCCGACTCGGGCATCCGCATCGACGAACTGCGCGTCGACGGCGGCGCCTGCGCGAACAATCTGCTGATGCAGTTTCAGGCAGACATTCTCGGCGTCGACACCGTGCGCCCGAAGGTCAGCGAGACCACGGCGCTGGGCGCGGCGTATCTGGCGGGTCTCGCGGTTGGCTACTGGAAGGACGTGAACGAGCTGCAGAGCCAGTGGGCACTGGATCGCCGTTTCACGCCGGATATGGAGCCGCGCGAGGTCAAGGACAATCTGGCCGGCTGGCAACGCGCGGTGCGCGCCGCCAAAGCGTGGGCCGATACGCCTTGACTCACTAGCGCTACGAGGCCGTATCCGAGGCGGCCTCGGCAACTAACAAATATATTATGGAGAACATATCATGTCACCTTACATTGCCGAATTTATCGGCACAGCGATGCTCGTCCTGCTTGGCAACGGGGCGGTCGCGAACGTGTTGCTGGCACGCACCAAGGGCAAGGGCGCGGACCTGATCGTCATCGTTATGGGCTGGGCGATGGCGGTCTTCATCGCCGTCTTCATGACAGCATCGTTCAGCGGCGCCCACCTGAATCCGGTCGTGACGATCAGCCTCGCGCTGGCCGGCAAGTTCGCCTGGAGCAAGGTAGCCGGTTATATCGCCGCACAGATGCTGGGCGGGATGGCAGGTGCGGGACTCGTGTGGATGGCCTACCGGCAGCACTTCGAAAAGGAAGAGGATGCCGACATCAAGCTGGGTGTGTTCTGCACGGCGCCGGCTATCCGCAGTGCCCCGCATAACTTCCTGACCGAAATGATCTGCACGTTTGTGCTGATTCTTGGCGTGTTGTACCTGGCGTCGCCGCAAGTGGGCCTCGGTGCGCTGGATGCATTGCCGGTCGGCCTGCTGGTTCTCGGTATCGGCATTTCGCTCGGCGGCCCGACGGGGTATGCGATGAGCCCGGCGCGCGATCTGTCGCCGCGTCTGATGCACGCATTGCTGCCGATCCCTAACAAGCGCGATAGCGACTGGCGCTATGCATGGGTGCCAGTGCTAGGCCCGCTCGCGGGCGGTGCGGCTGCCGCCTGGATCTACCTGCACGTGCATTGATCTCCGTACCGGACAGAAGCGGCCGGGGCGCGCAGACGGCGCCAAAGCACGTATCATGATGCTTTCGGTTTGCGCACGGCCCGAAACGTCCACGCGCCCCTCGCTCCCTGTTCCAGCATGCTCGATCATCTTATTTGCGATTGCGACGGCGTTCTCGTCGACAGCGAAGTTATCGCTGACCACGTTATCCTCGAAACGCTGTCCGCCACTTTCCCCGGCCTCGACTTCGCCAGCGTCATGCAAACGGCGTTCGGCCAGCAGACCTCGCGCTTTCTCCAAGGCATCGAGGCGTCGTTCGGCATCACCATGCCGAACGATTTTCTCGAGACGATCGACCATAACGTCGAGCTGGCGTTGAGCTCAAAGCTTACTGCCGTGGGCGGCGTGCGCGATGCGCTACAACGCGTGACGCTGCCGGCGGCGGTCGTATCGAATAGCCGCATGAAGCGGGTGCAGGCTTCGGTGAAGCGCGCCGGGTTGCAGCAGGTGTTCGGCGAGCGTGTTTTCAGCGCCGAACAGGTGGCGAGACCCAAGCCCTACCCCGATGTGTATCTGTTCGCGGCGCAGCAGTTGGGCGTGGAGCCGGCGAGGTGCCTGGTGGTCGAAGACAGCGTCGCCGGGTTGAATGCGGCGCGCGCAGCGGGTATGAAGACGATCGCCTTCGTCGGCGCGAGTCATATTCCCGATGGCTATGCCGATGCGCTACGCAAGATGGGCATCACGCGCATCATGGAGCATATGGATGAACTGCCAGCGCTCGTTGAAGCAGGCGTGCGCGGCGAGTTTGGGGACGTGCAGTCGTAAGAACAATGCGGGTAGTGAAGCGGACGGCTGATCAACTATCTGTGCCGGACCCGCGCTCAACACACGCACGCCCGGCACGTCCCGCTCATCCTTCAATTACGCCGAACTCACACCTCGTCCGCGCAGCACTCACGCGCCGCAGCCAGCGCTTCACGGAATTCCACCAGTTCGGCAATCGTCAGCAACGGCAGATTGTGTTGCGCCGCGAAGCGCTCCACATCCGCGCCGCGCGTCATCGTGCCGTCGGCGTTCATCAATTCGCATAGCACGCCGGCAGGCTTGAGGCCGGCGAGAATCGCCAGATCCACCGTGCCTTCCGTATGACCGCGCCGCGCGAGCACGCCGCCGGGCGTCGCGCGCAGCGGAAACACATGGCCGGGGCGGACAATGTCGGCCGGCTTCGCCGTATCGGCAATCGCCGCACGAATCGTCGTGACGCGATCGGCGGCGGAGACGCCCGTCGTCACGCCTTCACGCGCTTCGATCGAGACCGTAAACGCAGTGCCGTGACGGCTCTCGTTGTTCACAGCCATGGGCGGCAGCTCAAGTGCACGGATCTTGTCGTCGGGCAGGCACAGGCACACGATCCCGCTGCACTCGCGGATCAGCAGCGCCATCGTTTCGTTGGTAAGACGCTCGGCAGAGACGATCAGGTCGGCTTCGTTCTCGCGGTCGTGGTCATCCTGCAGGACAACGGCGCGGCCATCGCGCATGGCTTGCAACGCAGCGGCGATGCGCGGCGGAACCGGTTCGGCGGCAAGCAGGGGGAGATCGGCGAACGCATCTTCCGCGAACGTCGAAGGGGCAGGAAAAGTAGTCAAGGACATTTGAAACGCTCTCGCAAAAGTTGGGCGAAAAACGTTTCAGGGCATTGCAAACAGGCAGCACTCGCCCCGCCGGACGTTCGCACAGAACGCCCACACCCTGCCCAGACCATCGGGCAGCGCAACGGGAACTGACATGACTATCTGCACATCTTCTTCCATCCGGACTGTGACCGTCGGCTCTGGCATCGCACCAGATCTGCTGACCCCACTGTACCTGTCGATTCTCCCGAAAGGTTACTCGTGGGCGCTCGCGGGCTCGCAGGAAGCGCGATTGCGCTGCCTGCATACCGCCGGTGGGGAATTTCACCCCGCCCTGAAGACGCACTGATTGCCGGAAAATCCGGCAGATGAAGCATACAACAGCCGCACGCGATCTGCAGCGCAGCGGCTATGAGCCAGAACGACGCCGCGAGGCGTCACTGCATCAAACCGGTGCCGCATGCCGCGCCGCATCGTGCGGCACGTCCCAGCGCGGCGGCGTTTCCGCATTCAACGTGACGCGAAATGCGCGCGCCTCGGTGTCGCCGGGGTTGCGCAGCGTGTGCGGCTGATCGGCGTCGAAGACGATCGCGTCGCCGGTAGCGAGCAACTGCCGCTGATCGTGAACGCTCACCTCCAGCGTGCCCTCGCTCACTACCAGATTGACCGTCGTCCCGGGCGCGCGACGCACACCCGGTTCGGTATGCAGTGGCGCGATACGCAATTCGTGGAATTCGGCGGTGGCGGGTTCCGCGTCGGGATACAGCGGCCGCGCGGAATAGCGCCCGTTCGAGCTGACGAGGCGGGTCGCCTTGTCAGCCGGCAGATGCTCGAAGCCGTTGGTCGCATGGCGCCGCAAGAACGCGGCGACCGAGACTTTCAGTGCTGCCGCGACCTTGCACAGCACTTTAATCGACGGCACGCTGCGGGCCGACTCGATCTGCGCCAGCATGGCGCGCGATACCCCCGAAGCACGGGCCAGCGCGTCGAGCGACAGTTGCCGCTCGGCCCGCAAACGGGCCAGATTGACACCGACCAGATGTTCCAGCGCATCCAACGGCTCCGCGGCGCGCGGCCCATCGTGTGCATCGAGCGCGTCATCGCGAACCAGCGCAAGCGGTGAATTCATGAGTGCCTCCAGTAGCGCCGCCAGATGGCGGAGCAAAGGGTTAGTGGAGGCAAGATAGCATTGCGATTCGCTGCGCCCAACGAAGTTATCTTCACACTGTTATCAGTATTGCGGAGGACGGTTCCCGCAAAGCTTGTGCGAAATTATCATATGGCTTCGCCACAGGCTACGCGCCGGGCCGCCGGGACATCCATGCGAGCCGCGATCCACGTCAACAGCAGCGCTGCGATCGACACCGCCGCGGCCACCCAGGGCAGCGCATCCAGGCCGAGGCCATGGCCGATGGCCAGCCCGCCAAGCCACGCACCGCCGGCGTTTCCCACGTTGAACGCGCCGATGTTCAGCGTCGAGGCCAGATTCGGCGCGGCGCTCGCCTTTTCGACCACCCGCATCTGCAGTGGCGGCACCGTCGCAAAGGCAGCGATCCCCCAGACGAATATCGTCACCGCGGCGGCCACCTGCGAGTGACTGGTGCGTGTGAAGACGGCCATGACCACGGCGAGCGCCAGCAGAATCCCCATCAGTGAAGACATCAGCGCGCGGTCCGCGAGCTTGCCGCCCATCGTGTTGCCGAGCGTCAAGCCGGCGCCGAACAGGACCAGAATCAGCGTCACGCCACGAGGCGAGAAACCACTTACCTGTTCGAGAATCGGCGCGATGTAAGTGAACACGACGAACACGCCTCCGAATCCGACAACCGTCATCGCCAGCGCCATCCACACCTGGGGGTCCTTCAGGACGCGCACTTCGTGCATGAGGCCTACGGGCCCGGTGTCGTGCTTATTCGGCACCAGCGCCGCGATGCCTGCCAGCGAGGCTACGCCGAGTGCGGCGACGACCCAGAAGGCCATGCGCCAGCCAAACTCCTGGCCGATGAAGGTGCCGAGCGGCACGCCGAGCACATTGGCCAGCGTGAGGCCGGTGAACATCAGCGCAATCGCACTGGCGCGCTTTTCCTGCGGCACGAGCGACGCGGCGACCACCGCGCCAATGCCGAAGAATGAGCCGTGCGCAAACGACGTCACGACGCGCGCAATCATCAGCACCGAATAGCCCGACGCCACCGCGCACAGCACGTTGCCGACGATAAACACGCCCATCAGCAGTTGCAGCGCGAGCTTGCGCGGCATTTTGCTGGTGACCACCGCGAGCAGCGGCGCGCCGACTGCGACGCCAAGCGCATAACCGCTCACCAGCAGACCGGCCGACGGGATCGAAACGGACAGATCGCGCGCCACCTCGGGCAGCAATCCCATGATCACGAACTCGGTCGTGCCGATGGCAAAGGCGCTAATCGCTAGCGCGAGAAGGGGGATGGGCATCGCAAGACTCCAGATTTCAGTAAAGAGCGTGACGAACATGAAGCAAGGCCGTCACACATTCGACGACGACGACGCCCGGCGCGAGCGCGACAAACAGCTGGCATTCACCGGCGAGCGGTACTTCGGCGAGCTGGTAGCGCACCTCAACCGTGTGCAACCGGCCGAGCAGCACCTGTCACTCGGCGGTGACAATCGTGGCGTCACCGAGATGCATGACCAGGGTCGGTTTCGAGCCGGATAAGGGATTTCGACAGACGCATTCTCTCTGGCCAGCACCGCTTTGATAATTGGTCTAGCCTTTGAATAATTCTCAAATTAATGTTGAAAATCACGCTACGCCTCGGCCCGTCTAGGTACCTGTTGTTCAGCCGTCACCGCCGGAAACCCGCCCGCAGTGACGGGCTATAATGGTGGATTACGCTGTCGACGTGCTGCCAGGTCTCCCTAAGACTGCGTCCGGCCTCGCGCCACGCCCCGAGCCGCGCACGTTTTCGCCTCTCTTCACTTTTTAACGACGCCCCCAGATAAACCACTGCGACCGGCGAAATTCGATGACCAAGAAAGTTTATGTAAAGACCCACGGCTGCCAGATGAACGAGTACGACTCCGACAAAATGGTCGACGTACTCGGTGCGGCTGAAGGCCTCGTCAAGACCGACACCCCGGAAGACGCGGACATCATTCTCTTCAACACCTGCTCGGTGCGCGAAAAAGCGCAGGAAAAGGTCTTCTCCGAGCTCGGCCGCGCGCGCGAGCTGAAGGAAGCGAATCCGAACCTGATCATCGGCGTGGGCGGCTGCGTGGCGAGTCAGGAAGGCGCGTCGATCATTACCCGCGCTCCGTATGTGGATCTGGTGTTCGGCCCGCAAACCCTGCACCGTCTGCCGCAGATGATCGACAAGCGCCGCGAAAGCGGCCGTGCCCAGGTCGATATCTCGTTTCCGGAAATCGAAAAGTTCGACCATCTGCCGCCGGCCCGTGTCGACGGCCCGAGCGCCTTCGTCTCGATCATGGAAGGCTGCAGCAAGTACTGCAGCTACTGCGTCGTGCCGTACACGCGCGGTGAAGAAGTGTCGCGTCCGCTCGACGACGTGCTCACCGAAATCGCCGGTCTCGCCGATCAGGGCGTACGCGAGGTCACGCTGCTCGGACAGAACGTGAACGCCTATCGCGGCGCACTGACCATCGGTTCATCGGAGATCGCAGACTTCGCGACGCTGATCGAATACGTCGCGGATATCCCCGGCATCGAGCGCATCCGTTACACCACGTCGCATCCGAAGGAATTCACGCAGCGCCTGATCGATACGTACGCCAAGGTGCCGAAGCTGGTGAGCCATCTGCATCTGCCGGTGCAGCACGGCTCGGACCGCATCCTGATGGCCATGAAGCGCGGCTACACCGTGCTCGAATACAAATCGGTGATCCGCAAGCTGCGTGCGATCCGCCCGGACCTGTCGCTCTCTACCGATATGATCGTCGGCTTCCCCGGCGAGACCGAGGAAGATTTCGACAAGATGATGGCGCTGATTCACGAGATGAAGTACGACACCAGCTTCTCGTTTATCTACAGCCCACGCCCCGGCACGCCGGCGGCGAACCTGCACGACGAGACGCCGCGCGAAGTGAAGCTCAAACGGCTGCAACATTTGCAGGCCACGATCGAGGAAAACGTCGCGCGCATCAGCGAGTCGATGGTGGGCAAGGTCGAGCGTATTCTGGTCGAACGCCCGGCGCGCAAAGACCCGAACGAACTCGCCGGCCGCACCGAAAACAACCGCGTGGTGAATTTCCCGGTGCCATTGGCATCGCACGCGCGGCTGATTGGCCAGATGGTGGACGTGAAAATCGTACAAGCGTACCCACATTCGCTACGTGGCGAGCTCGTATTGGTTCACGACGACGCGCCCACAACCACCCATTAAGCGTACTGACTACCGACAGGATCGATCCAACGCCTTGAAGACCTCTCAGCAGCATCTGGAATTCACCGCACCGCGCGAAGATAACGCGCGGCTCGCCAACCTCTGCGGACCGCTCGACGAAAATCTGCGGCAGATCGAGCAGGCGCTCGACGTCACGCTGCAACGCCGCGGTCACCGTATCTCGATCCGCGGCCGGGGCGCGAAGCTCGCGCTCACCGCCCTCGAAAATTTCTACAACAACGCGCGCGATCCGCTGTCCGTGGACGATATCCAGCTTGCGCTGGTCGAAGCACGTCATCCGCCGCGCAAAAGCAGCAACGGCGCCAACGGCGGCGAAGGTCCGGACGCGCGCTTTCGCCACGACCCGGATCATCCGTTCGACGAACCGGCCGACACCGGCGAAGAAGACCTCGAAGCGCTCGGCCCGAAGCTGTACACGCGGCGTGCCGATCTGCGCGGCCGTACCCCGGCGCAACGTGAATATCTGAAGCAGATCATCGCGCACGACGTGACCTTCGGCATCGGGCCGGCCGGCACGGGCAAGACGTATCTGGCGGTGGCCTGCGCGGTGGATGCGCTGGAACGTGACCAGGTCAAACGCATTGTGCTGACGCGTCCGGCAGTGGAAGCGGGCGAGCGCCTGGGCTTCCTGCCGGGCGATCTTGCACAGAAGGTCGACCCGTATCTGCGTCCACTGTACGACGCGCTGTACGATCTGCTCGGCTTCGACAAAACCGCCAAGATGTTCGAGCGGCAGATGATCGAAATCGCGCCGCTCGCCTACATGCGTGGCCGCACGCTGAATCACGCGTTTATCATCCTCGACGAGGCGCAGAACACCACGCCCGAACAGATGAAAATGTTCCTGACGCGGATCGGCTTCGGCTCGAAGGCTGTGGTCACGGGCGACACGACCCAGGTCGACTTGCCGCGCGGCCACAAGAGCGGTCTGATCGAGGCACAGCAGGTGTTGTCGGACGTGCGCGGGATTGCCATGACGCGCTTTACCAGTGCCGACGTGGTGCGGCATCCGCTGGTGGCGCGCATCGTGGAGGCTTACGACGCGCACTCGCAGAAAAACGCCAATCCCGCCGACGCACGTTGAACCGGCCATGCCGTCACGTATTGAACGCCGCCTTCACCCGTTAAGCACGCAATAAAGCCCAGACGCATGAGCCGCACCCCGAAACTGACGTTGAACGTGCAATTCCCCGCCGCCAAGGCCTGGCCGGAGCACAAGGCGATTCTGCCGCGTGCGACGGTCGCCGGCTGGGTGAAGGCAGCTCTCTTCGCCGACGCGGAACTGACCGTGCGCTTCGTCGATGCCGAAGAGGGCCGCACGCTGAACCGCACCTATCGCGGCAAGGACTACTCGACCAATGTGCTTACCTTCGCTTACGCCGAATCGGAAGACGATCCGGTGACAGGCGATCTGATCCTGTGCTGTCCGGTGGTCGAGAAGGAAGCCGCCGAACAGGGCAAGACGCTGGCCGAGCACTATGCGCACCTTTTGGTGCACGGCACACTGCACGCGCAGGGCTACGATCACGAGGTCGAGGAAGAAGCGCAGGAAATGGAGGCGATCGAGACTGAGATCCTCGCCGCGCTCGGCTTCCGCGATCCCTATCTATAGACCCGAAACCGCACCAGGCCCGTAGGCCATTCCCGTGAGCGCCCCCTACCCCGTACCCGACGACCGACCGCCCTGCCCCGGCTATCCGCCCGAGCTGGGCGAATCGCGTCTGCTGACGGACGAGGAATTGCGCGCCTCACTCGACTGCACGCTGCGCGACTGGGACCGGAAAAGCGATCTGTGGCTGTTCGGCTATGGCTCGCTGATCTGGAATCCGGGCATGCCGACGGTCGAAGCGACGCGCTCCAAGGTGCACGGCTATCACCGCGGCCTGTACCTGTGGTCACGGGTGAACCGCGGTACGCCGGAACAACCGGGCCTCGTGCTGGCACTCGACCGAGGCGGCTCGTGCACCGGCATTGCCTTCCGGCTGGCCGCCGAGGGCGCGATGCCGCATCTGGAGGCGCTCTGGCGGCGGGAAATGGCGATGGGTTCGTACCGGCCCGCCTGGTTGCCGTGCAATCTCGCCGACGGCCGGCGCGTCGAGGCGCTCGCCTTCGTGATGCGCCGCGACGTGCCGTCCTACACCGGCAAACTGGCCGACGAGATCGTGCAGACCGTGTTCGGCTGCGCCTGCGGGCGCTACGGCACAACGCTCGACTACGTCAGTCGCACGGTCACCGCGCTGCGCGAGAGCGGCATGCCGGACCGCGCGCTGGAAGCGCTGCTGGCCCGTTGCCGCGAAGCGCAGAGCGACGGCGGCTGAATTGCCGAACGGTCGCGAACGGCCGTTCGCCCGGGACGCGTGCACCTCACCGCGAGCCCTGGGTTCGTGGCCCGGAACGTCTGAACCTCCAATTGGCCTTACACTGAGCTTGCGTCACGGATTTTTGCTCCATTGCCCTTTGGCCAGCGTTATCCGTTAGCATTGAACCAGGCCCTGCGCATGCGGTGCGCCCCGTTGTCCCCTGGCGAGGCCGCCGGGACACGGTCCTGCCATGTGCGTGGTGTATCCTTAACGCTCTGCAACAGCGCGCCCAGTCTTGCCGGGCGCACCACCATGAACGACACGTATCCCAGTCGACACCGAACTAGCGACAAACCACAGGAAAAACGCTCCCTGCTTGAGCGTCTGACCGACTTCATCTCGCCCGAGCCCGAATCCCGCGGCGAACTTCTGGAAATCCTGCAGGACGCGCACGAGCGCAACCTGATCGACGCAGATTCGCTGTCGATGATCGAGGGCGTTTTCCAGGTCTCCGAACTCTGCGCGCGGGACATCATGATTCCGCGCGCCCAGATGGACGCGATCAACATTGCGGAAACACCGGCGGAATTCATCCCTTTCCTGCTGGAAAAAGCGCACTCGCGCTATCCGGTCTTCGAAGGCAACCGCGACAACATCATCGGCGTGCTGCTCGCCAAAGACCTGCTGCGCTACTACGCAGAAGAAGAGTTCGACGTGCGCGGCATGCTGCGCCCCGCCGTGTTCATTCCGGAGTCCAAGCGCCTGAACGTGCTGCTGCATGACTTCCGCGTGAACCATAATCACATTGCGATCGTCGTGGATGAATACGGCGGCGTCGCGGGCCTCATCACGATTGAAGACGTGCTGGAGCAGATCGTCGGCGACATCGAGGACGAATACGATTTCGACGAGGAAAGCGGCAACATCATCGCCTCACCGGATGGCCGCTACCGCGTGCGTGCGCTGACAGAAATCGAGCAGTTCAACGAAGCGTTCAACACGCACTACTCCGACGACGAAGTCGACACGATCGGCGGGCTCGTCACGCATCACTTCGGGCGCGTGCCGCATCGCGGCGAGAAGGTGCGCATCGACGACCTGATCTTCGAGATCCTGCGCGGCGACGCGCGGCAGATTCACATGCTGCTGGTACGCCGCGATCCGCTCGCCGGCCAGCGCGAGCGCGACGCGCAGCACGTGCAGACCTGATCTCTTTCTTCCTCAAAACGACCGCGCAATAATGGCCGACCCGATTACTTCCCGTCTGCGCCGTGGCGTGACGTCCACGGCGGCGCAAGCGCCGGGCCGGACGTTGCCGCGGTGGCACTACCTCGTCGCACTGGTCGCCGGTGCCGCGAACACGCTCTCGTTCGCGCCGACGCCGCACGGCGGCTGGCTCGAAGTGGCGATCTTCGCGTTTTTCTTCGCGTGGCTCACGCGGACCACGGGATGGAAAAGCGCCGCGTTGACAGGCGGAGCGTTTGGCTTCGGCAACTTCGTCACGGGCGTGTGGTGGCTGTACGTCAGCATGCATGACTACGGCGGGATGTCGCCGCCGCTGGCCGCAGCGGCGCTGGTGCTGTTTTCGCTGTATCTCGCGGTGTATCCGGCTCTGGCTGCGGGGGTGTGGTCGTTTTGCGCTGGGCATGCGCAAAACGGCGCGCTCGACGACAAACCGTTTTCTCCTACTTGGCATGGCGCGTTTGCATTCGCCAGTGCGTGGGCGGTCAGCGAGTGGTTGCGCGGCTATGTGTTCACGGGGTTTCCTTGGCTTGCGAGCGGCTATCCGCAGGTCGACGGGCCGCTTGCAGGATTTGCACCAGTGGCGGGTGTGTACGGCGTGGGCTGGATGTTGGCGCTGGTTGCTGCGCTGATCGTGCAGGCGGTGGTGCGGGTGCGTGAGCCTGCAGAGCTGCGTAAGGGCGCGACGCGCGTGGCCCGGGTTGCGCCTGCCGCTGTTGTCGCAGTGGCATTGCTCGCGGCGGGCATGCTGCTGCCGTTGGCCACGTGGACGGTGCCGGCTAACGCACCGCTTAAAGTGAGGCTGCTGCAAGGCAACGTGAAGCAGGAGATGAAATTCGAGCAGGCCGGCATGGTTGCCGCCATCAACGAATATCAGCAGATGATTACCGCAAAGCCGGCGGACCTGGTCGTGACGCCGGAAACGGCGATTCCGGTGCTGATCCAGGAATTGCCGGTGCCGTTTGCTACCGCGGTTCGCAACTTCGTCGATTCGACCGGCACGTCGATCCTGTTCGGGGCGATTGGCGGCACCATCACGCCGGAAGGACGACTTGTCGACTACACGAACAGTACGTTCGGCATCACGCCGGGCTCGCGCGAGTTGTACCGCTACGATAAACATCATCTCGTGCCGTTCGGCGAATTCGTGCCGTGGGGTTTCCGCTGGTTTGTGAACCTGATGAATATTCCGCTTGGCGATTTCTCGCGCGGGGCGCCGGTGCAGAAGCCGTTCATGGTGCATAACCAGCCGGTTTCGGTTGATATCTGTTACGAGGATATTTTTGGCGAGGAGATCGCGAGGTCGATTCGGGAGAGCGATACGCCGGCTGGAGTGTTGGTTAACTCTACTAACCTTGCCTGGTTTGGTGACACGATCGCGCTGGATCAGCATCTGCAGATTGCACGGATGCGCTCGCTGGAGACGGGGCGGCCGATGTTGCGGGCTACTAACACTGGAATGACCGCTGCGATCGATGCGCACGGGAACGTGGTCGCGCGGCTGACACCTTTTACAGTTGGGTCGATTGATGTGACCGTGCAAGGGACGTCGGGGAATACGCCGTATGTGACGAGTGGGAATAATACCGTGCTGGCGGTTTCGCTCTTTTTGCTGGCGTTTGGGTTTGCGTTTGGGCCGGGGATACGGAAAAGGAGCGGAGGGGGCTAAACAAAGTGGCGCTCTGGTTGAAAAGAGCGCCATTTTTTTTGCCTGGATGTAGCGGAAATTTCAGCCCTCCTTTCAGCTCAATTCTCGTGACGCCGGTCGGGGCGACGACCTCGGTGGGCATGTCTGGAAGAAGCGTCTCGATAAAAACACGAGGCGTGGCGTTGTTGTCAATAAACTGGGCGATTTCTGGGTTTTCGTCTATCTGTTCGCGAAGAGCGATCGGGAAAACATTGACGACCGGGAATTGCGCGACTTCAAGAGGCTTGCTCGGGACTACGGCAATGCGAATGGTGCCGATGTTGATGAAATGTTGAGATCGAAGGAATTAGTGGAGATCTGCAATGGCTAAGACCCGATTCAGAAGTGATGCTTCGGAGGCGATTCACAGCGCGGCTTCCGGTCTGTATCGAGCGGAAGTCATCGATAAGAAAAACGATGCGTGAGTATGACGACCTGTGCATCGAGGAAGCACCCGCGTTCAATCCGAAGGATATTGTGCATATCCGCAAGGGGGTGATTGTCAGTCAGAGCGTGTTCGCGATGTATCTCAACACGACCGTGTCCACGGTGCGGCAATGGGAGCAGGGCGACAAGAAGCCGAGCGGAATCGCTGCGCGTATGCTCCAGCTCGTGCAAAAGAACGGTCTTGAGATTTTCGATTGATCTCTTGGGAGCTTAAGTAACAAAGGGCCGCAAATCTCGGCTCTTTGTGTTCCTATGACCGCCCCGCACAGCCAACCTCCCACCCCACCCCCAAAAACCCTCACCCCCCGCCCTTTCCGTTAAAATCTACCGTTTAGCACTTTGCTCCACGGCCGCCTCGCGCGCCCCGGCGCCAGCGGCGCGGCCTCCATGCCCGAAAGGCACTTCATGCTCACGTTTCAGCAAATCATCCTGACGCTGCAATCCTACTGGGACAAGCAGGGTTGCGCGCTGCTCCAGCCGATCGATATGGAAGTCGGCGCGGGCACCTCCCACGTCCACACGTTCCTGCGCGCGGTCGGCCCGGAACCGTGGCGCGCGGCCTACGTGCAGCCGTCGCGCCGCCCGAAGGACGGCCGCTACGGCGAGAACCCGAACCGTCTGCAGCACTATTACCAGTACCAGGTGGTGTTGAAGCCGGCGCCGGAAAACATCCTCGATCTGTACCTCGGCTCGCTCGAAGCGCTCGGTTTCGATCTGAAGCAGAACGACGTGCGCTTCGTGGAAGACGACTGGGAAAACCCGACGCTCGGCGCGTGGGGTCTCGGCTGGGAAGTCTGGCTGAACGGCATGGAAGTCACCCAGTTCACCTACTTCCAGCAAGTGGGCGGTCTGGACTGCAAGCCGGTGCTCGGCGAAATCACCTATGGGCTCGAACGCCTTGCCATGTATCTGCAGAAGGTCGAGAACGTCTACGACCTGGTGTGGACCGAGTGGGAAGAGCAAGGCCCGAACGGTCCTGAAATGCGGCGCCTCTCATACGGCGACGTGTATCACCAGAACGAAGTTGAGCAGTCCACTTACAACTTCGAGTACGCGAACACCGATCTCCTGTTCACGTTCTTCAACAGCTACGAAGCGGAAGCGAAGCGCATGATGGAAGTGCCGCTCGCACTGCCGGCGTACGAACTCGTGCTGAAGGCCGGCCACACGTTCAACCTGCTCGACGCGCGCGGCGCGATCTCGGTGACCGAGCGGGCGGCGTATATCGGCCGCATTCGTAACCTGTCGCGCCAGGTGGCGCAGGCTTATTACGAATCGCGCGAGAAGCTCGGCTTCCCGATGCTCGGCAATCCGGTGCACGGTGTGCCCGGCCTCACGACTGACGAACAGGACGCCGCGATGCCCGCCTGGGCGCCGCCGCTCAAAGTCGAACGCAAGATCGACGCGGACTGACGAGAATACCAACAGATGACTCATCCCCAACACGCCACCCTCCTCGTCGAACTGCTGACTGAGGAATTGCCGCCCAAGGCGCTCGCGCGTCTCGGTGACGCCTTCGCCGAAGGGATCGCCCAGCGCCTCGCCGCGCGCGACCTGATCGAAGGCGAACTGTCGTTCGAACGCTATGCCACGCCGCGCCGTCTCGCCGTCACGATCAGGAATGTTCGCGACGTTGCGCCGGAAAAGCAAGTGCGGGAAAAAGTGCTGCCGGTGTCTGTTGCGCTCGATAAAGACGGCCAGCCGACCGCGCCGCTCGCCAAGAAACTCGCCGCGCTAGGCTTCGCCGATTTCTCGGTGAGCGATCTCGAGCGTGCATCGGACGGCAAGGCCGAAGCGTTTTTCCTGCGCTATACCGCCCCCGGCGCGACGCTCGCCGAAGGTCTGCAAGCTGCATTGGATGAAACGCTGACCGTCTCGAAGCTGCCGATTCCCAAGGTGATGACATACCAGCGTCCGGACGGTACCAACATCCAGTTCGTGCGCCCCGCGCAGCGGCTCACCGCCCTGCACGGTGAACAGGTCGTGCCGGTTACAGCACTCGGTATCGACTCCGACGACACCACGCTCGGCCACCGCTTCCTGTCCGAAGGCTTCGTGCAGATCCAGCACGCCGACACGTACGCAGAGACGCTGCGTCACAAGGGCCACGTGGTCGCGAGCTTCGCGGATCGCAAGGAAACCATCCGCACGCACCTGCTCGCACAAGCCGAGGGTGACCAGGTCGTGATGCCTGAAGCGTTGCTCGACGAAGTGACCTCGCTGGTCGAATGGCCGGTGGTGTACACCTGCCGTTTCGAGGACGAGTTCCTGCAAGTGCCGCAGGAATGTCTGATCCTGACCATGCAGACAAACCAGAAATACTTCGCGCTGACCGATGCCAACGGCAAGCTGCGCTCGCGCTTCCTGATTGTTTCGAACATCGAAACCGCGACGCCGGGCGACATCATCGAAGGCAATGAGCGCGTGGTACGTCCGCGTCTGGCCGATGCGAAGTTCTTCTTCGAGCAGGACAAGAAGAAACCGCTCGCCGACCGTGTGCCGCTGCTCGCCAACGTCGTGTATCACAACAAGCTCGGCTCGGCGCTGCAACGCGTCGAACGCGTCGAAGCGCTGGCGGGTGCAATCGCCACATTGATCGGTGCGGATGTCGCGCTCGCCAGGCGTGCCGCCCTGCTCGCCAAGGCCGACCTGATCACCGACATGGTCGGCGAATTCCCCGAGCTGCAAGGCACGATGGGCACGTACTACGCGCGCCACGACGGCGAGCCGGAAGAAGTCGCGCTGGCCTGCTCGGAACACTATCAGCCGCGCTTCTCCGGCGACGCGTTGCCGGCCACGGCAACCGGCACGGTCGTCGCGCTGGCAGACAAGCTCGAAACGCTGGTGGGCATCTGGGGCATCGGTCTGCAACCGACCGGCGAGAAAGACCCGTTCGCGCTGCGCCGTCATGCGCTCGGCGTGCTGCGGATCCTCGTCGAGAAGCAGTTGCCGGTCGACCTCGTCGAACTGCTGCGCACCACCTACGCGCAGTTCGCCGCCGTGCCGAACGTCGCCGATTCGACCCAGGCCATCTACGATTTCTGCATGGACCGTCTGCGCGGCCTGCTGCGCGAGCGTGGCTACTCCGCCGGTGAAATCGACGCAGTGCTGGCGCTGAACCCGACGCGACTCGATGACATCGTCGCGCGTCTCGATGCAGTGCGCGAGTTCTCTGCTCTCAACGAAGCAGCCTCGCTCGCCGCGGCAAACAAGCGCATTTCGAATATCCTGAAGAAGTCGGACGGCGCGCCGGCGGCCGGTGTGCAAGTTAATCTGCTGCAGGAAGCGGCGGAAAAAGCCTTGTACGCGCAGCTCGAACAGGTGGCGCCGCGCGTCCAGTCGCAACTGGCGGCACATGATTACACGGGTGCGCTGACAGCGCTTGCTGCGTTGCGCGAACCGGTCGACACTTTCTTCAACGACGTGATGGTCAACGCTGAAGACCCAGCGTTGCGGGCTAACCGTCTGGCCTTGCTCGGCGCACTGCATCAGCAGATGAATTGCGTCGCCGACATTTCCAGACTCGCAGCCTGATCGCCGGACAATCGCTGAACAACCGACAAACAAGCTGCGCAACCAGGCGCCCGCGCTATGCCGACCAACCCTAAAAAAGTCGTTGTCCTCGACCGCGATGGCGTGATCAACGTCGATTCGGACGCGTTCATCAAGTCGCCGGACGAGTGGGTCGCGCTACCCGGCAGTCTCGAAGCGATTGCCCGGCTCAACCAGGCCGGTTATCGCGTCGCGATCGCAACGAACCAGTCAGGCATCGGGCGCGGGCTGTTCGACATGAACGCGCTCAACGCGATGCATCTGAAAATGCACCGCATGGCAGCAGCGGTCGGCGGACGCATCGACGCAGTATTCTTCTGCCCGCACACGGCAGGGGACCACTGCGAGTGCCGTAAGCCGAAGCCCGGCATGCTGAAGACGATCGCCGAACGGTTCGAAGCCGATCCCAAGGTAACGCCAGTCGTCGGCGATTCGTTGCGCGACCTGCAGGCGGGCGCCGCACTCGGTTTCCAGACGCATCTGGTGCTGACCGGCAAGGGACGCCAGACGCTCGACGCGGGCGGCCTTCCCGAAGGCACCAAGGTTCATGACGATCTGCGCGCCTTCGCGCTAGACTTTCTTGCCACAGAACAAGCCTGACGCGAACCGAGCGCGTCCCTAATACTGACTCCCCCGCCGATGCGCTTCCTCCGTTCTCTGCTGCTGCTGATCTTCCTCGTGGTCTACACGATCCCGTACGCGATCGCCTGCTTCATCGCGTTCCCGTTCTTGCGCGCCGAGCGCCGCTACTGGATGGCGGCCGGCTGGTGCAGCTCGACGCTCGCCGTGGTGCGCAGCCTGAACGGCATCGACTACCGCATCGAAGGCTTCGAGAATCTGCCTGACGGTCCGGCCGTGCTGCTATCGAAGCATCAGTCTGCATGGGAGACCGTGGCGTTCCCGGCATTGATGCCGCGCCCGCTGTGCTACGTCTTCAAACGCGAGCTTCTCTATGTGCCGTTTTTTGGGTGGGCGCTCGGCCTGCTGAAGATGGTGCATATCAACCGCAAGGACGGAAAATATGCGTTCGAGTCGGTCATCAAGCAGGGCAAGGCGCGCATGGACGAAGGTGCGTGGGTCATCATGTTTCCGGAGGGCACACGCACGCGCACCGGAACGCAAGGCAAATACAAAACCGGCGGTGCGCGTTTCGCGGTGGCGACCGGTGCGCCGGTCGTGCCGATTGCTCACAACGCCGGACGTGTGTGGCCACGCAACTCGTTTCTCAAATATGCGGGTATAGTCACAGTGTCGATCGGCAAACCGATCGACACGAAGGGGCTCACGCCCGATGAAGTGAACACGCGCGTCGAAACGTGGATCGAAGCTGAGATGCGTCGCATCGATCCCGCCGCGTACGGTGCTGCGGACAGCACTTCCGCCGCCGCACAATTCTGACGCGCCCACGCCCTCGAAGGCGTATTTGCGCCGGGGCGTATTGCCCGAAGCCGAAACCGATGCAGAAGTCTCCTACGCCGCAGCCCGCTGCGGCGCTCGATAGCCGGCAACTCGATCTGCCGCTCTTTGCAGAGCCGGCCCTCCCGCCGTCCACGCCGCCTTCAGCGCAGAAGCCGGACACGCCGCGCGCGCCCGACGGCACGAAACTGCGCAGCCTGACACTGGGCGCGCAGACGCTTCATTACCAGCTCAAACGCTCATCGCGACGCTCGATCGGTTTTGCAATCGACAGCAGCGGTCTGATGATCACCGCACCACGTTGGGTCACGCTGGCCGACATCGAAACCGCCATCACCGAAAAGCAGCGCTGGATTTTCTCGAAGCTGATCGAATGGCAAACCCGTGTCGAGCAGCGCGCGCTGCCGCAGGTCGACTGGAAAGACGGCGCCCAGGTGCCGTATCTGGGTCAGCCGGTGCGCGTGATGCTCGGTGCGCCGCAGGGCACGCTCGCCTTCGATGCGACACAGGCGGCGCTTGCGCTGCCACTGCCGTTGCAGGCCGACCCGCAGCAGATCAAGGACCGCGTGCAAGGCTGGCTGCAAGGCGAAGCCAAGCGCCTGTTCGGCGAGCGGCTCGCGATCTACGCAGAAAAGCTGGGGGTAAATTATCGCGCCTACGCGCTTTCGTCAGCGGCGACTCGTTGGGGTAGCTGTTCGAGCGACGGCAAGATCCGCCTCAACTGGCGGCTGATTCACTTCCCGTTGTCGATCATCGACTACGTGGTGGCACACGAACTCGCCCATTTGCGCGAGATGAACCACAGCCCGCGCTTCTGGGAGACCGTGGAATCGATTTTCCCGGAGTTCCGCGAAGCGCGGCAGACGCTCAAGCATCATCCACCCGAGCTGTTGCCGACGCTTTAAAGGTGATGCGACCTCGCTGTCCACGAGGCGCTCACTCACTCCGCGCAGAACGTTTCCTGCAGATGCCGCCACTGCACCTTGCCGTGCGCGTCGATTTCCAGCACCGCCGTCGAGCGCCGCACATTGCGGTTGTGCTCGCCGTCGGACTGCCGTTCGATGTACGTCACCACTGCGCCGGATGGATACCGGGCGATGAACGCACTGCCCGTAATCTCGATTGCGAAGTTCGGCCGCTGTCCGCCATGCTCCTCGAAAATCTCGCGCAGCGTCGGCCAGTCCAGCGTCGCACCGTTCGGCAAAATCATCGAAAATTGCGGAGAGAAGTGCGCCATCAATTGGTCCAGCGCACCGGGCCCTGCTGTGCCGGCGTACCAGGCCTGAACCTCGGCGTTCACAGCCTGGATCTCGTCAAAGAAGGGATTCGAGTCGCTCATCGTTCGTATCCGTGGTAGCCACCGGTTCGCGCAATTCACTCCGCCGCGCGCAGCTCACGCAAAGCTCATTTCTTCTTCTGAATGAACTCGATCTTGTAGCCGTCCGGATCGGTCACAAACGCGATCACGGTCGTGCCGTGTTTCATCGGACCCGCTTCGCGCACCACCGTGCCGCCTTGTGCCTTGATCTTGTCGCAGGCTGCGTATGCGTCATCGACCTCGACTGCGAGGTGACCGAACGCGTCGCCCAGGTCATACGATTCCGTGTCCCAGTTGTGGGTGAGTTCGATGGCGGTGGCAACGCTCTCATCCTCATAGCCGACGAATGCCAGCGTGAACTTGCCCTCCGGATAATCGTGGCGGCGCAGCAATTTCATGCCGAGCAATTCGGTGTAGAACTTGATCGAACGGTCCAGATTGCCCACGCGGAGCATGGTGTGAAGAAGGCGCATCGTGTACTCCTGTTGCTTGATGTCGAGGACGTAAATGTACCCGGAATCGCGCGATGCTGCTGAGAGCGGCGCAGGGTGGCGGCGTCGCTATCCAGCTTCGCCACGACCCGGCCGCAGTGCGTTTACCCCTTCTTTTGAGCCTCATCACGCAAGGCCCGGCGCAGGATCTTGCCGACATTTGTCTTCGGCAGTTCGGACCGAAACTCGATGATCTTGGGCCGCTTGTAGCCGGTTAGCTGCTCCTTGCAGAAACTGAAAATGTCCGTTTCGCTGAGCGAGGGATCGCGCTTGACGACAAACAGCTTGACCGCCTCGCCGGTGTGCTCGTCCGGCACACCTACCGCGACGACTTCGAACACACCCGGGTGCTTCGCCACGACGTCCTCGATCTCGTTCGGATAGACATTGAACCCCGACACCAGAATCATGTCCTTCTTGCGATCGACGATCTTCACGAAACCGGCTTCGTTCATCAGCCCGACGTCACCCGATTTGAAGAAGCCATCCGCCGTCATCGCGCGCGCGGTTTCGTCAGGCCGATTCCAGTAACCGGCCATCACCTGCGGACCGCGAATGCAGATTTCACCGGGCTGGCCGAGCGGCACTTCGTTGCCGGCGTCGTCGCGGATCGACACTTCGGTCGACGGCAGCGGCAAGCCGACCGTGCCGTTAAACGCGGTCGCGGTGGGCGGGTTGGTGGTTGCGCACGGCGAGGTTTCGGACAAGCCATATCCTTCTACGATAGGCACGCCCGTCGCTGCCTGCCAGCGTTGCGCGACTGCTTGCTGGACGGCCATACCACCGCCTGTGGACTGCACGAGCTTCGAGAAATCGAGCGTTGAGAATGCCGGGTCGTTGAGCAGCGCGTTATACATCGTGTTGACGCCGGGAAACGAATTGATCGCGTAACCGCGCAACGTCTCGATCATGCCGGAGATGTCGCGTGGATTCGGTATCAGAATGCCCATGCCGCCGCAGCGCATCGTCAGCAACGCGCATATCGTCAGGCCGAAGATGTGATACAGCGGCAACGCGACAACGGTGATGTACTGGCCGATGTCGGTGCGATCACGGTAGATCGGTTCACGCCACACCTCGGACTGCACCACGTTCGCCACCAGATTGCGGTGCAGCAGCGTTGCGCCCTTCGACACGCCCGTCGTGCCGCCGGTGTATTGCAGGACCGCCACCTCGTCCGCCGCGATCTGCACGGGTGTGAAACCCGACTCCGTGCCGTGAGCGATTGCGTCGCTCAGGCTGACTCGGGAGTGCGACTGAGAATGCAAGCGCGTCGCGTCGTCATCGGCACCTGGTTCGCCTGCGACAGACAGCGATGCTCCCATCATCTCCGCAACCGAGGTCACGACTACGTGCCGCACCGCAGTGTGTGCCTGCACGGCCTGCAACGTGGCGGCGAACGTATCGAGAATCACGATCGCTTCCGCACCACTATCGTTCAACTGATATTCGAGTTCACGCGCCGTATAAAGCGGATTCACGTTAACAACGACACAGCCGGCGCGCAAGATCGCCGCCATCGTCACGGGATACTGCAACAGGTTCGGCAACATCACGGCAATCCGTGTGCCTCGCGCAAGCCCCTGCGCCTGAAACCAGGCGGCAAGGTGGCGCGATTGCCGGTCCAGTTCCGCGTAGGTCAGCTTGCGGCCCATGCAGATAAACGCGCAGGCATCCGCATACTCGCGAAAGCTGCGTTCGAGCAGATCCGCCACGGAACCGTATTGTGTGGCGTCGATCTCCGCCGGCACGCCAGGCGGATATGACTTCAGCCAGATCTTTTCCATCTCCCAGATTCCTCCTTGTGCCCGCTTCGCGGCGCTGGCGGCTAGCGGCCGGCGAGCGCCGGCATACGCCGCGCCGGCTGATCGAAGCTATTGAAGAATGCGCTCAATTGCTCGCGCGTGCCATGCTCGAGCGCAACCGTTCCGCTTTCCAGTCCAGCCGGCAAGCGTGTGGCGATATCGCGAAGCAGGTCATACAAGGTCTTCGTATCGAGCGCGAGCTGCAACTGGACCGCTGCAGGTGCCTGCTCATGCACCTGCAAGATGCCGCGCCGCAACTCCAGCGCGTAGCTCTCCTTGCGATCGGTCATTCGGAATACGAGCGTGACGTGCAGGTCGGCACAGCGGGCGGGATCGATGCAGACACTCAAACGCTGGAATACATTGCGTAGCGGTTGCGCCCGCAACACGTCGCTCGAGGCGAGGCTCGCGCTGCCGGCAAATGGCAACGCCTCATACGCACGCTCGAGTTCACGCGCTGCGCTCAGATACCAGTTGCGCCAGTTGGTGTTCACCGTGAGGTAGCCCAGTTCACGCAACGCCGTAGCCTTGATGCTGCGGGCGTCGGCGTCTTCGACATCGAGCCGGACCAGCAGCGTCGCCAGTTCCGCGGCCCAGCGCCAGTCTCTGTCGCCGAGCGCGATTCGCGCGGCGGCGCGCACCTGCTCTGCACCGCCCATCATGGCGATCATGCGGCGCGTGCGCTCGCTGCGCGGCAACGGGTCGAGGGACGCCGGATCGCCGTCGAACCAGCCTAGTTGCCCCGAGTAAACCTGGCGCACCGAATGTTTGACCGTGCCGTAGTACTCGCCGAGCCATGCATGCCGCGCAAGATGCGGTGGCAACGCAGGAATCGCTTCGGCAAGTTCATCCGGCGTCATGCCGAAGTTCATGTGACGAATCGTCTGATCGTGGATGAACTGGATCGCGTCGCGATACACGGTCAATACATCGGCGACGGCTGCCGTGCCCGAAACCGGACGACCATGCGCCGGCACCATGTGCGCAGCGCCGAAGCTGCGCATCATGTCGATGGTCTGATACCAGCGCACGGGGTCACGGTAGCGCGTGCCGCGCAACGTATGCACGTTTGCCAGACACTCGCCCTGGATCACTTCCGCCGAGAGCAGCACGCCGAGGTCGGGCAGCCACATCACGATTTCATCGTCCGCTTCCGACGGCGCATAGCGGAACTCGAAACGCACACCGGCCAGCACGATGTCGAGCCGCTCGTCGAAGACGCGCGTCGGTGCGAAGAAGCTTGCCGGTTCGGCGATCAGCACCGGACCGATCCCCGCGTTGACCTTGCCGGTCGCGCCAGCGGGCAGCAGCGTGCCAAAGCTGTAGGCTGAACGCGTGGCGAGAATCGGCGCCACCAGATTCGCGTTGTTGATCACCGTGTCCATCAGCGTGCGATGCGCGATGATTTCCACTTGCCCCGCTTCGAGTGCCGCTTCGTCGACAAACGCGCGAACGCCGCCGGTATGGTCCGTGTGGTTGTGGGTGTAGACAACGGCCTTCACGGGCAGCGTAGCGTGCCGCGGATCGATTGCGCAAAAGTCTTCGTAGATGCGCTTCGCCGCCGATACCGCTTCGGTTGCATCGACCACTACGATCCCATCGTCGCCGACCACGAAGATGATATTGGCAATCGCGTAACCGACCGCGCAATACACCCGTTCGGCCACCCGATAAATACGCTGGGCCATGCGGCGCGAGTGTTCGGTGAGGCGGGGCGGTACGGTGGGCGCTGCAATTGCGAAGGCCAGGTTGACGCCCGCATCGAAAGCAACGTCGAGCGGATCGCCGACATGCGGCGCATCAAAGGCAGGATTGCGAACCATCTCGGGGCAACATTGGGTCATACAGTGTCTCCTTGGATAAAAGCTGGCTACGCGAGGCAATTGCCAGCCTCATCAATCAGAACCGGAATTCTTGTTCCGTTTTTAGGGTAAAAAAATCAGCTGTCCGGCAGCGTGAGACAGCGGCGAAACGCCGTCTGCAGATACGGACGCAGCCGCCGGCTCGCGAGCGAGAGCGGTCCTGGATCGTTCAGGATGCTGTTGACCAGCAGACCATTGATCATCTGCAGCGACGCGCGCACCTCGAAGTCGAGCTCGGCCGCATCGGCCACCGGCGCGCCGCGTGCCGCGAGCAGCGCATCGACGAGGTGCGGCACGAGCAACGCCAGCACTTCGCGATTGGCCTCCTTGGCCGCATCCCAACTGGGCTTGAGCTGCGAGGAGCGCAACAGCGAAGCGTGGTACAGGCCACGATTGCGTCGGAACACCATGACGTAAAACGCCACCACGGCATCGGCAATCGCGCTCGCGTCGCTGGAGCGCCATACGGGCTCGCGCTCGAGCATGTCGCGCACGTAGGCGAGACCTTCGGCCATCACCTGGTCCTGCACCACTTCGAAGAAGGCATCCTTGTTGTCGAAACGGCGATAGAACGCGCCGATCGACGTACCTGCACGATCGACGATATCGTTGATGGACAGATTGTCGAGGTTGCCGCTCGCCTCGATCAACTCGCGCCCGGCTTGCAGCATTTTCACGAGGCCGAGCTGGCTGCGGCTCTGGCGCGGCGCCGCGATAGCGGAGGAAGATTTGCGCTTGTGCGCAGGCGTGCTTGTCATGCGGCTTTCAACTTCGTATTGAGGCGTGGAACGCGAGATGCCCGGCAAGCGGCGTCAGAAAGACGCCGGCAAACCGACCGGCTCGATAAACCGGAATCCGGATTCCGAATCGTGGTGGATGGACCAGGCTTTGTCAACCAGCCTCAGGGTAAATCCTGAGCCAGCGGCTGTGCAGGATGCAGCAGCTCATGCGCGGCTCGATTGGCCTCGACCATGATCTGTTCGGTCAGCACCAGCGCCGAGCTTGCAGCAGGCGACGGCGTGCGTTCCGCAAGGGAAACAAGCGCGAACTCGAGACTCAGGCGCGGTGGGCTAGTCAGCGCGATGCGCGCGAGCCGCCCTGCTTCGAGATCGCGTCGCACCGCCGCCCCAGTGGCGAACAACACCGCATCCGTCTGCGCGACGACGTTCTTGAGCACGGCAACGTCGTTGCATTCCACCTGCAGAGGAATATGCTCATGCGCCCGATACTTCAGCAGCCGGTGCAGCGCGTCCTTCATAAACGCGGGCACGGTCACCGACACCAGTGGAAACTCGCGCAACGCAACCATCGGTACGGGTCCGCCTTGCAGCAGCGGATGTCCTGGCCGCACAAACCAGCCACCTTCGTGACGCGGCAAGCGATGCAGGGCGATGTCCGGCGTCGCGGGCAGCACGCGGCGATCCATGACGAGAAAGTCGACCTGCTCGGCGCGCAGTTTGGCGAGCAGCGCTTCGCCGTCACCATCGCCCAATTCAATCGAAACCTTGATCTTCGGAAAGCGCCGCGAGAATTCGACCAGCAGATCGGGCAGCAGCACGACAGCTGCGTAAGGGCCGAGACCGATATGCACCTCGCCCAGTTCATGAGCCTTGAGTAACTCGACGTCGCGAAAGAGACAGCGCGTCTCGAACAGCACGCGGCGCGCACGCTCGACGAGCAACCGTCCAGCCGCCGTCATCGCGACACCGCGTGCGGCCCGGTCGAACAGTTTCATGCCCAGCTCATCTTCGAGCGCCTGAATGCTGCGGCTCAATGCGGGCTGGCTCAGATGCACGCGCTCCGCCGCGCGCGCGAAACTGCCTTCTTCGGCGAGTGCGATCAGGTGAGTCAGCCGGCGGGAGTTAATCTCATGCATGTTTTGCAAGTTTCCGATAAGCAGATTGCACTTGAATAATTCTCTTATACCACCTCAAATGGGCAAAATTCCGCGGCTGCCAGCAGACTGGTCATCCGGACGGCAATAGGACCGCTCAGGTCATACACGTCGTACAAAACATCATTGGAGACAGGGTTTGCCCATCTCGCCGCGCCCCGCGTTGTCCGTCAGCGGCGGCCGGTCGACGGCACACCCTCAGGAGTATTGAATGCTCGAAGCACATAGTTCCACCTTGACCGACGCGCCTGCGGTCGCGGCACCGGTTGATCGCGCCACGGGCCGGCGCTGGGTCATCGTCGGGTCGCTGTTCCTGTTCATGCTGATCAACTTCGCCGACAAGGCTGTGCTCGGTCTGGTGGCGATCCCGATGATGCACGACATGGGACTGTCGCACGAGCAGTTCGGCCTCGTCGGCAGCGCGTTCTTTTTGCTGTTTTCGCTCTCAGGCATCGCGATTGGCCTCATCGCCGATCGTGTCAGCATGAAATGGCTGCTGGCTGCGCTCGCACTGACGTGGGCTTGCGCGCAGTTGCCGCTTGCCTGGCCAAGTAGTTTCGCAGTCCTGCTGCTGTGCCGTGTCCTGCTGGGCGCGGGTGAAGGCCCGGCATCGCCGCTCGCGCTGCACGTCGTCTATACGTGGTTCGACGATCGCGAACGCAGCCTGCCCACCACGATTGTTCAACAAGGTGCAACGGCCGGCGTGATTGTTGCGGGACCGCTTCTCACCTATATCTCGCAACGCTGGCACTGGCACGCCACGTTTCTCACGCTCGGGATAGTAGGTGCCGCGTGGACTGTGCTTTGGCTTTGTGTCGGCAAGACGGGCAATCAGCATTCGCGCCGCGCGCGGCCCATCGCAACGGCAAAGAATGTGCAGACGCGCGTCCCCTGGCGGACGCTGCTTTCAGATCACACGGTGATTGGCGTGATGCTGCAATGCTTCGTTGCCTACGCGGTGGTCGCGATCGGCTTCACGTGGGTGCCGGCGTATCTGCGCCTCGGGTTGGGCTTCCCGGCCACCCAGGCGGGATGGCTGTTCGCAGCGCAAGTGGCGGTGCAGATTCCGGTCGGGATCGCGCTGGCGATTTACTCGCATCGCCTGCTCAGGCGCGGCGTGCCAACGCGGCGTGCACGTGGCACGCTGATCAGCTCAGCCTGCGTGATAAGCGGTATCGCGTACGGCGTACTCTTCCTGGACGTGCCGCCGTTCGTCAAGGTTGCAGTGATGGGGCTGGCCAGTGCGCTCGCTATCCAGAATTTCACGTTCGGCCCGATGCTGATCGCCGAGGTCGCTCCAGGCGCTCAGCGTGGTGGCTTGCTCGCGATCACCACCTCGATCACCACTACCGCCGGGCTGATCGGCCCGGTCGCAATGGGCAGACTGCTGGGCGCAGCCGGCGATGCGCATGGCTATGAGATCGGTTTCGTCATCAACGGTGCGCTGTTGCTGGCCGTTGGCGCAGCCGGCTTCGCGCTGCTCGATCCGCAGCGTTCGCGTCGCCGCCTGCAGATCCAGTCCTGATGGCGTACGGCGGGTGGCGCTCACGCCTGCCTTTCACCTTACCTTCAGGCCACACCATTCGCCGCACTCGCACATTGCGTCGCAGCGGCGCGTTGACTATTCTGTGACACACAACGTGCGGAATCCTATCGAAAGCTCGGCGCCCAACGAGGTGATCGAGCGACGAAGCAATCCCCATGGGCATCGACGCTGTCCGCCCTGGGAGGAGGATCTATGCGTCGAGCGTATCCGCCGTTGGTGCCGAGCCGGACTTTTGAGGCAATCTCTTCAGCGCTGGGGGTGCTGGTCCTGCTAAGGCTGCAGCCAGCGCTCGCGGCCTGCGACAACTCCACGCCAGCAACCGGGCAAACCGTCACGTGCAGCGGTACGACCTCGCCCAATCCCACCACCACGCCGGTCGCGGCGACAAGCGGTAGCACGGACGTAACAGTCAACGTCGCAGCGGGCGCGGAACTCGACGTAAGCGGGGACAACGGCATCCTTGTGTACAGCCACAGCACGGTCACGAACCTCGGCACTATCCGGGTGACAGGCGATACCTTCGACGGCATCTCGGCACAAGGTACGGGCGCCGGTCAAAACGTGCTGACCAACCGCGGCTTGATCGTGACAACCGGCACCGAATCGGAAGGCATGTTCAACAGCGTAGCCGCCGTGACGATGCTCAACGACACGGGCGGGGTCATCCAGACGAGCGGCGGCGACGCGGACGCGATGCACGATTACGCCAGCCCCGGCGGCGGCACCCTGACCAATAACGGCCAGCTTTCCACCAGCGGGAGCGGCTCCGCTGGTATGGCCGCGGAAACGAACAACGACACACTCGTCAACAACGGCACGATCACGACAACAGGGGACGGCGCGCCTGGCATGTACACCAACGGCAACGCGGTCAGCGGGCCAGGCAACAACATCATCACGAACGCCGGCACGATCAGCGCATCGGGTGTGGACTCGGACGGCATCGTCTCGAACGACAGTTCGCCGGGCGTCATCACCAACAAGGGTTCGATAACCGTAAGCGGCTCAAACAGCCTCGGCGCCTTCATCTCAGGCAGCGTCACGTTCAATAATGAAGCCAACGCAAGCATCGTCAGCAAGCAGGGCAACGGCATCGATGCGAATGGCGGCGGCACGTTCAACAACGCTGGCACCATCTCCGCGCAGTTCGTCACGCTCTCGTTTGTCGGCGCGGGCGCGACCATCAACAACACCGGCACGCTCGATTCCGCCACTACCGAGGTCATCGCGGCCACTGGCGCGATCGACATGACGATCAACAATACCGGCACCATCGCGGGCGGCAACGGCCGCGCGATCTACACCGATACCGGCAACGACACGCTCAACTGGAGCGCGGGCACGATCACAGGATTTATCCGGCTCGGCACGGGTCACGATACCGCGACGCTCACGGGCCTGACCGACACCAATCTCAACGGTGTGCCACTGCTTGCAGGCGGCAACGTCTCGAGTGTTCTCAACTTCGACGACACTCAGGCGAGCGGATTGAGCCGCTTCACGAACTGGTCGACCATCAACGCGACGAACGGCAGCCAGCTCACGCTCGACAACAACGGACTGACGCTCGGCAACAGCGGCACGCAGACAGGCACGCTCGCCATCGATTCGACCAGCACCCTGTTCGCGGGCGGGCTGGGAGACCCTGCGATTACGCCTGCGGTGAGCGGGCAGCTCGTCACCGTCAACAACGCTGGCACGATCGACCTCACAAACGGCGGCACCAGCACGAGCGATGCGCTGGTGGTCAACGGCAACTACGCGGGGCTCAACGGCAAGCTTCTGTTGCAGAGCGTGCTCAACGGCGACGGCTCTCCCAGCGACAAGCTGGTGATCGTGCAAGGCACCGGGTCGGGAAAGACGACGCTGGGGATTACGAACGTCGGCGGTGTCGGCGCGGCGACGCTCACGAATGGCATTCTGGTCGTGCAGGCGACGAACGGCGCGACGACCGCAGCAGGCGCATTCACCTTGCCAAAGCCGCTGCTGGCTGGCGCTTATACCTATTACCTGTTCAAAGGCGGGGTAAGCGCCGGGACAGCCGACAACTGGTATCTGCGTTCGAGTCTCGCGGCGGCTCCGACGCCTACGCCCACCCCTACACCAACGCCCACACCGACACCTACGCCCACCCCATCGCAGACCCTACAGGGTCCCCAGGCGGCCTCCGGCACGCCTTCCCTACCCGCTCCTCCACCAGCGGGCTCAGCGGCCACACCGCTCTACCGGATGGAGGTGCCGGTCTACGCAGAGGTCCCCGAACTTGCGCGCGAACTCGGCATCGATCAGGTCGGCACGTTCCACGACCGCGAGGGCGCGCAATCGCTGTTGACCGAAACCGGCGCCGTGCCCGCCTCATGGATACGCGTCTGGGGCGAACATGCCACGCTGAGCAACGGCGGCGCGGTCAATCCGGAATTCAGCGGCACGATAGGCGGCATCCAGGTCGGCCAGGATCTCTACGCCAGCGCGACGCCCGGCGGTCAGCGCGACCACTATGGCCTGATCCTCGGTTTTGCACGCGCAGAAGGCGACGTGAGCGGCCTCGCCCTCGGCTTTCCGAATCTGGCTGCGGGACGCCTGTCGATCGACGCCTACAGCGCCGGCGGCTACTGGACCCACATCGGCCCTGGCGGCTGGTACACCGACGCGGTCCTGATGGGCAGTTCGCTAACCATCAGCCCTATGTCCTACGACAATATCGGCGCCACCACGCATGGCTATGCCGAGGACGCATCGTTCGAGGCCGGACTGCCGATTCCGCTGCCAGCCCATCTGAGCATCGAGCCACAAGCCCAGCTGATCTGGCAGCACACCTCAATAGACGATCTCAACGACGGCATCTCGAGCGTATCGTTTCATTCCGCGAACGGTCTGATCGGCCGGCTGGGGCTTCGGCTCGAAGGCAAGTTTGAAGGCGGTGGGGCAATCTGGGAGCCGTACTTGCGCGCCAATCTGTGGCGCTACTTCAACGGCACCGACGAGGTGAGCTTCGCGGGCAGCACCGTGATCCCGACCAGCGTGCCGGCGACCGCAGCCGAGTTCGGCCTCGGCATCGCCGCGCATTTGAGCGCGCGTGGCAGCGCGTATGCCGCGGCAGGCTATACGACGAACGTGAACGGTGCGCATCGGAGCATCGTGGAGGGCAATGTGGGGGTGCGCTGGAGCTGGTGAAGCTTGATAGGACTATTGCGCCCGGATATCGCAACGCTGCTGGTTCTCGCAGGCATCGCGCTCGTCAAAGCGTCAACGGGACGCCGCCACGATCTGCGCAACCTGCACATACTCGGCGACCGACACGTCTTCGGCACGCCGCTGCAGATCGAAGCCGAGCGCCTCGAAATCCACCGTGTCGCGATACGCGCCCAGCGTATTGCGCAGCATCTTGCGACGCTGCGAGAACGCGGCGGTTACGACCTCGCCGAGCACGCGTTCGTCGACCTTCGGCAATTCATGCGGCTCGAACGGAATCATCCGCACGATCGCCGAATCGACCTTGGGCGGCGGCTGGAAAGCTTCGGGTGGCACATCGAGCTGTTTGTCGATCACGTAGCGGTACTGCAGCATCACCGAGAGGCGGCTGAATGCCTTGTTACCCGGCTCCGCCACCATCCGCTCGACCACTTCGTTCTGCAACATGAAGTGCTGATCGATCACGCAATGCGCGAACGAAGTCAGGTGGAACAGCAGCGGGCTCGAAATGTTGTACGGCAGGTTGCCGACGATGCGCAGCGTCGGTTTGCTCTCGGGCACGCCCGGCCCCACGGGCAACGCCAGCGAACCGAAGTCGAAGTCGAGCGCATCGCCCGAGTGCAGTTCGAGCAGATCGCCAAACTTCTTCTTTAGCCGCACGATCAGATCGCGATCGAGTTCGACCGCATGCAACGGCGCCTCCGGCGTGGCGAGGCGTTCGATCAGCGGCTCGGTGAGCGCGCCCAGACCCGGTCCGATTTCGACCATGCGCTCGCCGCGTTGCGGCCGGATCACGTCGACGATCGAATCGATCACACCCGTGTCGACCAGAAAGTTCTGTCCGAAACGCTTGCGCGCGAAATGGCCCTGGTGCTGTCTGCTGGTGGACATCGAATGACGCTACAAAAAGGTACGGGAAAAAAATCAGGCGGCGCGACGGTGGCGCGCCATCGAGACTGCAGTGTCGATGGCGGCAATCAGACTGCCCGCATCCGCGCGGCCGGTGCCTGCGAGGTCGAGCGCCGTGCCGTGATCGACGGACGTACGGATGATCGGCAGCCCGAGCGTGACATTGATGCCTTCGCCGAAGGTCGCGTATTTCAGAACTGGCAGACCCTGATCGTGGAACATCGCGAGCACGCAATCGGCTTCGGTCAGATAACGCGGCTGGAATAGCGTATCGGCCGGATAGGGGCCGCGGGCATCGATGCCTTCGTCGTTCGCCAGCTTCAGGGCCGGCGCGATTAGATCGATTTCCTCGTGCCCCAGATAACCGTTTTCGCCCGCATGCGGGTTCAGGCCGGTCACGAGAATACGTGGCGCCGGCAGGCCGAAATGGTGACGCAGGTCGTGGTCGATGATCCGCAGCGTGCCAAGGATACTGTCGACCGTCAGTGCCGCCGAGACATCTTTCAGCGGCAGATGAGTCGTAGCCAGCGCAACGCGCAGCGGCCGCGGGCCGGTGCCGGCCAGCATCATCACCACATGCGGCGTGTGGGTGCGCTCGGCCAGATATTCGGTGTGGCCGGTGAACGGCACACAGGCGTCGTTGATGGTGCTCTTTTGAAGCGGTGCGGTGACGATCGCGTCGAACTGGCCGCTCACCGCGCCGTCGATCGCACTATCCAGCAGGTTCAGCACGTAACGGCCATTCGCGGCGTTAAGCTTGCCCGCCTGCGACGGCACGCCGAGCGGCTGATGCTGCACGCGGACCCGATGGTGACCAGCGTGACCCTGCCCATGACTGGGTCCCAATAACGCTGCCCAATCCACGCCAACTGCCTTGGCGCGCGCCGCGAGCAGATCCGCGTCTCCAAGCACGGTGAACTGTGCATCGGGCCAATGGGCTGCCGCCCCCGCCAGCGCCTGCGCAGTCAGCTCGGGACCAACGCCGGCGGGTTCGCCGGTTGTGATCGCGATCTGCAGCGGGACGTGAGACGGTTGGGCAGCGCTCGTCATGATGCTTACTGCAGGTTCGGCTTGCCGATCTTCACATCGACATACGCCGTATCGCGCAATTCACGCAGCCAGTCCGCATAGGCTTGCTCCGCCTTGCGCTGACCGATGGCCTGGCGCGCCAGATCCATCTGCTGAGCAACCGAGCCTTCGGCGTCGCGGCGGCCCATCACCTGAATCAGGTGATAGCCGTATTCGCTGCGCACCGGATCGCTGACCTGGCCGTCCTGCAAGCTGTTCATGGCACGCTCGAATTCCGGCACGGTTTCGCCCGGACTGATCCAGCCGAGGTCGCCGCCTTGCGCTGCCGAACCGTCCTGCGAATAGGTGCGGGCAAACTTGGCGAAGTCGCCGCCTTCCGAGATCTCACGCTTGATTTCGAGCAGCTTTTGACGGGCCTGCGGCTCCGACATGCCGTCGCCGACGCGCAGCAGGATGTGGCGCACATGCGTCTGCGTGAGGTGGGTCGAATCGGCGCTCGCCGCACCCTGGCTTGCGCGGCGCTCAACGAGGCGCATCACCTCGAAACCATCCGCGGTGCGGATCAGATCGGGGTTCACCTGGCCCGGACGCAGCGTCGCCGCCGCCTTCACGAACTCAGGCGGCAGTTGCGAGGTGGACTGGAAGCCCATGTCACCGCCCTTCGAAGCATCCGCTGCCTGCGAATTCGACTTGGCGAGCCTCTCGAACTTCGAGTCGCCGCTGGTCGCCTGCTGCAGGATCCCCTGGGCCTTCTGCTCGGCGGCAACGATGTCGGCCTCCGTCGCATTGGCCGGCACCTTGATCAGAATATGTTCGAGGTGCAGATCGCTCGTCAGCCCGACGTTCGGTCCACGCTGGCTGGCAATGTAGTTCGCCACTTCGGCGTCCGACACCGTCACCTTGCTGTCCACTTCCTTTTCGCGCAGACGCGACAGGGTCAGTTCCGTGCGGGCGTCGTTCGTGAAGGTGGCCCAGGGCACGCCTTGCGCCTCGATCTTCGAGCGGTACACGTCGAGCGGCAGATTGTTGGCCGCCGCGAGCCGTTCGAGCGTCTTCTGCACCGCTGCGTCGTCGACGGTGATGCCGTCTTCCTTGGCGCGCTGCAACTGGATACGCTCCAGCACCATCTGGTTCAACACCTGCTGGCGCAACTGGTCGATCGGCGGAACCGGCGCGTTTTGCTGCTGCAGGCGCCGTGCGATCAGGCCAAGGCGCTCATCGAGCTCGCGCTGCGTGATGACGCCGTCATTGACCACCGCGGCGATCGTATCGACCGTTTGGCCATTGCTGGAGGCCGCCTGCGTCGGCTGCCCGCCGGCGTTGGGTAGATCCTGCGCCTGTGCTGGCGCAACCGACAGGAAAGAGGCCACAAGGGCCAGACTGGCCGCAAGCGATGGCAAGCGAAGCTTTTTCATGATTCCCACAGATACTCCAATGATGTCGGGCGCGCCCCGCCCGTCTTTGCGCATTTTATAGACGATCAAACGACCGTCAGTCGTAGTTGGTAAAACGCGCCTCCGGCGCCGGAGGCGGCGGCAGCGGCGTATAGCCCGGCACGGCCCCGCGGAACGCGGCAATCAAGCCGTTGTCCACACTCGACAGACCCTTGAACGTGATTTGCGCAAGGAAACGCGTTCCTTGCTCCGGTAGCCCAAGGGTGTTGACCCCGTCTGCATAACGCTGAATCCCGACGCCTAGCACCCAGCAGTCCGCATCGTACTGCAGGCCAACCAGGCTATCCACGATCGCCCGTCCCTGCAGATCGTAGTTCAGGCGCGCCACACTATACACGTGGTGCGTGAGCGGCCACTGTGCCGAAATGGTGATCTGGCTGACCGGCGTGAAATCCAGCGTCGTATCGGCACGCGTGTAACGATAGGCGACGTTAAGCACCTTGCCCGATTCCGGACTGAATCCGAAGCCGACACTGGCCTGCGTCAGCTGGTTATTGTCGGCATTATATTGGACCGCGGTTTCCGACGCGAAACCGCCCCCTACCTTCAATGACATGCCGGCAATCAGGTCCGAATGGGTTGCCTCTGCCGGTGTCTGCGTAGGCAGCAGCGTGACGCGCTGGTCCTGGAAATAATACTGTTGTGCGAGCACGAAGCGCGCACGCTCGTCACCCGTCGCCGCGTCGATGAAACGCGTGGTAAGGGCTGCGGTCAGCCGGTTCGCGTCGGCGATCCGGTCGTCGCCGACGAACGTATTCGGCGTGAAGATTTCCGCGAGCCCGAAATCCGCGTCGGCCGTGTCGAACAGCGGCGCGAAGGTCTGATTGTGATACGGCGTGTACACGTAGTACAGGCGCGGCTCGAGGGTCTGGATATAGTCCTGGCCGAACAGCCGCACCGAACGCTCGAAAATCAGCCCGGTGTCGAACGAGAAGGTCGGAACCGACTCGGTGAAATCCTTCGGTTGTCCGACCGGCGATCCCGATCCGATGTTGCTCAGGTTGTACGACGCGAAGTGGTACTGCACCTTCGGTGTAACGAAGTAGCCTGGGCCCACGACCGAGTACGACATGTACGGATCGAAGGTGACCCGGTCGCCTTCGGTCGAATCCGCCGTGGTGATGCGAAACCGCGAGAAATCGCCGGTCGCGCCGTAATCGAAACCGCCGACGTTGTACTGGTTGTACTTGACGTTCAGTTCCGGCTCACGTCCGTATGGCGCCACCGAAGGCGTGATCGTCTGCCAGTTTTGCTCGCGCGCCAGCACCGACCACGGGCCGTTGTTGTACGTCAGCCCCGCTTCCTGCTGGTAGAGCAGCTGCGTGCCGTTGAGAATATTGCTGGAGGTCGAGCCAAGGTCTTCCGGAAAGGAATTATCCGAAACCTTGTTGTAATAAACGTAGCCGCCGAAGCCGTTACCGAAGTTCTGGTTATGCTGGAGGAACAGCGCCCAACGGTTCGTCCTCGTGATGTTGTCGTCGGGCAGATACGTGCCGGTGATCGAGCCCGAGTAATCCGGCGAAAGATAGCGGAAGGTCGCATTCTGCTCCAGACCGCGCTTCGAGATGTAGTTCGGCGAAATCAGCAGATCGCGGTTCGGCGCGATATTGAAGTAATACGGTATGTTCAGCTCGAAGCCGTTACTCGAACTGAGCGAAAAAGTGGGCGGCAACAGGCCGCTGCGCCGGTCGCCCGAGAGCGGGAACGACAGCCACGGCGAGCCGAAGATCGGAATGCCCTGGAAGAACAGCACGCCGTTGTGCGCCACGCCTTCGTCGGCGCCGGTGTCGAAGTCGAACTCGCTGCCGCGGATGTACCAGGCCGGATTGCTCTCGCACTGACACGCCGTGTAGGTGCCCTGGGTGAACACCGAACGCTCGTTGTCGAGCATGTCGACACGCGCCGCGCTGCCCGAGCCGCCCGTCATGTTGAAGTGATACTTCGGCGAGGGCATGTAGCCTTCGCTCGAATCAACCTGCATATGCGCTTCCGGCCCCACGAAGGTGGCGCCGTTGTTGATCACGACCACCTTGCCATAGCCGTCGGCCATGTCGGTGTCCTGATCGTAGTGCAGCGCGTCGCCCTTGATCGTGAAGGTGGGACGGCGCACTTCGGCGGAACCCTTGGCCGCCAGGTCCTGATCCGTCGTGCCGCTCGTGTAGTCGCCGAGCACGAAGGTGGCCGCTCTCTGGTCCGGCTTCAACGGATGCTCTTCGAGCTGGGGGGCTAGCCTCATGCCCCAGGGCGCGTCGATAGGCTGCGGCTGCGCGGCGTCGCCCGACAACTGGGCGTGCGAGAGCGCGGGCATCAGGCCCGGCACGGCAATCAACGCCGCGACGAGCCGCCTTCTGCGGGGCACGCCGCCACGAGAGGGGGTCGTTTGGGAAAGCTGTCTTGGCGGCATGTATCGTTTGGCGAATTGGCCCGACCGCCCGCTCCTGCAACCACGATCCTCCGCCTGAGCAGCCTGACCGTGATGGTCGGCGACCCATCAATCAAAATTTACAACCGGTCGAACGATGAGGCGGGCGGTGAAGCGGGGCGAGCGAAAGCTGGCGTGCGTCGTGTCAAAAAAGTCGTGGGGTATTATATGGCAAGACGTTGCCCCCCTGAATTTGCCTTCCGGTTTTCATGACGCTGCCCTCCGATTCCACTTCTCCCGACGCCCGCCTGCAACTGCTCACCGCCTGGCTGGAGAGTCACGCGAACCGTTATGCACTCGACCTTGCAACGCTGGTACCCGCTTCCAGCGACGCAAGTTTTCGCCGCTATTTCCGCCTGAAGGGTAAGAATTTGAAAGACGCGGCAAGCACCACGCTGATCGCCGTCGACGCCCCGCCGCCGGAAAAGTGCCGCGAATTTGTGCAGGTGGCGCAACTGCTGAGCGCGGCCGGCGTGAATGTGCCGCAGGTGCTGGAGGTCGATTTCGAGGCCGGCTTCATGCTCGTCACCGATCTGGGCACCACCTCCTACCTCAGCGCGCTGACGCCGGACAACGCAAAGGCGCTGATGCGCGACGCGCTCGACGCGCTGATCCGCTGGCAACTGACATCGAAGCCGGGTGTGCTGCCGCCGTTCGACGAAGCGTTCCTGCGCCGCGAGATGGAGTTGCTGCCGGAGTGGTTCATCGGCCGGCATCTCGGCCGCGAGGTCGACGAGAAGACCCGCGGGCTGCTCGACCGCACGTTTGCGCTGCTGATCGCCAGTGCCCAGGCACAGCCGCAGGTTTTCATGCTGCGCGATTACATGCCGCGCAACCTGATGGTGATGCCGGAGCCGAACCCGCTGAACCCCGGCGTGCTCGACTTCCAGGACGCGGTCTATGGTCCGATTACCTATGACGTCGCCTCGCTGTTGCGCGATGCCTTCCTGAGCTGGGACGAGGAGTTCGAGCTCGATTGCTTCGTGTACTACTGGGAGCGCGCGAAAAAAGCCGGCCTGCCGGTCGATGCCGATTTCGGCGAGTTCTACCGTCAACTCGAGTGGATGGGCCTGCAGCGGCACATCAAGGTGCTGGGCCTGTTCTGCCGGATCAACTACCGGGACCACAAACCGCACTACATGAAGGACCTGCCGCGCTTTATCGGTTATGGGCGCAAGGTCGCCGGGCGCTACCGTCCACTTGCACCTTTTGCGAAGCTGCTTGATGAGCTCGAAGGCCGTGCCGGCGAAGTCGGCTATACCTTCTGAGCTTTCCGAACAATGACGATGTCTCTCACCAAAGCGATGATCTTCGCCGCCGGGCGCGGCGAACGGATGCGTCCATTGACGGACCACACCCCGAAGCCGCTGCTCGAAGCAGGCGGCAAACCGCTGATCGTCTGGCAGATCGAGCGTCTCGCGCAAGCCGGACTCCGGACCATTGTGATCAATCATGCATGGCTCGGCGAGCGTTTTGAAGCGGCACTTGGCGACGGGTCGCGCTGGGGGGTGGAGCTGCGCTATTCAGCCGAGCAGGAAGCGCTGGAGACGGCCGGCGGGATTGCGCAGGCGTTACCGCTGCTGGAGGACGCTCCGGCAGCCGAAGGCGCGCCCGGCGAGATCTTTGTCGGCGTGGCCGGTGATGTCTATGCCGACTTCGATTACGCATCGCTGCGTGCGCACGCTACGCGGCTCGCCGCGCAGGCGGAGCCGGGCATGCATCTGGTGATGGTGCCGAACCCGCCGTTTCATCCTGCGGGCGATTTCGGCCTGGTCGACGGTGTGGTGTTGTCCGATGGAAAGCCGCGTCTCACGTTCGGCAGCATCGCGCTGTACGACACGCGTATGTTCCGTGCGCTGCCGCGCGGCACGCGGCGTCCGCTGACGCCGTACTACTTCGAAACGGTTGCGCGCGGCCTCGCGAGCGGCGAAGTGTATGAGGGACTGTGGGATAACGTCGGGACGGTCGCGCAGTTGCAGGCGCTTGATGACCGGCTAAGGCAGGCTGCGGCACAATCGTAACGGCCTGGTTGACCATGGCCAGGCATAAATTGCTTCGGCCACGCATAGATACTCTGGCCACGCCTGGCTAGCGCCCACCCTCACCGGCCACTACCACTTCGGGCGCGTCCTCCACTTGTGCAGCGCGTTGCTGCTGCAGCGCCCACATCTGCGCGAACAACCCACCGGCCGTCAGCAACTCCGCGTGCGTGCCGCGCTCGACGATACGCCCCTTGTCCATCACGATAATCTGCTGCGCATGCACGACGGTCGATAACCGGTGCGCAATGATCAGCGTGGTCCGCTCGCGGGCGATCAGGTCGAGTTCATGCTGAATGGCGCGCTCGGAGCGCGAATCGAGTGCGGAGGTCGCCTCGTCGAACAGCAGGATCGGCGGGTTCTTCAGGATCGTGCGGGCAATCGCCACGCGTTGCTTCTCGCCGCCGGACAGCTTCAGTCCGCGCTCGCCGACGGGCGTCTCGTAACCGTTCGGCAATCCTTCGATGAAATCGTGAATGTGTGCGGCGCGCGCCGCTGCAATCACTTCGTCGCGCGTCGCCGACGGGCGGCCATAGGCGATGTTGTAATAGATCGAATCGTTGAACAGCACTGTATCCTGCGGCACGATGCCGATCGAAGCCCGCAGCGAGTCCTGCGTCACATCGCGGATGTCCTGGCCGTCGATCGTAATCGCGCCGCCCGTGCCACGCTCCAGATCGTAGAAGCGGAACATCAGGCGAGCGAGCGTCGATTTGCCGGAGCCGCTGTGGCCAACCACCGCGGTCGTGGTGCCGGCGGGAATCGTAAAGCTCACGTCATGCAGGATCTGCCGCGCCGGTTCATACGAAAAGTTGACATGCTCGAAACGCACTTGCGCACCGCTCACGATGAGGTCTGGCGCATCCGGTGTGTCCGGTACTTCCTGCGGCGCACTGAGGAGTGTGAACATCCGGTCCATGTCGGTGAGGCTCTGCTTCAGCTCGCGATACACCACGCCGAGAAAGTTCAGCGGAATGTAGAGCTGCAACATAAATGTGTTGATCAGCACCAGGTCGCCGAGCGTGAGCTTGCCCGCCATCACGCCTTCGGTCGCGCGCCACAGGATGAAGACAAGCCCCGCGCCGATAATCGCCTGCTGGCCGAAATTGAGCACCGACAGCGAATTCTGCGACTTGATCGCCGCGCTGCGGTAGCGCTGCAGGTTTTCGTCGTAACGCTGAGCTTCCCACTCTTCGTTGCCGAAATATTTGACGGTCTCGTAATTGAGCAGCGAGTCGATCGCCCGCGAGTTGGCGCGCGAGTCGAGATCGTTCATCGTGCGGCGAAAGTGCGTACGCCACTCGGTCATCTTCACCGTGAACGTGATGTACACGGCCAGCGCCACGAACGTGACGATCGCGTAATACACCTCGTATTTGACGATGAAGAAGCCGAGCACGAGGCCCACTTCGACCAGCGTCGGCAGAATGCTGTAGAGCGAATAGGAAATCAGCTGCGTGATGCCGCGTGTGCCGCGTTCGATGTCGCGCGACATGCCGCCCGTCTGCCGTTCGAGGTGAAAGCGCAGCGACAGCCCATGCAGATGACGGAACACTTTGAGCGCGAGTTGCCGCACCGCGCTTTGCGTCACCTTCGAGAAGAGGATTTCGCGCAACTCGGTAAACAGCGACGTGGACAACCGCACTACGGCATAGGCGACCACCAGCAGACCGACACCGCCTAGCAGCACGATGGCCGGCGCATGATCCGCGCGTCCGAGCGCCGTCAGATGCCGCACCGACGCGAGGCTGTCGACGATCCGCTTCATCACGATCGGCACGCCGAGATTGGCGACCTTCGCGCCGATCAGGCACGTGAGCGCAAGCACCACCCGCCCCTTGTATGTGGCGAGGTAGGGCAGCAGCGAGATGATCGTCTGCCAGTCGTTGCGCGGCTGGGTCGAGATCGGCGAGAGTTCGGAGGAGGCGGAGGAGCGGCGCATGGGAATCAGCTGGCGGTGGGGACGGAATCGACAGAGGCATCAGCAGGGCGCGCCGCCATCTGGTAGCTACCGCCCGCGCAATCCCGGCGGCAGGCATTTCGGCGCGCGACCCGGCTGGGCGCTTTCCCGTACAATTCCTGATCTCTCTATTGTCGCAGAAGCCGGCTGGCGCCGCTTTCCACGGGCTGGCCGGTTGCCGGTTGTCATGTTGTCGTGAAGAACCCGCCTGCTGGTCGAGCCAATCCGTTTCTCATGGGTGCCCCGATGAACGATCAACTTCAACTTCCGCAAAAATCCTGCGCGCTGCGCGTCGTGCCGCAACCGTCCGACGCCAATGTTCACGGCGATGTGTTCGGCGGCTGGATCATGGCGCAGGTCGATATCGCTGGGTCCATTCCCGCCAGCCGGCGCGCCAACGGGCGGGTGGCGACCATCGCGGTCAATTCGTTCGTGTTCAAGCAGCCGGTGTTCGTCGGCGATCTGCTGAGCTTCTACGCGGATATCGTCAAGACCGGCAATACCTCGGTCACGATTGAAGTCACGGTGTACGCGCAGCGGATGAGTCTCGCGGAAGAAGTGGTGAAGGTCACCGAAGCCACGCTGACGTACGTCGCCACCGATAGCGACCGCCGTCCCCGCGCGTTGCCCTCAATCGACTAGGCGAAGTGGCGAGGCGGGCAGTTGCTCGCCTCTTCAGGCGGCTTGCTCAGGCCAGCCTCCAGTCCTTGCGCAGCAGGCTGAACTGCAGCAGGTCATGACGCTCACCCTGCCAGTAACCGGCTTCGCGCGCCCGCCCTTCCTGTACGAAGCCGAGGCCGTGCGCCAGCTTGAGCGAAGCGGCATTGTCCGGATGAATCTGCGCTTCGATGCGGTTCAGCTTCATCTGCTCGAAGCCCCACGCGAGCGCCGCGGACAACGCTTCCGACATCAGCCCGGCGCCACGCGCCGAGTGAGCCAGTTCATAGCCGACCGTACAGGTCTGCCAGCCGCGATTCCATTTGAACAATCCGCACGAGCCGATCAGCATCGCGTCGAACTTGCGTTCAATCCCCCAGCGCACTCCCGGGTTGGGCATCTTGCGCCAACCGGCAAAAGTCTCGATCAGCTTTTGCGCCTGCCGGACATCGACCATCGGGTCGACGCCGTACCAGCGCATGCTGGGCGCGTCGCCGTGAATCGCAAACAGCGCCGGGGCGTCGCCGGCGACGAGTTCGCGCAGCAGTAGCCGTTGCGTTTCGAGCGCGGGGAAGTCGCTCATCGAGCACCTGGGGAATGAGGAAATGCGAGGGCCAATTCTACACGGCCACCCACGCATGCCGATGCGATATTGGCTGAGATAGCCTCACAGGCTTCGATCGAGAATCGCCAGAAATTTTGTGCGCTCAGTTTGTTCGGAGACGCGAAAGCGCTCCCATTCGGTGCTCACGCGCAAATCCGCAAACAGGCCCGCTGCGTCCTCATGAAAATGCAGAAACGCTTTGCCTTTGCGATAAAAAACGCCCGGACGCGGCTCCTTGAGTTCTCCGCGCTCGCGTATCGAGCCGATCAGAACTGCGAGCGTGTCGAGTGCCGCTGGACCTGCATGCTTCATCTATCGCGCTCCCTCACAGATGCCGGTAATAAACCGTCGTCGCGCAAAACTCACCGTCGGGCATCAGCGCGTATTTCGGCACGACGCCCACACGCTGCCACCCGGCCTTTTCGTACAAACCCTCTGCCGCGCCGCCGGTGACGGTATCGAGCACCAGCACGCTCCTGCCCTCGTCACGCGCGGTATCTTCGACCGCCGCCATCAAGCGTTGTGCAATACCTTGCCGCCGCGCCTTGCGGCACACCAGCATCTTGCCGACGTCCGCACGATGCGGCTGATTGTCGGGTTGCGCGAAGATCAACTGCACTGTACCGAGTATCTCACCCGCGCGGTTCTCGGCAATCAGCAGCGCCCGCTCGTTGCGCGCCACGCCCTCGGCGACGCCGCGCCAGAACCCGAGCGCTTTCTCGCGCGCGAGCGGCAACATATAGCCCACTGACGCCCCGCCTTCCACGCAATCGATCAGCACGTCCGCCAGCGCGTCTACACAGGCGACAGCCTCATTAGCGCCGATCCGGCGCACGCTAACGTCTTCGCTCATCCGTTTCTCCTTGCCGGCGTAAATGGCGCAAACGGTATAAAGGGCACGCTGGTCAGCGCCACCAGATAGCGGGCCGGCTCGCGCGTGGGATTACGAAACGCCGTGGGACAGTCGAGCCTCATCGAAAGACAGTCGCCCGCCTCCAGACGCCAGTGCGCGTCGCCCACCGTCATCTCCATCACGCCTTCGATCATCCAGACCTGCTGATGAATCTCGACGTCGCGCTCGCTGGTGTCGTAAGCAACCTGCTGCCCCGCCGGAAAGTTGACCTCGACCAACTGGATCGGCGAGCGTGCCGCAGACGACAGGTTGCGGCGGACATAGCCCGAAGTCGGATCGGTCCATACCGGCTGCTCGCCAGCGCGGGACATCGGTGAAGGCTCGGCGGACTCGCTTGCGCTGTCTTCGAATAGCGAAGCGAGCGTCACGCGCAGGGCGGTGGCGAGCTTGTCGAGCACGGTTGCCGTTGGGCTGCTCTGACCGCGCTCGATCAGCGAGATCGTGGAGCGGCTCACGCCGCTGCGTTCGGCAAGCGTGTCGAGGGAATAGCCCTGGGCGTCGCGAAGCTCACGCACACGGCTGGCGATCCGGTTGTTGATGTCCATTAATCCAGTTTAATGGAAAATAAATCCAGTAAACTGGATTTTTGCCCCTACGCCACCATCGCCGCCGCCCCAGCCTGCAGCAAGGCAGGAATCGCGTCGGTCGGCATCGGTCTCGAGAAGAAGTAGCCCTGCATTTCGTCGCAGGCGCGCTCTTTGAGAAAATCGAGTTGCTCCGATGTCTCCACGCCTTCGGCGATCACCTGCAGGTTCAGCGAATGCGCGAGCGCGATAATGGCCGACGTAATCGTCTCGTCGTCGCCCGACGTGCCGATGTCCGACACAAACGAGCGGTCGATCTTCAGGCGGTCCACCGGAAAGCGCTTCAGATAGCTAAGGCTCGAATAACCGGTGCCGAAGTCGTCGATGGCGAGCCCAATGCCCAGTGCGTGCAGCGAGTTGAGCATCAACACCGCTTCTTCGGCGTTGCGCATGATGGTGCTTTCGGTGAGTTCAAGTTCGAGGTATTGCGGCTCGAGTCCAGTCTCCGCGAGGATCTGCGTGACCACCTTGGCGATATCGTGATGCTGGAATTGCCGGGCCGAGAGGTTCACCGAGACGCGCGCCGGCGGCAAGCCCTCGTCCTGCCAGGCCTTGTTCTGGCGGCACGCTTCGCGCATCACCCACTCGGACAACGGCCCGATCAGTCCGCACTCCTCCGCCACCGGAATGAACGACGACGGCGGGATCAGCCCCACCTCCGGGTCGCGCCAGCGCACCAGCGCCTCCATGCCCACGATCTGTCCGGTCACGATATCCACCTGCGGCTGGTAGTGCAGCAGGAACTCGTTATCGCGCAAGGCGCGCCGCAGACGTCGTTCAAGACTCAGCCGCGCGCCGGCGCTCACATTCATCTCCGGCTGGTAGAACTGGAAGTTGTTACGGCCCATGTCCTTCGCGCGATACATCGCGAGGTCGGCCTTCTTCATCAGGGTTTCGGTGTCGTCGCCGTCCTGCGGGAACAGGCTCGCGCCCATGCTGCAGCCCACGTACAGTTCCGTGCCGTCGAGCCACACCGGCTCGGAGATCGACGCACGCACGCGCTCCATCCACGCAATCAGCGACTGCTCGTCAACGGTGTCGGTCATCACGATCACGAATTCGTCGCCGCCATGCCGTGCCACCGTGTCGCTCGCGCGGGCGCAGCGCGCCAGGCGCTCGGCGACGACGCCCAATAGCCGGTCGCCGACGCTGTGTCCGAGGCTGTCGTTGACGTTCTTGAAGCCGTCCAGATCGATAAACACGACTGCGACACCCTTGTGGTGGCGTCGGGCGACGATCAGGGCGTGCTGCAGACGGTCGCGCAGCAGATTGCGGTTGGGCAGCCGGGTCAGGCTGTCGTAGTTCGCCTGGTATTCGAGCTGCTCCTGATAGCGCATCAGGTCGGTGACGTCGTTGATGACGCCGATGTGATGCGTGGTCTCGCCATCCGGATTCGGCACCGGCGCGATAAACAGCTGGTTCCAGAACAGCGCGCCGTCCTTGCGGTAATTGCGCAGCACCGCGCTCACTTCGCGATTGGCCGCAAGCGACTGGCGGATCGCCGAAATCCCTTCCTGATCGCGGTCGTCGCGTTGCAGCAGGCGGCAGTCCTGGCCGATCACCTCGGCCGGATCGTAGCCGGTGATGCGCTTGAACGCCGGATTCACGTATTCGATCAGATTGCCCGTCTCGGTCGGCCCGGTGATCAGAATGGCGTTGACGCTCGCATCGAGCGCGCGGCTTTGCAGACGCAGCGCCAGATCGGCGCGCTTGCGCTCGGTGATATCGGTGTAAGAACCGAGCACACCGATCACACGGCCGTCGCTATCGGTGAACGGCAGCTTGCTCGTCACTGTGGTGCGATGCACGCCGTCGATCACCAGGTCGGCCTCGAAGTTCATCTTTGGCACGCCGGTGGTGATCACTTCGACGTCGTGCGCCTGCACCTGATCGGCCAGCGCGCGCCAGGGCAGATCGTGATCGGTCTTGCCCACCACCTGCTCCGGATACGCCAGCCCGGCATCGCGAGCAAACGCCATGTTGCAGCCCAGATAACGCGATTGCTGATCCTTCCAGAAAATCCGCTGAGGAATATTGTCGATCACCGTTTCGAGCATCTGGTTCGAGCGCTGTGCCTCGGCTTCGGCATTGATCTGCTCGGTGACGTCATCGGCCAGCACGAAGATCGCGGGGCGGCCCATGTAGGTCAGCGAGTGATACGAGATGTCGGCGCTGATCGTCGAGCCGTCCTTGCGCCGGTGATGCCAGACGCCGGCCATCGTGCGGCCCTGGTTGGGGCCATCGTCGCTGCGCAACAGATGCGACTCGAGGCGGCCGATCTCGCCGTTCGGACGGATCGCGCGGACCGTCATTGCAAGGAATTCGCTCTCCGAATAGCCGTATTGCTGGACGGCTGCCGCGTTGACCGCGAGAAAACGCAGCGTCTCGCGATCGAAGATGTACATCGGCACGGGATGGGTGTCGAACAGGCCGCGAAAGCGTTCGTCGTTGCGGTACAGCGCCTTGGCCATCCGCAGCCGCTCGCGCGCCGCGCTTTCACGTGCGCCGAACGTGAAGATCAGTAGCGAGCAACCGGCCAACATTGTGACGATCAGCAGCAGCATCGCGTGCTGCGTACGCCGGTGCGATTCCGCCAGCGACACCTGCAAGGCGCGGTTTTCCTGCTGCCGCAACGCTGCCAGCGCCGTTTCCACGTGATCCAGTTCCATGCCGAGCTGCGTGTAGGCCGACGCCGCCCATGCTCGCGATTCGTCCGGGCCGCTCGCCTGAGCCAGCGCCAGTGCGGCCGCGATTTCCTGCTGCAGTGTCCGGCTCTCGCTACTCAGCTTGCCCAGTGTGGCGGCCATGGCCGGTTCGTCGGCGAGTTCCGCCGCGAGCCTGTGCTCGAGCCCGGCGAGCGAAGCCGACATCACCGACGCCGCATCGGCCGGTCCGGGCCGCCCGGTCGCCTCGAAGCGACCCAGCGTCGCGAGGCCGTCATCGAGCGCCGAACGATAGGCGTCGAGATTCTGGCGGATGTCAGTCGAGCGGAGCGTGCGCACGTCGGCATCGCGCTGGCCGCAGATCTGCGTGTAGGCGACAAACGCGTTCGCGCCGACCGCTGCGGCGACGACTGCCAGATTGATCAGTAACCGCCTCGATAGGAAAGGAGTCATGGGTTCCGAACGTTATTCGTTCTGCAGGCGGGAGTGCGCTGAGGTCCGTGCGCATGAATGCGTATGCAGCACGTGCTTGTTCTTGCCTCTGCGGGGTCTTTTTACGCGCCAACCCTTGGATAACGGCAACGAATCGGAACAGTTTGAGGGTGCGATGCAAAAATATTTGCGGGGCGGGGACGACTAGCCGGCCAGACCAAACTCTTTCATGGCGGGTACAAAGTCGTGGTTCGCTTCGGGTTTGCGCGACAGCTTGGTAAGCACGTAGCGTTTGAACGGCTCGAGCGTGGCCCACTGGTCGGTGCTCGGGGCGTGCAGGCTGGCGAGTGCCACCTGGTGCATCACGCCCTCCGGCACGGCGTTGGTCCGACGCCACGGGGGGGCGTCCTCGGGAGTGAACCATTCAGGCTCGACGTTGGCGTGCGTGCGCAGCATTTCGAACAGCGCATGATCGAAGTTCGGCTCGATGCTGGCGTCCTCTTCGACCGGAAAACGCGCGAGCAGCTTGCGGTCTTCGTGTGGCAGCATCTGCCACTGCGCGAGCGAAATGCGCAGCCCGAAGCGGTCGAGATTGAAGCGCACCGCCATCGGGATGTAGGTCAGATCTTCCGAAGACTCGACTTCGAAGTTGAACAGGAGCGGCGCCTCGTTGAGTCCCATGACAGTGTCCTCTTTGGTGGCGGGCCAACGCACAACGCCCGCTTGAGGTATTTTAGAACCTTATTCGTGCGGCGGCGGCCCGGCCAGGCTGGGCCAAGGGACAGTTCCCCGCGCGCCGCATCGGTCTAGGAGTCAGGGTTTTGAACGAACTTGAAACGGCGGATCAACCGGGCGCTGTCGAGCGCCAGGTGCGCCGCCACCGCGGCGGCGCGGTGGAAACGGTCATTGACCACGTCGGTCAGGAGTGGCCCGTAGCGCTCGTCTTCAATGGCATTTCGCATGCGGTGATGATGTGCACGCCGCGCGATCTGGAGGCGTTCGCGGTCGGTTTCTCGATTTCGGAAGGGATCGTGGAGCGCGGCAGCGATATCCAGGACATCGAGGTGGAGCTGCATGACGGCGAAATGCCGCATGCCGAAGTGCAATTGCAGGTCGTGCAACAGGCCTTCGTCGAGCTGAAGGAAAAGCGCCGCGCGCTCGCGGGCCGGACTGGCTGCGGCGTGTGCGGGATCGAAAGCATCGATCTGCTGGATCTGAAGCCGGAGCGCGTGCCTGACACCGGTTTTCTGCAGCGGCTCGCACCGGATGCGATTGCCCGCGCTGCACGTGAGCTGCCTGCGCATCAGGCCCTGACCAAACTGACGGGCGGCCTGCACGCGGCGGCATGGTGCGACGCGGAAGGCGCCATCCGCCTTGCGTTCGAGGATGTGGGCCGTCATAACGCCCTGGATAAGCTGATCGGGCAGCTGGTGCTCGACCGGGCGGATACCAAGGATGGCTTTGTGTTTCTGTCGAGCCGTGCGAGCTATGAACTGGTGCGCAAGGCGGCGCGCGTCGACGTGCCGATGCTGGCGACCATCTCGGCGCCGTCGTCGCTGGCGATTGCGATTGCACGCCAGGCCGGCGTACGGCTGGTGAGCTTTTGCCGCGAGGCCGGTTACGTCGACTACGACACGCTTGCGCCGACGTAAGCCCGTTGCCTGTTGCTGCTCAGTCGAACTGCCGGAAATCCGGCTTGCGCTTTTCGAAGAACGCCTTGAACGCCTCGCGCGCTTCCGGCGCGAGCAGCATCTTGCCGAAGTGCACGGCTTCATCGGACATCTGCGTTTGCAGTTCGTGGTGGCTCGCTCGCTTCATCAGCGACTTCGTCACACGCAACGACGAAGCCGGCAGTGCCGCCAGCTTGACCGCTTGTTCGAGCGCGAATGCATCGACTTCCGCGGCCGGTAGCAGGCGGTTCACGAAGCCCATCTGTTGAGCTTCGCGCGCGTCGAACGCTTCACCCAGCAGCAGCTTTTCCGCTGCGGCCTGATAGCCGGCGACGCGCTGCAACAGCAGGCTCGAAGCCGCTTCCGGGCACAGCCCAAGTTGCGCAAACGGCAGCGAAAACGTCGCTGTATCGGCGGCATACACCAGGTCGCAATGCAGCAACAGGGTCGTGCCGATCCCCACCGCCGGGCCCGCCACCGACGCCACCACCGGTTTCTCCGCCGAGCTGATCGCGCGCAGGAACTGGAACACCGGCGCGCTTTCGCCCATCGGCGGCGTCTTCATGAAATCTTCCAGATCGTTGCCGGCGCTGAAAATGCCGACGCTGCCGCGAAACAGGATCGCCCGCACGGACGTGTCGCCCTGCGCTTCGACCAGCGCGTCGGCCATCGTCTGGTACATGGCGGCCGTAATCGCGTTCTTCTTGTCCGGCCGGTTGAAGGCAATCGTCAGCACGCCGTTGGCGCGCTCGACCAGAATGTCCATCGTCATCTCCTGTTAGTCCCGCTCAGTGCTGCGCAACACTGCCTGTCGAGGCGGTAATGCGGCTGTGATGCGGCTGAATGAAAAAACGGTTCGCAGGCCTCAGGGCTTACGAACCGTTCTGAGGTCTTCAAAGGACCTGTGCGTACACGATTACAGACGCTCAATGATGCCCGCTGCGCCCATCCCTGTGCCGACGCACATCGTGACCATGCCGTACTTGTAGTTGCGACGGCGCAGGCCGTGCACCACTGTCGACGCACGAATCGCGCCCGTCGCGCCGAGCGGATGGCCCAGTGCAATCGCGCCGCCAAGCGGGTTGATCTTCGACGGATCGAGACCGAGGTCCTGGATCACCGCCAGCGACTGCGCGGCGAACGCTTCGTTCAGCTCGATCCAGTCCAGGTCTTCGATCTTCAGACCCGCGGCCTTCAGCGCAGCCGGAATCGCTTCCTTCGGACCGATGCCCATGATTTCCGGCGGCACGCCGCGCACGGCGAAGCTGACGAAACGCGCGAGCGGCGTCAGGTTGAACTCCTTCAACATCTTCTCCGACACCACGATCAGCGCGCCCGCGCCATCCGAGGTCTGCGAGCTGTTGCCGGCCGTCACCGAACCCTTGTTGGCGAAGACAGTACGCAGCTTGGCCAGACCTTCCAGCGACGTGTCCGCGCGCGGACCTTCGTCGAGCGCGACTTCGCGCGTCTTCACCTTCACTTCGCCGGTGGCGAGATCGGGGAAACGCTCGGTGATCGTGTAGGCGGCGATTTCGTCGTTGAACTCGCCGGCCTGCTGCGCGGCGATGGCGCGGCGATGCGATTCGACCGAGAACTGGTCTTGCGCTTCGCGGCTGATCTTCCAGCGCTCGGCGACCTTCTCGGCGGTCAGGCCCATGCCGTAGGCGATGCCGAAGTCTTCGCTGCGATCGAAGATGTGCGGCGACATCGACGGCTTGTTGCCCATCATCGGCACCATGCTCATCGATTCGCAGCCGCCGGCGATCATCGCGTCGGATTCGCCGACGCGGATGCGGTCGGCGGCCATCGCCAGCGCCGTCAGACCCGACGCGCAGAAACGGTTCACCGTGACGCCGCCCACCGTATTCGGCAGACCGGCAAGCAGTGCACCCATGCGCGCCACGTTCAGCCCTTGTTCCGCTTCTGGAATTGCGCAGCCGATGATGGCGTCTTCGATCACCTTGGTATCGAGACCGGGCACCTGCGCCACGGCCGCTTTGATCGCGTGCACCAGCAGTTCGTCGGGGCGCGTGTTCTTGAACATCCCGCGCGGCGCCTTGCCGATCGGCGTGCGGCTCGCGGCGACGATGTATGCGTCTTGCAATTGCTTTGTCATTTGAAGAGCTCCTATGTCGGCCAGAGTTAGCGCTTTAGCGCTTACTCTGGCCCCATGCGATTTATGCGGGCGATCGTCGCGCGTTAATTACGCACCGGCTTGCCGGTTTGCAGCATGCCCATGATCCGTTCCTGCGTCTTCTGCGTGCCGAGCAGATCGACGAACGCACGGCGCTCGAGTTTCAGCAGCCATTCTTCGTCCACCAGGCTGCCCGCTTCGACATCGCCGCCGCACACGGCTTCGGCGATACGGCTCGCGATCAGGTAATCGTGATCGCTAATGAAACGGCCATCGCGCATATTGACGAGCGACGCCTTGATCGTCGCAATCGCCGAGCGGCCTGCGACCGGCACCTGCGTCACACGCAGCGGCGGACGATACCCGGCCGCGGCCAGCGCACGCGCTTCCTTCTTCGCCACATCGAGCAGCTCAAACACGTTGAAGACGATCGTGTCGGACGGCTTCAGATAACCCATTGCACGGGCGTCGAGCGCGGAGGCCGAGACCTTCGCCATCGCGGCGTTTTCAAACGACTTCTGCACGAACTTCAGGAGATCGTTGGTGGCACCAGCCTGCGTCGCCGCTTCCGCTGCGCGCAGCGCCGCTTCCTTCAGACCGCCGCCAGCGGGAACCAGACCCACGCCGACTTCCACCAGACCGATGTAGCTCTCGATATGCGCCACACGCTTCGCGCTTTGCAGCACGAGTTCGCAACCGCCGCCGAGCGCGATGCCCGACACAGCCGAAACCACCGGCACGTTCGCGTACTTCACGCGCAGCATGCCTTGCTGGAACTTCTGCACGAACGGCTCGATACCCTTCGCGCCACCCGTCATGAACGCAGGCAGCGCCTCTTCCAGATTCGCGCCTGCCGAGAACGGACCGCCCGGCGTACCGAGCTTCAGCGACGTGGGCTGCCACACCACGAGGCCCTTGTATTCCTTTTCGGCCAGTTCAATTGCTTGCGTGAGGCCATCGATTACCGACGGTCCAATCGTGTTCATCTTGCTCTTGAACGAGACGATCAGGACGTCGTCCTCGCCCGCACGATCGTCGACCCATGCGCGAACCGCATCGGTTTCGAACAGCGTCTTGCCGTAAGTCTTCGGATCGGCACCGGTCTCGCCGACCAGCGGCGCACGGAACACCTGTTTGTCATAGACGCTCAAGGAAGAACGCGGCACGAAAGACTTCGAAGCCGGCGACCACGAACCTTCGTTCGTATGCACGCCGCCCTTCTCGGCAACCGGACCTTCGAGCACCCAAGACGGCAGCGGCGCACTCGACAGCGCGTTGCCTGCGGCGATGTCTTCCTGCACCCACTCGGCGACCTGCTTCCAGCCGGCCGTCTGCCAGCCTTCGAACGGGCCTTCGTTCCAGCCGAAACCCCAACGGATGGCCAGATCGACATCACGTGCGTTGTCGGCGATCGACTCCAGATGCACACCGATGTAATGGAACACATCGCGGAAGATCGACCACAGGAACTGCGCCTGCGGATGTTGCGATTCACGCAGCAGTTTCAGGCGCTCTGCCGGCGGACGCTTGAGGATGCGGCCCACCAGTTCGTCGGCCTTCGCGCCGCCGTCGACATACTCGCCCGTCTTCGGATCGAGCACCTTGATCGCCTTGCCCTCCTTCTTGTAGAAGCCGCCGCCGGTCTTCTGACCGAGCGCACCCTTCTTCACGAGTTCGGCGAGCACGGCCGGTGTTTCGTAGACCGGGAAGAACGGGTCGTCCTTCAGGTTGTCCTGCATCGTCTTGATGACGTGCGCCATCGTGTCGAGACCGACCACGTCGGCGGTGCGGAACGTTGCCGACTTCGCGCGGCCCAGACGCGAACCCGTCAGATCGTCCACTTCGTCGAAACGCAGGCCGAACTTCGCCGCTTCGGTGATGACCGCGAGGATCGAGAAAATGCCCACCCGGTTGGCGATGAAGTTCGGCGTATCTTTCGCACGCACGACGCCCTTGCCAACCACGCTCGTCAGGAACGTTTCGAGCTGATCGAGAATTTCCGGACGCGTCGCCGCGGTCGGAATCAGCTCGACTAGATGCATATATCGCGGCGGATTGAAGAAGTGCACGCCGCAGAAGCGCGACTTCAGTTCATCCGAGAAACCTTGCGACAGTTCGGTGATCGACAGACCCGACGTGTTGCTCGCGAAAATCGCGTTCGACGCGATATGCGGCGAGACTTTCTTGTACAGGTCGTGTTTCCAGTCCATCCGTTCGGCGATTGCTTCGATCACGAGATCGCACTCGGCGAGCTTCTCGATGTCGTCGTCGTAGTTGGCAGGCTGGATGTATTGCGCGTCTTCCTTCACGCCAAACGGCGCCGGCGACAGCTTCTTCAGATTCTCGATCGCTTTCAGTGCGATCGCGTTCTTCGGGCCTTCCTTGGCGGGCAGGTCGAACAGCAGCACAGGCACCTTGGCGTTGATCAGGTGCGCAGCGATCTGCGCGCCCATCACGCCGGCGCCGAGCACGGCTACCTTGCGAATGATCAGATTGCTCACGTCGTTCCTCCGGGGGAGTTATGCGGGTGTCGCGTAATGTTTGCGTGGGTTTCGCGCGCGGTGCACGCGGGCTTCGCAATGTGTGGCTGGCGGCAGGGCCACGCGTTTCAGGCACGCGCGGCCCTGCCGTGATGTGGCTTTAGAACAGCGACTCTTCGACGTCCATCAACGACTTCGAACCGGCGCGTGCCTGGCGAATCGTCATGGCCGTTTCCGGCAGCAGCTTGGCGAAGTAGAAGCGCGCGGTGGCGAGCTTGGCCTTGTAGAACGGATCGCCGGACGCTTCCTTGTCCAGGGCGATGCGCGCCATGCGGGCCCAGAAGTACGAGAACACCAGATGGCCGACGGTGCGCAGATACGGTACAGCCGCGGCGCCGACTTCGTCCGGGTTCTGCATGGCCTTCATGCCGATTTCCATGGTGAGCTTCTGCACCTTGTCGCCGATGTCGGCGAGCGGGTTCACGAACTCCTGCATTTCCGGCTTGATACCTTCGGCTTCGACGAACTCCGTCACCAGCTTGCCGAACTTCTTCATCTTCGCGCCCATGTCGCCGAGGACCTTGCGGCCGAGCAGGTCGAGCGACTGGATCGCGTTGGTGCCTTCGTAGATCATGTTGATGCGCGCGTCGCGCACGTACTGCTCCATGCCCCACTCGGCGATGAAGCCGTGACCGCCGTAAATCTGCATGGCGTGGTTGGTGCTCTCGAACGCGTTGTCCGAGAGGAACGCTTTCAGGATCGGCGTGAGCAGCGCGACGAGGTCGGCGGCATCCTTGCGCACCGATTCTTCGGCGTGCGACAGTTCCTTGTCGATATGCAGCGCGGACCAGTACGAGAAAGCGCGCGCGCCTTCGGCGTAGGCCTTCTGCGTGAGCAGCATGCGGCGCACGTCCGGGTGCACGATGATCGGGTCAGCGGCCTTTTCAGGCGCCTTCGGGCCGGTCAGCGAACGCATCTGCAGACGCTCTTTCGCGTAAGTCAGCGAGTTCTGATAGCCGATTTCGGTCAGCCCAAGGCTCTGCATGCCGACGCCCAGACGCGCGGCGTTCATCATCACGAACATGGCGTTCAAGCCCTTGTTCGGCTCGCCGACCAGCCAGCCCCTGGCGTTGTCGAGATTGATCACGCAGGTGGCGTTACCGTGGATGCCCATCTTGTGTTCGATGGAACCGCACTTCACGGTATTGCGTTCGCCCGGCTCGCCGGCTTCGTTCGGCACGAACTTAGGTACGATGAAGAGCGAAATGCCCTTGGTACCGTTCGGTGCATCCGGCAGACGCGCGAGCACCAGATGAACGATGTTCTCCGCGAGGTCGTGTTCGCCGCTGGAGATGAAAATCTTGGTGCCGCTGATCGAGTAAGAGCCGTCGACGTTCGGTTCGGCCTTGGTGCGCAGGATGCCGAGATCCGTGCCGCAATGCGGCTCGGTCAGACACATCGTGCCGGTCCACGTACCGGAGACGAGTTTGGGCAGATACGTCTGCTGCAGTTCCGGCGTGCCATGCGCATGCAGGCATTCATACGCGCCGTGCGACAGGCCCGGGTACATCGTCCACGCCTGGTTCGCCGAATTAAGCATTTCGTACAGAGCGTTGTTGACGAACGCGGGCAGGCCCTGGCCGCCGTATTCCGGATCGCAACCGAGTGCCGGCCAGCCAGCCTCGACATATTGCTTATAAGCTTCCTTGAAACCCTTCGGCGTGGTCACGACGCCGTCGCCGACGTACGTGCAGCCTTCCTGGTCGCCGCTCTGATTCAGCGGGAACAGCACTTCGGAGCAGAACTTGCCGGCTTCTTCCAGCACTGCATTGATCGTATCGGCATCGAGATCTGCGTGCTTCGGCATCTGCTTGATCTCATCTTCGACATTAAGCAGCTCGTGCAACACGAATTGCATGTCGCGCAACGGCGCGGCGTACTGTCCCATGACTCTCTCCAAAGTTTGACAAGGAGCCAGGCCGTCAACTCCAGTCCGTGTCCGGACCTTTTCAGCGCCGCTGGATCCGCCGGATCCGGCTGCCCTGCTAACGGCTTTCGCTCTGATACGAAACAATCAGTTTTTCGAGCGCGGCCCAGGTCAGAGGCACTGCATCCGGTAAGTGCAGGAAGCGTGCGTCGTGATGCAGGCCGAGCGTGAAGCTGTACAGTTCGAACAGCATCAGTTGCGGGTTCGTGTCCGCACGCAGATGCCCTTCTTCCATTGCCTGCGAAATGGCCCGGGTGAGCGCTGCACGCCAGATCGTCACGCTCGACACCAGTTGCTCGCGCACCGGGTTGTCCGCGCGGTCGTCATACTCGACCGCACCGCTGATGTAGATGCATCCGGTAGTCACTTCCTGGATGCGCTTCTCAATCCAGCGGGAGATCATTGCGCGCAAACGCGGCAAGCCGCGCGGCTCACGCAGACTCGGGAAAAACACCTCGTCTTCGAAACGACGGTGATATTCGCGCACCACTTCAACCTGCAAGTCCTCGCGCGACCCGAAGTGCGCAAACACGCCGCTCTTGCTCATCTGCATGCGCTCGGCCAGCAGCCCTATCGTCAGACCTTCCAGTCCGTCGCGGCTTGCCAGATCGAGTGCTGCATCGAGAATCGCGACCCGCGTTTGTTCGCCTTTTCGCATAGCTGTTTTTACCGTTCTTATGTGACCGAAAGAAAATCGAACGGCCGTACTATTATTGAGTGCTGCCGTCCGCGAAACAAGGACTTTATTAGAAACCGGTTTCTAACCGGAGCATCAATTTTGCGTCATACGTCTATCGGACGCGGGAGATTTTTTTAGAGGGGTTTGTCTTGTCGGCGCGATCCGGTTTGACGCGTGTCGCAACTCCCGGGGCGATTTGGCGCGATGGACGCGCAGGGGACGTTCGGGCAGGCGGGTTTGCCCTGGGCCTCGGGGCGACCGCGTGCATGATTCATTCAGCGCCAGAGCATCGCGGTCGAGCAATGACATCATCCGTTCCCGAGCTTGCTTGCGGCAAAACCGGTCTAGTCGTACCCGCCGACCGTCAGCAGTTTCATCACGACGCGGTAGGTGTTGTAGGCCAGCCAGTTCAGCGCACGCTCGCCTGCGGGACGGGCCTCGTAGTGCTCGATATCGATACGGCGCGACTCGTCGAAGGCAGTCAGGATCGCCTCGCGCAACGCCTTGATTTGCGGGTCATGCACTAGCACGACGTTGGCCTCGTTGTTCAGCATAAGACTCAGCGCGTCGAGATTCGATGAGCCTACCGTACCCCAGGCCGAATCGACAACGGCCACCTTGCCGTGCAGCATCGTCTTTTCGTATTCGGCGATCTTCACGCCGGCCTTCAGCAACGAGCGGTACAGGAAAGGCACTGCGTAATCGAGCGCGGCAAACTCTTTCCTCCCGATGATCAGCTTCACGTCCACCTCACGCCGCGCCGCGAACACCAGCGCACGGCGCAGCTTGCGGCCCGGCATGAAGTAGGGATTGGCGAGCAGCACCTCGGTGCGCGCCTGACCGATCGCGGTGAGGTAAGCCTTCTCGATGGCGCGGCGGTTGATCAGGTTGTCGCGCGCGACGAACGCCACCGCGGGTTCGCCAACGCCGCGCAGATCGGCGCTGCGGTTGTGGCCGCGGGCCGGTGCGCCGGAACTGGTGTCGTCCTTGAAGGTGAAATCGGGCTGCAGCGCTTCGACCGGACGGTGACCGAAACGGATCCGGTGCCATTGGCTCTCGAACGCCTCGCGGACATCGGCGACCACCGGCCCCTGCAGCTCGACCGCAAAGTCCCAGCGCCGATACGGCAAACGCGCACCGTCGTTCTCGTAGTCGTCGACGATATTGATGCCGCCGCACCACGCGAACTGATCGTCGACCACGGCCAGCTTGCGATGCGTGCGCGAAAAACCGAAGCGGCCAAACAGATGCGGGTTGTAGATCCGATGCTCGATGCCGCGCTCAGGCCAGTCGTGGAAAATCGGCAGACGGGCGGTGCCGATGCCGTCGGTGATCACGCGCACACGCACGCCGCGGGCGGCGGCGCGCAGCAACGCGGCACTGACCACCTGGCCGGCGTCGTCATTGCAGAAGATGTAGGTTTCGAGAACGACGTCTTTCTCCGCCGCATCGACGCGCGCGATCAACGAAGTAAAAAACGCCTCCCCGGAGCGGAACAGTTGGACTTCGTTACCGGCGGTGAAGCGGAACTTCGACCAGTAACGACGACCGAACAGGGTTTGCCGAAGCCGCTCGAAATGCCGCGAACCGCCGGCCGTCATCGGAGCCGCCTTTTCAGGCGCTGCGGCAACTGCAGGATCGCGTCGGCGTTCGACGAGGAGAAGCAGCGCTCTGCGGCTTCTTCATGCGGCAGCCAGAGGTGCGCGGTGTGCTCGAGCGGCGCGAGCGTCACCTCGCAACGCTGCGGCACCTCGAGGCTGAACCAGTGTTCGGTGTTGTGCGTCACGCCCTCGGCGTAACGATGCCGCCAGACCGGATAAATCTCGTACTCGATCTGATACTGCCAGTCCAACAACGCCTCGCGGGGCACAGCGGAGCTGCCGATCACGATACCGGTTTCCTCGGCCACTTCGCGTATAGCGGTCGAGGCAAGCGGCTCGTCGAGCGTTTCTTTCGAGCCCGTCACCGATTGCCAGAAACCCGCGCGATCAGCACGCTCGATGAGCAGCACATCTAATTCCGGCGTATGGATCACCACAAGTACGGATTCGGGAATCTTCGGCGGTTTCGGCATGGCGATAAGACTAGGCGCGTACTGCGCGCGGTACATGTCGGTCGACGGCTTTATCTGGGCTATTGTTTCACCCGTTGCTCCGACTGTAACGCAAAAAACGAAAAAGGCGCGTGCCGCGCCTTTTTCGTTTGCTTGACCGCGGCCCATTGAACCGCTGGATGAGCCGCTCAGACAGTGAGCATGCAGCCTTACGCCTTCGCTTCCGGCTGACGCAGACGGATGTGCAACTCGCGCAACTGGCGCTCGTCCACTTCGCTCGGCGCCTGCGTGAGCAGGTCCTGTGCGCGCTGCGTCTTCGGGAACGCGATTACGTCGCGGATCGAGTCGGCGCCGGCCATCATCGTGATGATGCGGTCCAGACCAAACGCGATACCACCATGCGGCGGCGCGCCGTATTGCAGCGCATCGAGCAGGAAGCCGAACTTGGCGCGTGCTTCTTCCGCATTGATCTTGAGCGCGCGGAACACCTTGCTCTGCACTTCTTCGCGGTGAATACGCACCGAACCGCCGCCGATTTCCCAGCCGTTCAACACCATGTCATAGGCCTTGGCGAGGCAGCGGGCCGGATCCGTTTCCAGATACTCGAGGTGTTCGTCCTTCGGGCTCGTGAACGGGTGATGCGCGGCGACGTAACGGTTTTCTTCTTCGTCGTATTCGAACATCGGGAAGTCGACCACCCACAGCGGCTTCCAGCCGGTTTCGACGAGGCCGTTGGCCTTGCCGAATTCGGAATGACCGATCTTCAGACGCAGTGCGCCGAGGCTGTCGTTGACGACCTTCGCGCGATCCGCCGCGAAGAAAATGATGTCGCCGTCTTGCGCACCGGTGCGCTCGATGATGGCCTTGATGGCTTCATCGTGCAGGTTCTTGACGATCGGGCTTTGCAGACCGTCGCGGCCCTTGGCGACTTCGTTAACCTTGACCCAGGCCAGACCCTTCGCGCCGTAGATGCGCACGAATTCCGTGTAGCTGTCGATATCGCCACGCGAAAGCTCGCTGCCCTTCGGCACGCGCAGCGCCGCAACGCGGCCATCCTTGGTGTTGGCAGGCGTGCTGAACACCTTGAAATCGACGTCCTTGACCGCGTCGGTCAGGTCGGTGAATTCGAGCTTCACGCGCAGGTCCGGCTTGTCCGAACCGAAGCGGCGCATGGCTTCCGAGTACTGCATCACCGTGAATTTCTCGTCCAGTTCAACGCCGATCGTCACCTTGAAGACGTGACGGATCATCGCTTCGAACAGGTCGCGAATTTCCTGTTCCGAGAGGAACGAGGTTTCGCAGTCGATCTGCGTGAATTCCGGCTGACGGTCGGCGCGCAGGTCTTCGTCGCGGAAGCACTTGACGATCTGGTAGTAGCGGTCGAAGTTAGCGACCATCAGCAGCTGCTTGAACAGCTGCGGCGACTGCGGTAGAGCAAAGAACTGGCCGGCATTGGTACGCGACGGCACGAGATAGTCGCGCGCGCCTTCGGGCGTGCTCTTCGTGAGCATCGGCGTTTCGATGTCGATGAAGCCCAGCGAGTCCAGATACTTGCGTACTTCGATCGAAACACGGTAACGCAGACGCAGGTTGTGCTGCATCTGCGGACGGCGCAGGTCGAGCACACGATGCGTGAGACGCGTGGTTTCCGACAGGTTGTCGTCGTCGAGCTGGAACGGCGGCGTGACCGACGCGTTCAGCACGTTCAGTTCGTGGCACAGCACTTCGATCTTGCCGCTCTTCAGGCCAGCGTTGGTCGTGCCTTCCGGACGATTACGCACGACGCCCTTGATCTGCACGCAGAACTCGTTGCGCACGCCTTCAGCGGTCTTGAACATCTCCGCGCGATCGGGGTCGCACACGACCTGAACGAGGCCTTCGCGGTCGCGCAGGTCGATGAAGATAACGCCGCCGTGGTCACGGCGACGGCTCACCCAGCCACACAGCGACACGGTTTGGCCCAGCAGTTCTTCGGTCACCAGACCGCAGTATTCAGATCGCATCGACATGATGTTTGTCTTTCGTTTTGCATTAGTTGAACGGCGCGCAGCTCATGAAACTGAAACAATGCGCGCCGGCATTACATCGGCGGTTCGATGGTGGAGCGGCGCACCTGCTGCGCCGGTGGCGCGGATGGCGCCACCACGCCCATCGAGACAATGTACTTGAGCGCAGCGTCGACCGTCATATCAAGTTCGACCACTTCGCTCTTCGGCACCATCAGGAAGAAGCCGGACGTCGGGTTCGGCGTAGTCGGCACGTACACGCTGACGTGATCTTCCTTCAGGTGGTTGAGCACGTCCCCGCCCGGAATCCCGGTCAGGAACGCGATCGTATAGGAGCCCTTGCGCGGATACTCGATAAGCAGGGCCTTGCGAAACGCATTGCCGCTGCTGGAGAGCAACGTATCGGACACCTGTTTGACGCTCGTGTAGATCGGCCCGACCACCGGAATATGGCCGACCAGCAACTCCCACCACTTCACGAGCTTCTGCCCGATGAAGTTCTGCGTCAACAGTCCAACGATGAAGATAAACGCCAGCGTCAGCACTGCGCCCAGGCCGGGCAGACGGAAGCCGAGCGCGCGCTCCGGCTGCCACGACTCCGGCAGCAACAGCAGCGTCTGATCCATCGTGCCGATAATCAGACCGAGCACCCACAACGTGATGGCCAACGGCACCAGCACCAGCAGGCCGGTCAGGAACACCGATTTGAGCGTCGCTTTTTTCGTCGTCATGTGTATCGCCAGAAAGCCACGCCGGCCGGGCCGGTTGTGGCGAGTGCGCCGCCTCGTCGAGGCGGCAACGCTAGCTAGGCGCTGCCGGAGCCGTTGCCGCTGGTGCTAGCCGGTGCGGCCGCCGGCGCTGCAGGTGTTGCGGCGCTGGTAGAGCTTTCGGTCGAGCCGCCCGACGAGCCGGTGTCGGCGGAGCCGCCCTCGGACTTCACGGGCGCGGCTTCCTTGTCGCCGCTCGCGCCACTCGGCGCCGCTGCGCTCTTCGCGCCGTTGCCGCCGCGGAAATCGGTTACATACCAGCCCGAACCCTTCAATTGAAACCCGGCTGCGGTCACCTGCTTGCGGAATGTGTCTTTTCCGCACTCGGGGCAGTTCGTCAACGGGGCGTCGCTCATCTTCTGAAGCACGTCCTTCCCGAAGCCGCATGATTCGCAGCGATACGCGTAGATCGGCATGATCTTTTCCCTACATTAATCTGGCAAACGCTTGCAAAGCCTTGAATTATAGCCGCAAACAATCTCCCACCCCCGGTTTTCAGGAGTGGGCGGCCGACGCAGCCACCGCGGGCACATATTGGGGCGCCCAACGTGGGATCAAGTCCTCGTCGAGGCGCGGCGGCGCCAGGTGAGCCAGCGCTCGCGGCCGGCGAACACCGGCATCGAGTCGCTGACGGGCTCGTCTTCGATCAGTTCGAAATGCGGATTCAGCAAGGCGTCGAGTTCGGCGCGCTCGATTCCGAACGGTGGCCCTTTCGGGGTCGCGCCCAGAAAGAAGAAGCCGGCCAGCAGAGTCTGCGCCGGCAGAAGTTCGGCCATGCGCTGCGCATAATCTGCGCGGCGGTCCTTCGGCAACGCGCACAGAAATGCGCGTTCATACATCCAGCCTGGGGTGAAGGGCGGCTGCCAGGAGAAGAAATCGGCCTGATCGACGACGTTTGCGTATGCGCCTAGCTGTGAGCGCGCAGTCGCCACCGCAGCCGACGAGAAATCGATCGCCTGCACCCGGCGACCCTGACGGGCTAGCCAGAGCGCCTCCCACGCGCTGCCGCAACCGGGAATCAGCACTGCGGCTTCGGGATGGCGCGTCGCGAAGGTCTGAAACGCCGCCTGCACGCCCGCCTGGTCCCATGGCGTAAAGCCGCGTTCAAAGCGTTCATCCCAGAATGCCGGCGAGTTCGGATCGCGGGTGGCGAAGTCGGGGCCTGCTGGATTCAACGGATCCACTTTATCCACCATAAACTAGTGCGAGCCAGGCCCGCGCCACCACCGCGCCAATGCCGACCGCAATACCGAACATCAGCAAGCCTTGCAACAGCCGGTTGGTGCGCTTCTGCTCGAGCAGGATCTGGCGAATCGTGTCGTCGCCCGGGCCGCGCTGGTTGTCGTGACGTTCCGCCAGCACGTGGTGGATCAGCCGCGGTAGTTGCGGCAACGTTTTGCTCCACTGCGGCGCTTCGATCTTCAAACGCTCGAGCCAGCCACGCAGGCCGATCTGCTCATTCATCCAGCGTTCGAGATACGGCTTGGCCGTCTTCCACAAATCGAGTTCGGGATCGAGCGAACGCCCGAGGCCTTCGACGTTCAGCATCGTCTTCTGCAACAGGACGAGCTGCGGCTGGATCTCGACATTGAACCTGCGCGACGTGGAGAACAGGCGCATCAGCACCTGACCCAGCGAAATGTCCTTCAGCGCGCGGTCGAAGTACGGTTCGCAGACTGCACGAATTGCGCTTTCGAGTTCCTCGACACGCGTAGTGGGCGGCACCCAGCCCGACTCGAGGTGAAGCGTGGCGACCCGGTGGTAGTCGCGCTTGAAGAACGCAAGGAAGTTCTGAGCGAGGTAGTTCTTGTCGAAGTCCGACAGCGCGCCGATGATGCCAAAGTCCAGCGCGATATAGCGCCCGAAGTGCGCCGGATCGAGACTGACCTGGATATTGCCGGGGTGCATGTCCGCATGGAAAAAGCCGTCGCGGAACACCTGCGTGAAAAAGATTTCGACGCCTTCGCGAGCCAGCTTCGGGATGTCCACGCCCGCGGCGCGCAGGGTTTCCACCTGACTGATCGGCACGCCGACCATGCGCTCCATCACCAGCACGGTGGGTGTGCAGAACTCCCAGTACATCTCCGGTACCAGCAGCAGATCGAGTCCCGCGAAATTGCGACGCAACTGGCTGCCGTTGGCGGCCTCGCGCATCAGGTCGAGCTCGTCGTGCAGGTATTTGTCGAATTCGGCGACGACCTCACGCGGTTTCAGACGCTTGCCGTCGGCCCACAGGCGTTCGGCCCATACGGCGATATCGCGAAGCAACGCAAGATCCGAGTCGATCACCGGCAGCATGTTCGGGCGCAGCACCTTCACCGCCACGGCCTTGCCTGCATGTTGGCCGGCTTTCACCTTGGCAAAGTGCACCTGCGCGATCGACGCGCTCGCCACCGGCACCCGCTCGAAATCGTCGAACAGCACGTCGACCGGCGCCCCCAGCGACTTCTCGACGAGCCCAATTGCCACCTCGGACGGGAACGGCGGCACCTGATCCTGCAGCTTGGCCAACTCGTTAGCGATATCGACAGGCAGCAGGTCGCGCCGGGTCGACAACACCTGGCCGAACTTCACGAAAATCGGCCCGAGGCTTTCGAGCGCGAGACGCAGCCGCACGCCTGGCGGCTGGTCGAACTTACGGCCGATCGTGGTGATGCGCAGCAACAACCGCACACGGCGGTCGTTGATACGGCTGAGCATCATCTCATCGAGACCGAAGCGGATAACCGTAAAGAAAATTTTGAGGAAACGCAGAAAACGCATGGTTGAGCCCGGTGACTAGCGCGTGCCGCGCGACGTGGCGGCGCCGCCCGGCGCATTGGCGCCGCGGGCTTCGACCTTCTTTTCAAGACGCTCGAGACGTTTTTCGACGCGTGCCAGCGCATCGCGGGCGCTGGCGAGGTCGGCATTGAAGTCGTCAAGCGCGGCGCGGCGCACTAGTTGCGGATTCTCATCGAGCAGGTATTCGGCCACCGAGTCGAGCAGATTGCGCCCAGTGCGGCGCGCATGCTCACCGACCGAGCGCGCCACCGAGGCGACCCGCCAGGCCGGACCGTCGCCGATCATCCGCGCCAGGTCTTCCTCCGGTTCCCAACGCAGATGCTCGGCCAGCTTCGCGATCACCGTGGCGAATTCTGCGTCGCCTTCGATCTTCACATGCTTCATCACCGCCGCCTGACCGCCCTGTACAAAGGCCGGCAACGCCTCGGGCGGCACCAAGATGGTGACGTCGAACTGCTGCGTTTGCGTTTCGTCGACCGCGGCCAGATAGCCGTCGGGCTGGACGAGCAGCATCAGAACGACCGGCGGACAGCTCAGCCGGGCGGTCTTGCCGGCATAGGGGGCGAGGCGCTCGCGGGCCCACGATTCGCGGGCGAGCAGGTGATTGACGGCAGCAGCGAAGGGCTTGGCGGCGAGGGTCATTGAGAGTGGCAAGAAAAAACCCGCGCGGGCGATGTGCCCGCGCGGGTTCCTATTGTAACGTCCGTTCGCTTCGCGGCTTAGTCGGCCGAACAGCCAATGCGCAACGCGTCACGTCAATGCGCGGAGGTGGCCTGACCGATCCCCGCCTGCTGGATACCGGCGAGCAACCACCCTTCCCCTGCGCGGCCTGACTTCGACAGGTTCCAGATTTCCACGAACGGCTCGGCCGGCGCGCCCGAGTTCTCGCGGATCAGGCCGGAGAAGCGCACGCTGGCCAGATATTCACTGCCGCGGTCCTCAACGCCCAGCAGCTCGGCGTTCAACTGCACCACGTCGGTCAGCGTGGCCTCTGGCCCGCGCGAGTCGAGGTCGATCTTCACTTCGGCGAACATTTCGGGCGTCGTGAATTCGCGGATATCGGCGATGTTGCCCACGTCCCACGCGGCCTGCAGGCGCACGAAGTAGACCTTCGCATTGCGGACAAACGCTTGCGAGTCGAAACCGGCGGGAACGACAGGCGTCGCGAGCATAGCCGAAGCGGCATTGACCTGCGGCTCGCGGTAAAAGCCGTTTTGCGCCGACGGCGCCTCGGTGAAGCTCGGCTCCTGCGAGTAGCCGTTACGTCCAGCGTTCAAACTGGGCGCTGTGCCCGCATAGGCAGGTGCTGCGGCATCGCGCTTGCGGCCCACAAAACGGCGGATCAGCCAGACAGCCAGCATCGCGATGGCGGCTATCACGAGCATATTGGCCATGGCGCCGGCAAACGCCTCACCCATCCCGAAGTGCGAAAGCAGCGCGGCGATACCGAGGCCAGCGGCCAGACCCGCAATCGGCCCGAGCCAGCGCGAGCGGTTAGGTGCGGCGGCCGGCGTCGGCGCCGGTTGCGCGCGCTGCGCCTGGGCGGCTTGTGCCGATTGCTGTGCCTGCTGCGGAGATTGGGCCGGCGGCGTGGTTTGCCGCTGCATCGCGCTCGACTGCTGACGGCCGATGCTGCGCCCACCACCCAGGCGCCGCGCCTCGGCGTCGAGCGAGGCAACGGTGGCGAACGCGATCAGACCGACCATCACTGCCAGTCCGATTCTCCTCGCCAGCGACCCCTTAACATTACGGGAAGATAACAAACGCGAATCGGACATGATGGAAATTTCCTTTAAAAACGATGGGTTAGGGACCCTAGTATTTGGTCCCCACGTGTAAAGCTACCACACCAGCTGACAGATTGTAATATTTGACGCCGTCGAGGCCAGCTTGTTCCATCATCGTCTTTAAAGTTTCCTGGTCCGGGTGCATCCGGATCGATTCCGCCAGGTAGCGGTAGCTCTCCGCGTCTTTCGCAAAACGGTCGCCGAGCCACGGCAGCACCTTGAACGAATAGACGTCGTAGACTTTTTTCAGCGGATCCCACACCTTCGAGAATTCGAGCACCAGCAGACGGCCAGCCGGCTTCAGCACGCGGCGCATTTCTGCCAGCGCGATATCCTTGTGGGTCATGTTGCGCAAGCCGAACGCTACCGTCACCACGTCGAAGTAGTTGTCTGGAAAGGGGATTTTTTCCGCGTCGCACAACAGCGCCGGCGTCACGATGCCTTTATCGAGCAGGCGGTCGCGGCCCACGCGCAGCATCGATTCATTGATGTCCGTGTGCCAGACCTCGCCGGTCGGCCCCGCCTTTTTGGCGAATTCCTTGGACAGGTCACCCGTGCCGCCGGCGATATCCAACACCTTATAGCCCGGCCGGACATTCGCCTGTGCAATCGTGAACATTTTCCACGCCCGGTGCAGACCGCCTGACATCAGGTCGTTCATCAGGTCGTAGTTGGAGGCGACAGAGTGGAACACGCCGGCCACCTTCTGCGCTTTTTCCTGTTCGTCTACCGTCTGAAAGCCGAAGTGGGTTTTGCTCATCGCGTTCGTCCTTTCGCGTATTTTTGAATGTTGCGCCGCATCAGTGTGGCGTCAGGCCGAATCGTATCAGTGACAATGACCGTGCGGGGCGCTGGCTGACGCCATCGGCGCGTCGCGGTCGACGCCGGCCGCTTTCAGTTTGTCGAGATATTCGCGCCAGAGTTCATCCTGGCGGGTGGCGATGTCATACAGCAGATCCCACGAATAGAGCCCGGTAGAGTGACCATCCGAGAAGGTCGGCTGCAACGCATAGTTGCCCACGCCCTCGATGGCGGTGATCGTCACCTCGCGCTTGCCGGTCTGCAGCGTCTCCTGCCCCGGCCCGTGGCCACGCACTTCCGCCGAGGGCGAGTACACCCGCAGTAATTCGAACGGCACGCGGAACGATTCGCCGTTTGCGTATTGCAGTTCGAGCGCGTGCGATTTGGCGTGTACCACCACGCCGGTTGGCACCGGTGTGTCGCGAGTCAGTCCACTCATGTTGACCTCAGGCCAAAGCTTGTTCGATTTCCTGCCGCACCGCATCGCGCAGCAACGTCGCCTGCGCCCGGCGTGACGACAGCAGCGCCTCCGACACCGTGCGCTGGCGCGGCGCCCAGATCGGCAGTGGGAAATGGGCGTCGTTAGAGAAACGCGGAATCACGTGCCAGTGCACGTGCGGCACCTGGTTGCCGAGGCTCGCCAGATTCACCTTGACCGGTTGCAGGATGCGCCGCATGGCGCGTTCGACCGCATACACCGCACGCATCACACGGTCGCGATCGCTCTCGGCAAGATCCGAAAACTCGGCAACGTGCTTGTTCCAGATCACCCGGCAGAAGCCCGGGTAATCGTGTTCGTCGGCAAGGACGACACGCATCGTATCGTCCTGCCACAGCACGTCGCCGCCATCTTCACGGCAAAATACACAGTCCATCGTCGTCCTCAAGCGGAAATCGTCAGTCGTGCCATTAAACCAGCACGCGCTCGATTCCGCCATTGTTCGCACGCTGGACGTAATCGGCCATCCAGTCTTCACCCAGCACGTGGCGCGCCATCTCGACGACGATGTAGTCCGCCTCGATGTTGGCGTCCTCGTTGTAGCGCGACAGCCCTTGCAGGCAGGACGGGCAGCTCGTGAGGATCTTGATTTCGGTGGCGCCGTTGGGCGTCGGACCGTCGCCGGCCTTGAGCACCGAGCCATCCGGCGCGCCCGCTGCACCGGCCGAAGCATTGGCCGGGTTGATCCCGTTGGCGCCAGCTTCCGCCACCAGCGGAATGCCGCGCAGCTTGGCCGCGCCCTTGCGGATTTCCTCTTCCTTGCGGAAACGGACCTGCGTCGAGATGTCCGGACGCGTCACCGCGAGTGTGCCGGATTCGCCACAGCACCGATCGTTCTTCTCGATCTTGTAGCCGTCCTTCTCCGAGCCCATCAACTGATTGACCAGCTTCACCGGGTCCATCGTCTTGATCGGCGTGTGGCATGGGTCGTGATACATGTAACGCATGCCATTGACGCCATCGAGCTTCATGCCCTTCTCGAGCAGGAATTCGTGAATGTCGATAATCCGGCAACCGGGAAAAATCTTTTCGAATTCATAACCGGCGAGCTGGTCGTAACACGTGCCACACGACACCACCACCGTCTTGATGTCGAGGTAGTTCAGCGTGTTGGCGACGCGGTGGAACAGCACACGGTTATCCGTGACAATCTTCTCCGCCTTGTCGAACTGGCCCGAACCGCGCTGTGGATAACCGCAGCACAGATAACCCGGCGGCAGCACCGTCTGCACGCCCGCTTCCCACAGCATGGCCTGGGTCGCCAGGCCCACCTGCGAGAACAGACGCTCGGAGCCGCAGCCCGGGAAATAGAACACCGCTTCCGTATCCGCCGTAGTGGTCTTCGGATTGCGGATGATCGGCACGATCTTGTTGTCTTCGATGTCCAGCAACGCGCGCGCCGTCTTCTTCGGCAGATTGCCCGGCATCTTCTTGTTCATGAAGTGGATCACCTGCTCCACCGCCTTCGGCTTGCCGACGGTAGCGGGCGGATGCGCCGTCTGCTTCTTCGCGAACTTCTTCAGCACGTCGTTGCCGAGACGCTGCGCCTTGTAGCCGATGCCCATCATCGCGGTGCGCGCGAGGTTAATGGTCTGCGGATTGGTGGCGTTGAGGAAGAACATGCCGGCCGCGTTGCCCGCGTTGAACTTCTTCTTGCCCATCTTGCGCAGCAGGTTGCGCATGTTCATCGTGACATCGCCGAAGTCGATCTTCACCGGACACGGCGTCACGCATTTGTGACAGACCGTGCAGTGATCGGCGACGTCGTTGAACTCGTCCCAGTGCTTGATGGACACGCCGCGGCGCGTCTGCTCTTCGTACAGGAACGCCTCGACCAGCAGCGACGTGGCGAGAATCTTGTTGCGCGGGCTGTACAGCAGGTTGGCGCGCGGCACGTGGGTCGCGCACACCGGCTTGCACTTGCCGCAACGCAGGCAGTCCTTGATCGACTCGGAGATCGCGCCGATATCGCTCTGCTGCATGATCAGCGACTCATAGCCCATCAGCCCGAAGCTCGGCGTGTAGGCATTGCGCAGATCCGCACCTTCGAGCAGCTTGCCGGCATTGAACCGGCCGTGCGGATCGACGCGCTGCTTGTACTTGCGGAATTCGCCAATCTCGTCCTCGGTCAGGAATTCGAGCTTGGTAATGCCGATGCCGTGCTCACCCGAAATCACGCCGTCGAGCGAGCGCGCCAGCTTCATGATGCGCGCGACGGCCGTGTGCGCGTCCTGCAGCATCTCGTAGTTGTCGGAGTTGACAGGGATGTTCGTGTGCACGTTGCCGTCACCCGCGTGCATGTGCAGCGCGACGAACACGCGGCCGCGCAACACGCGCTTATGAATGGCCTGTGCTTCTTCGAGGATCGGCTTGAATTCGCCGCCGTTGAAGATCTGGCGCAACTCCGCACGAACTTCCTGCTTCCACGACACGCGCACCGTACGGTCCTGCGTCACGTCGAAGACCGTCACGCTAGGCTGCGCATCGACGCGGTCCGCGAACTTCTCCGCGAGCCCCGCGTAGCCGAGCTGAACCATGTAGTGCTGCGCCTCGCGCAACGACAGATCGAGCTTGTCGCGCAGAAATTCCCAGCGCGCGCGGACCTGCTTGAGCAACTCGAGCGCATGCTGCACGCGGTCTTCCAGCAGTTCGGCGCTTGGAATCTCGTTGGCATCGTCGCTCTTGCCGAGCGGCAGCTTGCCGCCCTTGAAGAACGTTTCGAGCGCGTCGAGCAGTTGCAGCTTGTTCTTGATCGACAGTTCGATGTTGATGCGCTCGATCCCGTCCGTGTACTCGCCCATGCGGTTGAGCGGAATCACCACGTCTTCGTTGATCTTGAACGCGTTGGTGTGCTTCGCAATCGCGGCCGTGCGGCTGCGGTCGAGCCAGAAGCGCTTGCGCGCCTCGGCGTTCACCGCGACGAAGCCTTCGCCGCTCTTGCCGTTAGCCATGCGCACGACTTCCGAGGTGGCTTGCGCCACCGCATCCGCATCGTTACCGACGATATCGCCGATCAGCACCATCTTCGGAAACGCGTTGCGCTTGCTCTTGGTCGCGTAGCCGACTGCGCGCAGATAGCGTTCGTCGAGGTGTTCGAGGCCGGCGAGAATCGCACCGCCCTGCTTCGACGTTTCGAACAGGTAGTCCTTGATTTCGACGATGCTCGGAATCGCATCGCGCGCCTGGCCGAAGAATTCGAGGCAGACGGTACGCGTATGGGCCGGCATCTTGTGCAGCACCCAGCGCGCCGACGTGATCAGGCCGTCGCATCCTTCCTTCTGGATACCAGGCAGGCCGGCGAGGAATTTATCCGTGACGTCCTTGCCGAGGCCTTCCTTGCGGAACACACGGCCCTTGATGTCGAGCGATTCGGTGCGCAGCAGCTTTTCACCGGGCGCGTATTCGCCGTCGAACCACTTCAGTTCGAAGCGGGCCACCTCGATGTCATGGATCTTGCCCATGTTGTGGTCAAGGCGCGTGACTTCGAGCCAGTTGCCTTCCGGGTCGACCATGCGCCACCAGGCGAGATTGTCCAGCGCCGTGCCCCACAGCACGGCCTTCTTGCCACCTGCGTTCATGGCGACGTTGCCGCCAATGCATGAGGCGTCGAGCGAGGTCGGATCAACCGCGAACACGTAACCAGCCTGCTCGGCGGCTTCAGTCACGCGGCGCGTGACGACACCAGCGCCCGAGAAAATGGTCGCGACCTTGTTCGGCACGCCAGGCAGGTCGGTCAATTCGACCGCGTCGAGTTGCTCGAGCTTTTCGGTATTGATGACCGCAGAGAACGGCGTGAGCGGCACCGCCCCACCCGTGTAACCCGTGCCGCCCCCTCGCGGAATCACCGTCAGACCGAGTTCGAAGCAGGCCTTGATCATGCCAGCGATCTCGACTTCCGTGTCCGGCGTCAGCACGACAAACGGATATTCGACGCGCCAGTCGGTCGCATCGGTCACATGCGAGACGCGTGACAGCCCGTCGAACTTGATGTTGTCTTTCTGCGTGACGCGGCCCAGCACCTTGGTGGCACGGCGGCGCAGCTCAGCGGTCTTGTCGAACTCGTTGGCGAAGTCATCCACGGCGCGGCGCGCCGCAACCACTAGCGTTTCCACGCGTGCAGCGCGGTCTACCCCCGCTTCGTCGCCGTGTTCGGTCAAGTCGGCGCGACGCCGTTTCTCGATCTCCGACAGACGATGGTGCAACGCTTCGATCAGCAACACACGGCGCTTGGGATTGTCGAGCAGGTCGTCCTGCAGGTAAGGATTGCGGCGGACCACCCAGATGTCGCCGAGCACTTCGTACAGCATGCGTGCCGAGCGGCCGGTGCGCCGTTCGGCGCGCAACTCGGCCAGCGCATCCCACGCTTCGTTACCCAGCAGGCGGATAACGATCTCACGGTCGGAAAACGAGGTGTAGTTATAGGGAATTTCGCGCAGACGCGCTTCAGGGGCGGCGGCCACCGCAGCGGCGGCTCCGTGCGGATCGAATACTTGAGGTGCGTTCATGTTTGGACGACTCGGTAGGTCAACTGGGCGCGCTCGCTAATGACGATTGAGGAGGCGCTGGCTGACGGTGCGCGTGGGGCGCAATTCTGGAAATCTTCTAGTTGGCCGAAGCACCTGCCGGCGGGCGATACACGCCGGCCGCTTCGTGGCACTCAGATGCAGCTACACGATCGCGCACAACAGACGTGCCTCTGCGCCGCGGGACGGGACCCACGCGGGACGGGCATCAAATGGGCGATCTGAGGCTGCCAGTGCATCTTCCGATCCTTGTTCCAAAATCGAATTCTACCGCATGATCCGCACGCGCGTTGACGCTCGAATCACGCTCTAGCAGGGCTTTTACACGACCAGGCGAGGAAATATGTTCAAACTGGTGAGTCCACAATTCTTCGACCGAACGGTCGGGCGGGTGGTGTTTCCGGATCTTTCCTGCGCGTTGGCCATACGGCCGAGGCCAGAGCGCGGGCCGTTGGCGCTATCATTGACCTTTCCCGTCTCACACAGCGCACCGCGCCACCCGCATGGCTTCCCACGACTATCTGAAGAAAATCCTGACCGCGCGCGTCTATGACGTCGCCCACGAGACCGAACTCGAACATGCGCCGAATCTGTCGGCACGGCTGCGCAACCCGATTTACCTGAAGCGCGAAGACAACCAGCCGGTGTTCTCGTTCAAGGTACGTGGCGCATATAACAAGATGGCGCACATTCCGGCCGAAGCGCTGGAGCGCGGTGTGATTACGGCTTCGGCGGGCAATCACGCACAGGGCGTCGCGCTGTCGGCGGCACGCATGGGCGTGAAGGCGATTATCGTGGTGCCAGTGACAACCCCGCAGGTGAAGGTCGACGCGGTGCGCTCGCATGGCGGCCCCACGGTCGAAGTCGTGCAGGTGGGCGAGTCGTACAGCGACGCCTATACGTACGCCGCCAAGCTACAGGAAGAGCGCGGCCTGACGTTCGTGCATCCGTTCGACGATCCGTATGTGATTGCCGGCCAGGGCACGGTGGCGATGGAGATCCTGAGCCAGCATCAAGGGCCCATTCACGCGATCTTCGTGCCGATCGGCGGCGGTGGTCTTGCGGCTGGGGTTGCCGCATACGTCAAGTCGGTGCGCCCGGAGATCAAGGTGATCGGCGTGCAGACCGACGACTCCTGTGCGATGGCACAGTCCCTGAAGGCCGGCGAGCGTGTCACGCTGAATGAAGTGGGTCTCTTTTCCGACGGCACTGCGGTGAAACTGGTTGGCGAGGAAACGTTCCGGCTGTGCCGCGAATACCTCGACGACGTGCTGATCGTGAACACCGACGCCCTGTGCGCGGCGATCAAGGACGTGTTCCAGGACACGCGTAGCGTGCTGGAACCCGCGGGCTCGCTGGCGGTGGCAGGTGCGAAACAATACGCGGAGCGCGAGGGCATCGAGGATCAGACGCTGATCGCCATCACCTCCGGCGCGAATATGAATTTCGACCGGATGCGTTTCGTGGCCGAACGCGCCGAGGTCGGCGAGGCACGCGAAGCGGTGTTCGCCGTGACGATCCCGGAAGAGCGCGGCAGCTTCAAACGCTTCTGCGAACTGGTCGGCACTCGCAGCGTTACCGAATTCAACTACCGTATCGCCGAAGCGAGTTCCGCGCATATCTTCGTGGGCGTGCAGATCAGGAACCGCAGCGAGTCGGCGCAGATCGCGGGCGCCTTCGAGGCGCACGGCTTTGCCACCGTCGATCTGACCAGCGACGAACTGTCGAAGCAGCATATCCGTTACATGGTGGGCGGCCGTTCGCCGCTCGCGCATGACGAGCGCCTGTTCCGCTTCGAATTCCCGGAACGGCCGGGTGCGTTGATGAAATTCCTGTCGTCGATGGCGCCGAACTGGAATATCAGCCTGTTCCATTACCGGAACCAGGGCGCGGATTACAGCTCGATCCTCGTTGGCATCCAGGTGCCCGGCACGGAGAACCCCGAGTTCGACCGCTTCCTCGCGACGCTCGGCTATCCGTACTGGGAAGAGACGACGAACCCGGTGTACCGGTTGTTCCTCGCCTAGGCTGACAGGACCTCGCCGATGGCATTCACGCTTCAGGACAAGCTGGTGGTCGCGATTTCATCGCGCGCGCTGTTCGACTTCGAAGAAGAGAACCGCGTGTACGAAGAAGGCGACCTGCACAGCTACGAAACGCTGCAGCGTGAGCGGCTCAGTGTGCCCGCCAAACCGGGCGTGGCGTTTCCGCTGATTCGCAAGCTGCTGGCGCTGAACGCGGGCGCGCACCGGGTGGAGGTGGTGATCCTGTCGCGTAGCGATCCCATTAGCGGACTGCGCGCGTTTCACTCGTGCCGCGAACACGGCCTCGCGATCGAGCGCGGCGTCTTTACGCGTGGACGTGCGCCGTTTGGGTATCTGAAACCGCTGAACGCATCGCTGTTTCTGTCCGCCAATCAGGACGACGTGCGCGATGCGCTGGCCGCCGGATTTCCGGCTGCGCGCGTATTGCCGGAATCGGCGAAAATGGCGAGCAAGTATCCGGACGAAATCCGCATTGCCTTCGACGGCGACGCCGTGCTGTTTTCCGACGAAGCCGAGCGCGTATTTCAGCAGGAAGGCTTGCGGGCGTTTTTGGGCCATGAGATCCACAACAAGGATCTACCGTTAGCCGACGGGCCGCTCAAGCCGTTACTGGAGGCGCTGCACCGTTTGCAGAATGTGGCGGACGAGGCTGCGCCAACGCAGGCAGCACCAATGCATATCCGGACGGCGCTGGTAACGGCGCGTTCGGCACCGGCGCATGAAAGGGCGATCCGTACGCTGATGGCGTGGAACATCGAAATCGACGAAGCGATGTTCCTGGGCGGTCTCGACAAGAGCGCATTTTTGCGTGAGTTCGAGCCGGACTTTTTCTTCGACGATCAAATTGGCCACTGCGAATCGGCCCGCGTCGTGACGGCGACGGGGCACGTGCTGAGTGGCATCGTGAACGCATCATGACACCCGAACAATCACCGCTGGGCAAACCTGCCACCTATACCGAACAGTACGACGCGACGCTGCTCTTTCCGATCGCACGCAAGACCGCGCGCGAGGCGATTGGCATTGGGGCGCAGTTGCCGTTCTTCGGGACGGATATCTGGAATGCTTACGAGCTTTCCTGGCTGAATGGGCGCGGCAAGCCGCAGATTGCGGTGGCGACTTTTTATGTGCCGGCGGACTCGCCGAATATTGTCGAATCGAAGTCGTTCAAGTTGTACCTGGGGTCGTTCGCGCAGAGTTCGTTTGAGTCGTTTGAGGCGGTGCGGGATACGATCAAGCGGGATGTTTCTGCTGCCTGCGGCGCTACGGTTTCAGTGCATCTGACTGGGCCGATGGATTTTGGCAAGTTGCAGCTGGATGAGTTTGAAGGCACGCCGCTGGATCGGTTGGATCTTGATACTGATGTTTATCATCCTGATCCTTCGTTGCTCAAGGCTGCGCTTGAGGAGGCTCCTGTTGAGGAGACCGTGTTTTCTAATCTGCTCAAGTCGAATTGTCCCGTTACCGGGCAGCCTGATTGGGGGAGTGTGCAGATTCATTACGTTGGACCGCAGATTGATCATGCTGGGCTCCTGCGGTATATCGTTTCGTATCGGAATCACACCGGGTTTCATGAGCAGTGCGTTGAGCGGATTTTTGTTGACGTTCTTAAGGTTTGCAAGCCGCTGAAACTCGCCGTTTATGCTCGCTACACGCGACGTGGGGGGCTTGATATTAATCCGTTCCGGACTAACTTTAATTTGCCCATGCCGGATAATTGCCGCACGGCGCGGCAGTAATGCGGGTTTGCCTGCGGCGCCTTGGTTTGGCGGGTGCTTCTGTTGTGTTGGCCTTTCCTTGCGTTGTTATTGGTCTATTAGCGATGCCCCTGTGCGGGGCGGCACTTACTTTCTTTGCCGCCGCAAAGAAAGTAAGCAAAGAAAGCGGGCTTGCAACCGCTAGCCTGTAGGTGTCCACCACTCGCGTGAACACAGAGTGGTCCGCGCACAAAATCGTCCCTCGCAACCACCCGCGTTAGTGACAAAGGACTCATTCATCCCGCTCCGCACTGCGTGCGTCGCGGATGGGTATACCTAGGAAAGCGGGCTTGCGCGGCATAATGGCCGACCCGTATGTCCAATGCTTGACAAACTACATCAGCTTGACGAGGCGAGCCGCGGAGCGCACTCAATTCTCTGCTCTCGCGCGCAAACCGATTTTGACATCCCGGCCAATCGAATTCACGCCCCAATAAAGTTAGATTTCCTACAGACTTTGCAGAAGGCGTTATGCCCGACGGCGGGGCGCGCAGCGCGACGCTGGAACGGATGAGTCCTTTGTCACTAATGCAAGCTGTGCGAGGAGCGGTCCCGTGCGCGGACCACTTTGGCTTGATGCCAGTGATGGACACCTACAGGCTAGCGGTTTGAAGCCCGCTTTCTTTGCTTACTTTCTTTGCGGCGGCAAAGAAAGTAAGTGCCGCCCCGCACAGGGGCAACGCCAATAGACCGATAACAATGCAAGGAAAGGCCAAAGCAGCAAGAACAACCACCAAAGCGCCGCGCAGGCAAAACCCAAAAAACCAAACCCTTAACCCTTCCCCTTATAAGCAACGCAATCAACCTCAACCTTACAGTCAATCACCATACTAGAAACCACACACGCCCGCGCTGGCGGATTCTCCCCGAAATACTCCCGGAACACCTTATTAAACGAAGCAAAATCCCGCGGATCATCCAACCAAACCCCACACCGAACCACATGCTCGGCGCCATAGCCGGCCTCTTTGAGAATGGCAAAAACATTCTGAATCGCCTTGTGCGACTGCGCCACAATCCCGCCTTCGATCACCTCGCCATTCTCCATCGGCGTCTGCCCCGACACAAACAACCAGCCATCCGCCTCTACCGCACGCGCGAACGGCATATGTTGCCCGCCAGTCCCCTTGCCACCCTCAACGCCATATCGCTTCATCACAAACACTCCTTATAAGATCCAGCGGCGCGCAGATCAAACGTCAACAGCGCACCGCATCAATAAACCCAAAAACCAAACCCTCAAAACGCGCCGTGCGCATCTGCCTTCGATGCCTCACCACGCGCCACAAAATGCCCCGCCCGCTCGCCGGTCGGCTGACCATCCCGATACGACAACACGCCATTCACCCAAACTGCGTCAATCCCGTCGGCCTGCTGTAGCGGCTTGTCGAACGTCGCCGTATCCCGCACCCGCGCCGGGTCGAACAACACCAGATCCGCGTGGTAGCCAATATGCACCTCACCCCGCTGCGTCAAACCAAACCGCCGCGCCGACAAACTCGTCATCTTGCGCACCGCCTCCTCCAGCGGCAACAATCCCGCATCCCGCACGTAGTGCCCCAGCACTCGAGGAAACGCGCCCCACAAGCGTGGATGCGGCAGCGGATCGTTCGGCAAACCGTCCGAACCCACCATCGATGCCGGATGCGACAGGATGCGCCGTACGTCCTCCTCCGACATGTTGTGATACACCGCCCCCGCCGGTTGCAGGCGCTTGCCCGCTTCCTGCTGCGTCACGCCCCACTCGGCGGCAATCTCCTTCACCAGTTTGCCCGCCATCTCAGGATGCGGTTCCGACCACGTAATCGTGATATCGATCTCGCCTGTCACCTGCCTCAGGTCCAGCGTCGACGAACTGCGGTTATACGGGTAGCAGTCGCAGCCGATCGGCTGCAGGCGGCGTGCGCCTTCCAGTGACTTCAGCACCTCGGCGCTGCGCCCCCAGTTCGACGGCCCCGCGCACTTCAGATGCGAAATCACCACCGGCACGCGTGCATGGCGGCCCACCTGGTAAGCCTCCTCCATCGCGTCGAGAATCGTGTCGAACTCCGAGCGCATATGCGTCGTGTACAGCGCGCCCGCCGCCGCCAGCGGTTCGGCCAGCGCCATCACTTCCTCCGGCGGCGCCGCGAATGCCGAGCCGTATGCCAGCCCCGAACTCAGGCCGAGTGCGCCGTGTTTCAGCGCCTCCTCGAGTTGCGCGCGCATGCCTTCGATTTCCTGTGCGCTCGCCGCGCGGTCCAGGCGGTCCATCTGGTTGTTGCGCAGCGCGGTGTGTCCGATCAGCGCCCCCACATTCACCGCCGGGCGCGCCGCGTTCACCGCTTCCACGTACGCGGCGAAGGTCGGATAGTTGAACGCGTCCCGCGCGCCCAGCAGATTCATCGGATCCGGTGGATCACCTTTCAACTCGACCGGCGACGCGCTAATACCGCAGTTGCCGACGATCACCGTCGTCACCCCCTGGCTGATCTTCGGGAGCATCTGCGGCGCGCGGATCACGTGAGTGTCGTCGTGCGTGTGGACATCGATAAAGCCCGGCGCCAGCGCCCGGCCGTTCGCTTCGATGATCTCTTCGGCCAGCCAGTTCGACAGGTTGCCGATCGCCACAATCTTGCCGTCGCGCACCGCCACGTCGCGTTCGACCGGCGGAGCGCCCGTGCCGTCGTACAGTTGAGCGTCGATGATCAGCGTATCCGCCGCTTCAGGATGCGAATGCATGGGTCAGTCTCCTAACGGTTGTCGGTCGCCGCCGCCGCGGTGCGCGTCGAGCGCGTGCTTCATGCGGCGCAGCAATTCGCGGCTCTCATCGCCCTGACTAACGGCAAGTTCGGTGACGAGCACGTCAAGCGCCATCATCATCGCGTATCGGGATGACGATGGCTTGTAAATGAAATCGGTTTCGAACGCGACGATCGGGATCACCCAGTCCGCCAGCCGCGCCAGCGGCGAAGCGGGTGCGGTCAGCGTAATCAATGTCGCGCCGTAACTGCGCGCGATGCGGCAGTTCTCCACCATCTCGGGCACACGGCCCGTGGTCGACAACGCAATCACGACACATTCGCGCGATACCGTACTCGCCACCATCCGTTGCAGCAAGCCGTCCTGGTAGGTTGCCACGGGTCGGCCGAGGCGCACCAGACGGAAACGCATTTCATCGGCGAGCGCGGTTGAACCGCCGCCCATGCCGAACACGTAGATCATGCGCGCCTCGCGCAACGCGGCGGCCGCTTCGGCTAAGGGTGCCTGGCACAGCAACTGGTGGTTGTGCGTGAGCGCGGTCTGCACTTCGTCGAACACACGGGTGGCGAGCGGTTCGGGCGCGTCGGCTGCCGCGTTGCCTTGCAGAAAACGCTGCCCCACCGCCGCCGCCTGGGCGAGCCGCAACTTCAGTTCGCGGACGTCGCGGCAACCCACCGCCTTGGCAAAGCGCGTGACGGTGGCAACGCTGACGCCGGCCTGCTGCGCCAGCGCACCGATGCTCGCGCGCGATGCGCCGGTCAGGTCGTCGAGGATCAGCGCGGCCACCTTGCGCTCGGCCGAACGCAGTTCCGGCGCGCATTCGGCGATGCGGGCGACGATGTCGAAAGTAAGCGGTTCAGCGCTGGAATTCATGGAAAAACGGAAAGATCGGGAGGACCGTTGCAACGCGCGACACCACCTACGGCAACTTGTACCAGCAGGCGTTGATGCCGTGGTACTAAATAACATTTCAGGAAACATGCTACTTTCGGTAACATGTGAAAGTCAACTTCGCTGTGATTTATCTGGACGATGGAGCAGGATTACATGAAAGTTACAAACTATCAGGGCGCAACGATTGATCCTTATAGCAAGGGCTTGGGCATGGTTCCAGGCACCAGTATCCAGTTGCTGGACGCGGCGCGCCTTGAATGGAATCTGCTGAACGAAGACGTGAGCCTGCCGGCTGCCGTGCTCTACGCGGATCGTATCGAGCACAACCTGAAATGGATGCAGGCGTTCGTCGCCGAATACGGCGTCAAGCTAGCGCCGCACGGCAAGACCACCATGGCGCCGCAACTGTTTCGACGTCAGCTTGAAACCGGCGCGTGGGGCATCACGCTCGCTACCGCGCACCAGGTGCGGGCCGCGTATCACGGCGGCGTGTCGCGCATTCTGATGGCCAATCAACTGGTCGGTCGCCGCAACATGCTGATAATCGCCGAGATGCTCAGCGATCCGGAGTTCGAATTCTTCTGTCTCGTGGATTCGGTGGATGGTGTCGAGCAGCTCGGCAAATTCTTCGGCTCGGTGCGCAAATCACTGAACGTGCTGCTTGAACTCGGTGTGCCGGGCGGCCGCACCGGCGTGCGCGACGAAGCGCAACGCACCGCCGTGCTGGACGCAATCGCGCGCTATCCAGATGCGCTGAAGCTCGCTGGTGTGGAGTTGTACGAAGGCGTACTGAAGGAAGAACACGAAGTCCGCGAGTTTCTGCAAGGCGCAGTCGCCATCACGCGCACGCTGGTCGACGAAGGACGCTTTGCGCGCACACCGGCTATTTTGTCGGGCGCGGGCTCGGCATGGTACGACGTGGTCGCGGAAGAGTTCGTGAAGGCATCGGCGGATGGCCTGGTCGAAGTGGTGTTGCGGCCGGGCTGCTATCTGACGCACGACGTTGGCGTCTACCGGAAAGCGCAGACGGATATCTTTGCTCGTAATCCGGTCGCCAAAAAGATGGGCGAAGGGCTATTGCCGGCGCTGCAGCTGTGGGCCTACGTGCAGTCGATTCCAGAGCCGGATCGCGCCATCATCGGTCTCGGCAAGCGCGATTCAGCATTCGACGCCGGCATGCCAGAACCCGCCAAACACTATCGCCCAGGCACTGAGGCGCCGCGCGAAATCGCGGCCGGCGAGGGATGGGAAATCTTCGGCATGATGGATCAGCACGCCTATCTGCGGATCCCCGCAGGCGCGGACCTGAAGGTCGGCGACATGATCGCGTTCGACATCTCGCATCCGTGTCTGACGTTCGATAAATGGCGTCAGCTGCTGGTGGTCAATCCTTCGTATCAGGTCACGGAAGTGATCGAAACGTTCTTCTGAGCGACCACTTCCCCGATCCTCACTTCAAGCATTCGCAACGCACCGGACAGCGCCGCGAGCGCGTCGTCCGGCAGCGCGGCCATCGTATCGTTGAGGAACGCGGTACGGCGCGGCAGCGCCTCCTCGGTGGCCGCTGTCCCGGCTTCCGTGAGTCGCACGTTGGTGATGCGGTTATCGCGCTCGTCCATGCTGCGCGAAATCCAGCCGAGCACCTCGAGCGCTTTAAGCTGCCGCGTCAAGGCGCCGGGGTCGATACGCAGCCGCTCGACAAGACGCTTCTGCGACGACTCACCACCCTGGTCGTGCAACGCCAGCATCACCCGCCAGCGCGGCATGGGATGTCCCACCTGCCCCTCGAACGCCGACATGAACGCCCGATAGGTGCGGCCGAACTGCTGAACGATGGCGACGCGATCCTGTTGTTCCATGGTGTTCCGATGACGCGGGTATTCGAAATCAATCAGCGAGGATGGTCGGCTCGACCTGACGCTTTAGCTTGATGGGCGGCACGCGGCGGCTTTGCCAGATCGAAGCCACTGCGACGATTGCGGCGAGCGCAAGGCCAAGATGAATCGCCGACACCAGCGATTCGCGCGCCGACTCCAGCAGCACCGCGCCGTTGTGTCCAGCATGCGCTAACTGACCAAGCAGCGTGGCCTGAGCATCATGGTTGATGAGAATTTGCGGATCGCCCATATCCGGGAACCACTGCGTCGCCTGATCGTGTTCCAGCGCGCTGCGCACGCCGCTCGCGTACATATGCGTGACGAGCGTGCCGGTCAACGCCGTCCCGATCATGCCGCCGATCATCCGCAGCGATTGCAGCAGCGCCGTTGCAATGCCGAGATGCTCGCGGCCCGCCGTCTGTTGCGCGAAGATGGTCAGATTCGGCATCACGAAGCCGAGTCCCAAACCGCCGAGCACCATGAACGTCATCAGCAGCCATCCCGGCATGGCGCGCGTTGCTACCACCGCGCCGAGGCATGACAGCGCCATCAGCGTGAAGCCGATATACAGCATCAGATTCGGATTGCTCACGCGCGACACGATCCGGCCATTGGCAATGCTGCCGATCGTAATGAACACGACGAGCGGCGTGATCACGAGACCCGCTTCTTTCGGTGACATGCCGAAGCCGCCCTGGAACAGCAACGGCGCGTAGAACAGCAGCGAGAACATCGAGAAGCCGCCGAGCACCGCCAGCGTGAACAGCGCGGCAAGGCTGCGATTGCGGAACATATCGACAGGCAGGATGGCGGTAGGGCAACGCTGCTCCCATTTCCACAGACTGTATGCAGACGCCACACTTGCGACCAGCAACGCGACCGAGGTCAGCGACACGCCGTGCTTGGGCAACATTTCGACGAACAGTTGCAGGGAACCGAGCGAGATTGCAATCAGCAACGCGCCCGGCCAATCAAGGCGCATCTTGCCCTTATGCTCGACGTGCCGCAAATGCGGCAGAAAACGCCACACGAAGAAGAGCGACAGCAGACCGACCGGCAGATTGACGTAGAACACGGAGCGCCAGCCGTAGTACTGCGTGAGGAAGCCGCCGAGCGACGGCCCAATGGCGTTGGCGATGCCGAACGCCGAACTCATCAGCACCTGCCAACGCAGGCGCACGACTGAATCGGGGAATAGATCGGGAATGCAGGCGAAGGCGGTGCCGACCAGCATGCCGCCGCCGATACCCTGCAGACCGCGCGCAAGGACCAGGAACAGCATGCTGTTGGCCATGCCGCAGAGCACCGAGGCACCGGTGAAAACGATGATCGACGCGATCACGAACGGTTTGCGCCCGTAGTAATCGCCGAGCCGCCCAAAGATCGGCACGGTAATGACCGAGGTCAGCAGATACGACGTGGCGACCCACGCGTAAAGCTCGAAGCCCTTGAGCTCAGCGACGATCGTAGGCAGCGCCGTGCCGACCACGGTCTGGTCGAGCGCGACAAGCATCGTCACAAAGGAAACGCCGAGCATCGCCATGAGCGATTCCCGGAACGGTAAAACTTGCCCACTCGAATGGTGGGCCGCAGTATGGACAGCCATGTTTTTTGATAGCGCAACGGTTGACGCGTCAAACAATGGGGAATCATAGCATGTTATGGCGCTCTAAACTGGCCGTGTTGGCGTTCATCCGGTGCGCCGACGATCAGCTAATTACAGAATTTGCCCGCCACAGGGAGGCACATGGAGTCCACTTCGCTCGCCGAACAGAGCTTGTCCGCCGAGGATCTGCGCGCGCTACGACGCGCGAAACACGAGCTGGAAAGCCCGGCGCTGGCGATGAAACTGGCCAGCATCGTCGGGGCGCCGCTCGAAAAGCTCCTGTCGCGGATGCCGGCCATCGCCAACGAGAAGGTGAACGATGCAACCCAGCTCGCGTTACGCAAGTGCCTGCAGCTCGCTCTACGCACGCTCGGGCGGCACGACCCCGACGCGCCGCCGCTTGCGATTCCCGACCGGCCGAGCAATCTGCTGCACAAGTTCGCGGTGGCGACAACCGGCGCGGCCGGCGGCGCGTTCGGGCTGTTCGCGTTGCCGGTGGAATTGCCGGTCACAACCACATTGATGTTCCGCTCGATCTGCGATATTGCGCGTAGCGAAGGCGAAGACCTCTCGTCAATCGACGCGCAGTTGCAATGTCTGACGGTGCTGGGGATGGGCGGCACGTCGAAAGCCGACGACGACGCCGACTACGGCTACTTCATCATGCGCGGCGCGCTGGCGCAGGCGGTCTCGAAGGCGTCGGCGGAGATCGCGACCAAAGGCTTCACCTCACACGGATCGACGGCGCTGTTGCGCCTGCTCAATACGATCGCGTCGCGCTTTTCCGTGCAGGTCAGCGAACAGATCGCCGCCAAGTCGATTCCGGCGATCGGCGCTGTGCTGGGTGCGATGGTCAACACTGTCTTCATGGACCACTTCCAGCTGGTCGCGCACGGCCATTTCACCGTGCGGCGGCTCGAGCGGCAATATGGACCGGAACTCGTGAAGACCGCCTATCAGACCATCGACATCGCGCTCGACGGTTGAGCGCTGCGCGGGCCCGCTACCTCGCGCACAAAGGCAGCGGCGCCGTCGAGCGCGCGGCGGGCCTCGGGAATGAAAGGCGTGAAGATCTGCCAGACGTGCGGCATGTTCGGCCACACCTGCAACTCGACAGGCACACCCTCGCTGCGTGCGTTCTCGGCTACCCGTCGCGAGTCGTCCAGCAACACTTCCGTGCTGCCGGCCTGAATGAAAAGCGGCGGCAGGCCGTGCAGATCGGCATAGACCGGCGAGGCATACGGATGCGTCGCAGGCGTATCGCCAAGGTATAGCTTTGCAGCCCGGCCGATCGCAGGACCGCTGAACATCGGATCGGCCCCATCGTTGATGCGGATCGACGCGCCGCTCGCGGCCAGATCGGTCCACGGCGAAAACAGCACGCCGCCTGCCGGCAAAGGATCACCGGCGTCGCGTAAAGCAACCAGCGTAGCGAGAGCCAGGCCGCCGCCTGCTGAATCACCCGCAATCACAATCGATTCCGCCGGCCTGCCGCTCGCAAGCAGTAGCCGATAGGCGGCCAACGCATCGTCGAGAGCAGCGGGAAAGCGTGCTTCAGGCGCGAGCCGATAGTCGAGCGAAAACGCCGGTGCACCCGAGCGTGTCGCCAGGCCGAACACAATCGAGCGATGGGAACGCGGCGAGCAGAAGTAATAACCGCCGCCGTGCAGATAGAGAATGGTGGGGGTATCGACAGCGCCGGCTGTCTCGCCGCTGCCGGCGGCCGGCTCGAACCACTCGCCTCGCAACGTTTCGCCGGGGCCGTATTGTTCCAGTAAGCGCCAGCCCGCAGGCACTTTCGGCGACCAGGCACGTTTCGCCGTAAGAGCACGCGCACCCTCGACGCTGATCTCGGTCTTTAATGTGGCCGGTCGAAACTGCCGGCGCAGGTACCAGCACGCGAGCGCACTTTGCCAACTCATCGGGACACCCTCCATGAATGGTCAACCGTCATGGTACGTGGGTTCGCACAATGATCCGCTGGATGGGCGGTTCTAATCCTGCGACGATTCATGCACGCCCGCCTGCTACGCAGCGGACAAATGGAGAGCAGCAGGCCGCGCAACGACTGCTAGTTGGAAGGTCGTACCTGACCGCGAATCTCACCCATCGGGTTCTGCGCGGTGTGGATATTGAAGTACCACTGACCGGCCATCAGGTCGGTCACCTGCTGGTCCGTCAACGTGGCGGAGCCCTTGATCGGACTGGCAAGCGCGCTCTTGTCGATCGGGATCTGAATTTTTGCGTTCTGCCCGACCGGTGCTGGGCCGTGAAAGTGTGCGGCCGAGATGGGACTCGACAGATCCGCATAGGTGACCGTCCACTGCAACGCCTTGGTGGACGTATCGAAGGTGGCGTCAAGCATGCCGTGTGCGTGGCTGACGCGCGGCGGGACTTCGCTCGACGGCTCGAGATCCGCCTTCAGCGCCACCGTGTCTGCGAAGGCGATCCCCGACGCCAGTGCCCAAAAAACAACGCCCAGACTGAGTTTCCGAATTGCATTCATATTTTTTCTCCGGACTTGGTGCACCGCCGTACCACACATGGGTCGCGCACGGAGCCACCCCATACTAGTGTAAATCGCGGGCCGACGTGGGGCTTAGCGCGCAGGGGCCGGACGCCCGTCTTTCTTACAAAATCAGAAAATAGATAATTGCGAGATTCGGATGCAATCAAATCGCTGCCTGGCGCTATGCTTCAGGCAGCGAGAAGTGACTCCTTCACCGAAGGATGTCTCCAATCTTTAACGCGGCTTCGGCCGCGTTTTTTTTCGTCTGGGCAAATGTGAAGGGAATACGCTGAGCGAGTCAGGCGGGTCAGCTACCGCTCACCAGCTGGCTATCTGAATCACTGCCTCGCTGCTATGCGAGCAAAGCGGCCTGCTCTTCGATGCCATCGAGCATGGCGTTGCATTTCTGGACGAGCGCCATGCCATCTGCGCGCAGCCGCTCCGGCGATTTGCCGCCAAGGCCGCTTCGGTATTGCTCCAACGCGGCGAGCAACGGCGCGTACTGCAAGACGCCCGCAGCGCCGGCAACCCGGTGATGCCATTGACGCAACTGAGCGACATCCACATGATCGAGCAACGGCGGCAAAGCGCGAACGTCGTCGCGCACAGATGTCACAAACGAGTCGAGCAGCGCCTTCACCGTTGACTCGCTGCCCCACAACTGCGTCATGTGAGCGAGATCCACAGGCACAAACGCCTCGACAGGCTCCTGACCTTGGGCCACGGCGGCCGGTGCGGTACTGACCGCTTCGACCGACGCAACTTGACGCACAATCTCTGTACCGAACCAGCGGCTCAGATGTTCGCGCAACGTCGCGAGACGGGTCGGCTTCACGAGGCAATCGTCCATGCCGGCGTCGCGGCATTGACTCAGATCCTCAGGCGCAGTGTTGGCTGTGATGCCGAGAATGGGCAGATGCGATATGCCACTGCCGCCGAGACGGCCCTCTTCAGTTTCACGCACACGCCGTGCAAGTTCGTAGCCGGACAGGTTCGGCATGTGACAGTCGGTGATCAGGCATCCGTAGCGGGTCTGTTGCAGCGCGGCGAGTGCTTCCACGCCATCGTTCACCACGTCGCAGGCAAATCCGAGCAAGGCCAGTTGATGACGGATCAGTTCCTGATTCACCGGATGGTCTTCCGCCACAAGAATCAGCCGGCCGCTCGCGATGGCGCGTTCCCTGTCGGGAGGCACCATCGCCGTTTCCGCAGACTCCCGCGCGCGCGGTGCGGGAGTCGACAATCCCGTGAGTGAAGCGGCGCATGCTGCACCGAGCCCGCGCCAGGAGATGGGATTGATACTCACGCGCACCGCGTCGTCCAGAACGCGGTATCCGGTAGGCTTGGGCTTTTCTGTCAGATAGACGACGCGCGCACGTGAGCGCACGGCGGCGGGCACTTCCAGCTCCTCGCCGAGGAACACCAGTTCGACGTCGGTGAGCGCTGCCGGGTCGCTCAACTCTGCGGCACCCTGACTGACCCGCCGCAACTCGATGCCGAGCGCCCGGCCAAAGTGCACCAGCGCCTGTGCGACACGTGCGTCGGAGACGGCGACGATTCCTCGCTTGCCGCGCAAACCACTGACCTTATAGTGCTGCGCCTCGATGGGCATCACCACGCGCACGGTCATGCGGGTGCCTACCCCGGGCGTGCTCTGCAGGTAGAGCGCGCCGCCCATCAGCGCAATGAGCTTGCGGCAGATGGTCAGGCCAAGTCCTGTGCCGCCGAAGCGCCGTGTTGTCGACGATTCAGCCTGCACGAACGGTTCGAACAAGGCCGCCTGAACCTCTGGCTCGATACCGATTCCTGTATCTTCCACGCTCATCTCGAGCGTCTGGGTCTGTTGTGTCTGCTCCGCGACGGCGACGCGCACGTCAACCTCGCCCGTCAGCGTGAATTTGATCGCATTGCCAAGCAGGTTGAACAGGATCTGACGCAAACGCACGCTGTCGCCGCGCAAACTGGCCGCAACTTCGGGCGCTATATCGACGCGCACCTTGAGGCCCTTTTCGTGCGCGCGTCCAGCGAGCAACCCCACAGCGTTGTCCACCAGATCGCGCATGTCGATCGGTTCCGCCTCGAGGGTCAAACGGCCGGCTTCGATCTTCGAATAGTCGAGCAGGTCGTCCAGGATCTGCAGCAATGCGCCGGCGGACTCATGGATCATGCCCAGCATTTCGCCCTGGTCGGCATTCAGCTGCGTACGTTCGAGCACTTCGACGAGGCCTAGCACGCCGTTCATCGGCGTACGGATTTCGTGGCTCATCATCGCCAGAAAATCGTCCTTGGCACGCGAGGCGGCCTCGGCGAGATCGCGGGCCCGTGCAAGTTCCTCCGAACGCGCGTGCTCCGCGCTCGCATCGACCCAGTATCCGCTCCACACCACGCTGCCCGCTGCTTCACGACGCGGCACCAGTTCGGCGCGCACCCACCGCAGACCGTCGGAGCCTTCAGAGCGAAACTCCATGTGAATCGGGGTCTCGGAGCGCGCCGAGCGCTCGAGTTCAGCCAGCACGCGCGGCCGGTCTGCCGCCCACACGCGCTCGAAATCGATGTCACCGGGTTTCGCGAGCGTGTCGCTGTCACCACCCAGCAAGTGCCGCGCATTGCCGCCGATGTAAGGAAACGAGTAGCGGCCGCGCTCGTCGCGCCGCAGTTGAAAAACCACCGCCGGCAACGAGCGCGTCACGTCAAACAGGCGCCGCTCGTTTTCGCGGGCTAGCATCTCGGCGCGCCGGATATCGGTGATGTCGACGACCGTGCCGAGCACGCAGGAAGGCTCGCCATCCACATCGCGGCATAGGTTGGTCCAGAACAGACCGATCCGCATCTCGCCATTGCGGTCCGCAAACTCAAGCTCAAGCTGGAAACGCTCGCCATTTCTCAGCATTTCGCGCGTCGCGCTTTCCAGCTTGCGGCTATTGTCTAGTCCCCACGCCTGCACATCCCGGCTCGTCCGTCCCAGCACCGCCTCGCGCCGCAAGCCTGAACTCACCTCGTAAGCGCGATTGATCGCCATGTAGCGTCCGTCGAGATCTTTTGCGACGAGCGGATAAGGCACCATCTCCATCATCGTCTGCTGGAAGTTGAGCTGTGCCGCCAGTTCGCGCTCGGTCCGCTTGCGCAAGCGCACCTCACGCTGCAGCAGCAGGTAGGCGCGCAGGGTCACCGCCAGCGCTACGCCGATGCCTATCAGCAAAGGCAGCAGACGCAGCCATGCCTGCTCGGAGGGTGTCAGCACGACACGCCGCGGGGCGTAGTCAGATGGCGGATCGAAACTCGTTCCCAACCAGCGAGCGCGGATGGCGGCCTCGTCGGCCGGATACATGGCGGCCAATGCGCGGTCCAACGCGTCGCGCAAGACGGGACGATTTCGCGCCACGGCAAAGCGCAGTTCGCTCGGCCTGCTGCTGTCCTCGAAACCGGTGCGCAAGCCGTGGAACTCGTCATTCGCGAGCGTGTACTGAACCGACGGGGTGAAGCCGAAATAAGCGTCCGCATCGCCCTTTGCGACGGCCCGCAACGCCGAGGCGGTGTCTGCGAACGCGGTGATCTGGGCGTGCGGAAAACGCTCGCGCAGCAACCGGTCCATCGCAAAGCCCTTCTCGACCGCGATCCGGGCGTTGGCGAGCTGCGTGGCATCTTGCACGGCCTTGTCGTCAACCCTGACGACGACCGACGTTGAGGCCCGGAAATAAGGTGCGGTAAAGCTGAGACTGTGCTCGCGCTCCGCAGTGCGCGCCATGCTCATCACCAGGTCGACCTTGCCGGACGAGAGGGCCGCGAGCAGTTGCGGCATATCGGGATAGGTCTGCGTCTCGATGACGACGTCCGGTCCGACGAGCGCCCGCAAATAATCGCCGCTCAAGCCGGTAAGGCGCCCATCGTCGACTGCTTCGAAAGGCGCCCATCCGTTTGCGAGCATGCCGACGACGAGCCTGGCGGGAAACGCGCCACTCGCCGGCGCGGGAGCGTCCGTCGGCAAACTGGCCGCAAGCGCGAACGGCGCGACGAAGAGCATGACGCACACCACAGCGGCCTGCAGCAGATGCCGCAATAGTGCGCGTACAGTCCAGCGCTCTGACGCGTTCACGACAGGTAGGGATCGCTCCGCAGGGGAGCGGGAATCAAGCGACCTCACCTTGCTCTCCGCTCTGGCCGCCCCGGCTTGCGCGTGGCTTACCCCACATGCGCGCGTACAGAATGCCGGCGGCGATGCCCCCGGCCAGCGGTGCCGCCCAGAACAGCCAGAGTTGATCCAGCGCCCAGTCGCCGACGAACAATGCCGGCCCTGTGGACCGAGCCGGATTGACCGACGCATTCGTGACAGGCAATGCAATCAGATAGATCAGCGCGAGGCAGGCGCCTTTGACGAGTGGCGAAACGGAGCGCGAAACGTTTCTGCGCGACATCAGCAGGTTCGTCATCACCAGAGCGAAAGACATCACCAACTCGATCACCAGAGCCGAATGAAACTGATAGTCCGCCGGGGAATGATCACCGAAGCCATTGGCACCGAACTCGCTTGCTGCCAGCTCGAACCCTGGGCGCCCGCTCGCCACGTACGCCAGTACCGCGGCGCCAGCGATCGCGCCGAGGATCTGGGCAGCGATGTACGGCACCAGATCGCGAATCGGGAAGCGATTGGCAACAGCCAGGCCGACCGTGACGACAGGGTTGAAGTGGGCACCGGACAAGCGCTCGAGTGCGTAAGTCGCGGTAGTGAGCGCGAGCCCGAAAGCGAGCGCCACTTGAAGTACACCGTAGCCCGGTTGCGCCGCTGCTGTATTCAGAACGATGCTGCCACATCCCACGAACACCAGCCATGCTGTGCCCGCACCTTCGACCATTAACCGTTTAACCAGGGTCATTACTTCTCCTCCCGCTCTCCGAGTTACACGGTGCGAAAGAGCGCACTTGGCGCCGGCCCGCGGCCATGCAGATTCTCTAATCAAATTTGCATGCCGAATCATCTTTTCGTGAGAGGTCATTGCAACCACTCATGAGACGCATGCCACTCGAAAGTATGGAAGAGCGACGCAGATCTACTAATCGGACGACTCCTAAATCAGCGGAACTACCCGACAATGCCTGGGGAGTTCTCTCACAGGCCCTCAGGTCAAACCAATCTGGTGTGCGTATTGGATCAGGGCCGTATCGGACTCGAGCCCAAGCTTGCGCATCGCACTTCGCTTTTGCGTGCTAATGGTCTTGCCGCTGCGCTCGAACCGCAGCGCGATCTCGCTGATAGGCATGCCTTCTATATAGAGTCGCAAGACCTCCCATTCCCGCGCACTCAGAATACCGGCACGCGGATGTGGGAAAGCTCCCGCCTGGCTGAAGACGGCTTTCACGCTAGCTGATAGAAAGTTACGTCCTGCGACTGCGGCGTCGATCGCTTCCGTCAGCGCATCGACGATATCGCGCTTGTCGACGATGGCCGATACACCCAGATTCAACAGACCGGCCAACGTGGGAGGATTGCAGATCATGGTCAGCACCACGACGCGCGGATGCGGCGCATACCGCAAGATGCGCCGCAGAATCGGCGTGGCGTTGTTGAGACCGTCGATATCCGGCATGCCGATATCGGACACCACGACATCGCAGGGGCACGTGTCGACCAGTTCAGCCAGCGTTTGCGCGTCGGAAGCCTCGCCGACGATCGACAGGTGGGGCACACTTTCCAGCAGATGTCGCACGCCGGCGCGCACGCAGCAATGGTCGTCGGCCACAATGACTCGAGTAGTCGGATTCATCGTTTTGTTGTGTTGTTATCTGACGCTCCGTGCACGCAGTGCATCCCCCGGAGTGGCCAGGTATTTTTCTTACCGCCGCGCAGAATCAGCGCGCGCGACGCCGTATCGGATCAGCGCCGGCCTTTCGGGAAATCGTCGGACAGCACGCCATACTCGACGGAAAACTTGAATAACTCGGAGTCGGTGCGGAGCGCGAGTTTGCGCATGGCGGTACATTTCTGCGCGCTGATCGTCTTGACGCTGCGGCCAAGACGCGTGGCGATTTCCGTCACGCCTATGCCCGATGCGTATTGCTTGAGCACCTCCAACTCCCTCGGTGACAGGAGTTCGCGCACGAAGTTCAGACGCCGCTCCACGGTCGCTTCGGCGATCAGCGCGCGCACCGCTGGCCCCACATAACGCTCGTGAGCAAGCGCACTGACAATCGCCACATGGATCAGATCGACCCGGTCGCGCTTGCTCATCACTGCATCGACACCCAGCGACAGCACATGCTCCAGCGCATCCGCATCCGTCTCCATGGTCAGGACCACCAGCGCCACCTTGGGGTGGAGCTTGCGAAACCGCCTGATGGTGCCGAAGCCATCTCCTCCGACGCTGCCCGGCATGTAAAGGTCCATCACGGCGAGATCGCACTCCAGGCGATCGGCCTCGCTAAACAGCTCAGCTGTGTCGGATGCCCTGCCGACAACCGCTACATTGGGAAAGCCAGACATCAGGTTCTCGACGGCCAGCAGGACAAGCGGATGATCGTCCGCGATGATGGCTCTAATGGGTGTGCTTATGTCGACGCTTGCGTTCATGGTGTCTGGCTCCCCCAGTTCTCGTTTCCCAGTGCTCTCTAACGGAACAACTGGACTAGAGGCGAGCATCAAACATTTGCCAGGACACAAACATCGGATTGCTCCGAAATGCTGACCGATGGTTGCTTCTACAACCGTTTTAATTCGCAATCCGATTTAATCGTCAGACGCCACCCTTGGCTTTGACAAGCGCATACAGACCAGGATCAGTGGTGACACCGAGCTTCGTCATGGCAAAGCGTTTCTGTCGGCGGACGGAGCGAATATCGCGTCCAAGCGCGAGAGCGATTTCAGATACCGACTTGCCTTGTACGAACATTCCGATCACTTCCGACTCTCGCGTCGACAAATGACGCGTCCGTGGCGCGGCGTTCGATTCAATTCGAACTTCGCTGAACGCTTCGAGGATAGACCGGCCGATGTACGGGCGACCCGTGCTGGCGGAGCGCATTGCCGTCACCAGTTCATCCATCGGCTCGGTTTTGTTGAGTATGCTCACCGCATGATCGGATGCGGCCGAACGAAGAATGGCCGCGTTCGTCAGGTTGGTCAGCACCACCACACCAAGCGCTGGCCAGTCATGGCGAATGCGCTGGATGAGACTCAAGCCGTCCGCCATCGCGCCGCTGGACTCGGGCATGTTCAGATCGGTGACGAGCACGTCACAAGGGACGTCGCGCAGCAGGTCGATCAAGCTGGCCGGGCTCGTCGCCTCGCCGACGATGGTGATGTCGCGATGCGCAGAAACTGCGGACCGAACCCCAAGCAAAACGAACGGATGATCGTCCGCCAGGATGACACGAATGTTCACCATGATGTTCTCTCGATTGTTGTATGTGTATGCGCATCGTTCGCTTCGACAAAACGCTGTCAGGCGCGACCCTGACCTGGCTCGAGTCGGCTCGGTCCGACTCGGCACACGGCGTCGAAGCGGCGTGGAATGCGCCTCCATAAAACCATCTGATGAACACGATTTGAATCGGAGCTTTCCGAATCAATTCACATTTCGACCGCAGTTCCTAAAGCGAGGAATGCAAAACTTTATCTACAGGAGTAAAGAAACCTCTTGCGTTAAACCCGAATCTGAACCCAAACCTGAACCGCTTACGGCTCGCACCGCACCTGCGCAGACGTCGCGGCGCGAGCGCCGGCAACCACCGCACGCGGGAACACTGGCAACGCGATCAACGCACACGCATGGGCGAGTGCCCACACCAGCGGCCAGGAACCAACAGAGAGCAGCAGTGGAATGACCAACGGTGTCAGGAACAAGGTCGAAAACGCAAACGTATTGCCCATTGCGAGCGCAGTGCCGGCGCGACGCGTGCCGGCCAGTGTCGCGAGTTCGGTGAAGGCAACGCCATGCCAGGCCGAAGCGCTCACGCCACCCAGCAGGATCAGTACGGTGAGAGCCGCCGTCGACGCCGCGAAATGCGCGCCTGCCACCACGGTCGCGAGCGCCAGCACCGCGAATAAGCCGGCCGTTATCAGGCAGCACGCGCGCATATAGGCTCGGCGGTTGCCGCGCCGGTCGGTCCAGCCGCCGCTCCAGACACGCGCGATCGCGGCGCCGGCTTGCAGGGCCGCCATCGTCGCGCTGATCAGCAACACGCCGACGTGCGTGAAGTCGTGCAGAAACACTGTGCCGAACGTGACCACCGCGATCTGCGGCATGCACAGCGTGCCAATGCCCAGTGCGACCCGCCAAACACGGGCATCGCGCAACGGGCTGATCATAGTTGCGCTCGAAGTACTCACTGCGTCCGACACCACCGCCCCGGCAACGCCAGGCCGACTGTCGGAATGTTCATGTACCGATGGCTCATGCAGCCAGTACCACGCGAACGCTGCCGTCACCGCACACAACAGCGCCGACACTCCGTACACGCTGGCGAAACCGAAGTGCGCCGCGAGCGCCGGCAACATCAACGCGCCCACACCGCCGCCTGCGGGCACGGCGGTCTGCCGGATGCTCATGGCCAGTCCGCGCTCGCCGTCACGGAACCATGCCATCACCGCACGGCCACTCGAACCATTGACACTCCCGCCCAACAACCCGACCAGCAGCAGGCTGGGCGCCAGCATCGTGAGACCCGGCACGTGTGCGCCGCCTGGCACGACGAACAACGCCATGCCTGCCAGCGCGACCGCCGTCGCTCCCAGGCCGAGCAACAGAACCTTCCGGTCACCCCAACGATCGGTCAGGAGCCCCCACGGCAGCTCGCTGAGCGCAATGCCAAGCCCAAGCATGCCGAGTACCAGTCCCAAACCGCTATTGCCGATGTGGTAGCCCGAGCGCAGAAACACCGCGGTCGTCGGGATCCCGGAAAACGCGGCCGAAAAGCTCGCATTGGCGGCAAAGCCCACCCCCAGGACCTTCCACCTGTGATTTGCGCCGCGTGCGCGGGACGCCTGTGCCGCAACCAAAGAACCGCTTCCCATGATGCCTCCCGCAAAGAAGAATTGCGGCCATCGTACGACTGGACGAACCATCGGAAAAGCCGGAAAATCGGAACACTTCCATCGGAGAATCCGAATCATGAACTGGCGTGGTTTCGATTTGGGCCAACTGCGAACTTTCGTCGCCGTGGCTGAGGCCGGCAGCGTGTCGGCGGGTTCAGCGCGGGTGTTCCTGTCGCAGTCGTCGGTGAGCGAGCAGTTGAAGAAACTGGAGGAGCGCGTGGGCCAACCGCTGTTCGTGCGCAGCAAGCAGGGCGTCACGGCGACCCAGGCCGGCGCGCGGCTGCTCGATCATGCGCGCCGCATTCTCGCCATGAGCGAAGCTGCGTTCGACGACCTGCAAGGTCACTCGCTCGACGGCGAGCTGCGCATCGCCATCACCGACTACTACCGCCCGCACGACATCGCCCGTATTCTGAAAACGTTCTCGGAGCAATATCCGCGGCTGAAACTGCACGTCACCGTATTGCCAAGCGCGGTGATCGACGAGCGCGCCGGAGACGACGCGACATTCGACATCGGCCTGTCGTTGCGTCTCGTGACACCGGCTAACCGGCGCGGCGCGGCAGGCGGCGGCCGCCCGCAAGGGGTCGTCGTGCGGCGCGAGAAACTGCTGTGGGCCGTCGCAGCCGATGCGGATCCGCGCGTGAGCCAACCGTTCCCGCTGGTATTGCTACCGTCCACGTGTCAATTGCAGCGCTTTGTCGTCAAACTGCTCGACGATCTCAATGTCGCCTACCTGATCTCCCATTCGGCGTCGGGCGTCGCGGGTCTGCAACTGGCATTGAAAGCCGGACTCGGGATTGGATGTCTGAACGAATCGTCGATCGGTCCTGGGGTTGTCGCGTGTGCGCCGAGCGTGGGCCTGCCGGCGCTCCCCGCGGTCGAATTTCACCTCCTGCCGGGACGTACGGGAGAAAGCGAACGCGTCAGCAGCGCGCGCGCCGCTTTGGTGCGGCTGTTTAGTTGAAGCACCAGACCCGCGCAACTGCCTCATTGGGGTCACCTCGCAGCAACAGAAAAAGCGACGTTGAAAGCGCTGAGGATGCCGCCTATGATTAATCAGCTTTTATATGAGTTACCTGTCCGCAAGCGCTGACGGTAGCTGCAGACGATCCAACAGGTAATCAAACGGGATTTCGAAAAAGTAAATGCCCAGCCCCGTTGTTTCGCACTCCGCATAAACTCACCTCAATTCGTTCCGATTCACAGTTTCGCTGTCGCGGTCTAGAGCAGGTTTGAAGGGCTGTCATGCATCGGCTTGTTGCATGCATGAAAACCAGACGTCAACAACACGTCCCCCGAGGCTTGGCGTGCATCGAAGAACTATCGAATCGTCGATTCTGTTTGTGGCTTTCACCACGTGGGCCTGTACGACACTCGCCGCCACTGACGCGGACGCCCCCATGCCATCGGCAATGGACCAGCGGGTGCGCGCCTGCACCTCCTGCCACGGTGCGCAGGGACAGGGGCGCGACAACGACTACTTCCCGCGCATCGCAGGCAAGCCTGCCGACTATCTGTTCAATCAGTTGATCGCGTTTCGCGACGGCGGGCGGACCTATCCGCCAATGGGTTATCTGATCGCCTTCCTGCCCGACGACTACCTGCACAAGATCAGCGAGTACTTCGCCAACCTGCAGCCGCCCTACCCGAATGCCGACACCGGCAACATCTCGCCTGCGGTACTGCAGTACGGCGAGCGGCTCGTCACGCACGGCGACCCGGCCCGCAAACTGCCCGCATGCGCGGCCTGCCACGGCGCGAGGCTGACTGGCGCGCAACCCGGCATCCCGGGACTGCTCGGTCTGCACGCGAGCTACATCGCCGGACAGATGGGGACCTGGCGCTCCGGTACGCGCCATGCGGTCGCGCCCGATTGCATGCATGCGATCGCCGTCAAGCTGACCGACAAGGACATCACCGCGGTGTCGAGCTGGCTTGCCCGTCAGCCGAGGCCGGACGACCCACGGCCGGCCTCGTCGAGCAACGGTACGTTGCCGTTGGCCTGCGGGAGTCAGCCGCAATGAAGCCGATCTCCGCACATATCGCACGGGTTCCTCGGACGAGTCGCCGCGCGTCTGCGCGTTTCGCCGTCATCGGCGCCATCGCCGTTGCTTTCGCACTGAGCGCCCCGCATTCGTCGTTGATGCGCAACTCGTCCGCTGCCACAAGTACTACCGCAACGAGCGCCACGCCAACAACCGCAGCAATCGCCGCCAACACAGGCGCCGATACCCGCCCTGACATCGTCAAACGCGGCGAGTACCTCGCGCGCGCCGGCGATTGCATCGCCTGCCATACCGCGCCGCGCGGCAAGATGTTCGGCGGCGGACTCGCGATGGAAACGCCGTTCGGCACGCTCTACTCACCGAACATCAGCCCCGACGCGCAGTACGGCATCGGCGCATGGAGTCCGGACGCGTTCTTCCACATGATGCGCACGGGCATCACGCCGGACGGCAAGCTGCTTTACCCCGCCATGCCGATCGCGCAATACACCAAGGTCACGCGTGAGGACTCCGATGCGATCTTCGCCTATCTGCAATCGGTTCCGCCGGTGCGTGAGCCAAGCCATCCGCAGTCGCTGAAATTCCCCTTCAACCAGCGCAAGCTGCTGCTCGGCTGGCGCACGCTGTATTTCCGCGAAGGCGAGTACAAGCCGGATCCGACCCATTCGGTGGAATGGAATCGCGGCGCGTATCTGGTCGAAGGACTCGGCCATTGCACGCTGTGCCACACGAAGATCAACCTGCTCGGCGGTTCGTCTCAGCGCGATCAGTTTGCCGGTGGCCTGATTCCCGTGCAGAACTGGTACGCACCGTCGCTCACGTCCGACAAGGACGGCGGTCTCGGCGACTGGAGCGTGAAGGACATCGTCGATCTGCTGCAGGCCGGCATCTCCGATCGCGGCGCGGTCTATGGTCCGATGGCCGAGGTGACCTATCACAGCCTGCAGTACATGACCGACGACGACATCAAGGCGATGGCGGCGTACCTGAAGACGTTGCCCGATAACGACCGTGGTCGCAAATCCGGGCCGCCGGCGCACACCAACACCAAAACGTTCGAACTCGGCGGCCAGATCTACATGGATAAGTGCGCGCTCTGTCACGGCCACAACGGCGAAGGCCAGTTGCAGCATTACCCGCCGCTCGCGAGCAACCAGTCGATTGAAATGAATTCGGCCGTCAACCCGATTCGCATCGTGCTGAACGGTGGCTTTCCACCAGGCACGCAACGCAATCCCGAGCCGTACGGCATGCCGCCGTTCGGCCAGGAGTTGAGCGATACGGACGCCGCCGCTGTCGTCACCTACATTCGCACTGCGTGGGGCAATCATGGCTCGCCCGTGACGGAGCGCGAGGTCAACGAACTGCGCAAGGCACCACTGCATTGAGCCGCGAGGCACATCCGCCGCGCGAGCGCATGAACTGATCTAAACAAACGTTGCCCGAAGGAGATCCTTCAGATGGACGTCAACGAGAATCCGAGCGCAGCGCCGCCCTCCGATGAAGACATCGAACGCGTGGTAGCGGCCGGACCGCACGGCGCGATCGCCGTGGCCGGGATCGCCACGCTGATCGTGATGGCGATCTGGGTCGGCTTCTATCTCTTCGTCTTCCTGCCGCGTGGAGTCGTTCACTGATCATGGCGACGCCCACTCCTTCTCCTGACCATCCAGGTGGCGCCCATGCCGTCGCGCTGCGCGCCGAGCGGCGCTGGGCGATTTTCGCGTCGGCGTTGATCCTGTTGATGCTGGTGATCATCGTGTTTTCCGGCCTGCATTGGGCCATGATGCCGCCCTCGCGCGTCGAGACCGTGGACCCGACGCGCCTGCAGTTAAGCGGCGAATTCGTCGACGACAATCTCGGCTCCGCAGTCGAAGCCGACGGCTCGGTCGTGGTGCGCTTTATTGCCCAGCAGTACTCATTTACGCCGCAGTGCCTGCTGGTGCCGGCCGGTACACCGGTCACCTTCCGCACCACCAGCGCGGATGTCGTGCACGGCCTGCTCGTCACGGACACGAACATCAACACGATGGTCGTGCCGGGCTACATCTCGACGCTGGAAACCAGCTTCGCACAGCCAGGCGATCATCTGATGCCGTGCCACGAATTCTGCGGCTTCGGCCATCAAACGATGTGGGCGCACGTGAAGGTGATCGACAAGGACACCTTCTTCGCACGGGCAAAGCAATCAAGGAGGCTGAACTGTGTTTCTCGCTAAGCGACTCGTTCTCGCGCACTTCTGGCTCGCCTTCATCGCGTTTCTGATCGCGCTCTTTCTCGGCTCGTGGCAGATGCTGGTCAGAAGTCCGCTGCTGCCGTGGGTCGGCAACCCTGAGCTGTACTACCGCTCGGTCACCGCGCACGGCACGGTGATGGCGTATGTACTGCCGACTCTCGTAGCGATGGGTTTCGGTTATGCGATCGTCGAGCTCGCATTGCGCCAGCCACTGGTAGGACTCAAATGGGCGTGGGCCGCGTTCTTTGTGCTGGCGGTGGGAGCAGTGGTCGCCATGGTGCCGGTGTCGCTAGGGCAGGCGTCGGTGCTGTTCACCTTCTACCCACCCATGATTGGTAGTCCGCTCTATTACATCGGCGTGGTGCTGGTGGTGGTCGGCTCATGGATCTGGGTCGCGCTGATGCATGTGAACCTGCGCGTCTGGAAGCGCGCCAATCCCGTCAAGCCGGTGCCGCTGGCGATGTTCGCGAACGTGGCAGGCGCGTATCTGTGGGCATGGACAGCGATCGGCGCCGCGCTTGAAATCCTGCTGCAGATTCTGCCGGTCGCATTCGGCTGGAAGACCACCATCGACGCCGGTCTCTCCCGCGTCCTGTTCTCGTGGACGCTGCATGCGATCGTCTACTTCTGGCTGATCCCCGCGTATATCGCGTACTACACGATGGTGCCTGGCGCGATCGGCGGACGGCTCTACAGCGATTCGATGGCGCGCGTCTCGTTCATCCTGTTCCTGATCTTCGCGATGCCGATCGGCATTCACCATCTGTTCGCCGATCCGCAGGTCGGTGCGGGCTTCAAATTCCTGCACGCGGTGTTCACCGGGATGGTGTCTGTGCCGACCTTGCTCACCGTGTTCACGATCTGCGCGTCGGTTGAAATCGCCGGCCGACTGCGCGGCGGCAAGGGCGCGTTCGGCTGGCTGACCGCGCTGCCGTGGCGCAATCCAATGATGCTGGTGCTCGCGTTCTCGTTCGTCATGCTGGGGCTAGGCGGTGCGGGTGGCCTCATCAACATGAGCTACCAGTTGAACTCGACGATCCACAACACGCAATGGGTCACCGGTCACTTCCATCTGATCTTCGGCGGCGCCATCGTCATCATGTACTTCGCGATCGCCTACGAATTGTGGCCTCAGCTCACCGGACGCGCGCTGTGTTCGCTGGGTCTCGTGCGGACCCAACTATGGCTGTGGTTCATCGGCATGATGGTCGTGACGCTGCCGTGGCACTACGTCGGCCTGCTCGGCGCGCCGCGACGCATGGCCTACTACGACTACAACGCGCCCGGTCTCGAGCAGCAGGCAGTGTGGGTGGCGATGTCGGCGATCGGCGGTTTCGTGCTGGTGATCTCCGGCGTGCTGTTCATCTACATCCTTGCGAAATCGCAGTTCGGACCCCTCATACAACCCAAGGAATTTCGCTTTAGTCTCGCCATCCATCCGGTCGATCACGTGCCCGCCGCGCTGAACAGCTTCGGCCTGTGGGTCTCGTTGATGATCGCGCTGACAATCGTCAACTACAGCGTGCCGGTCTTCCAGTTACTGCGGCTGCAGCAGACTTCCGTGCCGGCGGTCGTCGTCGGAGCGCAGCGATGAATTACGAACGGGTCTTCAGCTTGCGCAATCCATGGTTCGTGACGAGCGTAGGCGGAACGCTCGTGCTTGCAGTGATTTCGATCCTGATCGGCTTTATCTGGCTGCCGTCAGCCAACAGAGATTTCACCGGGCACGGCTTGTGGGCGACCATCTGCAGCGCGGCAGGCGCACCGTCGAGCTGGTACGGTGGCGGAGCGAACATCGCGGGGCCCGCGCCAAGCGACGTGGTGGTGTTGCCGCCAGCGCGCTATGCCAATCCAGATGCGGTTTCGATTGGACGCGGTGCGACGCTCGCCACGCAGAACTGCTCGATGTGCCACGGCGTGCTCGGCACCGTACAGGTGACGGCTCCTGCGTTGGCCGGCCAATACGCCGATGTGATCTACAAGGAGTTGCGCGACTATCAGAACGGACTGCGCGCCAACGCGATCATGCAGCCGATCATCCACAATCGCAGCGATCAGGATCTGCACGATCTGGCGGCCTATTACGCCTCGCTGCAGCGTGCCGCACCGGCAGAACCCGGCGCTACCGACACTGCTCAGGACGCCAGCGCGGTCAGGCTCGCTATGCAGGGCGACCCGATCCGCAATATTGCACCGTGCGCAGCGTGCCACGGGCAACTCGACCGCAAAGGCGCTGCGCCGTGGCTAGGTGGGCAATCGTCGATCTATCTGGCCGCGCAAATGCAGCGCTTTGCGAGCGGAGAACGGCATAACGACATCAACGAACAGATGCGCAACGTCGCGCGGCATCTGACGCCGGAGGAAATCGACGGGCTGGCGAAGTACTATGCAGCGCAGCCTTGACATCCCGGCGGCCGCGCGCAGTCAGCGGCACAGTTGCGCCGCTCACCACACGCTACGCCGCTACCGGTCTTTCAGTCGACAGGCAGCAGCGACCGCTCTACGCCGCGACCGGCTCGGTGCGGCCGACGCCCGTGTGCGCGCGGCCCGTTGCCGGTGACCGCACGGACGCAGCGCCGGAGCCCGATCCAGTACGGAACACCGCGACCGCAGACGTCAAACGGCGCGCCTGATCTTCCAGCGAACTGGCAGCCGCCGCAGCCTGCTCCACCAGCGCCGCGTTCTGCTGCGTGACTTCATCCATCTGTGCGACGGCGAGATTGACCTGATCGATGCCGGTGCTCTGCTCCGTCGCCGCAGCGGCAATCTCGCCCATGATCGCGCTCACGCGAGCAATCGCGCCGACGATTTCCGTCATCGTCGTACCCGAACGCTCGACCAGTTGCGCCCCCGTCTGCACGCGCGCGGTCGAGTCGTCGATCATCGTCTTGATCTCTTTGGCAGCACCGGCGCTGCGCTGCGCGAGCGAGCGCACTTCGCTCGCCACCACCGCGAAGCCGCGGCCTTGCTCGCCCGCGCGCGCCGCTTCGACCGCTGCATTAAGCGCGAGGATATTGGTCTGGAATGCAATGCCTTCGATCACTCCGACGATGTCGGCGATCCGGCGCGAATCGTCCACCATGTGATTCATGGTGCCCACCACCTGCTGGGTCAACTCGCCGCCCTGCGCCGCCAGCGTCGAAGCGCCTTGCGCCAGCGAGCTCGCCTGCTTGGCGTTCTCGGCGGTCTGTTTGACGGTGGAGGTCAGCTCTTCGATGCTTGCCGCGGTCTCTTCGAGCGACGCCGCCTGCTCTTCCGTACGCTGCGACAGGTCGGTGTTGCCGGCAGCGATTTCGCTGACGCCCGTATCGATCGATTCGGTACCCTGACGAACGATATTGACCGTCGAGATCAGCGAATCCTGCATCTTGCGCAGGGCTGCTGCGAGCTTGCCCATTTCGTTGTCGCTGATGACTTCGATGCGGCCCGTCAGGTCGCCCTCGGCGATCCGCTGAAACTGCCCGATGGTCGCATCCACCGGGTGCACGATCGCCCGCACCAGCACCACTCGCGCAAGCCACGAAAACACCAGCGCCAGCACCATGCCCACCGCAACCGCAACGCTGATTGCAAAGAAGCGGTCCTGCGCATCCTGATAGCGTTGCGCGCCGTGGTTCAGTTGCAGTTGCTCCAGCGTGAGCATCGCCTTTTCATAGGCGTTGTAGAGCGAGGGCAGTTTGTGCGCCTGCAGTTGCTGGAAAGATGTCTTGTCGCCCGACTTGAGCGCGGCCATCGCCGGTTCGACGCCTTCGTGCAGGAAGATGTCGCGCTTGTCCTGCATGTCCTTGATGAGACGTTGCTCTTCGTCACCCGAACCGGCGCGGCTGACATAGTGAGCAAGGCGGTCGTTTGAGATCTTCAGATACTGGTCGAAGCGCTGCAGGACCGCCGACGCGCCATCCTGATCGTTCAGGTCGGAGAGCGAGGCGTAGGTAGCCAGCGCAAGGCGCAGCCGCAGCAACTGGCCGGCGCTTCCCTCGAGATCGGCAACGGCTGGCGTATCTACCGTGTACATCTGCTGCAGCGAGTCGTTACTGGCACGCAACGACAGCAGACCCGCCGCCGCCCCGATTAGCAGTACGACGCCGAAGAAGGCGACCATCAAGGTCAGGCAGGTGCGGATTGACAGCTTGTTAAGCATTTGGGCAAATCTCCATTGGGCGACCTGCCGGCGGTTAGCGAGAAGCTCCGGTCAGGCGTGCTGCGCCCAAGCCCCCTCGGCCAGGTCCGCAACTTGATTAAAATTTAAGCGAACGCCCCACAGGATGGACTACGGCCGTTTTGCCGAAAACTTTATGGTTCGTCAGACAATTACCCTTACCGTTTCTCTTCACGACACCCAATCCTGGATACTGGTAGCCTTGCAAACCTCGCGCCGGCTGGATGCCGACGCCCTACCGGACCGTGCTCATGCTCCGCGCCCTTGCGACCTTGCTGGTGTTCCAATGCCTCGGTGAAGGCGTTTCTTATCTGTTCAAGCTGCCGGTGCCGGGGCCGGTGATCGGCATGCTGTTGCTATTCGGCTTTCTCATGCTGCGCCCGCAAATCGCAGACGCGATCGAGCCGACCGCGCTGGAACTGCTGCGTCATCTTTCGCTGCTGTTCATCCCGGCAGGTGTCGGCATCATGGTGTCGGCCGGCAAGGTCCGCGGCGATGCGCTGGCCGTGGTGGTCTCGCTCGTCGTCAGCACGACCCTGGCGATTGCCGTCACTGCGCTCGTCACTCGCGCGTTGCTGCGGCGGCAGCGCAACGAACCGGCTGCGCAGGAGCGTGCGCAATGAGCGCGATTCCCAAACTCGGCGCCATCTGGGTCTATCTCGCCGCGAGTCCGCTGCTCGGGCTGACCATCACGCTGCTCGCCTATCTGATTGCCCAGGCCCTGTATGCGAAGTCGCGCTTCAACCCGCTCGTCAATCCGGTGCTGATCGCGGTGGCGTTGCTCGTGATGCTGCTCGAAATCACCGGCACACCCTACGCGACCTACTTCGAAGGAGCGCAGTTCGTCCATTTCCTGCTCGGGCCGGCAACGGTCGCGCTGGCGCTGCCGCTTTACCGGCAATGGCCGAAGCTGAGGCGCGCGGCGTGGCCCTTGATCGGCGGTCTGGTGGCGGGTTCGTTGACGGCGATTGCGTCGGCAGTGGGCGTGGCGGCGTTGTTCGGCGCTTCGCATCAGACCATCGCGTCGCTCGCGCCTAAATCGGTGACGACGCCGATCGCGATGGCCGTGGCGGCCGAGATCGGCGGTATTCCGTCGCTGACTGCCGTGCTGGTGATTACGACCGGTGTGTTCGGCGCGGTCTTCGCACGCTCGATCCTGAACCTGCTGCGCGTGACAGAACCCGAAGTGCGCGGCTTTGCGCTCGGCGTGGCCTCGCATGGGATCGGCACTGCGCGTGCCTTTCAGGTGAGCGAAGAGATGGGGGCGTTCGCGGGACTTGGAATGGGCCTGAACGGAGTATTCACGGCGTTTGTCGTGCCGGTGCTGCTGCCGGCGATTGCGCCTTGGCTCATGCGTTGAGCCAAGGCGGCGTTTCGTCGTCGTGCGTGAAGTTGCTTCGCGCACGACGTGCTGGAGGAGTATCTGAACCGCTAGCGGACCCACTCCAGCACGTCATTGCATCAATGCGGTGGCGAGTGTTTGCGCCGCCGCCTTAGCAGGCCACCATCTTTTCACGCGCCCACGCCACTGCGGCGCGTGCCGGAGCAACACCAGTCGCGCGCACGCGCTCCGCCAGTTCGAAGACCCGCGGACCGATCTGCGCGACTTCGGCAAGCACGGCCTGCTCTTCACCCGAGCCCTGATATTCCCGCACGCAACTAATAATGCCGCCTGCGTTCACGAGGAAGTCCGGCGCGTAGAAGATGCCGCGCTGATGCAGCACATCGCCTTCCGCCAGCGAGATCAACTGATTGTTCGCGCCGCCCGCCACCACCTTGAAACGGCACTGCTTCGCGACCGATTCCGAAATCGAGCCGCCCAGCGCACACGGTGCGAACACATCGGCTTCCACGTTGACGATTTCTGCCGTATCCACCACGCGCGCATTGAAGAGTTGCTGGGCGCGGGCCGTTTTAGCGGCGTCGATATCCGACACGATCAGCAGCGCGCCCGCTTGATGCAGACGTTCGCACAGATCCCAACCTACCGAGCCGAGGCCCTGTACCGCAACCGAAACGCCGTCGAGCGTCTTGCGCCCAAGCGCCGCTTGCACGGCCGCCTGCAAGCCTGTGAACACGCCATAGGCAGTGCGCGGCGACGGGTTGCCACCATAGACGTCGTTATCGCGCGGGATACCGCTCACGAAGCCGGTCTCACTCTGCACGGCACGCATATCGTCGGCGGTCGTGCCGACGTCTTCGGCGGTGATATAGATGCCTTCCAGCGATTGCACCAGCCGTCCGAACGCCTTGAACAATGCCGCGCGGTCGAGCACTTCCGGACGGCGCAGGATCACGGCCTTGCCGCCGCCGAACGGCAGATCGGCCAGCGCGTTCTTGAACGCCATACCTTGCGACAGACGCAGTGCGTCGTTGTACGCCTCGTGCTCCGACGCGTACTGCCAGAAGCGGCAGCCGCCGAACGCAGGGCCGCGCGCCGTGCTGTAGACAGCAACGATAGCTTGCAGTCCGGAGGCGGCGTCGGTGGCGAGCACGATGCGTTCGTGAGCGGGTTCACCGTGCAGTCCAAAAAGGTTGCCGGCGGCAGTGGTCGTCAGTCGGTCCATCAGTATTCCTTCCTTGTGGGCGGAGAGTTCAGCATCCGCGCGAAGCGATGGCTTCGCGCCTGGCCGCATGCGGTCCGGATCGCGGTGGCATGCGGAGTACGGGCGAGGCGCTGGTATTCGTGATTTGAGCGCGCCTCGACGGCAAGAGTGTATGCGTCCAAATCCGGGGATTTCTTCCGTTTATCTGGCATGATGCGGCCTATGGCAGAAGTAATACCTATATTTCCTTTTTACTAAAGACGAATCGTCTCCCCACGCGACGCGATGTGGAGAGTGCATCAGAGGACGACATGAAGCTCGACGCGATCGATCAGCGAATCCTGCGCGAACTGCGCAGCGACGGACGTCTGTCCAACGCCAAACTGGCCGAACGCGTCGGCCTGTCGGCCACGCCGTGCTGGAACCGGGTGCGAGCGCTGGAAGAGTCGGGCGTGATCGAAGGTTATGCCGCGCTGCTCAACCAGAAGGCGCTTGGGCTGCCCGATACGGTCATCATCGAAGTCACCCTCGAGAAGCACGACGAACGCACGCTGGAGCGCTTCGGCGAGGCGCTCGCTGATCTGCCTGAAGTGGTCGAAGCGTTTCTGGTGTCCGGCGAATACGACTATCTGATCAAGGTGGCGGTGGCAGGCACCGAAGGGTACGAGTCGTTCCTGCGACGCAAGCTCTACCGGCTGCCTGGCTTTCAGAACAGCCGCTCGATCTTTGCCTTGCGCTGTCTCAAACGCTCGGTCTCCGTAGAGCCATAGAGGCCCGCCCAAAATCGATTCCGAACTGGTGCGTGCTGCACCAGGAGGCGGTAGGTGGTTTCCTCTACTTTGGGCGTATCCAAAATCACGTTTTCTTTCGGCGTGATATAAGCGCGATACCGTTTCGACCGTGCCGGTAATCATGAAAACCATGCACGGCTGGCATTTTGTAATCCAATCAGCCAGTTACATCATGCCAGGCCAGACACCGGACGGATGGACGGAATCGAGCCACGTTTTTTGGCATGCCTTCTGCTTAGGCTGCCGTCGCCTCAAACCAGCGTGCCGCCGACACAATCGGCATCGCACGCTGATGGGACTTTCGATAACGAATGTTGCGCGTCAACGGCAAAACGCTTGCCGGACAACGCGCATGACTGCTGGCGCACGGCTCGTGCGCCGATGTGCAAGTCGTCCATGGTTGTGGCTACAACGACAGGAAGAATCGTAAGTGAAACGTATGCAAGTGACATTAGCCGCCGGACGGTGGCACCGCCTGTCTTCCGACACCCCATTCCTCATCCGATGTCCCCACCAGCACATGGGCCGGGACGTCCTGTCGCGCGGCCTCTTCGGCTAAGCCTCGTCGTGCCGCGACATCACGCATTGCTCTGCGCCCCCTGCCGCCTTGTTGCGCGGGGCGGGGACTTCTCTTGAACCTCCTTCTTCGAACCAGCCTATGAAACTGTCGCAATCCCTTACTGCGGTGCTCTCAGCGATCACGCTCACTTTTGCCGGCGCAGCGTCGGCGGTCACAGTGCCACCGGGCACCACGCTTGCCGCCAAGCAGGAACTCACGCGTCAGGTGCCGGCCGAAGTCGAGTCGCTTGACCCAGCGCATATCGAATCGTGGACAGGCGACACTATTGGGCTCGATCTGTTCGAAGGCCTCACCCGTATCGGCGCTTCCGGCGCAGTCGTGCCGGGCGTCGCCCTGTCATGGACGCGTACTGCTCCCGACACCTGGGTCTTCAAGCTGCGTCACGACGCGAAATGGAGCAATGGCGATCCGGTCACCGCGACAGATTTCGTCTACGCGTGGCAGCGTGTGCTCGATCCGAAGACCGGCTCGAAATATACGATCCTGCCGGAGTTCATCAAGAACGCAAAAGCGATCCTCGCTGGCAAGGCGCCGCTAACATCGCTGGCCGCACGAGTTGTCGATCCGTATACGCTTGAGGTCAAGACCGAAGTGCCGGTCGCTTTCTTCACCGAACTCACCGCCATGCCGGCCATGGCACCAGTAAACAAAGCAACGGTGGATAAATTCGGCGATAGCTGGACGCGCCCCGGCAACATGGTGAGCAACGGCCCGTACACGCTGAGCGACTGGGAGCCGAATAACCGCATCGTGATCGTCAAGAACGCCAAGTACTGGAACGCGCCGCAAGTGGTGATCTCGAAGGTCACGTACGTGCCGGTGGAAAGCGACGAGACGGCGATGCGCATGTATCAGTCCGGCCAGATCGATTACACGTATTCGATCCCTTCGGGTGTCTATGCCCAGGTCAGCAAGCAGTTCGGCAAGGAACTGCAGACCGGTTTGCAGCTTGCAACCTACTTCTACAGCCTGAACAACACCGACCCGGCATTCCGCGACCCGCGCGTGCGCCAGGCGCTTTCGATGGTGATCGACCGCGACCTGCTGACGTCGAAACTCACTCAGGCAGGCGAAGTGCCGATGTACGGCCTCATCGCCAAAGGCACCAAGGGCGCTGCTGTCTACACACCAGACTGGGCGAGCTGGCCGATGGCCAAGCGTGTCGACTACGCGCGCGGTCTGCTGAAGGCAGCGGGCTATTCGGATGCGAAGCCCCTGACCTTCACCCTGACGTACAACACCAGCGATCTCCATAAGAAGGTGGCACTCTTCTCAACCTCCGAATGGCGCACCAAGCTCGGCGTGAACGCGAAGCTGGAGAACGTCGAATACAAGGTACTGCTGAGCGAACGCCATGCCGGCAAGGTACAGGCCTCGCGCGATGGCTGGTTCGTCGACTATAACGACGCGATGTCGTACTTCGATCAATTGCGCTGCAACGACGTGCAGAACGACCAGCAGTTCTGCGACCCGAAGGTCGACGCACTCATCGATCAGGGCAACCTGCAACTCGACGACCAGAAACGCACCGCCCTGCTCACTCAGGCGCACAATCTGGCCATGAGCCAAACGCCGCTGATCCCGCTGTTCCAGTACTCGGCCGACCGGCTCGTGAAACCGTATGTGGGCGGCTATCTGCCGACCAACTATGTGGATCAGCGTGCCTCGCAGGACATGTACCTGCTGGCGCACTAAGCCCCGCTCACTGACCACCGAATATTGAAGTAACGGAATCCGCCATGCTCGCCTACGCGCTGCGCCGTACCCTATGGGTCATTCCAACCGTTCTTGCCGTGATTACGGTGTGCTATCTGATGTTGCACGCGACGCCGGGCGGTCCGTTCGACACTGAAAAGCACCTGTCCGCGGCCACCATCGCGAATCTGAACGCGAAATATCACCTCGACCAGCCGCTCTGGAAGCAGTACCTGCTATATCTAAACGCACTGCTGCATGGCGATCTCGGGCCGTCGGTGCGCTACGTCGACTGGTCGGTCAATGACCTCGTCAGCAAGGCGCTGCCGGTCAGCCTCGGCGTGGGCGGCCTCTCGGTGCCGATCGCGCTCGTGATCGGCGTGCTGCTCGGCACGGCGGCTGCAGTGCGTCGCGACGGCATCACCGATCGCATCGTGATGCTGCTCGGCAACGTCGGCAACGTGATTCCGCCGTTCGTGCTCGGCCCGGTGCTGGTGTGGGTGTTTGCAATTCTGCTCAAGCGCTCGGATGGCCACGGCTGGCTGCCCGCAGGCGGCTGGGGCGACGGTGGCTGGCGCTACCGCGTGCTGCCGATGGCGCTGCTGGTGATCATCAACGTTTCATCGATTGCGCGGGTGATGCGCGGCAGCATGATCGAAGTGCTGTCGGGGAATTTCATTCGCACCGCGCGCGCGAAGGGCATGCCTGGTCATGTGATCGTGCTGCGGCACGCACTCAAGCCCGCCTTGATGCCGGTGGTGTCGCTGCTGGGCTCGATCTGCATCTCTTCGATTACTGCCGCGGTGGTCACGGAGTCGGTGTTCGCGCTGCCTGGCCTCGGACAACTGGTGGTGGACGGCGCCATCAACCGCGATTACACGCTCGTGCTCGGACTCGTGGTGCTTACGACCGTGGCGGCCGTCGTGTTCAACCTGCTCGTCGATCTGGCGTACGCGTGGCTCGACCCGCGCATCCGCTACTGAGATCCCGGCAACGGATCCCACGCCTTGATCATCGAACTACGATCTACGATAGAGACACCATGAACACCTCCCCTTCCACCGCTGCGACTACAGCTACCGCCGCCCCGCGACGCTCGCGCAGTCCGCTTGAGCTTGCCTTCAGGCAGTTTCTGCGCAACCGCGCGGCGCTCGCCAGCCTGGTGATCCTTGGGATCATCATCATTGCCTGCTTTGTGGGTCCGCTGCTCCTCTCCAACGATCCCGCCGCCAACGACTGGGGCGCTATCAGCATGCCGCCCACGCTGCTGGGCCAGCACTGGTTCGGCACCGACGAACTCGGCCGCGACCTGCTGGTGCGCACGCTTGCCGGCGGACGCGTGTCGCTCGAAGTCGGGCTGCTTGGCACGCTGGTGTCGGGACTGATCGGCGTCGCGTGGGGTGCGACGGCCGGCTATATCGGCGGACGGACCGATGCGGTGATGATGCGTATCGTCGACATGATGTACGCAATCCCCTACATGCTGATCGCGATCCTGATGATGACGCTGCTGGGCCGCGCGTTCTACCTGGTGGTGCTGACGATCAGCGCGTTCTCGTGGCTCGACATGGCGCGCGTGGTGCGCGGTCAGACGCTATCGCTGCGGACCCGTGAGTTCATCGACGCAGCGCGCGCGACCGGCGTGAGCACACCGGGGATCATCCTGCGGCACATCGTGCCGAACCTGCTCGGCGTGGTGGTGGTGTACGCGACGGTCACGGTGCCGGGCATCGTGCTGACCGAATCCGTACTGTCGTTTCTCGGTCTGGGCGTGCAGGAACCGATGACAAGCTGGGGAGTGCTGATCAACGACGGCGCGCAGAAACTGGAGTCGATGCCGTGGCTGCTGCTGTGCCCGGCGGTGATGCTGTGCGTCACGCTGTATTGCGTGAATTTTGTAGGCGACGGGCTGCGCGACGCGCTCGATACCAAGGAGCGTTGAGATGGCGTTGCTCGAAGTAAAAGACCTGGGGGTACGCTTCACACGGCGCGACGCCTCGCCCGTGGACGCGGTGCAACGCGTATCGTTCACGCTCGAAAAGGGCAAGACGCTGGGGATTGTCGGCGAATCGGGCTCGGGTAAAAGTCAGACAGTGATGGCGCTGCTCGGGCTGCTCCCCGGCAATGGCCAGACCTCCGGCGAAGCGCTGTACGCAGGCCGCAATCTGCTGGCGCTGAGTCAGCGCGAACTGAACCAGATTCGCGGCGATCGCATTGGCATGGTGTTTCAGGATCCGATGACGTCGCTCAACCCGTTTCTCACGGTCGAGCGTCAGATGACCGAAGCGCTGCAATTGCACCGCGGCGTGTCGCGGCGCGATGCGCGCCGCCAGGCCATCGAGGCACTGCAGCGCGTGTGGATTCCGGATGCGGCGCGACGTATCGATCGATATCCGCATGAGTTTTCAGGTGGCATGCGCCAGCGCGTGACCATCGCAACCGCGCTGCTGACCGAACCCGAAATCCTGATTGCCGACGAACCAACCACCGCGCTCGACGTGACGGTGCAGGCGCAGATCATCGAACTGCTGCGCGAGCTGAATCGCGACCTGGGTACGGCGATTATTCTGATCACGCACGACATGGGCGTGGTGGCAGGACTCGCGGACGACGTGATGGTGATGTACGCAGGCCGCACCGTGGAGCGCGCGAGTGCGCAAGCGTTGTTCGAGAACCCGACTCATCCGTACACGCGCGGGCTGCTCGATGCGCTGCCGCGACTCGACGACACCGACGGCACACACGACATCGATGCCCCGTTGCGCACGATCGCAGGTAATCCCCCTGCGCCGGGCGAGGCCATCGAAGGCTGCGCATTTGCGCCACGCTGTGCGCTGGCAAAGGACCGCTGCCATACGACGCGGCCCGAACTGGAGGCCATCGTCGACCGGACGGACGGCTGGCGTGCTTGCCTGCGCCCGGTCGGCGAGATGATGGAGGTGGTGCGGTGAGTAACACGGTGACGCAAAGGACGGTGGGTATGGGTGACGGGACATCGGGAAAGCCGCTGGGCGGCGCGGCGGGTGAAGCACGTGCCAACGTGGCGGGCGAGCCGGTGCTGACGGTGCGCGATCTCAAGGTGCACTTCCGGGTGCCGCGCGGCGCGTATCCGTGGTCGTCGAAAGCGACCTTGCGCGCAGTGGATGGCGTGTCGTTCGACGTGCGACGCGGTGAGACGCTGGGACTCGTAGGCGAGTCGGGCTGCGGCAAGTCGACACTGGCGCGAGCGATTATCGGCCTCACACCTGTGACGGAAGGCAGCGTGCGCTGGCGCGATACGGAGACGGTGACCGACGGACGCCGTCCGGCCGTTGCGATGGAGCGGCTGCGCAAGGACGTGCAGATGGTGTTTCAGGACCCGCTGGCCTCGCTGGATCCACGGATGACCATCGAGCAGATCGTCACCGAGCCGTTAAAGGTGCAACGACCCGGTCTGGGGCGTGATGAGACTCATGCGCGCGTGGTAACGATGCTGGAGCGCGTGGGTCTTGGCGCGCATCATCTGTCGCGCTATGCGCACGAGTTTTCTGGTGGACAGTGTCAGCGGATCGGGATTGCGCGGGCACTGGTGGGTGAGCCGCAACTGGTGATTTGCGATGAACCCGTGTCGGCGCTGGATGTTTCGATTCAGGCGCAGATCGTCAATCTGTTGCGCGATTTGCAGCGGGAGTTGTCGCTGTCGCTGCTGTTTGTCGCGCATGATCTGGCGGTCGTGAAGGCGATCAGCCAGCGCGTGCTGGTCATGTACCTCGGGCGCGTGATGGAGCTGGGCACGCGGCAGGAGGTGTATGGGTCGCCGCAGCATCCTTATACACGGGCGTTGTTGTCGGCGGTGCCGCGGCCTGATCCTGCGATCGAGCGCACACGCAAACATGCGGTGCTAACTGGAGAGATGCCATCGCCGCTCAACCTGCCCTCTGGATGTGCGTTCCGCACGCGCTGTCCCGAGGCGATTGCAGCTTGCGCCGAAGAGGTGCCGCAGTCGATCTCGCGTGGGACGGCGGATCGCAGGGTGGCGTGCATTCGCGTGGGAGCGGATCTCCGTGAAGCGCCGCCGGTTATTTGAAGGTTAGCAGGAGCGCGCTGGGCGGCTTAACCTCGCGCCTCCGTCACTCCCTTTCTAATCCGCTGCCAGACCGTAATCACCGACAGCGCGGTCAACGCGCACCACAGCCAGTCTGCCCAGTGCGCCAGCGGCAAACCCAAACCAATCCACAAACCAAACGCGCCGACCGCGACGGCGCGATCGCTCTTGCCAAGCGGTCCATCATAACGACGCGTGGCACCAGCCAGCGGTCCGACCAGACCCGCGCATTCGACCACCACCGCGGACAGCACAAACACCCAGATATCGGCCGGATTAAACTCGGGTATCACTAGAAACGGCAATGTCAGGGCTATGTCCGAGACCACATCTCCCAGTTCATTCAAATAGGCGCCGAGCGCGCTCTTTTGACCGAATTCGCGCGCCAGCATTCCGTCTATCGCATTGAGCGCCATGCGCAAAAACAGCCAGACAGGGATCAGCAAAAACAGCCGGTAAAGCGGAAATCCGAAACCCGCCACGATCCCGACGAGTATCGATCCAAGCGCAGCCGATACGGTGACCTGATTGGCAGTGACGCCTGCGCGTGCGAGTTGCCGCACCAACGGACGCAGCAGATTCTGGAACTTCGGTTTTAGTGCGTATACGCTCATAGCGCGCTCGTTGATTGGCGTCTTGAATGGTCTTTCGGGAAGTCGGGCGACATGTCCCGCGCCCGCTCTGTTTGTGCTGTCACAAACAGCGACATCGTCATTTAAACGGCAACGAACGTCAAGACGAGCCCGAGCAAAGCGATGTGGTGCTTGTCATGGAAACTCGTCATAATGCCGCGACTGAAATCTTCTGCTCTCGCATACGATGATTCGCATCGCATAAGAATGCGTCGGTGTCAGAAGGATTCTGGCCGTCGGCAGAAGTTTGGATAACGAAGATAAGCGCGAGGGCAAGCGACCGCTTGCAGCGCATCGCTTCGAGAGGAGCATTCATGAGTACCTGGCACGCGTGGGAACGTGACTTTCTGCTGAGCGTCGTACGCCTCGTGGCAGGTACCTACCCCGTGTGGCATCACGGCGCGCCGAGCGCCTCGCAGACCATCTACTTTTCGAATCACACGAGCCACATCGACACGCTGGCGATCCTCGCCGCGTTGCCGAGTGAGTTGCGTCATCAGGTTCGCCCCGTGGCTGCGCGCGACTATTGGCAGCGCGGCAAAGCCAAAGTGCATATTGCGCGCGATCTGCTCAACGTCGTGTTGATCGACCGCAAGCATGAAGGTGAAGGTGACCCGCTCGATCCGGTCCGCGAGGCATTGCGGCTTGGCGAGTCCGTGATCATTTTTCCCGAGGGCACACGTAGCGCCGAAGCATTGCCGCAGGCATTCAAGAGCGGCATCTTCAGGCTCGCCAGCGAGTTTCCTGATATCGACCTGTGCCCAGTCTACCTGGAGAATCTGCAGCGGATCATGCCCAAAGGCGCAATCTGGCCAGTGCCGCTAATCTGCAAGGTGCATTTCGGCGGCACGCTGCAATTAAAGCCGGAAGAGGCGAAAGCGGATTTTCTGCGCCGCGCCCGCGACGCGATCGTCGAACTTTCTCCTGCTCGGGAGGCGCTCGAGACTGCGGCGAGAACAGCCACTTCAGATCAATAGCATTCCAAAACATTAAACACTATGAGAACAGCGTTCTGGGAACTTGTGGGCGGCCTCACCGGCTTTCTGGCCATTGCATCGATTATCGGTGCGATTCTCGCGTGGCGCGACGGCGGTAAAAGCGCGACCATCGCCAATCTGAACCAGCGTATTCGTGCCTGGTGGGGCATGATCGCGATCATGGCAATTGCGATCGGCCTCGGGCCGACGGCCACTTACATCGTCTTCGCAGTGGTGTCGTATCTCGCGCTACGCGAGTTCATCACGCTAACGCCGACGACGCCGAGCGATCACACCACGCTCTTCATCGCATTCTTCATCGCGATTCCGGTGCAGTATCTGCTGCTGTGGGTCCGGTGGTACGGGATGTTTTCCATCTTCGTACCGGTGCATCTGTTCATCACGTTGTCGCTAGTGTCCGCGCTGACGCAGGATACGCACGAGTTTCTGAGCCGCAACTCGAAGATCCATTGGGCACTGATGGTGTGCGTCTATGGGTTGAGTCATGCGCCCGCTCTTCTGATTCTGGATATCCCGCACTATGAGGGCGAGAACGCGCTGCTGCTGTTCTTCTTCCTGCTGGTGGTGCAAATCAGCGATGTGTTCCAGTATGTTGTCGGCAAGCTGTTCGGGAAGCGCAAAATCGCGCCGTTGCTGAGTCCGTCGAAGACTGTGGAGGGATTCGTCGGCGGAGGGCTGCTGGCTACGTTGGCTGGCGCGGCGCTTTACCGGATCACGCCGTTCAGCTTCGGCGCGGCGTTCCTGATGTCGCTGGCAATCGTGTTGGCGGGATTTGTAGGTGGACTCGTCCTGTCTGCGGTTAAACGCTCGCTAGGCGCGAAAGACTGGGGTTCGATGATTGCCGGGCATGGCGGTGCGCTGGATCGTGTCGATTCGATCTGTTTTGCTGCGCCGGTGTTTTTCCACCTGGTGCGGTATCTTTACGTGCAGTAGACGGATATGAACCGACCGTTCCTGACGGCCGGCCGGCTCCATTATCCGAACCGTTGCGAACACTCGAGCAGTTCAACGAACGAGATCAAGATGAGGAGCAAGACATGGCGATAACACGGCAGGTCATCACATCCCTTCAGCGCGACGGCACCGACCTGCTCGGTACCAAGGGCGTAGCGGTCAAGATTGTGGACGAAAGCATTGTTTCTGGCTCACTGCTAACCGTCGAAAGCAACCACTTCTGCGTGCTGAAATCACGCGGCGCAGTGCTCAACGTGTATGAGACGGGACAGTACGCTCTCACTACGCCTGACAAGCCGCTGCTGGGCTCCATCGCCCAAGGGTTTTTTGGTGGTTCCTCGCCGTGGGTGTTCGAAGTCATCTACATCAACCGCGCCAAACTGCTGATTCGCAGCCAGGGCATCGCGACCAGCGCCGAGATGGCTGAGATGGCGTATCAGGTTGACTACTATATTCACATCGATACCAAGGAAGCAGCGCTCGATCTTATTACGCACCTGCCGTTCAACGGCAACCTCATCGATACGCAAGAGGTCGCGGACTATGCCGGCCCCGCAATCGAGCAGGCGATCAATCAGATCGTCCAGGTGACGAAGATGGAAAACATCAACGAGCATATCAACGAGATCCGCGAGTCGGTCAAGACGCATCTCTCCGATTTCCTGAGAACGTTTGGCATCATGCTGAATGACCTCAAGGTCCTGATCGTGCCCAAGGACGAGCGGATGCGCGAACTCATCTCGCTGCAGGCTATTGGCCTCTCGCCGATCGAAGCGGTTCGTTACTACCTTGCGCTGCGCATGGCGGAAAAGGGCCTCGTGTCTGCGCCGAATGCGGCGGCGGGATTGCCCTTCCAGATCGGCGCGCCCGCCACCGGAATTTATCCGCTCGGACATGAAGCCGGGTTCTCCGGAAAGAGCTAGTCATGGACTCAAAATTCTACGACGAAGGGGCGCTCCGCCAGGCGGCGATCAACCTGTTTCACGGCTGGGGCTACAACTTCTACCGCACCGAAAATCAGCTTCGCGCTGACGATCAACTCGTGCGTAGCAAGGCAGGATGGCTGCTAGGGATGGCGCGTTCCAATGTCGAACGCGCTGAGTCCGATTATCGACGCGAGTTTATCGGCACACCCACCCGCGAGAAGCCGTTCCCGAATCCGTCGAATATGGCGGCTGCGCAGAAGCTCGAACGGCTGGGGGGAAACATCGGCACGGTCAGCGGCAGGCTGCAGTCCCAGCCGGTTCCGGAGAACGATCGCATGACGCAGCGCTATCGTCAGGAAGCCGAAACATTGAAAGTGTTGATTGGCTGCGACGAGCGGCTCGTAGGGCAGTGTTCGCTGCTCCATGCGATGCTCGATGGACGCAATGGTCTATGGATACTGGAGCATCTTGACGAAGTTGAAGAAGGATTGACGGCCCTTCAGTTGACGTTGCGGAGTCGAGAGGCAGCGTTGCTGGATCGCACGGTCTGATTCTCTCCGCTCTCTCAATCCTGGGCCGACGCTGCAGGCTATTCTGGCGGGTCGGCCCCGCCCAAGCTCACGCAGCAGACATTAGCCCGCGGTCTCACGTTGATCGTAGCGAGCTCTCGCACTCTCGACCTCAGGGAGATGCTCGTACGTCCATATGTAAAGCGCCTGGAATGGGCCATCGAGCGACCGCCCCAGCGCCGTGATTTCGTATTCGACGGAGATTGGCGAAGTCGCAATCACTCTTCTTTCGACAATTCCGTTTCGCTCGAGCCGACGCAAACACTGCGCCAAGGCTTTCTGCGTGATCCCTTCAATGCGGCGCTTGATCGCGTTGAATCGCATCGGCCCGGGGCGTAGCGACGCAAGGATCAGAACCGACCACTTGTCAGCGATCTGATCGAGTAGCAAACGACTTGGGCAACTGGCAAGAGACAACACCTCTGGTTGACATTCCGACATGGCGGTTTCCTGAATGCTACCTGGTAGCAATGTGGTGACTCATTGACACCTAGTATAAAACATATACCATCGGTTTTTTCGTTCATGAGGTGCATCGATGACTAGTTCGCAACTCGACGTGTTGTTCAGACCGTTTCAACTGAAAACGCTCAACCTGAAAAACCGCATTGTGATGGCGCCCATGACGCGCTCCTTCTCGCCAGAGGGTGTGCCCGGCGCTAACGTGGCGGATTACTACCGGCGGCGCGCATTGGGTGAGGTCGGTCTTATCATCTCCGAGGGGACGGTAATCGATCGCCCGTCGTCGCGCAACGATCCGAATATTCCGTTCTTCCACGGTGAAGCATCGCTTGCCGGCTGGAAGAAGGTGATCGACGCCGTCCACGAAGCGGGCGGTAAGATGGCGCCGCAGATCTGGCACGTGGGGTCCGTTGCTAATCCGTTCACTGAATGGCGGCCTGCCTCGCCGGTCGAGAGTCCTTCGGGCCTTGTGGCACCTGAAAAGCAGCGTGGCAAGACGATGACCGATGAAGATGTCGCGGATACGGTTGCTGCCTTTGGACGTGCCGCAGCGGAATCGAAGCGGCTCGGGTTCGACACCGTAGAGATTCACGGCGCGCATGGTTATCTGCTCGACCAGTTCTTCTGGGACGGTACCAATCGGCGCTCCGACTCTTTTGGCGGGAACTCGATTCGTGAACGGTCGCGCTTCGCGGTCGAGGTGATCAAGAGCGTGCGGGCTGCCGTCGGAGCGGACCACCCGATCATCCTTCGTTTGAGTCAATGGAAGCAGCAGGACTACGCCGCTCGACTCGCGCATACGCCGGATGAAATGGCCGACTGGCTTGTGCCCCTCGTAGAAGCTGGCGCCGATATCCTGCACTGTTCGCAGCGGCGCTTCTGGGAAGCGGAGTTTCCGGAAATCGACGGGGAAAACGGCCTGAATTTTGCGGGATGGGCGAAGAAAGTGACGGGCGCGGCGACGATCAGCGTGGGGTCGGTTGGTCTTTCAGGTGATTTCCTCGGCACCTTCGGTGGCGAGAGCTCGAGCCCGGCGGGTCTGGACAATCTGCTCGACCGCATGGAGCGCGACGAGTTCGATCTGGTCGCCATTGGCCGCGCAATACTCAGCGATCCGGAATGGGTGACGAAGATTCGTTCGGGTGAGACCGGTCAGTTGAAGGACTTTAGTCCGGCGGCGTTGGGGGAGCTTTACTGAGTTCAAGAAAAACCCCGCTCAAAGGCGGGGTTGATCTTTACATTTTTTGGGTGCGGGAGGTCAAAACGGAATATCGTCATCCATCTCATCAAACCCACCACCGGCCGGCGCGCTCGGACGGCTAGCACCGCCACCGCTACCACCACGCGCCCCACCGCCGCCACCCGAAGCCGCGCGACCACCACCACCGCCGCCACTACGCTCCGACGGCTCGCGACTATACCCACCCTCATCGCCACCGCCGCCCATCGCCCCGCCGCGGCCACCCAGCATCTGCATCTGCTCAGCCACGATCTCGGTGGAGTACCGGTCCGTCCCATCCTGCGCCTGCCACTTACGTGTGCGAATGCGTCCTTCGATATAAACCGACGAGCCCTTCTTCAGATACTCGTTCACGATCTCGGCCAGACGCCCGAAAAACGAAACCCGGTGCCACTCGGTGGCTTCCTTCATTTCGCCCGACGTCTTGTCCTTGTACCGGTCCGTCGTCGCAAGGCGGATGTTCGCCACTGCGTCGCCGCTCGGAAGATAGCGGACTTCCGGATCGGCTCCGAGGTTGCCGACGAGAATTACCTTGTTCACGGATGCCATGAGTTTCTCCTGTTGATTCCGTTGCAGGTGGCGCGGCAACGCACATTTACCATCTCTGAACCGGCCGGCCCGAGACCCAAACTGCGCCTCGCCGGCTACCGGTGAGTACTTACCATCAAGCCTTCTTGCGCGGCGCTGGCGGCTTCATATTTGCCGCGATTATAAGCCAGCAAAATACCAGCCCAGAGCAGGCGAAGAACACTGCGCTCTGCCCATCCGCCTTCAGCAGCACGCCGCCGATCACGCCGCCGATCGCCAAGCCGATAGACTGCGTGGTGTTGTACACGCCGGTAGCCGCGCCCTTGCGCGATCCCGGCGCCAGTTTCGACACCAGCGAAGGCTGCGACGCCTCAAGAATATTGAAGCCGAGAAAGTAGATAAACAGTATCCCGGCCACACTCAGAATGGTATGGGGTGCGACGCCTAGTAACAACTGTCCGATCAGGATAAGACCAATCGCGCCCACGAGCACGGTCTTCATTTTGCCGCGCGTTTCCGCTGCGATGATGGCCGGAACCATCATGACAAACGACAGCCCCATCACCGGCAAATAAACCTTCCAATGCGACGCCACGGGCAAACCGCCCGCTTCGAGAATCCGCGGCACCACCAGAAACAGCGCCGTTTGCGTCGCATGCAGCACCAGCACGCCGAAATTCAAACGCAGCAGTTCGACGTTATGCAGCACTTCAGAGAACGGCGCGCGCACGTGCGCAGGCATCGGCGCATTCGGCACGATCCAGATCACTACGCCGATTGCGAGGATCGAGAAAATGCCGACCAGCGAGAACAGCCCGCTCATGCCGACCCACTGGAACACGATCGGCGCACCGACAATCGCCACCGCGAACGAAACGCCAATGCTGCCACCCACCATTGCCATCGCCTTGGTGCGATGTTCCTCGGACGTGAGGTCGGCGATAAACGCCAGCACCGCGGACGACACCGCGCCCATCCCCTGAATGACGCGACCGACGATGATCCACGTCATGTCGTGCGCCCCCGCTGCGACAAAACTGCCGAGCGCGAAAATCGCGAGCCCCGTGGCGATCACCGGCTTGCGCCCTACCTTGTCGGAAATCCAGCCGTAGAAGATGTACAGCAGCGATTGCGTCACGCCGTAGGCACCCAGCGCGATCCCCACCAGCAGGACGTTGTCGCCGCCGGGGATGGTTTTCGCGTAGATCGAGAACACCGGCATGATCATGAAGAGGCCGAGCATGCGCAGCGCAAAGATGCCTGCGAGCGACACGGTCGCGCGCAACTCAGGCGCGCTCATGCGTGAAGATGTAGCGGACGGATTGGACATCGGGAACGTGTTTTGAATAATCTGGACGGCCCGGGGCCGGGCGACTCACCGTGGAGCAGCATACCCTCGGCGGCCTGCCGTGAGCGACCGGCGGACTGCGGCAAAGACCCGCAGGCGTCTTGCAGTCGCGCAAAAAGGCCCCATCTGCAACCTTTTCGCACGGCTCTAAACCACCGTCTTACAGCTTGCCGCGCGCCTGTTGGGCGCTGTCAGGTAGCCGTAACAGCGGTCTCGAAAAGTCGTTATAGTAGCAGGTTTAGCCTCTTCCTCTTTCCGCCAGTCAATGGCCAGGTAATGGATCAACGCGTGGAACAAATCCGTATCCGTGGGGCTCGCACCCACAACCTGAAGAACGTCAGTCTCGACCTGCCACGTCACAAGCTCATCGTGATTACCGGCCTGTCGGGCTCGGGAAAATCGTCGCTTGCGTTCGACACGCTCTATGCGGAAGGACAGCGGCGCTACGTCGAAAGTCTCTCCGCCTATGCACGGCAATTTTTGCAGCTGATGGAAAAGCCTGACGTCGACCTGATCGAAGGTCTGTCGCCGGCCATTTCGATCGAGCAGAAGGCTACGTCGCACAATCCGCGTTCCACGGTCGGCACCGTCACCGAAATTCACGACTACCTGCGTCTGCTGTTCGCGCGAGTCGGCACGCCGTATTGTCCGGATCACGAGATTCCGCTGCAGGCGCAAAGTGTCTCGCAGATGGTCGATGCAGCACTCGCGCTGCCGGAAGACACCAAGCTGATGATCCTGGCTCCGGTGGTGGCGAACCGCAAGGGCGAACACGTCGAGCTGTTCGAGGAAATGCAGGCGCAGGGCTTTATCCGCTTTCGCGTGCGTTCGGGCGGCGGCACGGCCAATGAGGAAGTCGCGAAGATCTACGAAGTGGACTCGCTGCCCAAGCTGAAGAAGAACGACAAGCATACGATCGACGTCGTCGTCGACCGTCTGAAAGTGCGCGCCGACATGAAGCAGCGCCTTGCAGAATCGTTCGAAACGGCGCTGCGTCTCGCCGACGGCCGCGCCATCGCGCTCGAAATGGACACGGACAAGGAGCATCTGTTCAGCTCCAAGTTCGCCTGCCCGATCTGCTCGTATTCGCTGCAGGAACTCGAGCCGCGTCTCTTCTCGTTCAACAACCCGATGGGCGCGTGTCCGGAGTGCGACGGCCTCGGCCAGATCACTTTCTTCGATCCGAAGCGGGTGGTCGCGCATCCGTCGCTGTCGCTCGCGGCAGGTGCGGTGAAGGGCTGGGACCGGCGCAATCAGTTTTACTTCCAGATGCTGCAAAGCCTCGCCGCGTTCTACGAGTTCGATATCGACGAAGCCTTCGAAGATCTACCGGAAAAGGTTCGCAAGATCCTGCTGTTCGGCTCGGGCAAGCAGACCATTCCGTTCTCGTACATCAACGAACGCGGCCGTGCGTCGATTCGCGAGCATGTATTCGAAGGGATCATCCCGAACCTCGAACGCCGTTACCGCGAGACCGATTCGGTCGCAGTGCGCGAAGAACTCGCGAAGTACCAGAACAACCAGGCCTGCCCCGCCTGCGAAGGCACCCGCTTGCGCCGTGAGGCGCGCTTTGTGCGCATCGGCGCGGACGGCGACGCGCGCGGTATCTTCGAAATCAGCGGCTGGCCGTTGCGCGATGCGCTCGGCTATTTCCAGACGCTGCGCCTAGAAGGTTCAAAGCGCGAGATTGCCGACAAGGTGGTCAAGGAAATCGTCGCACGGTTAATGTTCCTGAATAACGTGGGGCTCGACTATCTGTCGCTGGAGCGCAGCGCGGAAACGCTTTCGGGCGGCGAAGCGCAGCGCATCCGGCTCGCCTCGCAGATCGGCTCTGGCCTGACTGGCGTCATGTACGTGCTGGACGAGCCGTCCATCGGCCTGCATCAGCGCGACAATGACCGTCTGATCTCGACGCTGAAGCATCTGCGCGATCTCGGCAACTCGGTAATCGTCGTGGAGCACGATGAGGACATGATCCGCATGGCCGACTACGTGGTCGACATGGGACCGGGCGCCGGCGAACACGGCGGCATGATCATTTCTGAAGGCACGCCCGATGAGGTGCAGGCGGACGCTGCATCGATCACGGGTCAGTATCTGTCCGGCGCGCGCACCATCGACTATCCGGACGAGCGCAGGGAGCCGGACGAGCGGCGTCTGCGCATCGTCGAGGCTTACGGCAACAACCTGCGGCACGTGACGCTCGACCTGCCGGTGGGTCTCCTGACCTGCATCACCGGCGTCTCCGGCTCGGGCAAGTCCACGCTGATCAACGACACGCTGTACCACGCGGTCTCGCATCACCTGTACGGCTCATCGGCCGAACCGGCACCGTACGAATCGATTGAAGGTCTCGAACACTTCGACAAGGTCATCAACGTCGATCAGTCGCCGATCGGCCGCACGCCGCGCTCGAATCCGGCCACCTATACTGGCCTCTTCACGCCGATCCGCGAGTTGTTCGCGGGCGTACCGGCTTCGAAGGAACGCGGCTACGATCCGGGCCGCTTCTCATTCAACGTCAAGGGCGGCCGTTGCGAGTCCTGCCAGGGCGACGGCGTGCTGAAGGTGGAAATGCACTTTCTGCCCGACGTCTACGTGCCGTGCGACGTGTGTCACGGCAAGCGCTACAACCGCGAAACGCTCGATGTGCAGTACAAAGGCAAAAACATCAGCGAAGTGCTGGAACTGACGGTTGAAAACGCCTACGAGTTTTTCAAGGCCGTTCCGGTGGTGGCGCGCAAGCTGAAAACGTTGCTGGACGTGGGTCTTGGGTACATTCGCCTGGGGCAGTCGGCCACTACGCTGTCGGGGGGTGAAGCTCAGCGTGTCAAACTTTCGCTGGAACTGAGCAAGCGCGACACCGGTCGCACTCTATACATCCTCGACGAACCGACGACCGGTTTGCACTTCCACGATATTGCTTTGTTGCTCGAAGTAATTCACCGTTTGCGAGACCAGGGTAATACCGTGGTGATCATCGAGCATAATCTCGATGTAATCAAAACTGCGGACTGGGTCATCGATCTCGGTCCGGAAGGCGGTGCCGGCGGCGGTCAGATCATCGCTCAAGGCACGCCGGAGCAGGTGGCGAAGTCGAAGGCAAGTTTTACCGGTCGATATCTGGCGCCGCTGCTCAAACGCGACGCCGCCAAAAAATGATGCTGCAAACCCTAGGTTGGATACGGAAATAAGCCATGACCAAGCGTAACGAGGCGCCCGAAGAAGGGCAGGTGCAGGATCTGCGCCCACGCCCGGTCAGGCTGACGAGCGACATGAGCCTGCCCAGACTGTCCGCCGTCGAGATCGGCAGTTACCTGCTAATGCTGGTCGGCATGATCGCAGTCCTGAATCTGCGGCTGCTCGGCGCGTTGCTGGCCGGGCTGCTCGTGTTTCAGCTCATCCAGACAATCGCTCCTCGCATCGAAAGACATATGTCGAGCCAGCGCGCGCGCTGGCTTTCGGTGGTGATCCTGGCCACGGTGATCGTCGGCGTGCTGACGGGCATCGTAATCGGCATCATCGACCACTTCGAAGGCGACGTGCCGAGCGTGCAGATGCTGCTCAACCAGGCCATGCAGCTGATTGACGAGGCGCGCGGGCGGATTCCGCAGTTCGTCGCCAACTATCTGCCTGTCGACGCCGATCAGATGAAAGCACGCGCCACCGAATTGATGCATACCCATGCCGGCATGCTGCAGCAAGGCGGCAAGAACGCGGCGCGGGTTTTCACGCATATCCTGATCGGCATGATCATCGGCGCGATCATCGCGGTCGGGGCGCAGAAACCGATTCAGCGGCTGCCGCTGTCCACCGCGTTCGTCACTCGCGTGATGCGGTTTGCGGACGCCTTCCGTCGCATCGTGTTCGCGCAGGTGAAGATTTCAGCGATCAACTCCGTGTTCACCGGCATCTTCCTGCTGGTGATCCTGCCGATCTTCCACGACCGGCTACCGCTCTCCAAGACGCTGGTGCTCGTCACGTTTATCGTCGGCTTGCTGCCGGTGATCGGCAATCTGATCTCGAACACCATCATTGTCGCAGTCGCGCTCTCCGTGAGCTTTCCGGCCGCGGTCATGTCGCTCGTGTTCCTGATCCTGATCCACAAGCTCGAATACTTCCTGAATGCGCGGATCGTCGGCGGCCAGATCGAAGCGCGCACGTGGGAACTGCTGGTGGCGATGCTGGTGATGGAAGCGGCTTTCGGCCTCCAGGGCGTGATCGCCGCGCCTATCTTTTATGCGTATATCAAGCGGGAGCTGATTTATCTGCGGATGGTTTGAAGGGTTTGATACCGCGAGCCTGAACAGCGGCAGCGGTACGCGTCCCGAACGCCGCGCCCCATGAAAAAGGCCGCCTGTCGCAATGACCGGCGGCCTTTGTTTTTCTGCAAAGAGGCACAGACTCCGCGAATTCAGTAGCAGCAGTTCCCGCTCAACGGAACACCACCGTCTTGCTGCCATTCAGCACGATACGATGTTCGACGTGCCACCGCACTGCCCGCGCCAGCGTCACGCATTCGACGTCGCGGCCAATCGCCGTCAACTGATCCGGCGTCATGCTGTGGTCGACGCGCTCCACTTCCTGTTCGATGATCGGACCTTCGTCGAGATCGGTCGTCACATAGTGCGCGGTTGCGCCGATCAGCTTCACGCCGCGGTCGAATGCCTGGTAATACGGCTTCGCGCCCTTGAAGCTCGGCAGGAACGAATGGTGGATATTGATCGCGCGCCCCGCGAGCCGCTCGCACAGCTTCGGCGACAGAATCTGCATATAGCGGGCAAGCACCACCAGATCGGCCTGATGCTCGTCGATCACTTCGAGCACCCGCGCTTCCTGAGCCGCCTTGCCCTCGGGCGTCGAAGCCAGCAGCGGAAAGTGGTGGAACGGAACGTCATAGCTCGCGGCGAGTTGATAGAAGTCCTTGTGGTTCGAGATGATCGCGGCAATCTCGATGCCGAGCTGGCCGGTACGGTAGCGGAACAGCAAGTCGTTCAGACAATGACCGATCTTCGACACCATGATCACGACGCGCGGCTTCACGGTCGCATCGTGCAGCTCCCAGTGCATGCCGAACTCGTCGGCAAGCGTGCTGAACGCGGTACGCAGCGCTTCCAGACCCGGATCGCCGCCTACCTGCTGGAAATGCACCCGCATGAAGAACTCGCCGGTGTGGCTGTCGCCGAACTGCGCGGAGTCGAGAATGTTGCTGCCGCGCTCAAACAGAAAGCCGGACACCGCATGCACGATGCCGGGCCGGTCGGCGCACGACAGTTTGAGAATAAAGCTGTGATCGGTCGACATGACCTGGGTGACTCCCTTCTTCAATCCGTGATCGTTTAGTGTGATGCAAGGACGCTGTGCGTCACGCGTTATGCAGCGGCCGGCGGCACGAACAGCGCTTCGATCCCCGCGCAGTCCTCAGCGTCGATCCAGCGGCGGCGCAGCAGGCAGTCGAGCGTAGCGAGGCTGGCATCCACGGTCATCGCGTCTTCCTCGATCCAGCGCGCAACCTCATCGATGCGCGCCAGCCGGTGTTCGCCCACTTCGCCGTCCTGATTGCGCGGTGTGAAATCCGCGGGCAACGCGAGGTCGTAGACGAAGATCTGCTCGGCCTGGGTACCCTCCGGCAGCGATTGCAGTACATGCACTGTACGCCCTGCCGTGGCGCGCGCAGCGATCGCTTCGGGGATGCCGGCTTCTTCCCAGCACTCCTTGACAATCGTCGCCTCCACGCCGAAGCCCCAGCCTATCCCGCCTGCGACCACGTTATCCAGCATGCCCGGATCGGTCGCCTTGGTGTCGCTGCGGCGCGCGATCCACAGTTGCGGCGCGCCATCCGCGTATTCTACGACGCCGTTCAGATGCACCGCGTAGGTCATCGTGCCGAAAAAGCGCGACGCCGCGCGCTCGATATACGCAAGCGGCTGCGCGTCGAAGTGGTTGCGGATCGCGTAAGTTTCATCGCGCCAGCCTGGAATCCTGCCATCCGCGGCGAGCGCGCCGATTACAGCGCCCAGTGCAGCACTACGCATATCGAGGCTGGAGTAGCGTGACGGTAACGTCACGCCCGCCGCGTCGACATCGAAAACATCCGGCCAGCGGGCCAGCAACGGCACATCCGTTGCGCGGATCCAGCCGACCTGCTGGCCTTCCATCAAGAACGGCCGATGCGCCTGCGCATCGAACCGGCGCGCTTTGGTGATACAGGGCAAGGTCATGAGTGCTCCAACGGCACGGCGCGACGGCGCCACGCGGGTCAGTTCAGAAGCGGGTCGCAGCAGGCAGCCTAGTCGCGCAGCGCCACGCGAATGCCGATTGCGATAAAGGTCGCACCAGCGAGACGGTCGAGCCACACGCCGACGCGCGGACGACGCTTCAACCAGCTGCCGATCATCCCGGCGCACACGCCGAACAGCGAAAACACGACCACCGTCTGCAGCATGAACACCAGACCCAGTTCGAGCATCTGCACCGGCACGCTCTGCACGCCATGCGGCTCGATGAACTGCGGCAGGAACACCAGGAAAAACAGCGTCACCTTCGGGTTCATCATGTTGCCGAACACGCTTTGGCGAAACACCGACCACAGCGGCTGCGCCGGACGCTCATGAGCCGTCGCAAGCCCCTGGCTGCGCAGCGCCTTGATGCCGATCCAGATCAGGTAGGCAGCGCCCGCGTACTTGATGGCCTGGAATGCCATCGGCGAGGAACGCAGCAACGCGGCTACGCCGAGCGTGGCGAGCGTCGTGTGGAACGTGATGCCGGCCGCAAAACCGAGCGCGGCGACCAGCCCGGCGGCACGTCCCTGCGAGATGCCGCGCGCAAGTACTTGCAGGTTGTCGGGGCCGGGGGCGAAGGTGATCGCCATCGAGGTGGCGAGGAACAGCAAAAAATTCGGCATGCGTCTTCCCTCGTGATTGTTCAGTGACCGCCAAACTCAGTGACCGTAAACAGCGGCAACCCAGCCGAGCGCAACAGGGCGGCCCCGCCCAGGTCCGGCAGATCGATGATCGCCGCGCCTTCGATCACCACCGCGCCGAGCCGCTCCAGCAGCTTCTTGCCGGCCATCATGGTGCCGCCAGTCGCAATCAGATCGTCGACGATCAGAACGCGGTCACCCTGTCCGCAGGCGTCCGCATGAATCTCGACGGTCGCCGTCCCGTATTCGAGCTCGTACGACTCGGACTCCGTCTTGTACGGCAGCTTGCCGGCCTTGCGAATCGGAATGAAGCCCACATTCAACTCGTACGCCAGCACCGGCCCGATAATGAAACCGCGCGCGTCGAGGCCCGCGATGTAGTCGAGCCTCGCGTCAATATAGCGCTGGACGAACAGGTCGATCAGTACGCGAAAGGTCTTAGGATGCTGCAGCAGCGGCGTGATATCGCGAAACTGCACGCCGGCCTGCGGCCAGTCGGACACGGTGCGAATCTGGCTTTTGACGAACGCAGCCGCGTCGAGCGGGGCGCTCGCAAGCGCGTTGGACATGATGACTCCAGATGGATCCGCATGGATCCGGATAAAAGGCTTAAGAATCTCGCGCGGCGGCCCGATTCAGGCGCCCACTCACGCGCTCACGCCGCCCGGCGATGCCGCGACAGCCGTTCTTCGGCTTCGGCCAGCGCTTCGGGCAAGCCGCGCAACACGACGATGTCGCTCGCACGCAGCTTGGTGGACGGATCGGGCTCCACGCCGCGAATGCCATGGCGGCGGATCGCCGTCACTTCGACGCCCATGTCGACCAGCCCCACTTCCGCGAGCGTGCGGCCCACGGCGTCCGAGTTCTCGTCGACCGGCACCGATTGTAGTCGCACCTGCTCGTGACTGTCGTCGTCGCCCACGTCGTCGGCACCGTGGAAATAGCCGCGCAGCAGACTATAGCGCTCGTCGCGCATCTCCTCGACACGCCGCACCACTCGCCGCATCGGCACGCCCATCAGCACGAGCGTGTGCGACGCCAGCATCAGGCTGCCTTCGACAATCTCCGGAATCACTTCGGTGGCCCCGGCGGCGAGCAGCTTCTCGAGGTCGGCGTCATCCACCGTGCGCACGATGACCGGCAGCGTCGGCTCGAGTTCGTGGATGTTGTGCAGCACCCGCAGTGCAGACGGCGTATTGGCGTAGGTGATCGCCACCGCAGCCGCGCGATGGATACCCGCAGCCAGCAGCGATTCGCGCCGCCCCGCATCGCCGAACACCACCGATTCGCCGGCCGCCGCAGCCGCCGCGACCCGGTCCGGGTCGAGGTCGAGCGCGACGTAGGACAGGCCTTCGTGTTCGAGCATACGCGCGAGGTTCTGCCCCGCCCGGCCGTATCCGCAGATGATCGTATGGCCGCTTTGTTTCAGGCTTTGCGTAGCGATGCGCGTCATCTGCAAGGACTGCATCATCCATTCAGTCGACGACAGCCGCAGCACGATGCGGTCCGCGTTCTGGATCAGGAACGGCGCTGCCAGCATCGACAGCAGCATCGCGGCGAGAATCGCCTGCAGTAACGTCGCGTCGACCAGGTGTTTGTCGAGAATCAGATTCAGCAGCACGAAACCGAATTCGCCGGCCTGAGCGAGGCCGATGCCGGTGCGCATCGCCACGCCCGGTGTCGCACCGAACAACCGCGACAACGCGGTAATCATGATCAGCTTCAGCAGCAACGGCCCGAGCAGAAAGGCCAGCACGATGAACGGATGCTTCCAGATCACCATCGGGTTGAGCAGCATGCCGGTGGTGACGAAGAAAAGCCCAAGCAGCACGTCGCGAAACGGCTTGATGTCTTCTTCCACCTGATGCCGGTAAGGCGTCTCGGCGATCAGCATGCCGGCGATGAACGCGCCCAATGCGAGCGAAAGGCCGAACTTGTCCGTGATAAACGCCGCCCCAAGCGTCACGAGCAGCAGGTTGAGGATGAACAGTTCCTGCGAGCGGCGCCGTGCCACCACGTTGAACCAGCGCGTCATGAACTTCTGCCCGACGATCAGCAGCAAGGACAACGCAACGACGATCTTCACCGCTGCGAGCCCGAGCGCGGTCATCAGGGTTCGGGAATCGCCGCCGAGCGCCGAGATAATAATCAGCAGCGGCACCACGGCCAGATCCTGGAACAGCAACACACCGAAGATATTGCGGCCGTGCTCGGTCTCGATCTCGAGCCGTTCCGCCAGCATCTTGCTGACGATCGCCGTGGACGACATGGCGAGCGCCCCGCCCAGCGCCACGCTGCCCTGCCACGTGATATGCACCCAGCGCTCCAGCACGAAGCCGAGCGCGACGGCCACCGCGACCGTGCCGATCACCTGCAGCAGGCCGAGCCCAAACACCAGCCGGCGCATCGAACGCAGCTTGGCGAGCGAAAACTCCAGCCCAATAGAAAACATCAGGAACACCACGCCAAACTCGGCCAGGTTCTGCGCGCCTTGCGAATCCGGAACGATACCGAAAGCATGCGGCCCGACGACGATCCCCACCGTCAGATAGCCGAGCATGGGCGGCAGGTTCAGGAAACGGAAAACGACGACGCCTGCCACTGATGCCAGCAGCAGGAACAGCGTCATTTCAAGCGGGGAAATCATCTGAAAGCGTCCTGGTTCGTCGACATAACCATCGCACGCAAAGCGCCGTGCGACAAGGTTGAGGGGCCGGTGAGGGCAGCGGCCGGGGACAGCCGTCCCGGCGCGGCGAACAAACGCCTTTGCTATACTCCGCGAATGATAGCGAAAATCAATGGCGACCGGGCACTCGCCCGCGCTCGCAACGTGCTCGACATCGAAGCGGACGCCGTGCGCGCGCTTCGCGATCAACTCGACGATGGCTTCGTCGAGGCGATCGACTTCATCCTCAGCTGCCGTGGGCGTGTGGTCGTCTCCGGCATCGGCAAATCTGGTCACGTGGCCCGCAAGCTGGCGGCAACCTTCGCCAGCACCGGCACGCCCGCCTTCTTTGTACACCCGGCCGAGGCCAGCCATGGCGACCTTGGGATGGTCACGGCCGACGACGTGTTCGTCGCCATGTCCAATTCCGGCGAGTCCGAAGAGCTGATGGCGATCCTGCCGATCATCAAGCGGCTCGGCTCCCGGCTGATCGCGATCACCGGCAAGCCGGGCTCGAGCCTTGCCAAGCTGGCCGACGTGCATCTGAATGCGGGGGTCGCCAAGGAAGCTTGTCCGATGAATCTCGCGCCCACTGCCAGCACCACCGCCGCGCTCGCGCTCGGTGACGCGCTCGCGGTTGCCGTGCTGGAAGAACGCGGCTTCGGCCCAGACGACTTCGCCCGCTCGCATCCCGGCGGCGCATTAGGCCGGCGTCTGCTTACTTACGTACGCGACGTGATGCGCACCGGCGACCAGGTGCCGAAGGTGATGCCTGAGTCTACCGTACGCGATGCGTTGTTCCAGTTGACGGCCAAGCGCATGGGCATGACGGCGATCGTCGACGAAAACCAGCGTGTCAAAGGCATCTTCACCGACGGCGACCTGCGCCGCGTGCTCGAACGCAGTGGCGACTTCCGCGACCTGCCGATCGCCTCGGTGATGACACCTGGCCCGCGTACCATTGGCCCGGACCAACTGGCCATCGAAGCGGTGGAACTGATGGAGCGCCACCGGATCAATCAGATGCTGGTCATTGACGAAGCGGGCAGGCTCATCGGCGCGCTCAACATGCACGACCTGTTCTCCAAAAAGGTGATCTAATGGCCGCCGCGCCCCTTTCCGCTAACGAACGCGCACGCCGCGTGAAGCTGATGATTTTCGACGTCGACGGCGTGCTGACCGACGGCGGACTGATGTTCACCGCCGAGGGCGACACGATGAAGTCGTTCCATTCGATGGACGGCCACGGCGCGAAGCTGCTGCGCGAAGCCGGCATCGAGACGGCGATCATTACAGGCCGCAAGTCGGGCATCGTCGCCGTACGCGCCAAGGAACTGAAGATCACGCATCTGTACCAGGGCATCGAAAACAAGCCGGAAGCGTTTGCCGATCTGCTCAGGCAGACTGGCCGCATTCCTGAGGAATGCGGCTATATGGGCGACGACTGGGTCGATCTCGGCGTGATGCTGAAGGTCGGCTTCGCTGCGGCGCCCGCCAATTCGCATCCGGAAGTAATCGCACGGGCTCACTGGGTCAGCGAGGCGCGCGGCGGTCACGGCGCCGTGCGCGAAGTGTGCGACACCCTGCTGCGAGCGCAAAACAAGTACGACGAACTGCTTGCCAAGGCGTGCAGCGGCGGTGAGCAGCAGGGCCTCGTCGGATGAACCCGTTCCGCTTCACTTCGCTGATCCCGCTCATCGCAATGGCTGCGCTCGCCGGTATCACGTGGTGGCTGCTGCAGGCCACCGCGCCGCCGCCGCACGAAGGCGAGGTCAAGCCGAAAGAACATACGCCCGATTACTTTGCCGATAATTTCTCGGTGTCCGAACTGGATCAGTCGGGCGCCACGCAGTACCGGCTGACGGCCACGAACCTCGTCCATTACGAAGACAATGAACTGAGCGATCTGATCAAGCCGGCTATCCGCGCCTTCCAGCCGGGCAAGCCGATTGTCACGGCGACCGGCGACACCGGCACGGTGAACGGCGATGCCTCGATCGTCGATCTGTATGACCACGCCCGCATCCTGCGTGCAGCCGGTGACGGCGACCCGGCGATGCAGGCTGATTCCCAGCATTTTCGGGTACTGGTCAACGACGATGTGATCGAGACCGAAAAGCCGGTTAAACTTCAGCGCGGCCTGTCAGTCATGACGGCCAGCGGCATGAACTACAACAACGTCACCCGGGTCATGCAGCTGTTCGGCAATGTCCGTGGCGCGATCGCCGCGTCCGACGCGTCCGGCGGCTCCCTGAAGCAACCCGGGTAATCCATTCCAGCGTGACTGCATGAACGAATCGTTCCACCGTTTTGATACCGGCCGCGCGCGCACCTTGTCTGCGTGCCGGGCCGGACTTGCCGCGCTGCTGCTCGCGTTGCCCTTCATCGGCTTCGCGCCGCCGGCGCACGCCGAACGCGCCGACAAGGACAAGCCGCTCAATATTGAAGCGGACAACATGACGTATGACGACCTGAAGCAGGTCAACATCTTCACCGGGCATGTGGTGGCCACCAAAGGCACGATCGTCATCAAGGCCGATCGTGTCGAGGTGACCCAGGATCCGCAAGGCTATCAGTACGCTACCGGCACTTCGAGCGGCGGCAACCTGTCGTATTTCCGCCAGAAGCGCGAAGGCCTCGACGAGTATGTCGAAGGCACGGCCATCCGCATCGACTACGACGGCAAGCAGGACCTCACCACGTTGACGACCGACGCCACGGTGAACCGTCTGCAGGGCCTCTCGACGCTGATGGACACGGTCCACGGCAGCGTCATCACCTATGACGGCCAGAACGACTTCTACACCGCCAAGGCGGGTAAGGACGTCGCCGGCCCGGGCAACCCGAGCGGCCGTGTGCGCGCGATGCTGGCGCCGCGCAACGGCGGCGCCGCGCCGCTGACCGGCGCCTCCGCTACGCTCGTGCCGTCCAACAAGATCCAGGGAACCCCGCCCCAGTGAGCTCAGTAAACTCCGTCAATTCACCTTCCCTTCCCCACCGCAAGCCGGCGGGGACCAGTAGCTCGCTGGTGGTTCGCAATCTGAAGAAGCGCTATGGCTCGCGCACGGTCGTCAAGGACGTGTCGCTCGACGTCAAGAGCGGTGAAGTGGTCGGACTGCTCGGCCCGAACGGCGCCGGCAAGACAACCTCGTTCTACATGATCGTGGGCCTCGTGCCGCTCGACGCCGGTGAAATCGATCTGGACGGCAAATCGATCAGCCTGCTGCCTATCCATAAGCGCGCCTCGCTCGGGCTGTCGTATCTGCCGCAGGAAGCGTCGGTATTTCGCAAGCTCACCGTCGAAGAGAACATCCGCGCGGTGCTGGAACTGCAGCTTGACGAAAGCGGCAAGCGGCTCAACAAGGACACCATCACCACCCGCACCGAAGCACTGCTTGATGAGCTGCAGATTGCGCATCTGCGGGGCAATCCGGCGCTGTCGCTGTCGGGCGGCGAGCGCCGCCGCGTGGAAATTGCACGCGCGCTGGCGACTAACCCGAGTTTTATTCTGCTCGACGAACCGTTCGCCGGCGTCGATCCGATCGCAGTGCTGGAAATCCAGAAGATCGTCAAGTTCTTGAAGCAGCGCAACATCGGCGTCCTGATTACGGACCATAACGTGCGCGAAACGCTCGGCATCTGCGACCACGCCTACATCATCAGCGACGGCAGCGTGCTGGCCGCCGGTGCGCCTGGCGACATCATCGAAAACGAAAACGTGCGGCGCGTCTATCTGGGCGAGCACTTCCGCATGTAAGTATCCGAGGGGCATGAACGGCGGCGTCCCCCGCCGCCGGCCCCTTGCTGCGGCGGCCTCCCAGTATTTTTGACGCGGCAGGCCGCCCGCGCCCCTGCAGACCCAGTCCGGGCGCACGCGTTATCGCGAATGCCGCAAGGTATCGCGGTCGTGGCAAACTCTTTACAATGAATCTCAACTTGCCATGAAAGCCAGCCTACAACTCCGCCTGTCGCAGCATCTTGCGCTGACACCTCAACTGCAACAGTCCATCCGGCTGCTGCAGCTGTCTACGCTTGAGCTGCAGCAGGAGGTCGCGATGGCGATCTCCCAGAATCCTCTGCTCGAAAACGAGGACGACTGGATCGCGAGCCCCCTGCGCGTCGCCGCAGACGGCTCGCTGATCGCCCAGGCGCCCAACAACGCCGCGCCGGAGCAGATGGGCAACGGCTCGTCGTCCTCCTCCTCGTCGTCGTCCTCCAGCAGCAGTGAAGGTGGCGAAAGCGGCGAGCCGCAGGGTGTCGACGAGTACAACGGTCTCGCGTCCGACAGCAACGGCGATTCGTCCCAGTGGAATCTGGAGGACTACGGCCGTTCCGGTACCGCCTCCGACGACGACGACCTGCCGCCGCTGCAGATTCACGAATCGAGCACCTCGCTGCGCGATCACCTGATGGCGCAACTGCGCGTCACCCAGGCAAGCCAGCGTGACCGGGCGCTGATCACGTTTCTGATCGAGTCTCTGGACGACGACGGCTACCTGACCGCGACGCTGGAAGAAGTGCAGGCTGATCTGCCGGAAGAACTGGAAGTCGACCTGGACGAACTGAACGCCGCACTCGCGCTGCTGCATAGCTTCGATCCGGCCGGCGTGGGCGCACGGTCCGCTTCCGAGTGCCTGAAGCTGCAATTGCTGCGCCTCGACGGCTCGGCCACCCGCACGCTCGCCCTCGAGATCGTGGCTCACCATCTTGAACTGCTTGCCGCACGCGATTTCACGCGTCTGCGCAAACATCTGAAGGCAAGCGACGACGATCTGCGCGATGCACACGTGCTGATCCGCTCGCTCGAACCGTTCCCCGGCGCCGCCTACGGCAAGGCCGAGGCCGACTACGTCGTGCCCGACATCATGGTGCGCAAGATCGGTCAAAGCTGGCAGGCCGAGCTGAACCCGGAGGTCGTGCCGAAACTGCGTATCAATCATCTGTACGCAAACATTCTGCGGAACAACCGCGGCGATCCGGGCAGTGGATCGTTGCGTCAGCAACTCCAGGAAGCCCGCTGGCTGATCAAAAATATCCAGCAACGCTTCGAGACGATCCTGCGAGTGGCGCAGGCTATTGTCGAGCGTCAAAAGAGCTTTTTTGTGCATGGCGAAATTGCCATGCGGCCCTTGGTTTTGCGGGAAATTGCTGATACGCTGGGCCTACACGAGTCAACTGTCTCGCGTGTGACAACCGGTAAATACATGCTGACCCCATTCGGGACGCTTGAATTTAAGTACTTCTTCGGATCACACGTTTCGACGGACACGGGCGGCGCTGCCTCTTCAACGGCCATTCGCGCGCTCATCAAGCAACTGATAGGAGCGGAAAACACCAAATCTCCTCTTTCAGACAGCCGCATAGCCGAACTGCTGGCGGAGCAAGGATTCGTGGTCGCACGGCGCACCGTAGCGAAATACCGCGAAGCCCTCAGGATCCCGGCAGTCAACCTGCGCAAGTCTCTTTAGCTCGCCGCGTAGTGTGGCGGGCATTTTCCGGCCGCTCCGCCCGTTGGCGGACAGGCCGGCCGATGCGACCTGCCAGTAGTCAGTCACGGGGGACGGCTCAGGCGAGGCGAACGATCGACCGGTACCTGCCCCATCGTGCGGACCAAGCGGCCACTAGCATGGAGAAGCACTATGAACTTGCAGATCAGTGGACACCATCTCGAAGTAACGCCAGCGTTGCGAGAATACGTGATCACCAAACTGGATAGGGTGCTAAGACATTTCGATCAGGTGATCGATGGCAGTGTGGTCCTCTCGGTCGACAACCACAAGGAAAAGGTAAAGAGGCAAAAGGTTGAAATCAACCTGCATCTGAAGGGTAAGGACATCTTTGTCGAGAGCTGTGACGGCGACCTGTACGCCGCGATCGATCTGATGATCGACAAGCTCGACCGGCAAGTCATTCGTCACAAAGATCGCCTGCAGGGTCATCAGCACGACGCGATCAAGTATCAAGAGCTGGCGCCGCAACTGGACGTGCCGCCGCAATAAGCAGGACCGTGAAGGATTAGAGGGATTTTTCCCGACCTAGCTAAACCGCCCGGCAACGGGCGGTTTTTCGTTGGCTAGAACACATCGCACGACGAACAGGCATTGGCGCGCCGCACCATCCATGGTCGCGCTGTTCTATAATGGGCCGGTTACCATAGGGGTCATCGGGGTTATTCAGCGGGAGTCCTGCGTTTTTTGGGCTTCCAAGCACATCGCCGTGAGCATCAGTCGAGAATGGAACGCCACTCAAACGCCACAGCGAGGAGTATCCAGGCCACGTTTCCGCCTGCCAACATGAATCGTTTAGCCAAATTTCTTCCCCTCGAAAACGTCGTCGTCGGACTATCGGTCACCAGCAAGAAACGCGTCTTCGAGCAAGCGGGCCTGATTTTCGAAAACCAGAACGGCATCGCTCGCAGCACGGTCACTGACAATCTGTTCGCGCGCGAGCGCCTCGGGTCGACCGGTCTTGGCGAAGGCGTGGCGATTCCGCACGGCCGGATCAAAGGCTTGAAGCAGCCGCTCGCCGCCTTCGTGCGCCTCGCCGAGCCCATCCCCTTCGAATCGCCGGACGGTCAGCCGGTGTCGCTGCTGATCTTCCTGCTGGTACCCGAGCAAGCCACCCAGCAACACCTCGAAATTCTCTCGGAAATCGCCCAGTTGCTGTCCGATCGCGAGACGCGCGAACGGCTGCATACGGAAGAAAACCGCGAAGCATTGCATCGACTGCTCACTCAGTGGCAACCTTGATGCATCGGCGCCCATCCGCACGTCGGTCCCCCGCCTGCGAGCGGCTGGGTCCCCGTGTCGAATCCGGCTCGCGCCGGCTAATCCGGCTGCGCTGACGCAGCCGGCGCATGCGGGGCACAGGCCCACACTGGAGTCACGGACTCATGGATACGTCCAGCATCAACGCCCAAAGCATTTTCGACGACAACGCCGCCATGCTGAAACTCAGCTGGCTGACGGGGCATGAAGGCTGGGAGCGTGGCTTCTCGGCGGAAACGGTCGCCAATGCCACCTCGAGCGCCGACCTTGTCGGCCACTTGAACCTGATCCACCCGAACCGGATCCAGGTGCTCGGCGACGCCGAAGTCGACTATTACCAGCGCCAATCCGAAGAAGACCGCTCGCGCCACATGGCCGAGCTGATCGCCCTCGAGCCGCCGTTTTTGGTGGTGGCGGGCGGGGTCGCTGCGCCGCCGGAGCTGGTTCTGCGCTGCACACGTTCATCCACGCCGCTGTTCACTACGCCAATGTCGGCCGCAGCGGTAATCGACAGCCTGCGTCTGTACATGTCGCGCATCCTGGCGCCGCGCGCCACGTTGCACGGCGTGTTTCTGGATATTCTCGGCATGGGCGTGCTGCTCACCGGCGACTCAGGTCTCGGCAAGAGCGAACTCGGCCTCGAACTGATCAGCCGCGGTCACGGCCTTGTCGCCGATGATGCGGTAGATTTCGTGCGCCTTGGGCCAGATTTCGTCGAAGGCCGTTGCCCGCCGCTGCTGCAAAACCTGCTGGAAGTGCGCGGCCTCGGGTTGCTCGATATCAAGACTATTTTTGGTGAAACCGCCGTACGGCGCAAAATGAAGCTGAAGCTGATCGTTCAGCTCGTGCGCCGTCCGGATGGCGAATTTCAGCGTCTGCCACTGGAAAGCCAGACCGTCGACGTGCTTGGTCTGCCTATCAGCAAAGTCACCATTCAGGTTGCGGCCGGCCGCAACCTCGCGGTGCTGGTGGAAGCCGCCGTGCGCAACACAATCCTGCAACTGCGCGGCATCGACACGCTGCGCGACTTCATGGATCGGCAGCGCCTCGCCATGCAGGACCCGGACAGCCAGTTTCCCGGCAAGCTGATCTGAAACCGCCCGGTGTGTCCGGCGGCAACGGGGCACGCACGCGGGGACCAGATGCTATGATGAAACGTACAGATTTGACGACCTCATGCGCATTATTCTGATCACCGGTATTTCCGGCTCCGGCAAATCCGTTGCACTGAACGCGCTTGAAGACGCTGGCTACTATTGCGTCGACAATCTGCCGCCGCGCTTTCTGCCGCAACTCGCCTCCTACCTCGCAGCAGATGGTTACGACCGTCTCGCCGTTGCAATCGACGCGCGTTCCAGCGCCTCGCTCGACGACATGCCCGCGATGATTCGCGACCTGTCGCGCGAACACGATGTGCGTGTGCTGTTTCTGAACGCCAGCACGCAATCGCTGATTCAACGCTTTTCCGAAACACGCCGCCGCCATCCACTCTCCGGTTCGGCCTCGCACGATGCAGACGTGGGCCTGCTCACGTCGCTCGAAGAAGCGATCGAGCGCGAGCGCGAACTGGTCGGAAACCTGGCTGAGTTCGGCCACCAGATCGATACCAGCAACCTGCGCGCGAACGTGTTGCGCGCATGGGTCAAACGCTTTATCGAACAGGAGCACAGTGGCCTCGTGCTGATGTTCGAGTCGTTTGGTTTCAAGCGCGGCGTGCCCCTCGACGCGGATTTCGTATTCGACGTGCGCACGCTGCCCAACCCGTACTACGATCATCAATTACGCCCGCTTACGGGACTCGACAAACCGGTCATCGATTTCCTCGGTGCTCTGCCCGTCGTGCACGAAATGATGGGCGATATCGAGACGTTCCTCGCGAAGTGGCTGCCGCACTTTCGCGACGATAACCGCAGCTATCTGACTGTGGCAATCGGTTGCACGGGCGGTCAGCACCGCTCCGTTTTCATTGCCGAGACGCTCGCCGCGCGTCTTGCCAAGCAGGCCAATGTGATCGTGCGGCACCGCGATGCGCCGGTCGACGTCGGCGAATCATCGAAGTTAGTGGCTTAACCGGCCGCATCGCGCGGCCTTAACCCGAAGCGTTGCGCGCCATGTCCTCTACTTCTGTGCTTGCCGATGTGCCGCTGTTTCCGCTGCACACGGTGCTGTTTCCCGATGGGCTGCTGCCCCTGAAGATTTTCGAAGCGCGCTATCTGGACATGGCGCGCGAGTGTCTGCGCGAAAAGACTCCGTTCGGCGTATGTCTGCTAAAAAGCGGTGGTGAAGTGGCGCTTCCGGACGAGCCCTCCGTGCCTGAAGCGGTCGGCTGTCTGGCGGAGATCGGGGAGTGCGATGTCGAAACCTTCGGCATGCTGCTGATCCGCGCGCGTGGCACGCGGCGCTTCCGGCTGCTATCGCATCGCGTGGAAGCGAGCGGTCTCCTGGTGGGCATGGCGGAGTCGTTGCCGGACGACGTACCGCTCGAAGGCAACGAACTGCTGGCCAAATTTGGCGCTTGCGCGGAAGTACTGGAGCGGATCATCGCAACAATCCGCGAGCGCGATCCGGATAGCCTGCCGTTCGCGGAACCGTTCAAACTCGAAGACCCGACGTGGGTGTCAAACCGGCTCTCAGAAGTGTTGCCTATTGCCCTGCGGGCGCGGCAAAAGCTGATGGAGTTGCCGGATGCCGGGGCGCGCATCGATGTGGTTCATCACTACATGCAGCAGCATCAGTTGTTGTGAGGGCTCCTGCAAGCTATCTACAGCAAAGACCCGTGCAGACCGTCCAGCAGCTTGCGCACCGGCGCCGGCACGCCGTACGCGTCGATGTCGCGCAGCGCCACCCACACGGTTTCCGCATCACCTAGCACTAGCGACGTCTTGCCACCTGCGACACGACCCAGTTCCGCGATGCGCGGCTCGATATCCAGCCGGAAATGCGTGAACGTGTGTGTAAGCGGCGCAAGCGGTGAGACCGCGCCGTCGCCGCCGAATTCGCGTGCCCGCTTCGCCAACGCTGCTTCATCAGCCGCTTCCGGCAGGCTCCACAGCCCACCCCAGATACCCGACGGAGGCCGCTTTTCCAGCATCACCGTATCGCCGTCGCACAACACGAGCATCCAGGTACGTCGCGTCGGCACAGCCTTTTTAGGCCGCGCGGCCGGCAGTTGACGCTGCCGGCCGGTGACATTCGCCACGCAGTCGGGCGCGAACGGACAGCGCTCGCAGTCAGGCTTGCCGCGCATACACAGGGTCGCGCCGAGATCCATCAAGCCCTGTGTATAGGCGCTCACATCATCATTGCTGGCGTTGGACGGCAGCAATGATTCAGCCAGCGTCCACATGGCATTTTCGACCTTCTTTTCGCCTGGGAAACCTTCGACGCCAAACACCCGGGCCAGCACACGCTTCACGTTGCCGTCGAGAATCGTGGCCCGCGCACCGAACGCAAACGACGCGATCGCCGCCGCGGTCGAGCGGCCGATCCCCGGCAATTCGGCCAACGCCTCCACCGAAGCCGGAAACGCCCCACCCTGCAGTTCGACCACCGCCTGCGCGCACCGATGCAGGTTGCGGGCACGTGAGTAATAGCCGAGACCGGCCCACAGCGCCATCACGTCGTCGATCGGCGCTGCGGCGAGCGCGGCGACGTCCGGGAAGCGCGCCAGAAAACGCGCGTAATACGGAATCACGGTCGACACCTGGGTCTGCTGCAACATGATTTCCGACAGCCAGATGCGATAGGGGTCGCGTGTGTTCTGCCAGGGCAGGTCGTGGCGGCCGTGCTGACGCTGCCAGCCGATCAGACGTGCAGAGAAATCAGCGAGAGCAGGCTCGATGGGTAATACAGGCACGGTGGCCGTCGCGGACGGCGTTAAGCGGGAGGGCATCGGAAAATTAGCGCTGGCAGGTAGGACAAAAGTAGGTCGAGCGCTGCCCTTGCACGATCTGTTTGATCGGCGTACCGCACACACGGCATGGCAGCCCCGCGCGATCATAGACGAAATAATCGAGCTGGAAATAACCGCTTTCACCGTCACTGCCGACGAAATCGCGCAGCGTGCTGCCGCCTTTTTCGATCGCGGCAGCAAGCGTGACTCTCACCGCATCCGCGAGCAACCCGTAGCGGACCAGCGAAACACGGCCAGCGGGCGTGGTGGGCCGGATACCGGCGCGAAACAGGCTTTCGGACGCGTAAATATTGCCCACCCCCACCACGATCTCCCCCGCCAGCAGCGCCTGCTTGACGGAGACCTTGCGCCCGCGCGTCTCCCGGTGCATCAGCGCGCCGGAAAAAGCAGGCGAAAACGGTTCGACCCCGAGGCCGGCCAGCAGCGGATGCTCGAGCACATCGCCGTCTTCGCGCGAGTGCCAAAGGACGGCCCCAAAGCGTCGCGGGTCGCGATAGCGGAGAATGAACTCGTCGAAAATCCAGTCGATATGGTCGTGTTTCGCAGCAGCCGGCAGATGCGGCAGGTTGCGTAGCACGCGCAGCGTGCCAGTCATGCCCAGGTGCACAATGAACCAGCCGTCGTCGATTTCGAACAGCAGGTACTTGCCGCGCCGTTCGACCTTGTGCACCACGTGGCCCCGCAAGGTTCTCGCAAGGTCTGCCGGAATCGGCCAGCGCAGCGCGGGGGTGCGAACGTCGACGCGCTCGACCCGGCGTCCGGAGACGTACGGCTCGATTCCACGTCGGGTAACCTCAACTTCTGGCAACTCTGGCATGTCTAACTGGTCTGCAACTTGCGTGAGTGGTTGTGCGCTTATTGTAGCGAGCGCGTTACAATCGTCCGAAACATTGAACGGATTTCCATGAACTTGTCCTTCGTGAAGCTGTTTTCGAAGCGCCCGTCGCGCGCCTCCCGCGTGCCGCACGCTGTCTCCGCCCGACGCCTGTTAGGTGCGGCGGCGCTTACCGTGTGGGCGCTCGCCGCCTTGCCGGGGCACGCGCAGGATCCCTCGTCCGATTCGGACGACAACTCCGTGTCCATCCCGGACGCGCTCGGTGCGCAAACGCCTGAAGACCAGAAAAATCTGCCCGATATTGCCCTGTCGAGCCAGATCGTGTTCCAGGTGCTCGCGGCGGAAGTCGCCTTGCAGCGCGACCAGCCGGCGCCGGCCTATCAAACGTACCTTGCGCTTGCGCGCGACACGCACGATCCGCGCATGGCGCAACGCGCCACGGAGATCGCGCTGGCAGCGCAGAGTCCTTCGGACGCCCTCGCGGCCGCGCAATTGTGGCAGCAGTATGCGCCCTCGTCGGAACGCGCGGCGCAACTCGATGCTTCGCTGCTCGTTCTGTCGGGCAAGCCTGACGACGCAGAGCCGCTGCTCACACGCGAACTGGCAAAGGTGCCGGAAGCGAATCGCGGCAGCGCGATCCTCTCGCTGCAACTGCTGCTCTCGCGCGGTCCGAATCGTATCGGCGGCCTGCATGTGCTGCAGGATCTGCTGAAGAACGACATGAACCGGCCCGAAGCGCAACTGGCTATCGCCCGTCAGCAGATCGTGGCGAACGATGCGCCGGGCGCACGCAAGTCGCTCGAGCAGGCGCTCGCCTTGAAGCCCGACTATCTGCCCGCGGCACTCACGCTCTCGCAGATGGGCCCGGAAGAGCGCAAGGAAGGCATCGCGTCGCTCGAGAAGTACGTCCAGCAAAATCCGAAATCGCATGATGCCCGGCTCGCGCTGGCCCAGATGTATCTGGCCAGCGACCGTCTCGACGACGCGCAGGCGCAGTTCGTTGAGATGCACAAGGACAACGCGAACGATCTGACGCCGATGATGGCGCTCGCGCTGATCGCGATCCAGAAAAAGGACTATCCAACCGCGCAGACCTATCTGCAGCAGTACGCGCAGAAAGCGGAGAAGACGACGGGTGCCGATCCGGGCCAGGCCTACATCTATCTCGCGCAGATCTCGCTCGAGCAGAAGAACGACGCAGCGGCAGGCGACTGGTTGAACAAGATTGCGCCGACGAGCCAGCAGTACATTCCGGCGCAGATCACGCGCGCCCAGTTGCTCGAAAAGCAGAACAAGCCGGACGACGCCCGCAAGCTGCTGGCGGGCCTGCGAGCGCCTGACCCACGCGATCAGGCCTTGATCGACCGCACCGACGCCGCCATCCTGTTCGACTCGAAGCGTTATCCGGAAGCGGAAGCGCGCCTGGCGCAAGCCACCGCCGACTTCCCCGACGACCCCGATCTGACCTACGACTATGCGATGGCGGCCGAGAAGAACGGCCACTACGACATCATGGAAGCGCAGTTGCGCAGGCTGATCGACACGCAGCCGGACAATCCGCAGGCCTACAACGCCCTCGGCTATTCACTGGCGGACCGCGGCGTGCGCCTGCAGGAAGCGGACAAGCTGATCCAGAAGGCCGCGTCGCTGGCGCCGAACGATGCGTTCATCATGGACAGCGTGGGCTGGGTCAAGTATCGCCTCGGCGATACGTCGGATGCGCTCACGCTGCTGCGCAAGGCCTACAATCTGCAGCCCAATGCAGAAATCGGCGCGCATCTTGGCGAAGTACTGTGGAAGACCGGCGCCCAGGATCAGGCGCGCGACGCCTGGCGTGAAGCCCGCAAGCTCGAACCGGACAACGATACGCTCCTCAAAACGCTCGCACGTTTTCAGGTGAACGATCTCTGATGCTCATTTCGAACCGCTCTATCCGCTCCGCGCACTGGCTTGCTGGCTGGTTCCATTATTTCCAGGCGCCCCGCCGCGCGGCGCTGGGGTTCGCAGCGGCGGCTGTCGTCACGGTGTCCGGATTGACCGGGTGCGCCTCGGTGACACCGCGGCAACCGTCGACGTCTAACGCCACGACCTCGGTCACGGCTCAAACAAGCCGCGCCTATCACGGCCGCTTCGCCGTCCAGTACGTCGATCAGAACGGTGCGCAACGCAACGCCTACGGCAATTTCGACTGGCAGGAAGCCGGCGACACGGTCACGCTCCAGTTGCGTAACCCGCTCGGTCAGACACTCGCGATTGTCACATCGTCGCCAGCCTCTGCCTCGCTCGAACTGCCGAATCGCCAGCCGCTCACCGCCGACAACGTGTCCACGCTGATGCAGAATGCGCTCGGCTTTGCGTTGCCCGTCGAAGGCCTGCGCTACTGGTTGCAGCCATCGGCCGCGCCCACTTCGCGAGCCAGAACCGAGCAGGATCCGCAGGATCCCGCACATCTGAAGGAAATCGTTCAGGACGGCTGGACCATCAACTACGTCGCGTATGCCGATGCACCGGCCACTGGCCTCAAGCGCGTCAATCTGAGCCGCCAGGAACCGCCACTCGAAATCAAGCTGGTACTCGACCAGTGACCTGGCGAAGCGCACTACCCGTACGACTCGCCTGCTGCAATTCGTCTTTACTCATGACCGAAACAAACGATTCGCTGCGCGACTGCCTCGCGCCAGCGAAGCTCAATCTCTTCCTGCACATCACCGGCCGGCGGCCGGATGGCTATCACTCGCTGCAGACCGTGTTCCAGTTGCTCGACTGGGGCGACACGCTGCATTTCACGCGACGGTCCGACGGTCTCGTCACGCGTAGCAGCGACATCTCCGGTGTGCCGCCGGAACAGGATCTGACGGTGCGAGCCGCGGTACTGCTGAAAAGCCATACGGGCACGCAGGAAGGCGTCGACATTGCGATCGAGAAACGGCTGCCGATGGGCGCCGGCCTCGGCGGCGGCAGTTCGGACGCGGCCACCACGCTGCTGGCGCTGAACCGTCTGTGGAAGCTCGCTCTGCCGCGCGAAGAACTGCAGGCAATTGCACTGAAGCTGGGTGCCGATGTGCCGTTCTTTGTGTTCGGAAAAAATGCGTTTGCAGAGGGTGTCGGAGAGGCATTGGAGGTTGTACAATTGCCGCCGCGATATTTCCTCGTTGTGACACCAAGGGTTCACGTTCCAACTGCAGCGATTTTCTCCGAGAAATCGTTGACAAGGGACTCAAAACCCCTCACAATTACGGACTTTCTTGCACAACAAACTTGCAGTACGGGATGGCCCGACAGTTTTGGCCGGAATGACATGCAGCAGGTTGTCGTGGGAAAATACGCAGAAGTTGCGCAGGTGTTGGGATGGTTTGACAACGTCGCACCCGCGCGGATGACTGGATCAGGTGCAAGCGTTTTTGCAGCGTTCCAAAGTCGCGATGAAGCAGAAGCGGTGCAAGCCAAACTGCCAGGCGAATGGAACAGCGCGGTAACAGCAAGCTTGGATATACATCCACTATTCGGCTTCGCGTCATAAAGTTTTGCATCGTCGAGCGGTCCTACACGCTCGGGGAAGCTCAAAGTTAGTGTAGGGGAGTCGCCAAGTTGGTTAAGGCACCGGATTTTGATTCCGGCATTCGAGGGTTCGAGTCCTTCCTCCCCTGCCAAAAATTCTCGCAGTTCCTCGCCCCCCAGCCAGAAGCAGGTGCATGATGAGCAGCCATGACGGCCTGATGGTTTTTACTGGCAACGCGAATCCCGCGCTTGCACACGAAGTCGTAAAAATCCTCGGTATTCCCCTCGGCAAAGCGATGGTCAGCCGTTTTTCGGACGGCGAGATCCAGGTCGAGATTCAGGAAAACGTGCGCGGCAAGGATGTCTTCGTCCTGCAATCCACGTGCGCGCCGGCGAACGACAACCTGATGGAACTGATGATCATGGTCGATGCGCTCAAGCGCGCATCCGCTGGCCGGATCACCGCTGCTATCCCCTACTTCGGCTATGCCCGCCAGGATCGCCGCCCGCGTTCGGCACGCGTCGCGATCTCGGCGAAGGTGGTGGCGAACATGCTGGAAATCGCTGGCGTCGAGCGGATCATCACGATGGATCTGCACGCTGACCAGATTCAAGGTTTTTTCGACATCCCCGTCGACAACATCTACGCCACGCCCGTGCTGCTCGGCGATCTGCGCAAGCAAAATCACGAGAACCTTCTGGTCGTGTCGCCGGACGTCGGCGGTGTGGTCCGTGCCCGTGCGCTGGCCAAGCAACTGAACTGCGATCTCGCGATCATCGACAAGCGCCGCCCGAAGGCGAATATCGCTGAAGTGATGAACATCATCGGTGAAGTCGAAGGCCGTACCTGCGTGATCATGGACGACATGGTCGACACCGCGGGCACGCTCTGCAAGGCAGCACAGGTATTGAAGCAGCGCGGCGCAATCAAGGTGTTCGCGTATGCAACCCACCCGGTTCTGTCGGGCGGTGCCGGCGAGCGTATTGCTGCATCCGCGCTCGACGAACTGGTCGTCACGGACACGATTCCGCTCGGCGAAGAAGCCCGCTCGTGCGCCAAGATCCGTTCGCTGACGAGCGCAGGTCTGTTGGCCGAAACGTTCTCGCGGATCCGCCGCGGCGATTCGGTGATGTCGCTGTTTGCGGAAAGTTAAGTATTTGCGAAGGCGCGACGCGCGGTTACAAGTCGCACGCTGCGCTTTTGCACAATCGGCATGGACGAACGAAGGTTCGTGCCGTCGAGTCTGGGGCCTCAGCCAATCTGGCATGAAGGCCCCGTTTTTACTGCCTGGTCGCGGGCAGTGCATTGGAGATTCAAAATGAAAGTAGTCGCTTTCGAGCGTTCACAGCAAGGTACGGGTGCGAGCCGCCGCCTGCGTATTACCGGCAAGACGCCGGCAATCGTTTATGGCGCTGGTGCTGAACCGCAAATGATCGAACTCGATCACAACGCGTTGTGGCACGCCCTGAAGAAAGAAGTTTTCCATTCGTCGATTCTCGATCTAGAAGTCGGCGGTAAGGCGCAACAGGTTCTGCTGCGCGACGTGCAATACCATCCGTTCCGTCAGCTCGTGCTGCACGTGGACTTCCAGCGCGTCGACGCAACGAAGAAGCTGCACACCAAGGTGCCGCTGCACTTCATGAACCAGGAATCGAACCCGGCAGTCAAGCTGTCGAGCGCGGTGATCTCGCACGTTCTGAACGAAATCGAAATCGAGTGCCTGCCGTCGGCACTGCCTGAGTTCCTCGAAGTCGACCTCGCGAAGATCGAAGCAGGTCAAACGATGCACGCCAAGGACATCGTCCTGCCGGCTGGTGTCGCGCTGATTGCACACATCGAAGCTGAAAACCCGGTGATCGCATCCGCGACGATCCCGGCTGGCGCTGTCGCTGAAGGCGACGCTGCTGCTCCTGCTGCTGGCGAAGGCGAAACGCCGGCCGCTTAAGCTGCATAGAGCGAGCAATCCTCTCGATCCGTTTCAATGGAACGGACGATATGACCCGCCGCGGTTCGCCCCGGCGGGTTTTTTTTCGTTTTTTCAGGTCGCGTGGTACGCCGCCGGCCCTTAACCCATCATGAATCAATCATGATCAAGCTGATCGTGGGGCTCGGCAACCCGGGCGCCGAATACACCGCGACGCGTCACAACGCCGGTTTCTGGCTGGTCGATCAACTGGCGCGCGAAGCCGGCGCCACCTTGCGTGACGAGCGGCGCTTTCACGGTTTCTATGCGAAGGCCCGTCTGCATGGCGAAGAGGTCCATCTGCTCGAGCCGCAGACGTATATGAACCGCTCGGGGCAATCGGTCGTCGCGCTCGCGCATTTCTTCAAGATCCTGCCCGATGAGATTCTGGTTGCGCACGACGAACTCGATCTGCCGCCCGGCACCGTCAAGCTGAAGCTCGGTGGCGGCAGCGGCGGCCATAACGGCCTGAAGGACATCTCCGCGCATCTCTCGTCACAACAATATTGGCGGCTGCGTATCGGCATTGGCCATCCGCGCGATCTGATTCCGGAAAGTGCACGTGCCGGCGCCAAGCCGGACGTAGCCAACTACGTGCTGAAGCCGCCGCGCCGCGAAGAGCAGGATGTGATTGACGCATCGATCGAACGCGCGCTCGTGCAGATGCCGCTCGTCGTCAAGGGCGAGCTCGACCGGGCGGTAATGCAGTTGCATCGCAGCAGCTGAATATGGAGGCAAGTTTGAGCCGTTACTGGAGTGACATCGTCCACCGTCTGACGCCGTATGTGCCGGGCGAACAGCCCGCGCTCGCCCATCCGGTCAAGCTGAACACCAACGAGAACCCGTATCCTCCGTCGCCGCGCGTGCTGGAAGCGATCCGTCATGAACTCGGTGACAGTGCGGAATCGCTGCGACGCTATCCCGACCCGACCGCACGCAAGCTGCGCGAGACGGTCGCGGCGCACCACGGCATCCGCGCCGAACAGGTGTTCGCCGGCAACGGTTCGGACGAAGTTCTCGCGCTGACCTTCCAGGCGCTGCTCAAGCACGACAAGCCGATCCTGTTCCCGGACATCACGTACAGCTTTTATCCGACGTACGCCGGCCTGTTCGAGGTCGAATACCGGACCGTTCCCGTGGATGACGCGTTCGCCATCCGCGTCGACGACTACGATTTGCCCAACGGCGGCGTCCTTTTGCCGAATCCGAATGCGCCGACTGGCCACCCTTTGCCGCTCGGCGAGCTTGAGCGGCTGGTGGCGCGCCATGCCGACTCGGTTGTGGTGATCGACGAAGCATATGTGGACTTCGGCGCGCAGTCGGCGATCTCGCTGATCGACCGCTATCCGAATCTGCTGGTGACGCAGACCGTCTCGAAGTCGCGCTCGCTGGCCGGCATGCGCGTGGGTTTTGCGTTCGGCAATGTGGCGCTGATCGAAGCGCTGACGCGCGTCAAGGACAGCTTCAACTCCTATCCGCTCGACCGGCTTGCACAGGTCGCAGCAATCGCCGCCTATCAGGACGATGTGTGGTTCCGCGACAGTTGCGCGAAAGTTATCGCGAGCCGCGAGCGTCTGTCTGCGGGCCTGACAGGACTTGGTTTCGGTGTCGTGCCGTCGGGGGCGAATTTTGTGTTCGCCCGCCACGAAGGCTATGACGCGGCGACGCTTGCCTTGCGGCTAAGGGAGAAGGAGATTTTTGTGCGCCATTTCAAGGCGCCGCGCATCGATCAGCATTTGCGTATCTCGATCGGCACTGATGCGGAATGCGATACTTTGCTGGAAGCGCTGAAGGATATATTTCGCGCGCACGCAGGCTAAGCACGCGGGAAGGCGAAGGGTGCGTATGGCGAGGCGCGCGCGTCTCGCCAAAACAGACTGCTCAGGCCTTGGCGGCCTGCAGCGCGTGATACTTCGCCAGCAGGCCTTCGGGCGTTTCCAGGTGTTCCGGGTCGCGCGGAATGCACTCCACCGGGCACACCTGGATACACTGCGGCTCGTCGAAATGACCGACGCATTCGGTGCATTTCTTCGGGTCGATCACATAGATTTCCGGGCCCATCGAAATTGCGTCGTTCGGGCACTCGGGCTCGCACACGTCGCAATTGATGCACTCGTCGGTAATCATCAGGGCCATGCTTTTCTCACTTCGGGCCGGCGCGAGGCCGGCTTTCGTTCCGTCAAACCGCTAGTTTACGCTGGTTAGGACTGTCCCGCCTGGCCGTTGTCCTGATCCAGCAAAGCCACCTTGTCCTTCAGCCACTTTTCCACGGACGGGAACACAAACTTGCTGACGTCGCCGCCCAGCTGCGCGATCTCGCGCACGATGGTGCCGGAGATGAACTGATACTGGTCCGACGGCGTCATGAACATCGTCTCTACGTCGGGCAGCAGATAGCGGTTCATGCCGGCCATCTGAAACTCGTATTCGAAGTCCGACACGGCGCGCAGGCCGCGCACGATCACACGGGCGTTGTTGGTGCGAACGAAATCCTTCAATAGCCCCTTGAAGCTCATTACCTGCACATTCGGGTAATGACCGAGGACTTCGTGAGCGATATCGAGGCGCTCTTCGAGTGTAAAGAACGGCTTCTTGTTGCGGCTGTCGGCGACGCCTACCACCAGCGTGTCGAAAATGCTCGACGCGCGCCGAACGAGGTCTTCGTGACCGCGAGTCAGCGGGTCGAACGTACCCGGGTACACGGCGACTACCATGACACTTCTCCTCTCTTCAGACAAATGGGCACGTCAAGCACGCCCGCAGGGCGCGTTTGCCGCCGGTCGCGCGCGTGACGGCTAGCCGTCCGGCGCTTGTTTTGGAACGCGCATTATTCCTCATTTTCGCGCTGCAGCAAATGATAGTGGACCGCCCCAGCCTTCCCCTGCCGAACGATGGTCCAGCCCGCCAGCGCGGGCGTCTGTGCGACGTCGAGCGCATCGCCGGCTTCCACATAGAGGAATCCTTCGGCGCTGACGAGCGGTGCCGCCAGTTCCAGCGCGCGGCCCAGCAGGTCGGAATCGAACGGCGGATCGAGGAACACCACGTCGAACGAACCGGGTGCGAGGCTCGCCGCGAGGCGCAGCGCGTCCGCTTCGGCCACTTCTATGGTGTTGGGCGCGAGGCGCGCCTGATTGGCACGCAATTGCCCGGCCGCCTTACCGTGGCGCTCGACCATCAAGACCCGTGCCGCGCCGCGCGAAGCCGCCTCGAAGCCCAGCGCCCCGCTGCCGGCGAACAGATCGAGGCAACGCTGGCCGTCAAGGCGCTGACCGAGCCAGTTAAAGAGCGTTTCCCGCACGCGGTCGGGCGTAGGACGCAGGCCGTCGAGGTCGAGGACAGGCAACGGTGTGCGCTTCCAGTCGCCGCCAATGATGCGGATGGCGTGCGGTTTGCCGCGGTGAGACGGAGCAGCGGGCGCGCGGGAGGTAGAGGGACGAGGCATGCAGATTCGAACGGTTAAACGGTTAGGCAGTTACCCACAGACGCTTTTGCACTAGGGTTGGAGAGGCAACGTTACCACAGGGTGAAAAGCATCTCACCCTGGCCGGACGGCTAATGCGGCCAGATCAGACATGCCTGATAAAATAAGCGCCTTCCAGCGCCTTGCATCCCGCATTGTCACGCTGCCTGCCGCTGCCACCGGGCCCAACCGGCTGCGCGCACCGGCGCTCGCTCTCACCACGCCAGAACATGTTCAGCTTTTTCAAACGATTCAAGGGTTCGAAAGACCCTGACGCGACGCCCGAGGAATCGCAGACGGCGCAGGAATCCGTCGCTCCGCAAGCCGAAGCCGCCGCGGCACGGCCGGCCGTGCCTGCTGCACCAACCGCCCCGCGGCCCGTCAGCAACACTGGCACGCAAGCCGCGCCCGTGAGCGACTTCGAGCCGCTTGTGCCCCTGCAAGCGCAGCCTGAAGAGGAAACCGCGCTCGAAACCGTGGAGATCGTGCCGCCGCCGTTGCCCGAAGCTGCGGCCAAGCGGTCCTGGCTCACGCGCCTGAAAACCGGTCTGTCCAAGACCAGTTCGAACCTGACCGGCATCTTCATCAACGCCAAGATCGACGATGACCTCTACGAGGAGCTCGAAACCGCCCTGCTGATGTCCGACGCAGGTGTCGACGCCACCGAATTTCTGCTCGAATCGCTGCGTGAAAAAGTCCGCGCTGAGCGTCTGACCGAGCCGCAACAGGTCAAGGCCGCGCTACGCACACTGTTGATCGACCTGCTCAAACCGCTCGAGAAATCACTGATGCTCGGCCGCGCCCAGCCGCTCGTGATGATGATCGCGGGGGTGAACGGCGCCGGCAAAACCACTAGCATCGGCAAGCTCGCGAAGCATCTGCAGAGCTTCAACCAGTCGGTGCTGCTGGCCGCAGGCGACACCTTCCGCGCCGCCGCGCGCGAACAGCTCGCGATCTGGGGCGAACGCAACAACGTGACGGTCGTGTCACAGGAAAGCGGCGATCCGGCCGCGGTGATCTTCGACGCGGTCGGCGCAGCTCGCGCGCGCAAGATCGATGTGCTGATGGCCGACACGGCCGGACGTCTGCCAACCCAGTTGCATCTGATGGAAGAGTTGCGCAAGGTCAAGCGCGTGATCGGCAAGGCGATGGACAGCGCCCCGCACGAAGTGCTGCTCGTGATCGACGCCAACACCGGTCAGAACGCGCTCACGCAAGTAAAAGCGTTCGACGATGCGCTCGGACTCACAGGTCTGATCGTCACCAAGCTCGACGGCACGGCCAAAGGCGGCATTCTCGCGGCCATTGCGCGGCAACGGCCGATCCCGGTGTACTTCATCGGCGTCGGCGAGAAGGTGGAGGACTTGCAGCCGTTCAGCGCCGAGGAGTTTTCTGACGCGTTGCTCGGCGGCTAAACAGCGCGGATGGGCATCTCGCCGGCGTGAGTCGCAAGATCGCGGCACCAACAAAGAGGGCGCTCCGTGGAGCGCCCTCTTTGTTGGTGCCATACCTGGCCACAATGGCTCAGCGGCCCATTGACTCGCCCCTCACTCCGCGTCCGGTTGCACACCGGGCGCCGCGCGCGCGAACGCATCAAGCTGCAACGCCTGATCGTGAATGCGATGGATCGTCGGAAAACGCGTCAGGTCGATCTTGAAGCGCTGCGCGTTGAACACCTGCGGCACGAGACACGCATCGGCCATCGTCGGCGTATCGCCGAAGCAGAACTTGCCGGTGCGCGAATCGCTCGCCAGATGCTCTTCGAGCGTCGTGAAACCCGCCTCGACCCAATGCCGATACCACTCGTCCCTGGTTGCGTCGTCGGCGCCTACCGTGTGCTTCAGATATTTCAGCACGCGCAGATTGTTCACGGGATGGATCTCGCAGGCCACCTGCAGCGCCACCGATCGCACATATGCGCGATCAACCGGCGACTTCGGCAGCAACGGTGGCTCCGGATGCGTTTCCTCCAGATACTCGATGATCGCGAGCGACTGCGTCAAAACGTTGTCGCCATCCACGAGCGTGGGCAGGATCGCATCCGGATTCAGCCGGCGATAAGCCGGCTTGAGCTGCTCGCCGCCATCGCGCAGCAGATGCACCGGCGCATAGTCATACGGCAGCCCCTTCAGATTCAAGGCTATCCGCACGCGATACGCCGCCGAGCTACGAAAATAGCTATAAAGCTTCATATTTGTCTGTCTCCTCCCTGCGGCAGCTTCAGACGACGCGTACGCTGAATTCGCCGAGTCCGTCCACGCCGCCCTTCATCGTGTCGCCCTTCACGACAGCGCCGACGCCTTCGGGCGTGCCCGTGAAAATCAGATCGCCGGGCTGCAGTTCGAACAGCGTCGACAGATACGCAATCGTCTCCGCCACCGACCAGATCAGCTGCGACACATCCGAGCGCTGCTTTTCTTCACCGTTGACGGTGAGCCAGATCGCGCCCTTATCGACTTGTCCAATCTTCGAAACCGGATGGATCGGGCCGAGCGGCGCCGAGTGATCGAAGCCCTTCGCGGTATCCCAGGGGCGGCCCAGCTTCTTCGCTTCAGCCTGCAAATCGCGCCGCGTCATATCGAGCCCGAGCGCGTAGCCATACACATGTTCCAGCGCCTCTCCGACCGGAATGTCCTTGCCGGGCTTGCCGATCGCCGCCACCAGTTCCATTTCGAAGTGGACGTTCTTCGATTGGGCCGGGTACGGAAATTCGCCAGTCTCGCCCGGAGCGACATAGACCACGGCATCCGCGGGCTTGCTGAAGAAAAACGGTGGTTCACGGTCAGGGTCGTGCCCCATCTCGCGCGCGTGCGCTTCGTAATTACGGCCCACGCAGTAAATACGACGCACCGCGAATTGATCGCTGGACCCGACGACCGGCACCGCGACTACCGGTGCGGGAGCAAACACGTAACTCATCCCGTTCTCCAATCTTTAGTAAGCGCCGCAAGCGCGGCAATAAAGCATTGAGTTTAACGCGAGGGTGAATGGGCTGCGCGCGAACCCGGCAGTCCAGAGAGGCCCAGCGGTGGCGCCCGGCATGAGATGAGCCGCTGACGCTTGCAGCCCTGTGTCAACTTGCGGAAACGCCATAGATGCGATACTCACTACAGATACCGCTGCGGGTATATCTGCGAATAGCGCAACCGATCCCGCCGCAGACAACACGAACACCCTGTGAATACCGTGGCCGACGCCGTCAACGCCGCGCCTGGCCACCCAGCCCCACTAAGCCCGATGACCGAATCCGCCGATACCGCCGTCCCCGACTTCCCCTGCGCCCGCTTTATCAAGGAGATTGGCCGCGGCCCGAACGGCGCACGCGCGCTGACGCCCGAAGACACGCACGCGCTCTACAGCGCGATGCTCGACGGACGCGTCTCCGATCTCGAACTCGGCGCGGTGCTACTGGCGTACCGGGTCAAGGGCGAAACCGCTGACGAGCTCGCCGCGATGCTGGCGGCCGCCCACGCCTCGTTCGAGCCGGTCCAGATTGCACACGGCGCCTATCGGCCGGTTTCCATCCCCAGCTACAACGGGGCGCGCAAGCAGCCGAACCTGGTGCCGCTGCTCGCGCTGCTGCTGGCCCGTGAAGGGGTGCCGGTACTCGTGCACGGCGTCACTGAAGACCCGGGCCGCGTGACCAGCGCCGAGATCTTCACCCATCTGCAGATCGCGCACGCGCAGGACCATGCGCAGATCGAAGACAGCCTTGCCTCGCGCCGCCTTGCCTTTGCGCCGATCACCGCGCTCGCGCCGAAGCTCGCGCGCCTGCTGGCGCTGCGCCGCCGGATGGGCGTGCGCAATTCCACCCACACGCTCGTCAAGATCCTGCAACCGTTCGCGCCACCCGGGCTGCGGCTCGTGAACTACACGCATCCACCCTATCGTGACGCCCTGACCCAATTGTTCGTCACTCATCCGGATGCGGCCGCAGGTGGTGCGCTGCTCGCACGCGGCACAGAAGGTGAAGCCGTCGCCGATACGCGCCGGCAGGTGCAGATCGACTGGCTGCATGACGGCATCTGCGAAACACGCGTGGCCGCCGAGCGCTCCTCGGCAGACGCCCCCGAAGTCGAGTTGCCCGAAGCACGCGACGCCGCTACCACCGCTGCGTGGATCGATGCCGTACTGCGCGGCGAAGCCCCCGTGCCGAGCGCGATCGAACGGCAGATTGGCGTGATCGCGGAGATCGCCCGAATCTCGGCGTGACGGGCTTCGCGCGGGCGCTACGGCGCCTCGCGCGCGGCTGCGCAACGATCCATTGTGCGCAGCCGCGGTTGACACGCTGCGGCCCGCTCGCATACATTTGACCCATGCGTTCCCTTCCGAACACCCTCCGAATTACCTCCGGCCGCCTAGCGCGGCCCCTATCGTTACGTCTAGCGTAAGCCAGGCGTAGCGCCGCGCGTTGACCGCCCCAGCGGTTCAAAGCCGGTCCTCAAAGTAGTCCCACAGTTTCCGTTGCACCCCAAACCGTAGTTCCTTTTACAACCTGTCAGTCGTTTGTATTCGTCCGTTTACCGTTCGGACGAATCGCGAAGGTCGCATCCGTGGCAACCCGCCAGCCGCTCGAGGCCACGCCCCTTCGCATACGACAGAACGAACGAGGCTCATCATGTTGCGCAATCCCGCTGAAAAATACCGACCGTTCCCCGCCGTCCGTTTGACCGGCCGAAAATGGCCCAGCCGCACGATCCAGCAAGCCCCCGTCTGGATGGCCACCGACCTGCGCGATGGCAACCAGTCGCTGATCGAGCCCATGAGCATCGCGCAAAAGCTCGAATTCTTCGAGATGCTGGTCTGGATCGGCTTCAAGGAAATCGAAGTCGGCTTTCCGTCGGCCTCGCAGACCGACTTCGATTTCGTGCGCAAGCTGATCGACGAGAAGCGCATTCCCGACGATGTGACGATCCAGGTGCTCGTCCAGTCGCGCGAAGAACTGATCGCGCGCACCTTCGAGGCGCTCGACGGCGTGCCGCGCGCGATCGTCCACTTGTACAACGCGATCGCACCGGCGTTCCGCAAGATCGTCTTCAACCAGTCGAAAGACGAAGTGAAGGCGCTCGCGGTCGAGGGCACGCGGCTCATCAAGCAATACGCGCAAGGACGGCCGCAGACGCACTGGATCTACCAGTACTCGCCCGAGACCTTCAGCATGACCGAGCTGCCGTTCGCCCGCGAGGTATGCGACGCGGTCGCCCAGACGTGGCGGCCCACGCGGGATCACAAGATGATCATTAATCTGCCCGCTACGGTCGAAGCCGCAATGCCGAACGTGTACGCCGATCAGATCGAATGGATGGACCGCAATCTCGGCTACCGGGACAGCATCGTGCTGTCGGTGCATCCTCATAACGATCGCGGCACCGCGGTCGCCGCCGCCGAACTCGCCGTGCTGGCGGGCGCGGATCGCGTCGAAGGGTGTCTCTTCGGGAATGGCGAGCGCACCGGCAATGTCGACCTCGTCACGCTGGCGATGAATCTTTACACCCAGGGCGTCGACCCTGGCCTCGACTTCTCGAATATCGACGCGGTACGCCGCGTGGTAGAGCGCTGCAACCAGTTGCCGGTGCATCCGCGCCATCCGTATGCGGGCGATCTCGTCTATACGGCGTTCTCGGGATCGCACCAGGACGCGATTCGCAAGGGCTTTGCCCAGCAGAAGCCGGACACAGTGTGGGAAGTGCCCTATCTGCCGGTCGACCCGGCCGACGTGGGCCGCAGTTATGACGCTGTGATCCGCGTGAACAGCCAGTCGGGCAAAGGTGGCTCGACCTACCTGCTCGAACGCGGCATGGGCTTCACGCCGCCGCGCCGCGTGCAGATCGAGTTCAGCCACGCGGTGCAGGCCGCCACAGATATCAGTGGCGCCGAGATCAGCGGTGAGGCGATCTGTGCGTTGTTCGCCCGCGAGTACTTCGAGACCGCAGGGCCGGCGCAGCGGGTCAACGCTTCAACCGTGCGGTGGGAAGATCGCGACGTCAATGTGGCGGCGACGAATCGGCCCCGTGGGCCGTCCGAGGGGCAAGACGCGCAGCATGCTCCGCACGAGCAACACGCCCGCCGCGTCGCCGCCGCGTTCGCTGCAGCTGCGGGGCAGACGATTGAGGTCATCTCGTTTGAAAACACGCGTACCACCGATGGGCGCACGGCGGTGTTCGTGGGCTGCAGGGTCGGGGAGCACGCGGTCCGTTACGGCGTTGGAGTTAGCCCGGAACCTGCGACGGCGGTCGTGGATGCCGTTGTCAGCGCGGTGAACCGGGCAATCGGAACAAACGAGGCAGTTGGGACAGATATGGCAGAAGTGGCAAATCCGGCGGTGTGGCAAGAGCGCGACCGCAGAGTCGCGGCCTGACGTCAACCGGCTGCTCAACTCAAACCAAAAGCAGACAACAACCTTAAGAAAGCGCGGCTCGATCTGCCGCGCCTACGAGCACGGGTCGCTCAACCAGCGTCCCGGCGAGAGAAGCCCACCGGCCTCACTCGATCGCGCAACGCGTTGCCTGCCATGCGACCAGCCGCCACTCACCGTCTTCCTGCGCATGCAGTGCCGTATAGGCAATCGGGAACAGCAACGCGCCGTTGTTCGCCTCCATCTCGATGAGCGCTCGCCCCGTGACGATCACACAGGTTTCACGCCCCACCGGCAGCACCTCCTGTGACTGGATCTCGATCTGCCGATAACGACGGCGCCCCGCTGTGATTCCGTCGATGAACTGCCGCTTCGTTTCCCGTTTGCCATTCGTGTGGACATAGCTGACGGTCTCGGAGAGCAGCGAGTCGAGCAACGGTCCGTTGCCATCGACCATCGCTCGAAAGCGGTCGCGCTCGAGCCCACGAATCGCCTCGATCACCTTTGCGGACATTGCTCAGCCCCTTTGCCTCGACGGGCCGACAGCGGCCGCGGTCTTAGAAGTTACGTTGCAAATATAGCTGGCTGAAATTTATACCAGGTTTGGGCTCTTTGATACCGCCGTTCGCGAAGGACGCCAAAACCGGTAGACCGCCAGACACTGCTGCCGACATACGAAGCCCGCCCCCACGTCAGCTGTCGAAGGGACGCTGGAACATTGCGGCGCAGCCGCGATCCAACTTCAATCGCGGTACCCACCGCGCATAAATTGCCCTTGAAAAAACCGGTCCTGCACCCCATATACTCGGAGCCACGGGCGCAAGAAATCATAAGAAGAAAGCCGGAATTCAGCTGACCAATACTCGAAAAGGCCGAAAACCGGTGACAGTCCACCACGGCGCCCCCATCTAGAGCAAATCCTACGCTCATCCCCGTCAAAGCGTAGAAAGCGTATGATGCTATTGAAAATCAAATTTCAATAGCCAGACGGGAACCATGATACCCCCACACACTCTAAGTATTAGCACTCGGATATTGAGAGTGCTAACATCCACGCTGGAGTCGAAGTTCGACTGAGCTTTTGGCTGATTCCAAAGGAGTTTTCTACGTGAGCAACGCAATGACCCTTCCGAGTACTCTGAGCCCGTCGTCGGCTAAGGCCGCTTCGGCAGGTGCACTGGCGCTCTCGCATTCTTCGCTGCTGCCCGGTCAACTGGGCAATATCGACGCCTACATCCAGGCCGTGAACCGGATTCCGATGCTGACGCCGGCGGAGGAACGACAGTTCGCCACCGAATTTCGCGAGCAGGGTAACCTGGAGTCCGCGCGCCGCCTCGTCCTGTCGCATTTGCGGCTGGTGGTGTCGATCGCGCGCAACTATCTGGGCTATGGCCTGCCGCATGCCGACCTGATCCAGGAAGGCAATATCGGCCTGATGAAGGCCGTGAAGCGCTTCGATCCGGAGCAGAACGTGCGTCTCGTGTCGTACGCCATGCACTGGATCAAGGCCGAGATCCACGAATACATCCTGCGCAACTGGCGCATGGTAAAGGTCGCTACCACCAAGGCGCAGCGCAAGCTGTTCTTCAACCTGCGCAGCCACAAGCAAGGCTTGGGCGCGTTCACGCCGGACGAGATCGAAGGTCTCGCCAAGGAACTGAACGTCAAGCGCGAGGAAGTGGCCGAGATGGAAACGCGCCTGTCCGGTGGCGATATCGCCCTGGAAGGTCAGGTGGAGGACGGCGAGGAATCGTACGCGCCGATCGCCTATCTGGCCGATTCGCATAGCGAACCGACCGCCGTGCTGGCAGCGCGTCAACGCGACAAGCTGCAAAGCGACGGCATCGCCAGCGCCCTCGAATCGCTGGACGCACGCAGCCGCCGGATTATCGAAGCCCGCTGGCTGCAGGTGCAGGATGACGGTTCGGGTGGTTCGACGCTGCACGACCTGGCAGACGAATTCGGCGTGTCGGCCGAGCGCATTCGCCAGATCGAGGCGAGCGCCATGAAGAAAATGCGCAGCGCATTGAACGAGTACGCTTAACGCAAAATAGCGGCACTCGGCGCCGTCAGACACTCGTCCGCGCTCTGTAAGACATCAGCCCTGCCCTCGTAAGACGGCGGGGCTTTTTCATTTACCACGTCCCAACCCCACCCCATTTCCTTGACGTAGCGCAAGGTTGCTTGTATTAGTGACGTGGACGGCATGCCTACGCGACCCAATGCCACAGTCGCGAACTTCCTCGCTGCCAGCCCCTATCTTAATATCGTTATGCATTCTCCAAGCCGTCTGCGCGGCCTGGATCCGGCCGGGTAAACCGGTGTGAAGTCGAACCATCGACCGATCATGACCATAACGCTACACGACAGGACTCCGCCTCGCCCTGCCCTGCGCGCGCGAATCGCCGCCTGGGCACGCGGACCGACCTTCGGGCGAGATATCGCCATCGTGCTTGCCATCAAATTTGCACTCCTGATGGTGCTCAAGTACGCGTTTTTCAATCATCCCATGGCGGAGAACATGTCCATGCCGCCCGCGCTCGTCGCGCAGGCGCTGCTCTCCGCGCCCGCCCCGCATCCGTCTCAAGGTGATCAACATGCCCGGTAGCGAAGTCGTCGACCTCTCGCGTCTCCAGTTTGCGGTGACGGCGCTTTATCACTTTTTGTTCGTACCCCTTACGCTCGGACTGTCCTGGCTGCTCGTCATCATGGAATCCGTCTACGTGATGACCGGCAAGCAGATCTACAAGGACATGACGCAGTTCTGGGGCAAGCTGTTCGGCATCAACTTCGCGATGGGCGTCACCACCGGTCTCACGCTGGAGTTCCAGTTCGGCACCAACTGGTCGTACTACTCCCATTACGTCGGCGATATCTTCGGCGTACCGCTCGCGGTCGAAGGGCTGATGGCGTTCTTCCTCGAGTCGACCTTCGTCGGCCTGTTCTTCTTCGGCTGGCCACGGTTGTCACGCGTGCAGCATCTGATCGTCACCTTCCTCGTTGCACTGGGTTCGAACCTGTCCGCGTTGTGGATTCTGGTCGCCAACGGCTGGATGAACAATCCGGTCGGCGCCGAGTTCAACTACGAAACCATGCGGATGGAACTGTCGAGCATCTACGCGGTGCTGTTCAATCCCGTTGCACAGGTGAAGTTCGTGCACACGGTTTCCGCCGGCTATGTGACGGCTTCGATGTTCGTGCTCGGCATCTCGTCGTGGTACCTGCTCAAGCGGCGCGACACGGAATTCGCGCTACGCTCGTTCGCGATAGCGGCGGGCTTCGGCCTCGCATCGACGGTCTGCGTGATCGTGCTCGGCGACGAATCCGGCTACCGCACCGGCGAAGTCCAGCAGGTCAAACTCGCCGCCATTGAATCGGAATGGGAGACCGCGCCGGCACCCGCACCATTCACGATATTTGGCATCCCGAACCAGAAGGAAGAGCGGACCGACTATGCGATCCGGATTCCATACGCGCTCGGTATCATCGCAACGCGTTCGCTCGATGAGCCGGTGCTCGGTCTGAAGGATCTGATCGCGCAAAACCAGTTGCGCATCAAGGACGGCATGATTGCGTACGGCGCGCTGCAGCAGCTCAAACAAGGCAATGCCACCGACGACGCCAAGGTCGCCTTCGCGCTGCACAAGGACAATCTCGGCTACGCGCTGATGCTCAAGCAGTTCACACCCAACGTCACGGATGCCACGCCGGACCAGATCGCCCAGGCGGCCAAGAAGACGATTCCGCCGGTGTTGCCGGTGTTCCTCTCATTCCGCATGATGGTTGGCCTCGGCATCCTGTTCCTCGTGACCTTCCTGCTCGCGTTCTGGTTCTGCGCGCAGCGCTCGCTGCTGCTGGACAAGCGCCGCTGGTTTCTGCGCTGGGCCGTGTGGGCGATTCCATTGCCGTGGATTGCGGCTGAATTCGGCTGGATCGTCGCCGAACTGGGGCGTCAGCCGTGGACCATTGCCGGCATCCTGCCCACCGCGCTCTCGGCTTCGAGTCTGACGGCCTCGGACCTGTACCTGAGCATCGGCGGCTTCGTGGTGTTTTACACGGCGCTGTTTGTGATCGAAATCACGCTGATGTTCAAGTACGCGCGGCTCGGTCCGTCGTCATTGCATACGGGACGGTATCACCATGAGACACCGCCACAGGCTCAGCCGTCCAAGCCGCTGAGTACCACTGTTGCATGATCGGCCATCAGACCGCGCAAGCTGTCCTAGCTGTGTAAAAGGGAAAAATCATCATGGATTACGCAACCCTCAAAGTGATCTGGTGGGTCCTGATCGGCGTCCTGCTGATCGGCTTCGCCGTTACCGACGGCTTCGATATGGGCACAGCCATCCTGCTGCCGTTCATCGCGAAGACCGACTCCGAGCGGCGCATCGTTGTGAACACCGTCGGCGCGACATGGGAAGGCAACCAGGTCTGGTTCATCACCGCAGGCGGCGCGATGTTCGCGGCATGGCCGCTCGTCTACGCGGCTTCGTTCTCGGGCTTCTACTTCGCGATGCTGCTGGTGTTGTTCTCGCTGTTCTTCCGGCCGGTGGGCTTCGACTACCGCAGCAAACGCGATGACCCTCGCTGGCGTAGCGCGTGGGACTGGGCGCTGTTTATCGGCGGCTTCGTGCCGGCGCTGGTGATCGGCGTCGCCTTTGGCAACCTCCTGCAAGGCGTGCCGTTCGCATTCGATACCGACCTGCGCGTCACCTATCACGGCAGTTTCTTCGCACTGCTGAATCCGTTCGCCGTGTTGTGCGGGCTTGTCAGCGTGTCGATGCTCGCCGCGCACGGCGCCGCATTTGTAAAGATGAAAACGGATGACGTGATTGCGCGGCGTGCCTCAGTAGCCCTGCGCATTGCGTCGCTCGCTGCCGTCGCGTTGTTCCTGCTCGCTGGCGTGCTGGTGGCGACGTTGATCGGCGGTTATCAGATCGTCGACGCGGCGCCGTTCGATACGGTCGCCAACCCGTTGCTAAAGAGTGTGATCGGCGCACCCGGCCTGTGGCTCACCAACTACTCCACCTACCCGTGGATGGTCGCGGCACCGGTAATCGGCGTGGTGGGCGGTGTGCTGGCATTGCTGCTCGCGAAGTCACGCTTCGAGAAGAGCGTGTTCATCTGCACCGGCCTGATGATCGTCGGCGTGATCCTGACGGCTGGCTTTTCGATGTTCCCATTCATCATGCCGTCGTCATTGGATGGACGCAGCAGTCTGACGGTGTGGGACTCGACCTCAAGCCAGATGACGCTGCAGATCATGCTGATCGCGGTGATCATTTTCTTGCCGATCATCCTGATCTATACGAGCTGGGTGTACCGCGTGATGCGCGGCAAGGTGACAGCGGCCGCGCTCGATGAGAACCGGCATTCGATGTATTGAAGCCTTCATTTGTATGACGCAGCGGAGCCGATTGAAACGGACTCATAGGAGCGAATGATGTGGTATTTCAGCTGGATTCTCGGTATTGGCGTAGCGCTCTCGTTTGGCATTATCAACGTGATGTGGCTTGAATCGAACCGTCCGGGAGAGGCGGCCGCGAAGCGCAAGGCGGATTGAGTAGTAGTGACAGCGCCCGCGTGAATCGCAAACACGGACAGCGGTAAACGAAGAACGGCACCCTTGGGCGCCGTTCTTCGCTTCAGCATTACTCAGTGCAACACAGCAACGCTTGATGCCGCTTCCACGTTACACGCACGCATCAGGCCGGTTGCGGCGATGCCCCACCGGTTGCGCCTGCCGCCGGCAAACGCGCCGACAATACCTGCGCATACCGCCCTGCAGCCTCACCAACAACGACGTGAAACGTATCCGCTGAGACCCACGCAACGTCGAGCGCAGCAAGGCGCTGCCGATCCACCGCAGTCGGATCGCTCACCACGACACGCAGACGGGTCGATGCAATCGCATCCAGCGAAACGACGTTGGTCGCACCACCGAACACGGCGAGCCAGCGAGCCGGATCAGGATCGAGCGGCCCACCATGCGAGCCCGCAACCGGCGCAGCGGCCGTAGCTGTCGCAGCAGGCGCCACCGCTGGCTTCGCTTCGACACCACCACCCTGCGCAATCACAGTCCGGATTTCATCAGCGATGATGTCTGCTTCCGGTCCGATAATCACCTGCACGCTGGTTGCACCGCGCTTCAACACACCACGCGCACCGATAGTCTTAAGATCCGTTTCCGAGACCTTGCTGGGATCGACCACCGACAACCGCAGACGCGTCGTACAGGCATCGACGATAGACAGATTGGCCGCACCGCCCAAAGCAGCGATGTAACGCTGTGCACGCGGCGCGCTCGCAGTAGCAGCCGCTGCCGGCGCAACGAAGCCACCCTTGTCGAACGACTCCACCTGCTCGTCAGCACCGGCAGGTTCGCGACCCGGCGTGGCCATGTTGAACTTGCGGATAAAGAAGCGGAACAAACCGTAGTACACCACCGCGTAGATCACGCCCAGCGGCAGCGCCCACCAGCCGCGCGTCGACAGGCCATAGTTCAGGATGTAGTCGATCAGCCCCGCGGAGAACGTGAAGCCGAGGTGAATCCCGAGCGCCGAACAGATAGCCAGCGAAATGCCGGTCAGCAGCGCGTGAATCACATACAGCACCGGTGCGAGGAACATGAAGCTGAATTCGATCGGCTCGGTCACGCCCGTCAGCAGCGAGGTCAGTGCCATTGAGGCCAGCAGACCGAAGACCATCGCACGGCGTTCCTTCGGTGCCTCGTGATACATCGCGAGGCACGCTGCCGGCAGACCGAACATCATGACCGGGAAGAAACCCGTCATGAAAGTACCCGCGGTCGGATCGCCCGCGAAGAAACGATGCAGGTCGCCCGTCACTGCGGCACCGCCGCCCGGCGGCGTGAAGGAGCCGAACACGAACCACGTCAGCGAGTTCAGGATGTGGTGCAGCCCCGTCACCAGCAGCAAGCGGTTCAGTACGCCGAACACGAAGGCTCCGATCGCACCCGCAGTGGTCAACCAGTGGCCGGCGATATCGATCGCGGCTTGCACCGGTTGCCACACGTAGCCGAGCACAATGCCTATCACCAGACAGGTCACCCCCGTGACAATCGGCACAAAGCGTTTCCCTCCGAAGAACGCGAGGTAATCGGGCAGCTTGATGTCCTTGTACTTGTTGTACAGCATGCCGGCGACGATACCCGCGATAATCCCCGACAGCACACCCATATTGAGCTTGTCGTTGATGTCCTTCATCACCACGGTTTCGACCAGGTAACCGATCGCGCCCGCGAGCGCCGCCACGCCGTTGTTGTCCTTCGCGAAGCCGACTGCCACGCCGATTGCAAACAGCAGCGGCAGGTTGTCGAAAATCGCGCCGCCAGCGTCGGCGATCATCTTGATGTTCAGTACGTCACTCTGACCGAGTCGCAGCAACAGCCCTGCGACCGGCAGCACTGCAATCGGCAGCATCAGCGCGCGGCCGAGTCGCTGCACCTTCAAAAACGGATTCCCGTCCATCTATATCTCCAATCCTTCGTCTCTTCGTCGAGTCGTTGCTTTACATGGTTGTTGAGCGAAATTCCGCCGTGGACCATGCAGGGTTCAGTCCAGCGGCCAGGTTTCGCGGCTCACTGCTCTTACCGCCTGCGCCGATTCCAGCGCCAGGACATCCTGGGCGCGTTGTTGGCACAGCTGATAATTGAGGTTGCGCACTCGCGCCTTGATGCCCGGCACCGACACCGGATCCACGGATAGTTCGGTGACGCCCAGGCCCACGAGCAGCGGCACGGCCAGCGGATCGCCCGCCAATGCGCCGCACACGCCCACCCATTTGCCATGCTTGTTCGCGCCCTGCACGGTAGCTGCGACCAGACGCAGCACTGCCGGATGCAGACCGTCAGCCTGGGCGGCGAGGTCGGCCTGGCAGCGATCCATCGCCAGCGTGTACTGGGTCAGATCGTTGGTGCCGATCGACAGGAAGTCCGCGTGTTTCGACAGTTGATCGGCCAGCAGCGCGGCCGACGGCACTTCGATCATCACGCCAACTTCGATCGGATCGGTACGGCCAAGCTCGCGGGCGAAGTCGTCGATGCGCTTGCGCAGATGGATCAGCTCGCCTACGTCGGTCACCATCGGCAGCAGGATGCGCACGGCGCCGAGCGGCTGCACCGCCAGCAGGCCGCGCAGCTGGTCGTCGAGCAGGTCTGGGCGCACCTGCGCGAGACGGATGCCGCGCAAACCCAGCGCCGGGTTCGGTTCGGGCGGCAGCGTCAGATAGTCGACTTCCTTGTCCGCGCCCACATCGAGCGTGCGAATGATCGCGGTGCGCCCGTTCAGCGCGTCGGCAATCGACTGATAGCTTTGACGATGTTCGTCTACCGTTGGTGCGGACGCACGGTGAATGAACAGCAGCTCGGTACGCAGCAGGCCGACTGCGTCGGCACCGTTTTCAACTGCAGTCTTCGCATCTTCGAGCGTGGCGATATTCGCAGCCACTTCGATAGCGCGTCCATCCGCGGTCATCGCCGCCTGTTGCGACGTGCGGCGGTTCGCTTCGCGTACGTCAGCGAGGCGCGTACGTTCTACGCGGGCACGTTCGACGTCAAGCGCGGTCGGTGCGAATTCGATTCGCCCCGCGGTAGCGTCGACCACAACCTGGGTGCCTTCGGGAATCGCATGCAGCCCATCGCCCACGGCGACGAGCGCGGGAATGCCGCTCTGCCGCGCGAGAATTGCGGCGTGCGAGGTCGCGCCGCCGCGCGCCATCACGAGCGCGGTGACTCGTGTGCGATCGAGCGATGACAGATCGGACGGTGTGAACTCTTCCGCCACCAGCACCGCTTCATCCGGCAGCGTCCGCGCCGCGTTGTTCGAGTAGCCGAGCGCACGCAACACGCGCTTTTCGAGGTCACGTAGATCGGCTGCGCGTTCCGCGAGCAGCGCATCGTCGATTTTCGTCAGGACTGCAATCTGTGCGCGGATCGACTCGCGCCACGCAAAACCGGCGCTCTTGCCAAGGCTGATCAGATCACGCGCTGCGTCGAGCAACGTCGGATCTTCGAGCAGTACACGGTGTACCGCGAAAATCCCCGCCTCACCATGCGCACCGCGCTGCGACGCATCGCGCACGGTTGAATTCAGTTCAGCGTCGACGGTGGCCAGCGCCTTGTCGAGCAGACGGCTTTCCGCCGCCGATGTGCCGCTCGCAATTTCAGGCGGGTCGAGGTCGGCGTCATCCCATCGCACCAGCTTGCCGACCGCAACGCCAGGCGCCGCGCACACGCCAACAAGCGTGTTCGGCGCGAGTGGCGCGCCACCTGTTTGCGCCACCGGTTGCGGTGCCGGGGAGCTTTGGCGTGCCGGCTTTTCCTCGGTTTCGCCATGCGCTTCGCGCAGCAACTCATGCGCGACGGCTTCTACGGCCGCCGCCGCTTGCGCACCAACACCTAGAATCTCTACCGTGGCGCCCTCGCCCGCGCCCAGGCCGAGCAAACCAACGACACTTTCAATCGGCGCCTTGCGCCCTTCATAACGCACTTCGACGCGCGCATCGAGACCACGTGCCGCTTCACGGGCACGTGCCGCCGGCCGCGCATGCAAACCGCCTGCGTGGACCAACGTCACCGTCTGACGCGCTTCTTCGGTCACGTTGGTCGCCTGGCGCGAAGCTTCCGCTGCCGCACCGGCGCGCGGACGCAACAGCAGCAGCGGGGTTTCTCCCGCCTTCAGCATGCCTGCACCGGCGCGCTCGACGATCTCGAACGCGTCCGAGTTCGCAACCGCGATCACCGACACGAGACTCGGTGCATTGCATGCCACCAGGTCCTGATCGAACTCGATCAGCAGATCGCCGGTATGCACATGCGCACCCTGCACAACCTTTGGCGTAAAACCGCGGCCGTTCAACTCGACCGTGTCGATGCCGATGTGCAGTAGAATCTCCGCGCCATCGGCAGTGGCCAGCGTCAATGCATGGCCGGTGCGCGCGAGATGCGTGACCACGCCGTCGCACGGCGCGACGAGTTGGCCCACCAGCGGATCTACGCCGATACCGTCGCCGAACATGCCGCCCGAAAACACAGGGTCGGGCACGTTCGCGAGCGGTACGACCGGACCGGTCATGGGCGCAAGCAGAATAATATGGCCTTGGGATGGGCTCATTAAAACGGACTCCTCAACACGACGCATCTGATTACTCGATCAGTGGGTTTCGGTGACTTTGTTCAGATGGCGCGGCGCATCGGGGTTGCGTCCGCGTGCAGCGGCAAGACCTGCGGCCATCACGTAAAAGGAAAGGATCGCGGCGATCGGATCGAGTGCCGCATGGGCCGTCGTGACGAGCGACAAGGTAGCTTCCGGCACATCTTCCGGCGCGGCCAGCAGCACGCGTGCGCCACGGGTCTGCATATCGCGCGCGAGCTGGATGAGTCCGGCCTGTTCGGGTCCGCGCGGGGCGAACACGAGCAACGGATAGTCGCGATCGATCAGCTCCATCGGGCCATGACGCACTTCGGCGCTCGAAAACGCTTCGGCCTGGATGCCCGAGGTTTCCTTGAGCTTGAGCGCCGCTTCCTGCGCGATTGCGAGGCCAAGACCACGGCCTATCACGATCATGCGCTCGATGCCACGCAGTTCCTCGACGGCTTCGCTCCAGTCGAGTCTGCCGGCGCTTTGCAGCGCTTCGGGCAAGCCTCCGAGCGCGGCAAGCAATGCATCGTCTTGCTGCCAGTGCGCGACCAGTTGCGCGGAAATGGACAGCATCGCGATATAGCTCTTGGTCGCGGCGACGCTCAACTCGGGACCGGCAACCAGCGGCAGATGCCATTCGCAGGCATCGGCCAGCGGCGATTGCGGCGCGTTCACGGCCGCGACAGTCAGCGCGCCGGCCTCGCGCAGCGCGGCCATCGTACCCACCAGATCAGGACTCTTGCCGGACTGCGAGAACGCGATAGCAAGCTGATCGCGCACCTTCAGTGGCGCCTGCTGCAGCGTCGCCACGGACATCGGCAGCGAAGCGACCGGCAGTCCAATGCGGCTCATGGTAAGGCTCGCGAAATAACTCGCTGCGTGGTCCGAACTACCGCGTGCGACCGTCAGCGCGACATGGCGAGGCTGTTCAGCGAGTCTCGCCGCCAGCGCCTGCACGTGCGACGTATCCGCAAGCTGCGCGGCGACCACCTCAGCGGACGCCAGCGCTTCGTTAAGCATATTCGACAATTGATTCTCCTTCGACGTAAGTCGCGGTCAGTGCCAGTTCGCGATCGAACACGACGATATCGGCCCAGGCACCGCGCGCGAGGCGGCCGCGGTCTTCAATGCCGAGATAGTCGGCGGCATAGCGCGACAGACGATTTGAAACGTCGGCCATGGGCAGGCCGAGCGATACCAGATTGCGCAGCGCCTGATCCATCGTCAGGGTGCTGCCGGCGAGCGTACCGTCGGCAAGACGCACGCCGCCCAGACACTTGGTGACGTGCTGGCTGCCAAGGCGGTATTCGCCGTCAGGCATGCCGGTAGCCGAGGTGCTGTCGGTCACCACGTACACGCGCGGAATCGCCCGCATCGCGGCACGAATTGCGCCCGGGTGAACGTGCAGCAGGTCAGGGATGATCTCCGCGAATTCAGCGTGCGCCAGCGCCGCGCCGACCATGCCGGGATTGCGGTGATGCAGCGGCGACATCGCATTGAACAGGTGCGTGAAGCCACACGCTCCATGTTTGAGCGCCGCAACCGCGTCGTCGTACGTGCCGAGCGAATGGCCGAGCTGCACACGCACGCCGCGCGCGGCGATTTCGGAAATGATGTCCATGTGGCCGGAGATTTCCGGCGCGATCGTGACGACGCGAATCGGCGCAATCGACAGGTACTTCAGCACTTCGTCGAGCACTGCGGACACAGCGGCGTCCGGCTGCGCACCGAGCTTGCCCGGATTGATATACGGTCCTTCAAGGTGCACGCCGAGCACGCGCGAGCAACCGGGCGTACGCACACGGGCCACGTCGCCCAGGTTTGCTACTACGTTCATCAGCTCTTCGCGCGGCGCGGTCATCGTCGTGGCAAGGAGGCTCGTAGTGCCGAAGCGGGCATGCGTGCGCGTGATCGTGTCGATCGCGTCGCCCGCTTCCATCACGTCGGCGCCGCCGCCGCCATGCACGTGCAGATCGATAAAGCCCGGCAGGATGTAGGGCGCTTCGTTGGTGGACGGATCGACCCGCTCACCTGTGAGCGACGTGATACGGCCGTTTTCGTATTCGAGCGTGCCGTGAATCCACCCATCGGTGGTGAGTATGTTTCCGGTCAGCATGAGTCTCTCTGATAATACGTAGTGCGATACGTTTCTGATCCGCGCCGTTCAGCGTTGCGCGAGGGCCGCGCCGTTATTGCGTCCTTATTGACGCAGTTCGGCGACAAAGTCGTAGTAGTCGTCCCGGCAGTAGGTGTCTGTCAATTCAATCGCCCGCTGGTCGGCGCTATAGCCGATACGTGTGATCACCAGCAGCGCCGAGCGCGGTTCGATGTCCATCAGCGAGGCAATCTCGCTCGTCGCGTTGACGGCCCGAAAGTGCTGCAGCGCGCGCACGACTGCCATGCCACGCTGCTCCAGATAGCTGTACAGCGACACGCCGATCGCCTGCGGGTCCGGCACGATCGCGGCCGGCAGCGCCGAATGTTCCACCGCCATCACGATGCCGTCCGCGCGCCGCAGACGCCGCAGACTCGTCACCGCTGCACCCGGCGACAGGCCGAGGTGCACCAGCTCGTCGCGGTTCGCTGCGCGAATGCCGCGTTCGAGCCAGACCGAGTCGGGACGAAAGCCCCGCTGCTGCATCTTTTTCGTGAAGCCGGTGAGCCGCGACAGTGGATCTTCGACGCGCGGCGTAATGAAACTGCCAGCACCCGGCGAGCGGCGGATTAGCCCCTGTTCAACCAGCAATTCGATCGCCTTGCGTGCGGTAATACGCGACACGCCGATCGCATCCGACAGCGTACGCTCCGACGGTAACGCCTCACCCGCCGACCAGACGCCACAGTGGATGGCCGTCGCCAGGTTGCGCGCGAGCTGCAGATAGAGCGGCGTGACGTTGCGGGCGTCAGGCATCAATGCGGACCAGCGTGTTTCCATGGGCTCAGGTGGGTCGAAAGGAAGAGCGTGGGCTTCGAAGAGAGAGCCCATTATATAACCACCATAATACCAGTCAATCGAGTTGTTCCATGCCGGTCCGATCGCCGTCAAACCTTTGACAGTAAAGGGAATCCGGCAGATTGCGACAGGCTTACCGGGCGTTTCCGGTGATCGGTATTTACCCGTATTCGAGATATCTTGAGGGTCTATAGAGAACCACTGGTTCGCTACCGAACGGATCGCGCTACTTCGCATGCGTACTTTTGTAATACCAATCGCTGTGGCCGGTTAGAGTGTACGTTTTACCGCTTTTTACGCAGTTTTTAGATAGGATGTCATCCAATAGGTTTGTTGTCTGACACCTTCAAGGACTTCCGGGAGCCGTACGTTGACCGATTCCGCAGCGCTGCGGCGCGTTGAGGCCGTCCGCCATTTCAACCGCTTCTACACGAAGCATATCGGTGCGTTGCACGAGCGTCTGCAAAAGAGCCCGTACTCGCTGACCGAAGTGCGTGTGCTGCATGAACTGGCGCGCGGGCGCGCGCAAACCGCCACTGTGCTGGCGCGCAATCTCGGACTCGACAGCGGTTATCTAAGCCGCCTGCTCACCAGCTTCGAACGCCGCAATCTGCTCACACGGCGTCCATCGGAGAGCGACGCGCGCCAGTCGTTAATCGCGCTCACCGACCAGGGGTACGCCGCCTACGAACCGCTCGACGTCGCCGCCATCGAAGAAGTCATGTCGGCACTGGAACGCCTGGCAGAAAGCTCGCAGGAAGAGTTGATTGGCGCGATGAAGCTTGTCGAGCGACTGCTCGACGAGCAGCCGCGCCGCGGCGTCGTGACGCTACGGGCGCCGCGCGCAGGCGAATATGGCTGGCTCGTGCACCGGCAAGCCCTCTTGTTTGCAAGCGAACACGGCTGGGATCAGACTTTCGAAGGCTTGCTTGCTGGCATCGTCGCTGACTTCACCCAGCATCACGATCCGGTGCGTGAGATGTGCTGGATCGTCGAACAGGACAATGCGATCGTCGGCGCGGCCATGGTGGCAGGCGTGTCGGCCACGGTGGCACGGATCAGGATGCTATATATCGAGCCCGACATGCGCCGGCTCGGCATCGGCACGCAACTGGTCGACGAGTGTGTGCGCTTCGCCAGGCGTGCGGGCTACACCCGGCTCACACTGGCCACGGTCACGACGCTCGAACAATCCCGGCGGCTCTGCGAGCGTGCCGGTTTTGTGTGCGCCGACGTGGCGCCGGAGATGCGCTTCGGTCATGAGTTGACGGTCGAACGCTGGGAGCGCGATCTGTAGGTGCACCGAACGAAGCGCAATATGAACCTCAATGCGAAGCCCAATAAAAAAGCGCCATGATCTCCCATGGTGCTTTGCGTTGCGGCGCTTCGTCGTGGCTGCAGCGTGCTTAGAACGACGGCACCACCGAACCCTTGAACTGGGTTTTGATGAACTGGCGCACGTCATCCGACTGATAAGCAGCGACCAGCTTTTTAACCCACGGCTTGTCCTTGTCCTGCGTGCGCACAGCGATCAGATTCGCGTACGGGCTATGGATGTCCTCGAGCGCGATCGCATCTTTAGTCGGCTGCAGGCCGCCGGCAAGCGCGTAGTTCGTGTTGATCGCGGCAGCGTCCACGTCGGACAGCGAGCGCGGCAACTGCGCGGCGTCCAGTTCAACGAGCTTCACTTTCTTCGGATTCTCGGCGACGTCGAGCGGCGTAGCGCTGTTACCGTTCGTGCCGGCACCAGCCTTCAGCTTGATCACGCCTTGCGCCTGCAACAACAGCAGTGCGCGGTTCTCGTTGGACGGATCGTTAGGCACTGCGACCTTCGCACCTTGCGGCAGATCCTTCAGCGATTTGAACTTCTTCGAATAGACGCCGAGCGGGGAAATGTAGGTCAGGCCCGCGCTGACGATCTTATAGCCACGCTGCTTGACCTGGCTATCGAGGTAGGGCTGGTGCTGGAAGCTGTTGGCGTCCAGATCGCCTGCGTCGAGAGCAGCATTCGGCTGGACGTAATCGTTGAATTCGATGACCTTCACGTTGAGGCCTTCGCGCTGCGCCACTTTCTGGACCACCGCCCAGATTTGCGCGTCGGGACCGCTGATGGTGCCGACCTTGATGACCTTGTCGTCGGCGTGAGCGCCGAAGCTTGTGACGAGAGTTGCGGAGGCGACAACTGCGGAGAGGGCTTTGAGGATGTTTCTGCGCTGCATGTAAATCTCGCTATTTCTGATCGATGTCAGATTCGGGTGAACGGCTGGCGGCGCAATACGCGCGCCATCGGCTGGGTCGCGAATGGTCTCATAGGCTCTGCGAGAAGTGAAATACCGCTATCGCATATGGGTATGCGGACGAGCGGACGACAGATGGGGCTACGCCTTAACCAAGCAGTAGCTTGATGTCGTGCACCCAAGGTTCGGCGCCCTGGCCATCGCGGGCGAAGAGTCGCAGCTTGCCGTCCGGATCGAAGACATAGCTGGCAGCCGTATGGTCCATCGTGTAGCTGTCCGGCGTCTTGCCCGGCACCTTCGCGTAGTACACGCGGAAGTCTTTTGTCACCTTGGTGAGTTGCGCCTGATCGGCCGGACGCAAGCCGACAAAGGTCGGATTGAAGGCCGGCACATACTGCGACATCACGGTTGAAGTGTCGCGATCGGGATCGACGGTGACGAACAGCACCTGGACGCGGCTCGCGTCTGTGGGGCCCAACTGCTGCAGTGCCTGCGCGAGTTCGGCCATGGTCGTCGGACAGACGTCCGGACAGTGCGTGTAGCCGAAGAACAGCACCACGACCTTGCCCTTGTAGTCCTCGAGCGTGTGCGTCTTGCCGCTGGCATCGGGCAACGAGAAGTCCGTACCGAATTGCGTGTTGCCGGTAATGTCGAGATTCTCGAACGAGGGGGCGGGTTTGCCGCAGCCTGAGGCCAGGATCGCGCCACCGAGCGCACAGGCCATCAAGGCAGCACGCGCGAGACGCGCAAACCGGTTTGTAAGCATGGTGTTACGCGCCGATCAGGACACGTGCATAGTGATCGATCAACAGCGCGGCGAACAGCAGCGACAGGTAGATGATCGAGTAACGGAACAACTGACGCGCGAGCGTATCGGAGTACTCCCGATAGATCTTCCACGCGTAGGCGAGGAACACGGCGCCGAGCAGCACCGCCGCCACCAGATACACGATCCCGCTCATGCCCGAGACAAACGGCATCAGCGCGACCGCGAACAGGATCGCCGAGTACAACAAGATATGCAGCCGCGTGTACTGTTCGCCGTGGGTGTTCGGCAGCATTGGCAGACCGGCGCTTTCGTAGTCCTTGCGGCGATACAGCGCAAGCGCCCAGAAATGCGGCGGCGTCCAGACAAAGATGATCAGCACGAGAATCCATGCGTCGCCCGGCACATGCCCCGTGACCGCGGCCCAGCCAAGCGCCGGCGGCATGGCGCCCGAAGCGCCCCCGATCACGATGTTCTGCGGCGTAGCAGGCTTGAGCAGCAGCGTATAGACGACCGCGTAGCCGACGAAAGTGGCAATGGTGAGCCACATCGTCAACGGATTGGCGAACGTATAGAGCGTCCACATGCCTAGCCCGCCGAGCACGGCGGAAAACAGCAGGATCTGTGGGGTGGTGATTTCACCGCGGGCAGACGGGCGCCACGACGTACGGCGCATCTTCGCGTCGATCTTCTGTTCGACGAGGCAGTTGATGGCGAACGCGGCACCGGCCAGCAGCCAGATACCGACTGTGCCGCCGATCAGCACCGTCCACGGCACCATACCGGGCGTGGAGAGGAACATACCGATGACAGCGCAGAACACGGCAAGCTGCGTGACGCGCGGCTTGGTGAGCGCGATGTATTGGGAGATCCGGCTACCGGGGGTCTGGGAAAGAGTTGTGCTGTCCATGTGGGGTCACGCTGGCGCGGCATCGCGCGCAGGCAACGCGGCGCGGCCGGGACGGCTAGAAGCGATTCGAAAGTTTAGCATAACGAGCAGGAGCAGCAGGATCGCGGCGCCCCCGTTATGAGCGACTGCAATCGGCAACGGCCATTGCAGGACGATGTTGGAGAGGCCCGTGAGGAACTGGATCAGCACTACCAGCAGCACGCCGTCAGCGGGCCGCCGCAGCGATTCGAAGCGACGCACCTTCAGCGCAAACCACAGCAGATAGGCGATCACGACGATGGCGAAGGTCCGATGGGTCCAGTGGATCGCCACCAGTGCATCCTGGGTGATCATCTCACCGTCGCCCGTCATGCCCAGCGCGCGCCATAGGTGAAAGCCGTGCGCGAAATCCATCGGCGGGATCCATTGACCGTTGCAGGTCGGGAAATCTGTGCAGGCGAGCACCGCGTAGTTCGTACTGACCCAACCGCCGAGCGCGATCTGCACGACCAGCAGTGCCAACCCGACGAGCGCCGCCGCGCGCCACTGCGCGGCCTCGGGCTCATAGGCCGGCAGCGGCGTCTGGCGCGCCGCCAGCCAGCCCAGCATACCGAGCAAGGCGAGGCCTAGCAGCAGGTGCGTCGTCACGATCACCGGTTGCAGTTTGAGCGTCACGGTCCACGCGCCGAATACACCCTGCACGAGAATCAGCAGCAGCAACGACGTCGGCCACCACGGCGAAACGTGCAGCGGACGGCGCTTGATGCGCGCGACCCAGGCGATCAGCATCTGCGCGACGATCAGCACGCCGATCGCCATGGCGAAATAGCGGTGGATCATTTCGATCCAGGCCTTTGTCATGCTGACAGGCCCGGTAGGCATGGCCTGGTGAGCCGCGGCAATAGCAGCGTGAGCGATGAACGGCGAGGACGTTCCATAGCAACCCGGCCAGTCAGGACAGCCGAGACCGGAGTCCGTCAGGCGCGTGAAGCCGCCGAACATCACCAGGTCCAGCGTCAGGAAAGTGGTGACCCACACCAGCTTGCGGAATTTATTGTCGTCGGCCTTGACCCATATATAGGACAGCGGCAACAACGCAATGCACAAGCCGATCAGGCCCAGTTGCAATACGAACATCTCTCTACCTTCTCGCTGGAAACATAGCGGCCAATGGTGCTACAGACCGTCCGATTCGAGGTACACCCGGCCGTGCGATAAAACGCCGCATCAGCCGATGCTCGACCACTTCAGCAGCTTCGTGATGTCGCCCTTGATCTTGCTCGGGTTCGGATCTTTCGGGAAACGCATCATCAGATTGCCGTTCGGGTCGACCACGAAGATGTGATCGGTCAGCGTCGTGCCGGTGTCGACGGGCAGCCATGCAGCCAAGGCAGCCGGATCGGCGATCAGCTTGCGCGTGTCCGGATAGGCTTTCTGGATCACGTCAGACACGTTGCCCGCGTCCGTGCGCAGCCATACCTCGACCACCCGCTCGCGCTCTGGCCCCTGGGTTGCGCGTATCTGGCGCATGAAATACAGCTTGGTCGCGCAGGCCTTGTCGCACGCGCTGTTGTCGACCGAAACCATGAGCCATTTGCCACGCAGCGACGTGAGCTTCACCGGCTTGCCGTCTTCCCCGGTCACGACCAGTTCATCGGGAATCGGCCGCTGCGGTTCGATCAGCGTGCCGTAGCTGGTGGTGCCGCCGGTCGGCTTGATGACGTAGTACGTGAAGTACGAGCCAACCACGGGCGCGGCACACACGAGCGCGATCAGCAGCATCATCCAGCGGCCGCGTTGCCATGAACCTTTGGCGCGCGGCTGGCCAGGCGTGACCGCAGGACGAGCAGCGGATTTGCCGGCTTGCGGCGAACGGGGAGTTTGCGTCGACACTACCGAACCTCTTTCAATGATTGCGCGGCGCGAGCGGTCAAGCTGCCGGCCACGCGCGATGCATTCGTCTGCACGACACAGCTTACGCGCTGGGCGCGTGCTCTTTCTTCGCGGCGCGCCGCGCGGCATACAAACCGAACGCGACCGCCGCGATGGCCATGCCCCACCATTGGAGCATATAGCCGTAGTTGCGTTCGACGTCGGTATCCGGTGCAGGCCAGTCGCGCACGAGCTTGTCGCCATCGTCGCTCAACTGCTGGATCACAAACGGCTGCAGCGGCAGACCAGTCTCCGCGGCATAAGCGCCCACGTCGAGATTCTGCCGGATCGCCTGATGCGGGGCCGATCCGCCCTGCCCGAGTTCGAACGCGCGGGTCGCATCGGCCCGCGCAATACCTTCGATCTCGATCTGCCCCGGCGGCGTGACATACGGCTCGATCGCGGTGCGGTCATTGATGTTGCGCGGCAACCAGCCGCGATTGACCAGCACGTAGCCACCATCAGCGAGTTTAAAGGGCATCACGACGTAAAAGCCCGGTTGATCGTTATACGGGCGATTGTCGAGATAGACCACCTTGTCGGCGACGAAACTGCCACGCGCGCGCACCCGGTGAAACTCGATGTCTTTCAGTGCCAGCGGAGCGCTGCTGATCGGCTCGGCCGGCGCGTTTTCGAACTGCGTGATGTGGGCCTGCAGCGTCTCTTTCTGATGCGCTCGGTCACGCTGCCAGAACCCCAGCCGCACCGTCACCGCCACGACGATCAGAATCAGCAGCGCGGGCAACCAGCGGATCTTCATCGCGCCTGCCCCGACGGTACACGCGGTGCAACGCACGGTGCGATAATAGCCATATTGCCTTCGCGCTCCTGAATTTCAGCTGATTTCATGCACATTCTCGTTCCCATCGCCTTTGCCCTGATCATCGCCAGCATGGCCTCGGCGCTGTACTTCATGGTGCACGACAAGGGCAAGACGAAACGCATGGTCTGGTCGCTGGCCACCCGCGTGGGCCTGTCGATCTCGCTGTTCCTGTTCATCCTGTTCGCTCACTGGATGGGCTGGATTCAGTCGACCGGTATTCCTTACGGCCGCTAGGCCGGGTGCGCGCAAACTTCGCCTCTACGCGTACCACGCAACAACTCCGCGCCATAAACAAAACGCCGCCCTGACAGGGTCGAGGGCGGCGCTGCGTCAGTCCGGCATACTACGCGGTGGCTTCGCGATCTGCAGCGAATCCGGCAATTCAAATGTCCACGTGTCCGGTGTCAAAAAACCAGTAAAAAATACTACGCGCGGGCCGGCAAGCTTTACAGCCAGTACACGACAACGTACAGCCCGAGCCACACCACGTCCACAAAGTGCCAGTACCAGGCCGCGCCTTCGAACGCGAAGTGGTGATCCGCCGTGAAGTGGCCGCGAATCACGCGCACCAGTACGACCGTCAGCATCGTGCCGCCGAGGAACACGTGAAAGCCGTGGAAACCGGTCAGCAGGAAGAAGGTCGAGCCATACACGCCGGAAGACAGCGTCAGGTTCAGTTCGTTATACGCGTGGTAGTACTCGAAGCCCTGCAGGAACAGGAAGCACAGACCCAGCAGGACAGTCGCGGCCAGCCAGGCGATCGTCTTGTTGCGATGGTTCTCACGCAGCGCATGGTGAGCCACGGTCAGCGTCGCGCCCGACGAGAGCAGCAGCGCCGTGTTGATGGTCGGCACCGGCCACGGTTGCATCGACTTGAAATTCGACACCAGCGCTGCCGGACCGTTGTTCGGCCACACAGCCGAGAAATCCGGCCAGATCAGCTTGTAGTCGAGGCTGCCCAGTTGATGCAAGGCAATTTCGCGAGCGTAAAACAGTGCGCCGAAAAATGCGCCAAAGAACATGACTTCGGAGAAGATGAACCAGCTCATGCTCCAGCGGTACGACTTGTCGACGTTCTTGCCGTACATTCCGCCTTCGGACTCGGAGATCGCGTCGCCGAACCAGTGCCACAACGTGTAGAGCAACCACAGCAAGCCAGCGAGCACCGTCAGAGGCGCCCAGCTCTCGCCGTTGATCCACGCCGCAAGCGATGACAGCATGACCAGCAGCCCGATGGCCGCGCTGATCGGATGCCGCGACGGATGCGGTACGAAGTAGTACGGGCTCTCGTTTTGACCGCTCATTCTTGATTCTCCACTTCAGTCCAGTTGTTCCGCTTGACCCGGTTTAGTCCGGCTGTCTCTTCGGCGATGCGTCGATACCGCATCGCTTCACTCTAATTTCGGAGCCATCTTTGGCCCGGTGTTGCCGACTTACCCCACCACCGCACGGACGACGAAAATCAGTATGGCGATAAAGATGGCCGCGCCAATCAAGGCGGCCGCCAGCACGTGCAAGGGGTTGAGCTGCGCTGCGTCCGATTCCAGATCGCGCCGCTTGCGCACGCCGAAAAACGCCCAGAAAACAGCCTTCATCGACTGTCCAAAGCTGCTCTTTCCAGTGCTGCTGCCGTCGCGTTTACCGCCGTTGTCGCTCATTACCGTCATCTTCCTTCGCCTACGACAACGATCGTCTTCAGGAGAAGAAGCTCCGCTTGACGAAGATACCCACAAAAAACGCGGCGGCGATAGCGAACATGATCAAACCGAGCCGCAAGTTGCCCGCGCGGATTTGCTCGGGCGTACGTCTTTGTATGGGATTCCGGGTCATGCTGGAGTTTCTCGACACATCACTGATAAGGAACACCGCTCTACCACGCTACGACTCTACCGCTTCGCTGCACCCGGTCCGGCTTGCGCCGGGACCGGGAACGCCGTTCGGCTTACTCGACCGTCGGCGGATGTTCGAACGTGTGGAACGGAGCCGGGCTCGGCACGGTCCATTCGAGGCCCGTGGCGCCGTCCCACGGCTTGTCGCTGGCCTTCTCGAGTTCGCCACCGCCGCGGTAAGCCGGCAGTGCGACGGCGAAGAGGAAGTACACCTGGGTCAGGCCGAAGCCGAACGCACCGATTGTGATGACCTGGTTCCAGTCGGTGAACTGCGCGGGGTAGTCGGCGTAACGACGCGGCATGCCTGCGAGACCCACGAAGTGCATCGGCAGGAACGCGAGGTTGAAGAAGATCATCGAGCCCCAGAAGTGGATCTTGCCGCGCGTCTCGTTATACATCCAGCCGGTCCACTTCGGCGACCAGTAGTACCAGCCGGAGAAGAGCCCGAACAGCGAGCCCGCCACCAGCACGTAGTGGAAGTGGGCCACCACAAAATAAGTGCCGTGATACTGGATGTCGAGCGGCGCCATGGCGAGCATCAGGCCCGTCAGACCGCCGAACGTGAACACGAACAGGAAGCCCACCGCAAACAGCATCGGGGTTTCGAACGTCAGCGAACCGCGCCACATCGTGGCAACCCAGTTGAACACCTTCACGCCCGTCGGCACAGCGATCAACATCGTGGCGTACATGAAGAACAACTGCCCCGTCACCGGCATGCCGGTGGCGAACATGTGGTGCGCCCAGACCATGAACGACAGGATTGCGATCGACGACGTGGCGTACACCATCGAGCTATAGCCGAACAGCGGCTTGCGCGAGAACGCCGGGATCACCTGCGACACGATCCCGAACGCCGGCAAGATCATGATGTACACCTCGGGGTGCCCGAAGAACCAGAAGATATGCTGGTACATCACCGGATCGCCGCCGCCAGCTGCGTTGAAGAACGAGGTGCCGAAGTGGCGATCGAACAGCAGCATGGTGATCGCCCCTGCCAGAACCGGCATCACGGCAATCAGCAGGTAAGCGGTGATGAGCCACGTCCAGACGAACATCGGCATCTTCATCAGCGTCAGACCCGGCGCGCGCATGTTCAGGATCGTCACGACGATGTTGATGCCGCCCATGATCGACGAGGCACCCATCAAGTGGACCGCGAAAATCGCGAAGTCCATGCCCGGTCCCATCTGCGTGGAAAGCGGCGCGTACAGCGTCCAGCCCGCAGCCGTTGCACCACCCGGCGCGAAGAACGAGCCCACCAGCAGCACGGCGGCAACCGGCAGCAGCCAGAAGCTGAAGTTGTTCATCCGCGCGAAGGCCATGTCCGATGCGCCGATCTGCAGCGGCACCATCCAGTTCGCGAAACCGACGAAGGCCGGCATGATCGCGCCGAACACCATGATCAGGCCGTGCATGGTGGTCAACTGGTTGAAGAACTCGGGGCGCATGATCTGCAGGCCCGGCTCGAACAGCTCGGCACGGATCATCAGCGCCATCACGCCCCCGGAGAGGAACATGGTGAACGAGAAGATCAGGTACAGCGTACCGATATCCTTGTGGTTGGTGGCATACAGCCAGCGACGCCAGCCATGCGGCGTCCCATGCGCATGCGGATCACCGTGTACGTGCTCGTGGCCCGCGACTACATCGTGTCCAACGCTAGACATGACAATCTCCTAAAGCGAATACTGCGGTGCTGACCATGAACACGTCAGGCTGCGGAACTGATCTGAACACGGCGAGCCTCTTTGGGGTCGCTGCCGCCCGTGACCGTTTCCGGCTTCTTTAAAATAATATGGTCTTCAGCGATGCCAGCCGACTTCAGCGCATCGCGCACGGCTTCCGCGCGGCTCTTGGCGAGCTTCGCATTGAGCTCGGCCGAACCGGTGGCGTCCGTAAAGCCTGACAGAGTGAACTTGGCATCCGGATGCGCCTTCGCGTAATCCGCAGCCGCCGCGACTGCTGCCTGCGCGTCGCCCGGCAGCGTGCTCTTGCCGGTCTCGAAGTAGACGTTGGCCGGCAAGGCTGCCTGCGGTTGCGACGCTGCTGCGCTATCCGAACCGCCGGAGGCCGGGGCTGCTGCCGCGCCTGACGCGGCGTCGCCGCCCGACGCCGCTGCAGCGCCCGATGTTGCGTCAGCGCCGCTAGCGGCGGCCGCACCGCTTGCGCCTGCTGCCGCGCCCGCGAGGTGGTCCCCACCTTCGGGCAGCTTGCCATTGCGCGCATCCGCAACCTGCTTCGGCTGGAGAATGTCGCCCGTGTGGTTGCCCCACGAGTTGCGCTCAAATGTGATGACCGATGCGATTTCGACGTCGTTCAGGGTAGGCCCCCACGACGGCATCACGTTCTTGCCCTTCAGCACGATGCTCACGTGCTGGGCAATCGGGCCGTTGGCAACCTTGCTGCCGTCGAGCGCCGGGAACGCGCCACCACCCTTGCCGGTCGGCTGGTGACAGACCGCGCAGTTCGCCGCATAGACCTTGCCGCCGCGCTCCATCAATTCAGCGAGGGTGTAGGTCTTGTTCGGATCGTCAGCGCCGGCGGCCATTTTCTTCTGCTGGTCGGCGACCCACTTCGCATAGTCGTCAGCCGAAAGCACTTCGACGACGACCGGCATGAACGCATGTTCTTTGCCGCACAGCTCCGTACAGAAGCCGCGGAAGGTACCAACCTTGTCGGCCTTGAACCACGTGTCGCGCACGAAGCCCGGAATCGCATCCTGCTTCACGCCGAAGGCCGGCACGTACCAGGAGTGGACCACGTCGTTGGCGGTGGTGATGATGCGGATCTTCTTGTCGACCGGCACCACGAGCGGGTTGTCGACTTCCTGCAGATAGGTATCGGTCTTGGCCTGTTCGCCGTCGACCTCGGCACGCGGCGTGGTCAACGTGGAGAAGAAGTTGATGCCTTCGCCCGGACCCTTCACGTAGTCGTAGTTCCACTTCCACTGATACCCGGTCACCTTCACGGTGAGGTCGGAGTTGGTGGTGTCCTTCATCGCGATGACCGTCTTGGTGGCGGGCAACGCCATCAGCACGACGATGACGAACGGGACAATCGTCCAGATGATTTCAACGGTGGTGCTTTCGTGGAAATGGGCGGCCTTATGGCCTTTCGACTTGCGGTGAGCAAAGACCGAATAGAACATCACGCCGAACACGCCAATGAAGATCACCGTACAGAGGATCAGCATGAACGTGTGGAGGTGATAGAGCTCCTCAGCGATAGCGGTTGCAGGCGGCTGGAGGTTGATCTCGTTGACGGCGGGGCCGCCAGGACTGTCACCCACTGCCAGCGCGGCACCGGCAAAGAACATCCCGGTAAGCGCCAGCCCGCCCATCAGGGCTCGCTTGATTGTTTTCATAGATTCCTTACCCAAATTTTCCATTCAAACCCTCGACCCCGCTGGAAGGCTGCCTCGCGCTCCTCCTGAACGGCGCGAGCCTCAATGCGTCTAACAACGCCTGAGCCACATGCGCAATTCACCTGCAAATTGCGCGCGCCGATACTGCGCGAGGTGTTGCCCGATCATGATCGTCTGGCCACGCGAAACCAGTTTGATGTGGTCACGCGGCGTTGCGCCCGGCTCGATCCGCACCCAGCGTGGATTGAATTCGAACTGCGTGACCTGCTCCGCGCTTACCCGCTCGATTACCAGCCGGTTCGGAAACAGCCTGATGCGTTCGTAATCCACAGCATGACGTGCGTAAATTGCAAAAGCGATACCGACCGCCACCAACTCAATGCCGGTGAACGGCAGCACCAGCCAGGCGCCGATCAGATCCAGCATGAAAGCAATCAGCAGCGAAAACACCGCAAGCGACACATAGAACCATACGAACTGCCTGGGCGACACCGAACAGTTGCGTTTCATCGTCCAGTCTTTGAGGACCGGTTCCGACTCCACCAGCAGATCAGATGACGCCATCGCTGTCTCCTGCGAGTTGCCTCTTAACCCTGCCTGTTACCGTTGCCTACCGCCCTTTCCTGCTGCCCAGCGCCTCGGGCCTGCCGCTGCGGATGTGGGAACTCCGAGCGACAAACTGACGCATTATAGGCGCGTTCTATGGCATCCACAAGCAACGCCCTATCGGCCCGCAAGCCAGTCCCGACAAGCCTCTGCGCCGTTTTGACGCACCTCGGGAAACACTTTTGTCCCGGTAATTTCAGACATAACAGATGCCCTCTTTCCGGTTCAACGATTCTTCGACGGACCCCGGCCAATGTCCTCGAGCCGCACGATCCCGTGACCTTCGGCGGTCATCCGTGGCACAGCCTTCCATGCATGTCCGTAGATCACCTCGAACGTCAGGGCAAGCGTGCCGTCCGCCCGCCGGCGCGCCTCCAGCGCCGCCAGCAGGGCCTTGTACAAGCGCCGAGACACCGGCCCGGCGCCCATGCCCGGATAAGCCGCAGCCTCGCGCTCGAACGGATAGGCACCCCAACGGCGCACATCCGCAAGCAGCGACTGCGGCGACTGATAGGTGATGGTGAGCGTTTCCTGATCCATCACCGGAATCTCGAAGCCGCTTTCCACCAGCATATCGCCCAGATCGTGCATGTCCACGAAATCGATCACATGCTTCGCGGACGGCACACCGTGCGCCGCCTCCACTTCGGCATAGGCGCCGCGCAGTTCCTTGAGTGTATCGGGACCAAGCGTGCTGAACATTAGCAGCCCCCCTACCTTGAGCACGCGCTGCCATTCGGGAAACACGAGATCGGGCCGCGAATGCCAGTGCAAGGCGAGGTTTGACCAGATGAATTCGAACGCGCCGGGCGTAAAGGGCAGAGCGGAGAAATCGGCCTGGGCGAAGCGCGGGCCGCGCGCGCCGAGCGCCTTGCCGATCGAAGCCGGCAGAAAGCGCCGCCAGCTCGTGTCGCCGGCGTCGTGCGCCAGCGCGCGGGTCAGCATGGCATGGGAAAGATCCGTACCGAACACCGGTGCTTCGGGGAAACGCTCGCGCAAACCAGGCAGGTCGTCGCCCGCGCCACAGCCCGCATCGAGCACGGCGGCCGGACTGACCTTGATGTAATCGAGACGCTCGCGCATACGCTGGGCGATCTCGCGCGGCAGGAACGCAACCTCGTCGAAAGTGGCGGCGCGGCGATCGAAAATCCGCTGAAGGCGCCGGGAATCATAGGCCGGACGGCCAGATTTTGCGGGAGTTGAGGACATGGGGGTCACGCGGACGAAGAGCCCGAAGTATACTCGCTCGCTCCCTTTCACTCATCGTAACTGGCGTTTCGCAGGCGGCCCATCAATGCAATTCCAGGTGTCGGCTTTTTCACCTTGCGGCCGGGTTGCAAAACTTGCAACCCGGCTGGGATCTTCATGGCCGCGCCTTGTTCATGCCGTCCTGCCGAATCTCTGTGCACTCTGCGGCAATTTGTCGCAGAGTGCACTCTGTCGAGGCTGTGACGAGGCTTATGCGAACGAATCGCGCCTGCGTTGCCTGGTCTGCGCGGTTCCGTTGCCGAGTTCGCGTCGCGGCAGGAACGCCGGTTACCGGTGTGCGGACTGTGTCGCCACGGCGCCGCCGTTCGACGCGACGCTCGCGCTGGCCGACTATCGCGCGCCACTCGACTCGCTCGCTGTGGGCCTGAAGTTTCGTGCTCGCCTGCTGCTGGCCGACGAGTTTGCGCAGCGGCTTGCACGTCTCGCGGGCGATTCGCTAAGCGCCTCCGAATGGCCCGACGTGATCGCGCCGGTCCCGCTTGCGGCGAAGCGCCTCGTCGAACGTGGTTACAACCAGGCATGGCAGATTGCGAAGCCGCTCGCGCGTACGCTTCGGGTGCGCAGCGACGCCACGTTGGTCGCTCGCGTGATCGAAACCGCGCCGCAATCGCGACTGGATCTGGATGCGCGCCGGCAAAACGTCGGCCGGGCGTTTGAAGTCGCCGCACCGGTGCGCGGCCTGCACGTGGCCGTGGTCGACGATGTCATGACGACCGGCGCCACGCTCGAAGCCCTCGCACACGTGCTGAAGGCCGCCGGGGCGCGGCGCGTAACGAACTTCGTCGCGTTGCGCACACCGAAAAACTAGTTTCCACTGGCTCACATCATGTTCAACGTCGTCCTCGTCGAACCCGAAATTCCACCGAATACCGGTAACGTCATCCGTCTGTGCGCAAATACCGGTGCTCGTCTGCACCTGATCGAACCGCTCGGATTTCCACTCGACGACGCCAAAATGAAGCGCGCCGGGCTCGACTATCACGAGTACGCGCAGATGCATGTGCATGCCAACTGGGCAGCGTTCATCGCCAGCGAAACACCAGACCCGGCGCGGATGTTCGCGTTCACGACGCGCGGTTCGGGCGCGTTTCACGCGCATGCGTTCCTGCCCGGCGACTGGTTCGTGTTCGGTGCGGAAACGCGTGGCCTGCCGGACGGCGTGCTCGAACAGTTCGCCGCCGAACAGCGTGTGCGTCTGCCGATGCGGCCGGGCAATCGCAGTCTGAACCTGTCGAATACCGTGGCCGTGGTGGTATTCGAAGCGTGGCGTCAAGCCGGCTTCGAAGGCGGCGCCTGACGCAACAGCGTTGCCCGCCTGGCCAGTTCGGTTTGATAGCGGGCGAACATCGCATCGTCGAAACACGCAAACAGCACACGTTCGATTCCCGGCACGCGCGGCAAGGTCTCGAGCACCGCACCCACCGCAATGCTTACCGCCTCGTCCGCCGGAAAACGGTAGATACCGCAACTAATCGCTGGAAACGCGATGCTTGCGCACTGCGCCTCGCTGGCGAGTTCAAGCGAGCGCCGGTAACACGACGCCAGTCGTTCGGCCTCGCCTCGGCCGCCGCCGTGCCAGACTGGACCGACCGCGTGAATCACATGCCTGGCGGGCAACTGATAGCCGGCGGTGATTTTCGCGTCGCCGGTGGCACAACCACCCAGCATCTCGCATTCGCGCAACAGCGCACGCCCCGCTGCGCGATGAATCGCACCGTCGACGCCCCCGCCGCCCAGCAATGACGTATTAGCCGCATTGACGATCGCGTCGACGGTCAGCGTCGTGATATCGACGACGCGCGCTTCGAGCGAACATTGACCGGATAGGAGCATGGAGAACCTCGCCATTCGAAACGCCGATAAGACGTTGACAGCGAAGAGAGGACAACGGTTCAGCGCGATCCGGAACGGGCTATTGGGCCTGAAAGGGCCCGGATCGCCGATCCGCAGAAGGCTGAACCGTTGTTGAGACGGATGTGCTTGCTACGTAAGCCGTTACGCCGGTCAAAGCGTGACCGTGACCGCCGCGCCGACCTACTCGGCTTTGGCGTCCCGCCGCAGCAGCGCGCTTACGGCATCGCGCGGAGCGACACCATCGAACAGCACCGCGCAGACAGCCTCGGTAATCGGCATGTCGATCGAATGAGCCCGCGCAATCGCCAGCACAGCTTGCGCACAGCGCACGCCCTCGGCCACGTGACCGAGTGCGCCGAGGATATCGTCAAGGGTGCGTCCCGCAGCCAGTTGCACGCCGACCGTGCGGTTGCGCGACAGATCGCCGGTGGCCGTCAGAATCAGATCGCCGAGACCCGTGAGACCGGTGAACGTTTCGGCCCGGCCACCGAGCGTCACGCCCAGGCGCGACATTTCGGCCAGACCGCGCGTGATCAGCGCAGCCCGAGCATTAAGGCCAAGACCGAGGCCATCGGCGATCCCCGTAGCAATCGCCAGCACGTTTTTCACCGCACCGCCCACTTCCACGCCCACGAGGTCGTCCCCCGTGTAGATACGCATGGCGCCATGATGAAACGCCGCCACGGTTCGCTCGCGACAGGCAGCCGATGCGCTCGCGATAGTCAATGCGACCGGCAAGCCCTGCCCCACTTCACGCGCAAAGCTGGGCCCGGACAAAACACCATTGCTGCTGTGACCGGCCAGCTCAGCTGCGACGACCTGATGCGGCAGCAACTGCGTATCGGCCTCGAAACCCTTGCACAACCAGACCACGTGAGCCGGCACCTTGCCGGCAGCACGCATGGCCTGAAACAGACCGCGCAAACCGGCCACCGGCGTCGCGACGACGCACAACGCGTCGTCAGCCAACGCGTGGCTCAGTGCCGCTTCCAGATCGGCCTCATATCGAAGCCCGGCCGGCAAAGCAACGCCCGCCAGATAGCGGGCGTTTTCCTGGGTTGCAGCAAGCTCGGCGACCAGCGCCGGCTCACGCGCCCACAGCACCGTATCGTGCCGCACCGCCAGATGGCCCGCGAGAGCGGTGCCCCATGCACCAGCGCCGAGAACGGCGACTTTCATACCCGGCACTGCGCGCAACACTTAGTGCGTGACGCCGTTCTGCGCCGCGCCTTCTTGCGTGCCGAGCTGCGCGAGACGTTGCTCGTACAGGGCCTGGAAGTTGATTTCGGCGAGGTGGATCGGCGGGAAACCGGCGCGGGTAATCGCGTCGGCGATGTTCGAACGCAGGTACGGGAACAGGATCGTCGGGCAAGCAATGCCGACCAGCGGATCGATCTGCTCAGCCGGAATGTTGCGGATATCGAAAATGCCAGCCTGCTTGGCTTCGATCAGGAACGCGACCTTGTCCGACACCTTGGCCGTCACGGTGCCGGTGACGAGGATTTCGAACACGGTATCGGCGAGGCGCTCGGCCTTTACGTCCACTTCGACTTCGACCGACGGCATTTCCTGTTCGAGGAAGATGGCCGGCGAATTCGGCTGCTCGAGCGACATGTCCTTCAGGTAGATGCGCTGGATGTTGAAGAACGGCTGGTTATTCTCGTCGGACATGATTGGATATTCCCTGAATATGGTCATTTGCGGCGCGCCATGCTGCCATGGAGCGCCGGGTCGGTGCGTTGCGCGCCGCCCAACCCGGGCGCCGACACAACGGCTTGTTCTGGTGCTGTTTTGCCAGTTCGGCGCGTGAACCCGGCATCAATCCCGCGTGAAGCCGGAATTAACCCGCTGGAATCAACCCGCGCTCAGGCAGCTTCGAGCAGCGGCATCAAGCCGCCCGCGCGATCGAGCGCGGAAAGGTCATCATAGCCGCCCACGTGCGTCTCGCCGATGAACACCTGAGGCACCGTACGACGGCCTGTGCGGCTCATCATCTCTTCACGCCGGGCCGGGTCCTTGTCGATCAGCACCTTTTCGACAATCTCGACGCCGCGCGACTTTAAAAGACGTTCGGCCATCTGGCAATACGGGCACACCTGGGTGCTGTACATGATTACCTTGTTCACTTCGCTGCTCCTTGTTTCACAACCGGCATGCCGGCCTGCTGCCAGGCGTTCAGGCCGCCTTCGAGCACATGGACTTCGGCGTAGCCCGCGTCCTGCACGACGCGTACCGCCTTATTCGACTGCTGGCCGTTTTGACAGACTAGCAGTACCGGGTTGCTCTTGTTCTTCACGAGCTGGCCAACCTTCGCCTGCAACTCGGCAAACTCGAGATGCCGCGCTGCGGGCAAATGACCGTTCGCGAACTCCGCCGACGGCCGCAGGTCGATGACTACGGCGTTGCGGCGGTTGATCAGCTGGGTGGCAGCGGCTGCGGTCAGGCCGCCGCGACCCCGGCGGCTGATGGTCGGCCACAGGAGCAACCCACCGGAGATGAGGACGATCGCGATGAGTACAAGGTTTGTGTAATCGGTGAAAAACTTCACGGAAAATCCGCCGAAAAAGAGAGAAATCGGAAAAATCAGAAAGGGGCAATCCGACCATTATAAAATAACCGCCTGACGCGATGGCGACGGCCCATTCGGGCCGCGTGCGCCGCGCTTTACCGCTTCCTTACTACCGACCGGCCATCTTATGTACAAACTCGTTCTCATCCGCCACGGCGAATCGACGTGGAACAAGGAAAACCGCTTCACAGGCTGGGTCGATGTCGACCTGACCGAGCAAGGCAATCGTGAAGCGCAGCAGGCTGGCGTGCTGCTGAAGGAATCGGGCTACACGTTCGATATCGCCTACACGTCCGTCCTCAAGCGCGCGGTCCGCACCCTTTGGCACGTGCAGGACCAGATGGATCTGATGTACCTGCCGGTAGTCCATTCGTGGCGTCTGAACGAACGGCACTACGGCGCGCTGTCGGGTCTGAACAAGGCGGAGACCGCTGCCAAGTTCGGCGACGAGCAGGTGCTGATCTGGCGCCGCAGCTACGACACGCCGCCGCCGGCACTCGACCCGTCCGACGAGCGCACCGCGTATAACGACCCGCGCTACGCCAAGGTACCGCGCGAAGAGTTGCCGCTGACCGAGTGTCTGAAGGACACCGTGGCCCGCGTGATGCCGATCTGGAACGAATCGATCGCGCCGGCCATCAAATCGGGCCGCAAGGTGCTGATCGCCGCGCACGGCAACTCGATCCGGGCGCTCGTGAAGTATCTCGACAACATTTCGGACAATGACATCGTCGGCCTGAACATCCCGAACGGTGTGCCGCTCGTGTATGAGCTGGACGAAAACCTGAAGCCCATCAAGCACTACTATCTGGGCGACCAGGACGCGATTGCCAAGGCCGCGGCGGCTGTCGCGAAGCAAGGCAAGGCGGGCTAAACCCCGCGAGCGGCGCCGTCTGCGCCGCTCGTTTGGGCTCCTCAACGGCTTCCCGCCGCGTAGGCCTCATTGGCCTCACGCGGACCTCCTGACCTCCTGATTTGCCCTGGGCATTGGCTGCATAAAGCGCAATACAACGCTGCAGGAAACACGCTGTGTACACTCGCCCGAACCGGCCGGTGTACGCAGCGCAAGGTACACTGCCGATCCAGGACATCACCGTTCACCCGTTACCGCACATTTCTCTGCTCCCCAGCGTAAATCCCCAGAACCCGGCGCGCCTTGCGCTGTCGAATTGCGATTACTATCGCTGTGCACTGCCTGGGCGGGTGTGTGCAGTTATACTTGTCCGTCCCCATCTCTTTGACGCTGCCACGCGCTTCCGACCGCAACAGACTCTATGCGAAAGAACCTGAAAAATATCGGCCTGATTGCCGCGGGCCTTGCTACCGGCGTTTTTGCAACATTGCAACTTTCCGCCTCGGCCCAGCAACCCGCCAGCAGCGCCGTCGCGCCGCTGCCGCTCGATCAGCTGCGGCTGTTTGCCGAAGTTTTCGGACAGATCAAGCACGAATATGTAGAACCGGTCGATGACAAGAAGCTCCTCACGGCCGCTATCAAGGGCATGGTGTCGAGCCTCGACCCGCACTCGTCGTACCTCGACAAGACCGATTACGAAGAACTGCAGGAACAGACCAAGGGCCGCTTCGCGGGCCTCGGCATTGAGATTTCGGCGGAGGACGGCCTGATCAAGGTGATCTCGCCGATCGAAGACACCCCGGCGTTTCGCGCCGGTATCCGTCCGGGCGACCTGATCACGCGTATCAACGACAAGCCGGTGCGCGGCATGACGCTCGACCAGGCCGTCAAGCAGATGCGCGGCGATCCGGGCACCAAGGTTACGCTCACGATCTTCCGCAAGACCGATGACCGCACGTTCCCGCTCACGGTCACGCGCGCCATCATCAAGGTGCAGAGCGTGAAGATGAAGATCCTGGCGCCGGGTTATGCGTACATCCGCATCACCAGCTTCCAGGAACGCACCACGCCTGACCTGGCCGAAAAGCTGCAGGAAATCGCACGCCAGCAGCCGAACCTGAAGGGCCTCGTGCTCGACCTGCGCAACAACGGCGGCGGTCTGCTGCAAAGCGCGGTCGGCGTGGCCGGCGCCTTCCTGCCGCCGGATTCGGTGGTGGTCTCGACCAACGGGCAGATCCCGGATTCGAAGCAGGTCTACCGCGATACCTACGATAACTACCGTCTGCCGTCGTTTGACAGCGACCCGCTGAAGGACGAAGCGCCGATCTTCAAGACCGTGCCGATGATCGTGCTGACCAACGCCTACTCGGCGTCGGCATCGGAAATCGTCGCTGGTGCGCTGCAGGATCAGCATCGTGCGCTGATCGTCGGCAAGACGACCTTCGGCAAGGGTTCGGTGCAAACGGTGCGTCCGATGACCGCCGACACCGCGCTGCGCCTGACCACGGCGTACTACTACACGCCGAGCGGCCGTTCGATCCAGAACAAGGGTATCCGCCCGGACGTTGCGGTTGACCAGTACGCGGACGGCGATCCGGACGACGCACTCGTGACGCGCGAAGTGGACTATTCGAACCACCTGGCAAACACGCAGGATCCGGACGAGAAGAAGGAACAGGAACAGCGCGAGCAGGATCGCATGGACCAGTTGCGCGCGCTTGAAGAGCAGAACGACAAGAAGACGCCGGAACAACGCCAGAAGGACCGCGACCGCAAGCCGGTCGAGTTCGGTTCGGCCGACGACTTCATGCTGCAACAAGGCCTGAACAAGCTGGAAGGCAAGCCGGTACAGGAATCGAAGTCGCTGTCGGAACGCCGTCTCGCGCAGAACAAGCCGGAGCAATCCGCTTCGGCGCCGGTGGCGGTCAAGCCGACCACTCCGGTGCCAGGCACGGGCGCATCGGCGAGCACGCCGGCTTCCGCGCCGGCTCCGGCATCGCAAGCCAACTAAGCAGCAAGTTTCACCTAAGGGTCTTCGCAGCGCGACACGTTGCGAAGACCCTTTTGTCCAGCGCGATTAGAATCAACAGAACGAATGCTCGCGCAGCAGGCAACGCCTGACCTCGAATGCGGCTGGCCTGTTTGCCGCCTCCGCGCGACACACCTCGGCGCCCCGCCATGAACGACGATCAACTTCTCCGCTATTCACGCCATATTCTTGTCGACGAACTCGGTATCGAGGCTCAACAGCGCTTTCTCGATGCACATGCGATCGTCATCGGCGCGGGAGGGCTGGGCTCGCCAGCGGCGATGTATCTGGCCGCAGCGGGCGTGGGCAAGCTGACGCTTGTCGATGCCGACACCGTCGATCTCACCAACCTGCAGCGCCAGATTCTGCACGTGACGGCTTCGGTAGGTCGCAGCAAGGTCGAGTCCGGGCGCGACGCGCTCGCCCAACTCAATCCTGATGTGATAGTGGATGCAGTCGCGCAACGCGTCGACGATGCGTGGCTCGACGCAGCGGTGCCGCACGCTACGGTTGTGCTCGATTGCACCGATAACTTCGCGACGCGCCACGCCATCAATCGCGCGTGCTTTGCGCACCGGGTGCCGCTCGTGTCAGGCGCGGCGCTGCGCTTCGATGGGCAGATCAGCACGTTCGACTTCCGCGACGCCGCCTCGCCCTGCTATGCGTGCGTGTTCCCGGAGGACCAGCCGTTCGAAGAAGTGGCCTGTTCGACCATGGGCGTATTTGCGCCGACAGTGGGGATCATCGGCGCGATGCAGACCGCCGAAGCATTGCGTGTGATCGCGGGAATCGGCACGCCGCTCGTCGGCCGCCTGATGATGCTCGATTCGCTGCGAATGGAGTGGAACACGATGCGCATCGCGCGCCAGCCGGATTGCCCGGTCTGCGGCCACGCGCATCGTCCGTCGTAGAGTTAAGGTTAAGCCCAATCGATCAGTGCTTCCCCGCGCGTGCAAGTGCGAAGTGCGCGCCTGCGCACGCGGCGAGGAACCAAGCTCACACGGCCGCGACCCGCTTCAAGGCAGCCTGCACCTCTTCCGGCTCGAACGAAGCCAGCACATCCGCCACCGGCTTCTCCAGACTCTTCACGTGCGAGCGCAGGATCTCCTGCTTCACGACCAGCAACTGGCTCGGATGCATCGAAAACTCGGTGAGGCCCATACCGAGCAATAGACGCGTCAGCGCCGGATCGCCTGCCATCTCACCGCACACCGACACCGGCACACCCGCGCGCTTCGCCTCGCGCAGCGTGAAGGCGATCAGATGCAGCACGGCCGGATGCAGCGGGTCATACAGATGCGCCACCGCGTTGTCCGCACGGTCGATCGCCAGCGTGTACTGGATCAGATCGTTCGTGCCGATCGACAGAAAATCGAGCCGCTTCAAAAACAGTGGCAACGCGATCGCCGCCGCGGGAATCTCGATCATCGCGCCGACCTGCACGTTCGGATCGTAGGCAAGACCCGCGTCGTCGAGCTGACGTTTGGCTTCCCGAATCAGATCGAGCGTCTGGTCGATCTCTTGCGCATGCGCAAGCATCGGAATCAGGATCTTCACTGTGCCGAACACCGACGCTCGCAGGATGGCGCGCAACTGCGTGAGAAACATCTGTGGCTCGGACAGGCTCCAGCGGATCGCACGCAGCCCCAGCGCCGGGTTGGCGGCGGTTTCATAGCCATCGCCACCGCTCATCGAATCGAGCGGCTTGTCGGCCCCCACGTCGATCGTGCGGATCGTGACCGGCAACCCGTTCATCAGCTCCACCGCGCGCCGATAGGCGGCAAACTGCTCCTCTTCGGCCGGCAGCTTGTCCTTGTGATTCATGAACAGGAACTCGGTGCGGAACAGGCCGATGCCCATTGCACCCGCATCCACCGCCGCTTTCGCATCGTCGGGCAGTTCGATGTTCGCACACAGCTCGATGCGCGTGCCGCACAGCGTCTGCGTGGGAGAGAACTTCAGACGCTGCAGCTTGCGCTGCTCGAGCGCCTTCTCGCTTTGCCGGTACGAATACTCCTCGAGCACGATCGGCGCGGGGTCGACGATCACGATGCCATGATCGCCGTCGACGATAATCAGATCGTCCTGACGGATCAGCGCGCTGGCGTGCTGCACGCCGACCGCAGCCGGAATGCCGAGGCTGCGCGCGACAATCGCCGTATGCGAGGTACGGCCGCCCAGATCCGTCACGAAGCCCTGAAACGTTTGCGTTTTGAACTGCATCATGTCGGCCGGCGCAATGTCATGCGCGACCACGATCATTTCGTCGCACGTGCCGTGCGCGTTGTCGACCAGACTCGCCGCCGTTGCCCCAGCCAGCGCCTTCAGCACGCGTTCGACCACCTGCTGGATATCGGCTTTCCGCTCGCGCAGGTATTCGTCTTCGATGTCGTCGAAGTGGCGTGACAGGCGCTCGAGCTGCTCGGTGAGCGCCCATTCCACGTTATAGCGGCGCGTGCGGATCAGATCGATGGTTTCCTGGACGAGCATCGCATCGTTCAGGATCATTGAATGAACGTTGATAAACGCGCCCATCTCGCTCGGCGCATCCGCCGCGAGATCGTTGCGCAATATATCGAGCTCCTGATGAACGAGTTGCTGGGCCGAGCGGAAACGCTCGACCTCGCCTTCGATCTGGGCGGGCTCGACTAAATAGTGGTCGACGTCGAGTGCAGCCGGGGCGATCAGATAAGCCCGCCCGATGGCGATACCGCGTGACACGGGAATTCCATGCAGCGTGAACGACACGCGCACCTCCTCTAGTTGTGTGATGCCGCGGTAGACCGCTGCAATGCTCTCAGACCTTGCACGTCATTATAAATTCCGCAGCTTACTGGCGCCTGCCTGGTCAGTGTGCAGCGCAACACGCTGTGTTACCGCGTCGATTGTGACGCGTTAAAAAAAACGCCGCGGAAAACCGCGGCGTGACGACCCAAATAATCTGTAAACGCGCCGCGTTACTGACCTTCGCCGAATTTATCAGCGATCAGTTTCAGTAGTGCGTCCATCGCTTCCTTTTCGTCTGAGCCTTCGGTTTCGATCAGCACCGTGCTGCCGATGCCCGCGGCCAGCATCATCACTCCCATGATGCTTTTCGCGTTGATGCGCCGCCCGTTGCGGCTCATCCAGATTTCCGCCTGGAAGTTACCCGCGAGTTGCGTCAGTTTGGCCGACGCGCGCGCGTGCAGCCCCAGCTTGTTCACGATAGTCGTTTCCTGTTGCAGCATGTAATGGTCCGAAGCGCGGGTAATGATGTTTATGAAAGATGAAACCGAAACCGTTACAGGCTCGTCGTGCCCTGCTTGTGGGTGAGATCGCTCTCCGGCAGCATGGCAGGCACGCAATCGCCCATCACAGGCGGTGCGCACACTGGCGCGGGCGTGCCCGCGGCGATCGCCTGGACGCCCTTGGTCGCCCCGGCCAGCGCCTTGTCGACCAGCGTGTCGAGCGGCGTCGCGCGATAGCAGACCGCGCGTAGCAGCATCGGCAGATTCACGCCGGCCAGTACGCGCACATCGGGCAGCGACGCGAGCCGCGCAGCGATATTGGAAGGCGTCGCGCCGAACATATCGGTCAACACCAGGGCGCCGTTCTCTTCCCTGAGCCGATCGATCTCGGAGTGCGCGAATGCCACGACCTCCACAGGATCGCAGTCCGGTGAGACGTCGATGACGCCGATGCGGGCCGGTAAGCCCCCGTAAACGTGTGCGATACAGTCCCTGAGCGCCGTTGCGAGAGGGGCGTGCGCAATGATCAGAATGCCTGCCATGTCAGCCTTGCTGCAAAAAACGGCCCTGAACCGTGGCCCGGGTTTTAACCCGGTCGTCACGCCCTCGACCGGCCGATGGTCTGAGGGTCGGATCCGCGTTCCGCGCTGCCTACCTGCCAGGCCGAGACGGCCCCGCAGCGAACGAGCGCTTCATGCCCGCGCGAAACCTGAGGTTTCGGGCGGCGCGCCTGCCGGCGATCCTAACCGACGCGGGCCGCCGCTAAAGAGCGGGCATTGTAACAGGCTCATTTTCGCGCTTCCGCCACTTGTTCGCTCGACGCCGCCCTGACAGACCACCTGGGCAACCCGTCAGGGCGACTGCGTTATCCGACCGCCCGCTCCAACGCGTCGATGAACATTCCGGCGACGTCGAAACCGGTCTGATCCATGATTTCGCGAAAGCACGTCGGGCTCGTCACGTTCACTTCGGTGAGCCAATCACCAATTGCGTCGAGGCCCACCAGCAGCAGACCGCGCTCCGCGAGCACCGGCGCCAGCGTCTCCGCAATCTTGCGATCGTGCTCGGTCAGCGGTTGCGCCACGCCGAGCCCACCCGCGGCAAGATTGCCGCGCACCTCATTGCCCTGAGGAATGCGCGCGAGCGAATACGGCACCGGCTGGCCGCCGATCAGCAGAATGCGCTTGTCGCCGTCCTTGATCTCGGGGATGAATTTCTGCGCCATCACCGAACGCGCGCCGTCGTGGCTCAGCATCTCGATGATCGAACCGAGGTTCATGCCATCCGCTTTCACGCGAAACACGCCCATGCCGCCCATGCCGTCGAGCGGCTTCAGGATCACATCGCCATGCTCCGCGTGAAACGCGCGCAATCTTGCGGCGTCGCGCGTCACGAGCGTTGGCGCCACGAACTGCGGGAATTCGCCGATCGCGAGCTTTTCCGAATGATCCCGAATCGCCTGCGGCTTATTGAAGATGCGGGCGCCGCTGCGTTCTGCAAGCTCCAGCAGCCACGTGGACGTCACGTATTCCATGTCGAACGGCGGGTCTTTGCGCATCACCACAGCGGCAAAGCTTTTCAGCGAGCGCGCGGCAGCGGCATCGGCGGCATACCAGGTCTCGCGATGACCATCGGATTCGTCGCCGACAATCGCAAAGCGCCGCGCATTCGCCTCGACGTCTGCACCCGTCCATGCGAGATGCTTCGGCTCGCAGGTGTAGAGCGTGTGACCGCGCCGGGCCGCCTCGGCCATCATCGCGTAGGTCGAATCCTTGTAGATCTTGAAGTGATCCAGCGGGTCGGCGATAAAGAGAATGTCCATGGAAGTCCTGATGCGCACTGATGGGCTTGGCATTATGCGTTAAACAAAGGGCGGCGGCATGAAGCGCGCCGCCCGTCGGTCCGGTGTGGCGTAACGAGGCGTAGCCTCGACGCCACAGCAACCGGGTGTGAAGCGAGACCTTGGCCGCGAATCAGACCTGGATCGCTTCCGGATCGGTCTTTTCCAGTTCCACCGAGGCGGCCAGCAAGCCAAGCCGCGCCACCACACCGTACATATAAAAACGGTTCGGTGGTGCCACACCGGGCTTCGCATGAGCGTCCGGCAAAGCCGTATGCTCGAAGCCGAGCGGCACGAAGTGCATACCGGGCGCATTCAGATTCTGATCGCGCTCACGGCTGCCGTGCACGCGATAGAAGCCGCCCACTACATACCGGTCGATCATATACACGACCGGCTCGGCGACTTCCTCACCGATCCGCTCGAACGTGTAGACGCCTTCCTGCACGATCACGTCGTGCACTTCGAGACCGTCCTTGGTGGTTGCCATCTTGGCGCGCTCGCGCTTGGTGAGCGCGGCGACTTCCGAGGCGTCGTGCACGGTCATCACGCCCATGCCGTAAGTGCCCGCATCCGACTTGATGACCACGTACGGCTTCTCGGAGATGCCGTACTCGCGATATTTCTTGGCAATCTTCTTCAGCACGCCGTCGATCGCATCGGCCAGCGCCTCTTCGCCAGTACGCTCCTGGAAATCGACGCCTTCCACGTGCGCGAAGTACGGATTGATCATCCACGGATCGATTTCGACCATCTTCGCGAACTTCTTGGCAACGTCGTCATAGCAGGAGAAATGCGTCGACTTGCGACGCACCGCCCACGCGGCATGCAACGGGGGCAGCAGATACTGCTCGTGCAGATTTTCAAGGACCGGCGGAATGCCACCGGAAAGATCGTTGTTCAGAAGAATCGAACACGGATCGAAATTCTTCAGGCCAAGCCGGCGTGCCGAGCGCTCGAGCGGCTCAAGGACGATCTTCTGACCGTCGGACAACGCAATGGTGACCGGCCCGTCGACGCTCTCGTCGAGGGTACCGAACCGGACGTTGAGCCCGGCTTGCCGCATGATGGTCGCCAGACGGGCGACATTCTCCAGATAAAACGCATTGCGCGTGTGGCGCTCCGGAATGACCAGCAGGTTCTTCGCGTCCGGACAGATCTTTTCGATCGAAGCCATGGCCGCCTGCACGGCGAGCGGCAACACTTCCTGCGGCAGGTTGTTGAACGCGCCGGGGAACAGATTGGTGTCGACAGGGGCGAGCTTGAAACCTGCGTTACGCAGATCGACCGAGCAATAGAACGGCGGCGTGTGTTCCTGCCATTCCAGGCGGAACCAGCGTTCGATGGCGGGTGTAGCGTCGAGGATCTTCCGCTCGAGATCGAGCAGCGGGCCGTTTAACGCCGTAACTAGGTGCGGAACCATTGATCACTCGCAGACTGGAGAAAAAAGATTGTAGAGCAAATGCTTCGTCCATTTGGGGACGGTTTCTCCATTCGCAAGCAGGGACGGATGCATTCTCGCTATGAGCGCGATAGGCGGCGAAAACTGCTCCTCGGATGCAGTCTACCGCGATTCATCCGCGAATAGTCCAGCAATAGCACCGCAACCGGCGCCAAAGAAAAGGCCCGCCAGAAGGCGGGCCAAAGTCGCTGCGCTTGATTCGTGATCGTGAATCGTAAAGCCTTGAAATCCTTGAAACCTTATTCGACGTGCTCGCCGTGCAGGCTCACGTCCAGGCCTTCGCGTTCCTCTTCTTCGGTCACGCGGATGCCCATCACCAGATCGATCACCTTCAGCAGGACGAAGCTCACCACGCCGCTGTAGATCAGGGTCGTCAACACGCCCTTGGCCTGCAGGATCACGCTGCCGTCCGCGCCGCCGATGTCCTTGACCGCGAACACGCCGGTCAGCAGTGCACCGACGATACCGCCAACGCAGTGCACGCCGAAGCAGTCGAGCGAGTCGTCATAACCGAGCTTGCCCTTGAGCCACGTAGCCGACCAGAAGCAGATCACGCCAGCTGCAATACCGATCACCAGCGAACCGCCGATGCCGACGAAGCCCGAAGCCGGCGTAATCGCCACCAGACCTGCAACCGCGCCCGACACGATGCCGAGTACCGACGGCTTGCCCTTGGCGATCCACTCAGCAAACATCCATGCGAGTGCTGCGGCTGCCGTTGCAACCTGCGTTGCGAACATCGCGAAGCCGGCACGGCCGTCTGCTGCCACTGCGGAACCTGCGTTGAAACCGAACCAGCCCACCCACAGCATCGCGCCACCGATCAGCGTCAGCGTGAGGTTGTGCGGAGCCATGACTTCCTTGCCGTAGCCGACACGCTTGCCGAGCACCAGGCAGCAAACCAGACCGGCGATACCGGCGTTGATGTGCACCACCGTGCCGCCTGCGAAGTCGAGGATGCCTGCCGTAGCCAGCCAGCCGGTCGGTTCCCAGACCATGTGAGCGATCGGCGAGTAGACGATGATCGACCACAGCGTCATGAACACCAGCATTGCCGAGAACTTCATACGGTCAGCAAACGCACCCGTGATCAGGGCCGGCGTGATGATCGCGAAGGTCATCTGATACACGCAGTAGACCGTTTCCGGGATCGTCGGAGCCAGGTGGCTTACCGTCAGCGTGGTCGCCTTGTCGCCGTGGATATAGTTCATCCCGGCCATGAAGACGCGCGAGAAGCCGCCGATGAACATGCCGCCAGGTGTGAACGCCAGGCTGTAGCCCAGCACCACCCAGACGATCGTCACGACGCAGGTGATCGCGAAACTTTGCATCAGCGTTGCGAGCACGTTCTTCTTGCGGACCATGCCGCCGTAGAACAGTGCCAGGCCCGGGATCGTCATGAACAGCACGAGCGCGGTGGAGGTCAGCATCCAGGCGGTGTCGCCGGAGTTGATCTTCGACGAGTCGACCGAGAACGGCGCGGTCGGAGCAGCCGGGGCGGCTGCGGCAGCGGCTGCCGACGCGTCAGGTGCGGCTGTGGCAGTAGCCGGTGCGGAGGCGTCCGCTGCCGGTGCCGATGCTGCGGCGGCCGGTGCGCTGGCCGTCGTATCGGCGGCAGGCGCCGAGGCGGCTGCGGGTGCTGAAGCGTCGTCCGCGAGGGCGGCGCCGATACCGCCCGCGAGCAGCGAACCGGCCATCAGCATGGACATCAATAGTTTGCGCATCTTAATTTTCCTCTTGTAGCGAGTCGCTATCGTTCTATTTACAGGGCGTCCGCCCCGGTCTCTCCGGTGCGAATCCGAATCACTTGCTCGATCGGCGTGACAAAAATCTTGCCGTCGCCGATCTTGCCGGTGCGTGCGGCACGCTCGAGCGCTTCGATCGCCTGATCGACGATGTCGTCCGAGACCGCGGCCTCGATCTTCACCTTCGGCAGGAAATCGACGACGTACTCTGCGCCCCGGTACAGCTCGGTGTGGCCTTTCTGACGCCCAAAGCCCTTCACTTCTGTCACCGTGATTCCGGAGACGCCGATTGCCGACAAGGCCTCGCGCGCCTCATCGAGCTTGAACGGCTTGATGATTGCGGTAATCAGTTTCATGAAATCCTCGCTGTAGTTGCGTAACCCGTTTGCGAAACCTGGTTTCCCCTGAACTGTTGCGTCGATACGCGGCTGGTGCTCGAACCGGATCGATGCAGTGCCGGTAAAACCACCCGGCAGTGCGCGCCGGGCAGTAACAGCAACTCGCATGCCATGTGAGTGTCACACTCGCTGGAACCGGTGCCGGTAGCGGCCCCGCGCTCCCCCTGGCCGGATGGCCAACGTTGGCGGGGGACGGTGGCGCGCCGTCTGGATCGTTGCTAGAGTGTTCGCAGGCCACGGACACGAATACGCGCACCAAAGGCGCACATGGAACCGTACCGACCGGTCGGTCATGCACCAAAAACGCTCATCCGCCGATCCGGGGCACAGACGTAATGACACATGCACACTTTTTGTGCATTTAAGGGGAACACCATGAAACAACCGAACGACGTCTTCAACGATTTCCAGGCTCGCATCAGCGATCTGCTCAAGAACTCGCCCGCGAAGGATGTCGAACGCAACGTCAAGGCCATGCTGTCGCAGGGCTTCTCAAAGCTCGATCTGGTGACGCGCGAAGAATTCGATACGCAAACCCAGGTGCTGGTGCGTACGCGCGCCCGTCTCGAGGAACTGGAGCGGCGCGTGGCCGAGATAGAACAGAAGCTGCCGGTGACACACACGTCCTGAGGTTGCGCGAAGTCTGAATTGCACATCACTGGCAAGCGAGCCGTGACGTCATCAGCGTTTTAGAGAGTCGTGCGCGCTACCGGCGCGCCGTCTGACGGGAGAAAACATGTCGCTTGCCGTGGTGCGCAGTCGCGCGCCGGCCGCTGGCCGCGCGCCTGAAGTAACGGTCGAGGTTCACCTCGCCAACGGATTACCCTCTTTTTCGATCGTCGGCCTTCCCGATCTCGAAGTGCGCGAAAGCCGCGAGCGCGTGCGCGCCGCGCTGCAGAACTGCGACTTCGACTTTCCCGTGCGCCGTATCACGACAATTTTCCAGACTCATAAAATTGTCAAAAGTGCTTGAATCCCCTATAACAAAGGGATTGCGCGTTGTCGCATGCTCAGAGAAATTGACATGCACAAAACTCGGGTTGGAGCCATAACACTCTGTTTCGACACTAATAAAATACGAGCTGAGGTCTGGAATGGCCCCCGTTATACCGGCAAGGATCTTACGTCGTTGGCCGTGTTGGGCAGGCAGGCAGAGCCACTCCTCGTTGCTATTTGCCGGCGGCTCACCGGTCTGAGGTTCTATTCGCGGCTCAACGTGCTCACCACTGCTTCTGCGCTGGGGGACGCTCTCACTGCTCTGCGTTACAAGTCGTTGCCCGACTCTGCCGAGGCGTGGCAGATATTTGTGGTCGATGCCTACAGGTTTTGTCTTACTCGCCCCGATCGCACAAGTAAGTTACGAACCAGGCTGGAGGAATGGGTCCGCTACTGGCTCCCACTCCTGAGCAATCTCCAGCAAACAACTGAATTCCTACCCACTGGCGTCATTTTCCCGAGGCCACCGGCCAATTTTCTTCCAAGACGATGGAACGAGCCGGCCGTGGCGGCTGAGGAGGGAGAACCACCGGATAAAGACGACAAGGAATCGCTAATCGTCGGCATTTCGCTCGCTCGCACCGACGCGGCTTACCTCGATGAAGTCGAGGCTGAACTGTCGCGTCGACGAGCGATTCTTCATCGCGTCTTCAGCGCACACTGGCAAACAGTCGTTGAGCACTTTGACTATGGGCAAAGGCTACTGAGCAAAACGAGTCCATTGACAATAGAGAGACTGATTAAACAGGACCGCTCAGGGACTGGCCGATCCAGGCAAAGCCTTGCAGACCATCCGACTGGGGGCCACAGCGAGCGCTCTCTGGCCGACCTGCTCGCCGTTATCCGCTATCGTCATAGCGCGTGGGCGGAACGGGATTATTTCGGCAACGATCACCTACTTCCGAGATCAGGTCTCTTTGCGTTTCCTCCCGGCGCACCCGAGGTTCCGTTTTCACACATTAACCGATTCAGGCGGCTGAACTGGATGCTCGGAAACCTGACGAGTCTAGATCTCGCGATAGCGGCTGCGCTTCTGGTTATGGCACAGCCATCTTTCACCCCACACGCCCTCGCTGACGCAAAGATTCACACCAAATCCGGCGCTGACTACCTCATCCTCGAAGATAGCGGATATACCTTTCGCGTTCCTAAATTTCGAGCGGCATCATTTAAAACTGAACTGCTCGAAGAGCAATCTGGACGCATCCTTCGAGACCTCATCCGCATCTCCGCAGGTGCGAGAAAGTCCTTAGAAACGACGAACCCCACTGATTCAGACAGACTGTTTATCTTCACTCACAAGGGACGGGCTGCCCCTGTTTCTGCAACCAAATTGACCGGGAAGCTTACGGGTTGTATTTTTCGCAAGAACGAGCGCATCACTCCGACCATACTCCTGGAGCATCCGGAACTGGCGGATGCCAATATAGATACCAAAGTTGCTAGCCTTAGCAATCTTAGAAACACCGAAGGTGTCTTGGAGTGGTTCAGAACCGGCTCGCTTTTCGCTATGTCTCGAAAGTTGGGTAATCAAAAAAAGACAACTCTGCACCACTACATACCGAAAGCTCTAATGGTTGCCTGGAACGAGCGGCTCATACGCCGCTTTCAGAATCTGCTTCTAATAGTGGCTTCTGCCGGCGAGCCGTATGCATTGGAGGCTTGCGACTTTGACAACGTCGAAGAGCTGCACGAATTTCTACAGCAGATGTTGCGACAACATCCGTCACATACGTCCCCTTTGGCGCAACTGCTGCACGAACGTTACGCCGATAGAGACGCTGCGAAACCTATTTCTGCATCTGACTCGCTAGCAATTCCGATATCCCCGGACACCGTCACAATACTTTACGCGTACCGAGAGTTGGCGTTACGTTCAGAACTCAACGACGTCGAATTACGCATACCTGACGAACGGACTGGAATCTCCCCTCGACAACTCATTGATCTCGCCGACCTGCTGAAACGCACGCTACCAGAAGCGAGGGAACCCGAATTCCGGGCTGCCCACGAGGAGGCGGAATCAGGGTACCGGTCGTTGTGTGAAAACTTGTGCTGGCACGAACTAATCGCCAGCAAGAGGAGAGTACGAGATGCCGCATGAACTTCAGCTCCCTCCGACCTTCAGCAGCATTGAGCGCGCCAAAGCCCGTCATTTACTCGAAATAGCATCCAATCTAACTGGACGTTACCTCGGCGCGTGGAAGGCGGACTGGCTTCTATCTGAGCTCACAGACCACGTATGGAAGTTGAGAAGAGATAAATCGCTGAGTGACCCCCATAATGATGATTTATCTATTGGGCTGGACTGGAAGAAATGTCTTGCAGACGGCTCTCTTCTGACCGACGAGAAAAACAGAAATCTTCTGCTGACCCTCCAAAAACTTGCCTTTCTTGCCCGACAAACGCCGCTCACCGGCATCTCATCTCGCGCGTCACATATCACGTGGTGCCAAGATCTCATCACAATAGCGCAGTGGCTGCACCGCAGCACCGGCAACTCCAATCGAACCGCCGCCCTGATCTTGTCAGTAGATTTCCACATCGCCAAGGAATTTATATCGTCGTTTTCTGTCAGGGGAAAAGCACATGCGTTAGGTGCCATCCAAGATTGTTTCTTATTTCTTCGTACTGTCAGCAATCCAAATCCACTCCCCTTCCCCATATTCGGTGACGATATTTTTAGATTGCCGGCGGACGAAATAGAATTTGTTTGCAACTGGTTAGATGAGGCAGGCTGTTATTCCCTTAACAGGAATCGTCACCGTTACATCGACCGCACAAAATTAAGCAAACTGCTCAAGATCGACGCGTCCCTCATGGCAGGGTCAGCATTTTCGTCTTTTCTAAGGCAATTTGAACCCGACCTTGAGAGACTTGCACCAGGTTTACTGGTGGCTGGCCTACGGTCAACAGAATACTTCGGGCATAAAACTCTGGCGCGCGAAGAAGCCTATCAGCGCCGCGCACCTTTGTCGCGTTGCCGTGGATTCAAGGATATTCTCACGTCTCTGCCGAAACTTGCACGCGCACTCGGGCATCCAAGAAGCGAATTTAGCGAAGACGATCAGCGAAGGTTGTCAGCTTACATTGAGAGAAACACTCGACCCGATTCGTCAACTGCGTGGATTCCGTTGGAGACGATGCTCGCCTATTTGAATGAGGCACTTCGATGGGTCATTGTTTTCGGCGAAGCGCTTGTCACATTTTATGTACGTGCGCTGACCTACCTTAGATCTCAAAATCTGTTTCACGGAAATGCTCGGGAGAGAAGAGATCGCTGGATAGTCTCAAATCTTCCTGCCCCACTTGCACCGCTCGGCATAAATCGCTGGACCGCACGACATGCGCACGACTCCCCACACGAACTATATGACAAGATCCGCAAGAATCCATCCGTGATAGACGCCATGAACATCCTGTACGGAGCCATTGCGGTTCTGATTGGTTCATTAAAACCGATCAGAAGCGGTGAACTTACCGGATTGTGGCGTGATTGTGTTCGTCTTCACGGGCGCAAGCAATATTGGATGACACATGTAAACGAAAAGCACGGAACGGAGGGGGTTGCCGACACGATTGAGCGCCCCATTCCAGGAGTTGCTTCCCGTGCCGTCGGGCTTCTAAAGCGTTTAGCAACCGATCTTTTAGAGCTACAGAGGAGATGGGGATCCAACAGTGTGCCGACCGACTTACTTTTCGTGCTTCCGCCCCGGAAGCTTAAATCCGACTTTCATTTGATCGGTATCGGGCGAAAGGAGCTTGGCCGAAGAATTGATATATTTTGCGATTATGTGAATTTACCAACGGATAAACTCGGAAGAAGATGGTATGTTCGCGTTCATGAGCTTCGAAAATCTTTTCTTTTGACTTTTTTCTGGGCAGCAAAGTTTGCCTCCCTGGATGCTGCGGCATGGATTGCCGGTCACGCGAACGTCGACGGCATCTATGCATATATCAGAGCCAGCTTCTCAGGCCAAGAGATCGTTGAGCTTGAAGCACAATACGCCGCCGAACAGCTCTGGGATTTCGAAGAAACATCAAATCAAAACACCCTCAATATCTCCGATCTTTATCGGGCGGTTTGCGAGCATTTCGGCGTCGGAGAGATCAGCAAGATTGGAAAATCCGAGCTTCTCCAGTGGTTATCGACTGCTTTCAAAAAAGAAATTTACAAAATAGAGGTTTATCAACTACGCAGCAGCAATTCGGAATGGGCGGTCGCATTCAAGATCGGAAAGGAAAAATCGTGACCACGCGGACTCGCCCTCCCAAAGCTAACGGTAGAGCGCTACGTATGCTTGCAATCCGCCGCGCTCACAACGCCATGATCCGTGAAATTGATCAGACGACCGTTTCAGATCGGAAGCTAGTTGCTGCTTGCGCGAATCAAGCCTCCATTACGGCGTATGTATGCACATTGGTACCAAACTGCGAATGCAGCCTGAACACTCTTAAGAAACTTGCTGCAATTGCCATAGAGCCCGGAGGCTGGGATCAGTTTGACAATCTACGCCGAAAAATCCTCGAGTCCAAGACGGGTCGCTCAAAACGAAGCGTCGAACGCGCTGAGCGCAGGAAAACCGAGCTTGAGTTTCTACGCGCAAAGCTTGATGCGGCTCAGCGCATAAGAGCGAATCTCAACAGGGCGTATCTTGACGCGCTCGGCATATTACGAGCTGCAGCGAAATGGGATGAGGAAATGGCCGGAAAGCTTGCGCGCCATTCAGCCACCTACTCCAAAGTACTCTCTCTTCGTGCCATCAATTCGGAGATAGATGATGTCGACCAACCACCGACAGCTGTTTGATCTGGTCCGCGCCCACCCAGGTCCGTCCAGGGAAACTACATCAACCCAATCCTTGCAGCCGCCCGACTCGACTGCCCCGGCAATCTTGGCGGTCCACTGGCCTGACGGTTCTCCATGTCTCGTAGTAGAGATGTATCTACTCTACATTGCTGACACCGTAACCGTCCGTGCCATTGATGGCGGAACCCTTCGAGCTGTGGCATCAGCACTCTCGCCACTTATTCGCTTTTGCTGGGAACGTAATCTGGAGTTTTGGGAGCTAGATGATTCGTCCTTTCACAATTTTGTCTGCGACCTGTCTGACCAAGGCGGGGCGCAAGGCCGGAATCGCAACACTGAACGCCGCATTATTGACTATTGCACGGCGTTTTTGGCGTGGCTCCAGGAACACATAAGCACAGACCGCTTGATTGTGGGTCTGCGGGACCAAGGGCCGCAAATCATCTTGGTCGCAGGGGGAAAAGCGTCGCGTCAGTTGAGATACCCTTTTCGCCCGGAACCAGACCCAGTCGACAGAAAACGGCCCATGCCACGTCACGTCCGGAATCGGTTGTGGGACACCGTCGGCGCGTACCACGATCGTGACGCGCGCCGGCACCCTGAGTGGCAATCAAGGTTCTGCCTGGCGCGGCGTCAGCTTGCACTGACGCTTTTTGAAGCGACGGGTTGCCGGCCATCCGAACTATCACTCCTACGTGTAAGCGAAAATGCAGATTGCGTGATGGAAAAGGCGCTCGTAATGCAAACCATGAAGCGTCGACGACCGGATTGCAAACGCAGCGTTCCGGTTGATTTTGGAACAGCGATTCGGATTCAGAACTTTATAGATGATGAACGTAGTGTTCTCTTGAAAGAACTAAAAAGTTCCGGCTTAAATCCGCTTCCTAACGATCGGCTGTTTTTGTCGGCGACAAGTGGCAACCCACTTGACGCTCCTAGTCTTGAACGCGAATTCCATCGACTAGCAGTATCTACCGATCTGGATCAGCGCGCCTGCATCTCCATGTTCCGGCACAGATTCATCACAAACATGGTTAAGATGCACATACAGGAATTCATGAGTAAGCGCCCGGATCGCTCCTCCTCTCACCCATCCGACGCGGACTACAGACTCATTCTCGACCGAGTGCGTTCGTTTACCGGGCACGCGAGCGTGGAGAGTTTGTTCCATTACATTGATTGGGCATGGGAAGAAATGACATCCTTCGATCACGCCGATGCCGCTATCAAATTAATGCAGCTATTGGAAGCTACGTACGGGTCGCTGTCCTCGCTCATCCAGTCGACGCGGTACGCACAATTGAGAGGGAACAAGGCTCAAGCAGTCGTCGATAGTACACGAGCGGAGCTGCTTCGATTGAGAAGAGAATATGTTGATTTGCTGAATGTGGTCAGTACAGTGCATTGACATGGCGATTCGATTCACGAAAGTAATAAGCGCGCGCCAGAATCCCCCTCTGAACTGAAGAGACTGATTATGGAAGGACCGACGGGTCTTCGAGAGTCAGACAACTAACTTACGACTGGTGTACTCAGCGGGGTGAGGACACACCGATGAGCACCGCACCGCTACTGCTCCTCAACCCAAGGCGCCCAGACGTCTGCAGAGCGCGGCAGATGCAACAGACTTAGAACGACACCGTATTGCTCGGCATGGATCTTCATCTCCCGGAGTGGCATGTCGGCGCTGGCATGCTGAAACCAGATGGAGGCGGGGATTTGCGTGCCTGCCCGATCATGCTTGATGTCGGGATTGGAAGCGAGTGCTCCGTGGGGCACTGGAATAACGCTTTTGCGCGTCCTGAAGAAAGCGCCTGCCTTGGCCGCCGGCTCGCTGGACCACGCCCAATTGATGAAGCCATCAGTGGACATCACGAGCACGGCCTTCTCATCCGTGTACTGCAACCATTTCAGAATTGCCGCTGTCAGCGACACGCCATAGCGATCGGCGCAGTGCCCGAGCAGGTCCAGATCGACGGTGGAAGTGACCTGCTTGCGGTAATCGTCGAGCGGCATCAGCAGGTACGACGCAAACAGGTCAGCCTGCCCCTCGATGTCCTTGTCATCTTTGGACCACTCCAACATGTCGGCATCGCTGCACTGGAACGACTCCCTGAGTTGTCGGTGCAGGATGTAATGCCCAAGCTCATGGGCTTGCGTAAATCGTACCCGACCGGGCGATGACACTGCCTCGTTGTAGAGCAGCAGCCACTCCCTTCGGCCATCACCTGGAAATAATGCACCGTCGAAGCCCTTGATGTTGGCTGCCTGGACCTGGGTAATCGGATCGGCCCAACCAAAAATGCGCGCCGCCTCCATCGCGAGCGGCGGCACCTCGACAGGAAAGCGGTCGACGCCGTGTGCTGCACTGAACAACTCGGCCAGTTTTGCCAACCGGTTGGCGGCACGCTGGGGAGTCCAGACCTCGGTCATTGCGAGGACTTCTTGAAGGTGCTGAGTATTTTTCGGAGTTGCTCTTTCGCTTCGGGCTCAAGCTTCTGATAGCCGCGAAAAAACGCCTCATCCAGATGGCGCTCTTCCGGCGCCCGAACGTCCTCTTCCAGGAAGTAGCTGGCAGCAACACCTAGCGCGTCGGCCAGTGCGGTCAGTTTCTCTGCCGATGGTCGCTGGGATTCGCGGTTTTCGAGTTCCCAGAGGTAGCTCTTGCTGAGCCCCGCAAGGTCAGCCAGCTTTTCGAGTGTCAGCTCGCGCTCCTTGCGAAGCTCGCGCAGCTTTTCGCCGAGACGTGTCGCCATGGTCCGTCTCCTGTACAGAATGCGTGGGCGAAGAATACCACGATACCGAACTTTTTGTTTGACATCCGAGAAAATGGGCGTAATATTTACCCGTGTTCGCTGTTCCGAACTTTTTTTCATGATTTTCTGATACGAGTCAGGTCGCCTCACAAGGAGCCTTTCAGATGTCCCGTACCCATATCGACCATCGCGATCTCGTGCGGTTCGCGGAAGATAAGGTCAATCTGCCCAAAGACAAGGCGGATGAGTACCGCGCCCAGGCGCGGCGACTGCGCGAGAAACTGGAAGGCTACCTCTCGGAGCACCCGGACTTCTCGCTCAAGCGAATTCAACTGTCGGGGAGCCTCGCCAAGGGCACCGCGCTGCGATCGCTCAACGACATCGACATGGCCGTCTATGTCAGTGGCTCCGATGCTCCCCACGACATTCGTGCGTTGCTGGACTACCTGGCTGAACGGTTGCGAAAGGCCTTCCCCAACTTCAACCCGGATCAGGTGAAACCTCAGACCTATTCGGTCACCGTATCGTTCCGGGGAACGGGCCTGGACGTGGATGTGGTCCCGGTCCTGTACGCCGGGCTGCCCGACTGGCGCGGCGATCTGATCAGTCAGGACGATGGCTCCTTCCTGGAGACCAGCATCCCGCTGCACCTGGAGTTCGCGCGCAAGCGCAAGCAGGCGCAGCCGACCCACTTTGCGCAGGTGGTGCGACTGGTGAAATTCTGGGCACGACGCATGAAGCAGGAGCGAGACGGCTTCCGGTTCAAATCTTTCATGATCGAGATGATCCTGGCAAAGCTGTGCGATGACGGCGTGGACTTCTCGGACTATCCCGAAGCGCTGCAGTCGTTTTTCACCTACATCGCGAAATCGAACCTTCGCGAGCGGATCGTGTTCGAGGATCACTACAAGAGTTCCAGCGTCGCCAAGCTTGACGATCCCGTACAGATCATCGATCCGATCAATGCCAGCAACAACGTGGCGCGGCTCTACACAAACGAGAACGCCGATGCGATCGTTGAGGCCGCCCTGGACGCGGGCGACGCCATCGACGCTGCGCTGGCCGCGCCGAACAAAGAGCTGACGCTGCGTTACTGGCAGAAACTTTTTGGTCCGTCCTTCCAGGGTTGAACATCATGAGCTACAGCTTCACAACGACCGAAACTAGGACTTTCACGCTAACGCACGCCAGGCACCTTGCCGCGAAGGTATCGGCGGACCTCAAGCGCTTGCAGCGCTTGTATGGACATATCACCGACGAGCGCATTGCAGAATTCGAGGGTGAGGTCACCGAATTGCTGCGTCAGGGCTATCTCGGAACAGTCACTTATGGCTTCCAGCGCGACGACAAGTGGATCGAACCCACCTTGCGATACACCGCAAGCGATTTGGCAGACAGCGGCACGGACGACGATCCGGGGCGCGTTCTGCCCGGGAAAGATGTCAGCGGCGCGCAGTTTCACAGTTACCTGACGTACAGCGCCGCCTGGGATGCCCTGACGGCGGAGCAGCGCACAGCGGTCAAGCAGCAGTTGCCGCTACAGCGTGTCAGTGGATCGAATGCCGCAGTCAGCAATGGCTACTTCTTCGACGATAAAACCTATTCATCCGGCGGCCGGTCACTTGGCCGCGCGAGCGTGAGGAGCTATTGATGAGTCAGCAACCCAACCTCCAGGGACTGTTCGAGCGCCCGACAACGCTACCTGACCCAGACGCCCAGGGGCGTCTCGCACGACTCGTCGGGATGGACGACAAGATCAAGCGCCTGGCCAACGTGCTGGGCGTCCTGATCAATCCGGCAGGACTTCAGCAATGGCAGGACAAGCACCACGCTGACGCTGGCAACCTGCTTGAAGCCGTCCTGCGTCGCCCGCCGCTGGTAGTTTTATCCGGCGATGTCGGCTCGGGCAAGACGGAACTGGCGGAGACCATCGGCGACAAGGTAGCCCGGCAAGAGAACATCGACATCACTCTGCTGCCGCTGAGTCTTGCTTCTCGCGGCCAGGGGCGAGTTGGGGAAATGACCCAGCTCGTCTCTGCCGCGTTCGAACATGCGTTCAATGAAGCCAGCAAATTCAAGTCGACCAAAGGGGCTGCGCGCGGTGGCGTCATCCTGCTGGTCGACGAAGCCGATGCACTGGCTCAGTCACGCGAATCTGACCAGATGCACCATGAAGACCGGGCGGGCGTCAACGCCTTTATTCGTGGCATCGATCGATTCGCGAATGACCGACTCCCCGCTGTAGTGCTGATGTGCACCAATCGGCTGAACGCATTGGACCCGGCAGTTCGGCGGCGAGCGGCGGACATCCTCGTGTTCGAGCGTCCCGATGCAGCGCAACGGCTTGACGTTCTCTCCCGCCGGCTGGGGAGTGCCGGGTTCGGCAGGGCGGAACTGGAAGCGCTCGTGGCCGCGACAGGTGAACAGCCAAAGCGCGCCTACGGGTTCACCTATTCGGATATTACTCAACGACTGTTGCCTGCCATCGTGCTGGACGCGTACCCCGACGGTCCGATCAAGCCATCACGTGCCATTGAATTGGCCCGGTCGATATTGCCGACGCCACCATTTCGTGATGCTTAACACCTGCGTCAGCTATGCGGCAACACAGTCCGCACTGAAAAGGGACCACCATGACCCAAGCAGTTGCCGTTCGTAGGGATGGAGATGCCTTCCAGGCCAGAATCTTCTGGCGGAAGGCCGCTTGCCTGCTGGACCCCGGCAGCCCGGTGACAATGGTGGGCTTTGAGTCGGGGCCGAAGGGTTTCGACGATGTGTGGGTTGCCTACGCGGCCGATCGCGCCCCCGGCGATCACGAAGGCAGGCCCATCCTGCGGGAACATATCCAGTGCAAATGGCATGTCTTGATGAATGATTTCGGCTACGCCGACCTGATTGATCCGGAGTGGATCAACGCGAACAAGATCTCGATGCTGCAACGAGCCCGCGCTGCACAGGTGGCTTATGCGCGTGACGGTATCGGTGCCCGGTTCAAGCTCCTCACCAACTGGCGCATTGCACAGGCTGATCCGCTGCGCGGCTACATCAATCAGAAATCGAAGACGCTGCGCTTGAAGGATCTGTTCGACGGCACAACGGACCGGTCCGCGGCCGGCAAGGTCAGGAGGCTTTGGCGCGAACACCTGGATATTGATGACCAGGAACTCATGCTCCTTGCCCGGACGCTTGCATTGGATACGGACGCGACTTCGCTCGACGATCATCGGGATAACCTGGACCTGTTGTTCGAAAACCGCGGCCTGCGACGTGTACCAGCGAACGAAAGCAGCTTCGTCTACGACGACGTGGCGTTCCAATGGCTCTCGCAAGGTCGGTTGGAGTTCGACCGGCAGACGTTCCGGGAAGCCTGTACGCGGGAAGGTCTGCTCGCCGGCGACGGACGCGCACATGTTGTGTTCGGGGTGAAATCATTCGAGCATCCCTTTGACCGGCTGGAGGATCGCTGTACGGTCGTGCTTGATCTGATCCCCCATTTCGACGAGCGGGCAATCCGCGAGCAAACCGATTGGGCAGCGACGCTTTATCCCAAGCTCAAGGACTTCCTGCAGACTGCGGCGAGGGACAATCAGCACGTGCGGCTGGTTCTCGACGCGCACATCACCCTGGCCTTTGCTGCCGGGTCAGTCCTGAACATCAAGTCCGGCCGAAACGTCGAGATCGAGCAACGAACCGTGCATCGGAATGTTTGGCACTCAAGTGACATGCCGCGCGATCCTTCGTGGCCTGGATGGGAATTCGATCTGGAACGGCTGAACGACGCTGACGGAGACATGGCGATCGCAGTGTGCCTCACTCACGACGTGGTTCCTGCCGTGAAAGCTCATCTTGCCGCTTCACTTCCACAGGTGAGTTCATTGTTAGTGGCACGTCCAACCTGCGGTGCGGGGGCTCGGTCTGTAGCGTGTGGTCAGCACGCATTTGACCTGGCTGAAGCACTGGCCCTGCAGATCAATCAGAAGCGCATTCAGAGCAGGCCATCGCTGCATCTCTTCATCGCGGCACCGAACGCCTTCACGTTTTTTTTCGGACAAAGACAACCCGGTCTTGGCAAGGCGACGCTGTACGAATATGACTTTGAAGGCACAGATGGCGGGGGCTACAAGCCATCTCTATCGTTGCCCATCTGACCTGTTGAAGCTGGCCAGGCGAAGCTTCGCGAAGAGTTTTGGCCAGCGTCCAGGCTCAGACATGTTGTTGGCTCTAAAGCGGTACGTAAGCAGGGGAAATTCTATGCGAAAACCGATAAGGGTAGGTTCGATGAGAGCCGCGTACCCGATCAGGAGAAAGACAGTGGGTACACCCTACCAGATGAATGGCTTCTTCGGGGTATGGCGCGAAGCGCTTGGCCGTGACGAACCAACGGTTGCATTCGAAGTCTTGAATGGTCGAGGCAGATTCCTTTTCATGATGTTTTTCGATCCAGAAGACGAAAAAACCAAGGACCGTTTGTTTATATTTCTCCAGAATACGCGGGCTATGCTGCCGCTTAAATTGTATGGTTCTCATCGTGCGGGGGATTTTCGTCTTTATCTTGATAGCCGGGATGTCGAAAAGATCAAGCGCGAGCTTCAGATCGAAGACGGAACCGGTCCTGCCTTCGATATAGGCAAGTTCATCGATGCGCTCAATGCGAGCATCCCTCAGTCAGTCCCGCTGGCCACCAAAGTTGGGCTGCTACGACAAAACCGATCTGCACTGCGGGAGCATCTTCCCGACATCGTGGACTTTCACGACAGAACGGAATTGATTGGCGAAATGAACCTCCCAGAGGGCAAAAAGCCCAAGGAGCGGACCTTGCGAAAGCTATATCTGTACTCGACGGACTCTCCCGAAGACGTGGCCGTGTATATCAAAGATCTGAAGCGCCGTAATGTCACGTTGAGTTGGCGTGTTCCAGCGAATGCCGCGTAGCTTCGACGCTCGTGCGAGATGATGCTGAATTAATACGTCATTTCCCGGCCATGAGTGACAGAGAGGTGACGTCGAGGGTTTTCACCTTTTTACCTCGACGTAGCGCAACATGTTGGTGGGGCAGTTTTGCGCGCCCATCTAGACGGTTCTGAGTGGCACGAGGCACTTCCCCGTTATTTGTAAAAGTCGGGACTCGATGCGACAGTCACAGTCAGATCAGGTCCCGACCGTTTTCGAGGCAAGGGGCGGCGATCGACCCACAACTGCCGTTCGGACTTCTCACACAGCAACGACCTCCACCAGAGTACAACAGACACTCGCGCCGCCGGCTTGGCCTCTTCGCATTCAAACCGCGCGCCTTCACATCAAGCGACAGCGCGTTGCTGACACCCCGATTCAAGTCTCATCGGCCTGATTGGTGGCCACGAGCTGGGCGGCCAACTCGTGGGACAGCATACAGGCAATCCGTCGGCGCAGCATGGCGCCGACCGGCAACTGCATTCCATTCTGAAGGACGCCAGCGATAAGTCGTGCGACGATTCGGACGGTCTGGTTTCGCATGCGAAACAGCCGCTGCCGGCACCCGGCTCCCTAGAACAGGGGTTCCAGTGGCGCAGCGCCCGGCTTGCCGCGGCTCAGGGCACGGCGATCCCGGTAGTAGCCGTGCAGTTTGCCGGGATCGACGTCATACCAGCCGAGTGATTCGCTGAACGTGAACATGCTTTCGATTCGGTCCAGGAGCACGTCGAGACACACATCGACTTCGTCATCCGTTGGATCATGCCAGACGGTCCCGAAAAGCGCTTCGCGCGATTCCATCGGGATGATGTAGAAATGCCCGCGGTCGTCATTTATCCGGTGATCGTGCAGCATCCTGTGCGCGACGTCCTCGGCGAGCGCCATGTTCGTTACGGCCCAGACGCGCTCGAACGCGAAGGGAAAAGCACTGGCTGTGCCGCTCAGCGTCCTTCGCCGCAATTCCGGGTCGATGGTAAGACCCACCTTGAATTCGTTGCTGTTGGCCGGGTTGGTCGAGCGCATCGCGTAGACAAATCCTTCACCCGTCTGATCGTTTCTCATATTCGTCGTTACCTACGTCTACAGGGATTTCGGGGCAAAAGACTATACCGCGAGGGCATTTAAAAGGGACTTAAAGGCCGACCGCCTTGGAACATGCACACGCCACACGTCATATCCGCACGTCGTGGTTCGACTGTTCCGCATCCCGCATCCGGCTCACTGTTTGATGAGTGTCCCAAACGATTCGTCACACGCGGCCCAGTCGGCCATTTCTTCGCGGGATAGGCGTCGCGCCTCGCCTGAAGAGATCAGCCACACACTGCCGTTCGCGAGGCGCGCGATCAGCGGCCCGTACTGGCCCATGACGAGTGGGCGTCGAACCACATCCACGACGGCGTCGCAGTCGGGCTCGCTCAGGCGGATCGTCGCACCGGCTTCTGCCGTCCATTGCGCGCGCCACTGAAGCCCGCTTTGCCGGCTTGCGTCTTCGCCTGTCCCGACGTCGAGGATTGACGGGTTAAGGGCTGCGGCATTCAGAACCAGCCGCGCCAGTTGCGTAGCCAAGCCGAGATCCAGATCGACGATGGCGCTCTCGTGCGAGAGTTTCGAACGCGCCGAATACAGTTTCCCGACCACTTTGGCCTGCCGGTCCGCTTCGTCGTCGCCGCCACCGAGTGAAATGACCGCTCGCCTAACAAGCCCCCGTATTGCTGATCCACGCGACTCATCTTTCAGGTAGCGCAGGCCACCTGACAGTCCCGGGTCGTCGAATTTGTCGGTAGCTTCGGCGATTATCTGGTCGATCCACTCCGCGACACCCGCACTGCGCTTTGCGCCGGTGGCGAGGCCATCGAGGACGGTCATCTTCGCGAGAAAGAGCGTGCGGGGCAGAAACTCGTACTCTGAGGCTATGTACAGTTCCAGCGCGGCGCGCACCCGTTCATCGGTCACAGGCGGACTTTCTTCAAGCGTGCCGCCCAGGAAATCCTGCGCCATAGTGTTGCACCCGCCGGCCGGATCATCCCATGCCGGCTCCGGTGACAAGCGGTCAGGCACCAGCGTCGGCCGCGCACCGTCATAGGTCGCAGCTGAAGCGACCTCGGGGTCACCGTTGCGAATACGGAAGCTCGCGCCACTGTTCATCGAATGGACGGGCAACCGTGCGCGCAGGTCGGCGAGCAGGTTCCGCGCTTCACTCTCGGGCAGGGGATCAAACAGCAGCCACTGCTTGATCACCATCGCGTTAGCCGTTTCAAAGGCAATATGCGGCTCGCGCTCGAACAGCTGCGCGCGGCGGCCCCGCACCGTGATGAGCCCATCGGGCGGCGCTTCAAGCCGCGTGCCCGTCGTCGTCTCAAGGGGAACGTGAAGCCGGTAGTGCTCGGGTCGTGACATGGTGTTTTTCGGGTGAGTGCGGCCGGGATGTCGCGTCTGGCAGTCAGGTCGGTAAGTGCGGCGAGTGCGAGAAGGACTGGTTTTCGGTCTCGAACCACGGCGTGTGGACTACAGGTCGTCCAGCAGTTTCGGTTTGTACGAAGCCAGCGCGTCATGGACATCATGCTCGACGGGTGGCGCCTCCAGTTTCCGTAGACCGCATTAAAAACGTCACCGTTGCGACATTAAATTTGTCACAACACGGCTGACGGCCGGCCTATGCCGACGGGCTCCCGTTTGGAAGGGGCCGCGGCACGGACGCTCGCTCGCCAGCGTCCGCGAACATCCGGTGTCGACCCGAAGCGGTCAGTTAGGGTTTTCGAAAACGGTCGTTCGGTGAAGCACGGCTATATGGATAATCATCTCATGCTCACCCCAGAGTTTGCGTCACATGCTGGCTAGCTATCTGGCGAAATACATCACGAAGGATTTCGCCTCGCATAAGCTCAACGAAATGCGCTACTGGACCAGTCGCGGGGTTGTCGTTTGTCGCTCCCGTCCTGTCGGTGCGTCGCTGGATCGGTGTGAGGTGTTCTGGCGTCAGGAATTAGGTGTGTTCTGGTTATCGATTCGGGAACGCGTCTAGCCCGATCGCCCCCGCGTCAGGCCGCAGTATTCGGGTCGGCTTCATCGTCGTCGGGCGCGAACATGTCGACGAGGCGCCCGGAGAACAGCACACCGAACTTGCCTCTCCCTTCGTCGAGGGCAAGGTTGCGTTGCTCGGACACGCGTTCGATGTGCTGGCGTGTCGCCGGGGTCAGGTGTGTCTTCAACTGAGTCACCATATTGTTTACGACTTGGACTTCGTTTGCCAGACGGTGCAGCCCAACAGCCTGAATATCAACGCCGACGGTGCGCTCCCATAGCGATCGGTACTGCTTGAAGACGGGCACGCGGCCGTTGAAATACACCTCGTTGAACTTGAGTTGCTCAAGCACGACATTGCCATGAAGCAGGTCGTTTCTCTCATTCACCAGCGTGTGATACGCCTTGAACGCTGCGTGCTTGTAGTCCACCTGAGATTCGAAGCCCGTGCAGGTCACCGACAGATTCATGATCCTAATGTCGATGGGTTGGCGGATCGTGTTGTCTCGCAGCCTCTGATTGGACTTTAGCTCGGGCCGCATGAGAGCGAATAGCAGGAGATTGACGAAAGCTTCGGCCATTACCGGAAGCATCGATCGGATGCCGAAGCACAGGCCAAGGCCCTTCGAATACCTAGTGGCCACGTCAGACCAGTCGTTGTTAAGAACTTGCTGGACGCTTGCGATGTCGGGCATTGCGTCGTCCTCGGGTCGAAGATTCAAAGCGTTGAGTTCGCGGAGGAGCGAGTCGACTGAACTACGGATTCGCTGATACGGATTCACGAATTCTGTCCAGTCCTCGAGCGACTTTCGCAACTGAGCCATCTGCTGGCCGTGACTCGCGAAGTCAGCCTTGATCTGGGTGGCAAGATCTGGCATGTCCGCCTGGCTGATGCCAGGGACGTCAATAAGGACAACGGCGGTTCGGAAGTTCATCCCTTGGAACAGCACCCAACCAGTAGACATCCGTAGCATCCACTCCCAGTGGATCAAATTCTCCGAGCTGTCATTCCGCAAGAGGTTTTGCGGGCCATTCGGAACACCGAATCGAGCGCGGAAGTAGCAGTACAGATCGGCTGGCGCGACTTCGTTTCTGAGGGCAAGAAACGTCGACTTCGGTTTTCGATTCTTGCGTTGCAACTCAGCGAGGATCTCGGTGAGCAGGGGGCATTCGAGATCAGCAACGAAATTGGTGGGAAGTGACATAGCAACTCGTCGACGGTGGACAGATGCCCAGGATAAGAACGGCACGGTTGGAACACCGGCAGTCTACGCTTTGCGGACCGTCCGTTCGTGATCGATGACAATCAGATGCGTCGCGCATAAGGCGACGCTACATCGAAACGTGGCAACTGGCCGAGCGCGACCCGCAGCGGCCTCTCGACATTCTCCAGTGCGGACTTATCGTCGACGAATCAAACCGATGTCGTCGGGCCCTCACCAGAAGCTGCATCCCCGGCACCAATCGTTACCACTTCGATCCAAGCCTTAGGAATCGCGCGTCCCCACGCAGCGTAAATAGGAGCAAAAGCAATTTGCGCTTCATCTAGAAACGTTTCCGTCTCCCCCAGGGCTACGCTACCGTCTTCGCGCGCAATCAGCGCACGCAGTTCAACGGGAACACCGGTTTGGGTTACGAGGACGGCTGTTAGATACTCTGTTCTTTCAGGCGCATCGACTGCCCGACGATAAGGATTGTTCGAATCATAGGGCGCGCACCAGACCTCACTGAGGAGGATCACTCCATCTGCACCATATTTGATCACCTCGTTCGCCAGCATTCTCATGAGAAGGTATTTTTCCCCGTGCTCTTGAGGAGCCAGTTGCATCAAATTTACGGGACGTGCGCCCTTCAGGAGGAAGGCAATGGTGTCGTGATGACCATCCACGGAAAACATCTTTCTGGCTGCATCGAACAGACCGTTCAACGTAGCTTCCGGCGCGGGGTCTGTCGACGGGAACATCTCCTTTGGATTGAGCCCGTATTTGCCTGCGGCCTGTTCCGCTCCCTTTCGGTCGAATTCAACAGCTTTCCGTTCGATCTCAATTGGCTGCCCCGTAGCAAGCCACACGTGGTGGCTACGAGCGTCGTCATGACCGATCATGCAGGGCAATCTTCCCCCTCGGGATTCTTCCCCCTCCGTGCGGTCGATGTCGCCGACCATCGTGGAAGGAGGTTCCAAGCCCAATTGTCGGTGCGCATCAGCCACTAACTGGGCGACCTTCCCATAAGCGATCCCTACAGCGTCTAAGAGCTCATACTCTGGCAAGCTGTTTTCTACCCAACGCCTTTGAATACGTAGGATGCCATCTTTGAATACATGCTTTCGCAATGCTTCGGTGGGAATGCTGCTGATCAGTTCAACTGGACTCTGGAAGAGCTCGGCTGGGACCTCCATCCGTGGTCCTTCCTCGTAGTACGACGCCATGATCTCGGCTCGAACAAAGCTATGAGCTTCCAGATCGCCTTGCTTCTCGATTTTGTTGCGTGCATCCACCATCCAACGCATCAAGGAGTCAGCACGCAACCTGTTTTGCCACGACTCATACCAAGGATCGAAGTTAGTGAAGAGCCGCTTATTACTTTGCACAATGAATGTGACGGTGCGCAGTGTCTGAATCGCGGTCTGAATCGAGACTCTAAAACTTTCGGGGTCAAAGTATCCACGTTCAGCCTCGTGCCATTGCCGGTGGACGTCCGCGAGCCGTCGGTCTACCGCGCTCAATGGACAGCGATTTTCATGCGCTGCTTCGGCCATCTCAATACCCCGCACAGAAACGCCTCGAATATCATCCGAGACCAAGAACTTAGCCTCTATTGAGCTGCGCTTTGACATCCGTCCCGATTGTCAACGAATGGAACGCTGTTGTCGAATGTCTCATGTTGGCCGCACCGAGTCCCACACTTTGACCACGGACCTGCCGCGGATGTGTGCGATATGCAAGGGGCATAACCCGACCCATTACCGCCGTTCGATTCGCTACGGCTCCGGCGGCTACTTTCGAACTTCAACGGCCGTTCAGTGCCACATTTTCGCTGACGAGTTAAGACCAACCAGTTGTGACAGGACTTCGGTGGTGCGACCAATGTGAATTAACTTTGCAGCAGTCGTCGATACGCCGTGCGCTGTTACAGTACCTGTACCCTGAGTAGACCACACAGTACGACTTCGACGTTGAAGAACACGCCTTGGCTGCCGTTCCAGATGAAGCGTAGTCGGACAAGGTGTAACGTTGTCAGTTTCGACTGCACAGTGGTGTCAGCAATTATTAGTATGATGCTGAGCGGTCTGAGTAGGCGCCTCATGCTTAATGCATGAGGCGCCAGTGGGCCAATACCGTCCATTTGACATTGTCGGTTCGGTCGTTGGCAACCCGACGTGTAACCGAGCCTAACGGAAAATGCACGCCTAGTTTTATAAGAATTGCGCGAGAGCCATGACGCCATCCGAAGAGACGCCACACAATCTGATTCACGCCGAGGACGGCCCGATTCTGCACGCCAAAGCGCTGCAGGATCGCCTTCAACCGTTCACGGTTCCGTTTTTCAGGTTCCGCAGAGACGCTCCAGAACCTTTCGACAATGGTTCGGGTGTGCTGCTCAAAATAGGTCCGTTCCACTTCATACTCACTGCTGGGCATTGCGTGGCTGGAGACTACGATTCTTTGGCGCTAGGTGTACGCAATCACCATCACCGATTCTTTATTGAACCCGCTCACCGTAACTATGTGTGTACTAGGAAGCGTGGCGATTTTGGATACTTTCAGATTTCGCCAGATTTGGTCGGGACGATCGCCGCCGGAAATCGTAACTTTTTGTCCGAACGATCCGTCGAAGTCCTATCTGTGTCCGAACATGACGCGTCACGGGACTTTCTCGCACTTGCTGGATACCCCCTAAGCTTCATGGAATACGAGGGCGGCACCGGAGCTAAGTTTCTGGTGTATTCGACGACGATGGCAGGAGGAGAGCACGCGCCGGACAGTACCTTAGTCGTCGCTGAGTTCGAAGAGCGTCGCGAGATTCACGCATGGATTCCGCAGCAAAATAATATAGATGCTCTAGCGGACGATCGCCCTCCTGTAGCATCCATTCCCAGACTTCACGGTGCAAGCGGCGCAGGTTGGTGGAGTACCCACATGAACCGCGCCGAGTGGCAGGCGTCTGAAGTGAAACTTATCGGCACACATATCGGTATGGGCCCCGACGCAACAGAGACTGAAGACGGACTACGGCACAGGTTCGCGAGGGTGTCGCTGATAGGTAATCACTTGGCGCTTATTGCCAAGGATTATCCTGTGTTGCGTCAGCATATCCTCGATTTTTGGCCGGCTGTTGACTCATACGGAGAGCACTTGCCGGCTTAATGCGGGATAGCGAGGAATCGATGCTATACACGAAGGAATACACACTTCATGCGGTGCTCCGTGCGCCCCGAACGTCGGCCGGTTAGCCGACCGAGAGAGGATATATGACAAAAATCTACGGCATCGTGGTTGATGCCAACACAACGTTCGATGCTTTCAACAAGAAAACGTTTGACCTCAAGCGCGCCGACGCAGACGTCATTGCAATCATTTCGATTGCACCTGATGACGCGAGCCAAATGCCCGATTTTGCGAAATGGAAAAGGTCTGCCTACGCGAAGAAAGAGGCACAGGTGCTCCAAGTCGTCAACCTCCAGGATCCCGCACTTGGCGGGATTAGTATCGTAGGTTGAAGATCTGTCTGCATGCAGACAGATACCCATAGTTGGTCTTGCCAAAGTCTCGAAAGCCGCGCAGTTGGCGGCTTTTTCCGCACGAGGCTGTGTGAAAACGCACACCGAAGGCCCAAGTCGAAAAACTCGACCCTTCAAATGGCCGTGTATTGGCTTCGCGGCAGTCTGGGAAGGGTAAAGCGACACCCGAAAACCGAGTACTTTCGCGTTTTCACACAGCCTCGGCCGAACTGAGCCGGACGATCAGACATCGACTGCCCGACCAAGTCCAGACTTCTACACGTTATTTTCGACGCGATGCACGGTCATGGTTCGCGCCCTCGGGGAAACGCTGCCGCTGTTCCGTCCTGCGGCCGTCGAGACTTACGGGAGATCAGGAACCCGCCCGTCGAGCCAGTCCGACCAGTCCCACACATAGATGCAGTCGCCGCCGCCATCTGTGTTGAACAATGGCAACGACCACATCCGCCACCACTCCCGCAGTTCTTCCTGCAAGGGCTGCGGCACGTCCGCGATCCGCACGGCGTATGGCTTGCCTGCATCCTCGATCACAGGCACAACTCGCTGCAGAACCTCAAGGTCCCCCGGGGTCAGAGGGGTGTGCAGGCCCAGCGCAAAACGCAGCCGCCGTCGTTCCCATGCGGGCCGCAGAAGCCGGTGAGGCCCGAACGCGTCAGTGCTCCAGCCGCGCTTCGCCACCAGCGTCCGCCGGGCGCCTGCGGGCAGATCCAGAACATGCTGCACCTCGTAGCGTTCTACAGCACTCGCCAGTGCCAGCAGCCGGTCGTCCTCCGGCGTGCCGGGCGCCGGTTCAAGTCCAAGCAGATCAAGGAGTGCCTGTCGGGCTTCGCGATACTCACGGCCATTCTGAATGAGTCGCACGGTCATGGTTCACCCCCGGGAAAAATGCTGCGAGTAGCGGCCCGCCGGCCGTCTGCTGTTCATTGCCACCTCGACGTACCGCGGACCCGTTCCGCAGAGTCCGAGCCATACGCGAGATCGCAATCCTGTTGGTCGCGCGTGCTGGCAAGGGCCAGTTGACGATTCACCATGTCGCCTCGCGGTCGCCCAGAAATTCCTCTCGCGCAACAGCGATCACCCGCGTCGGATCGTCAATGAATATCTCCGCCGGCGCCTGGTCATCGAGCAACGCATGAGGCGAATATAGCCAAAACGTCCGTCTCCAGCCTCCACCATCGTCTTCGCTCGGCAGGACGGCGAGAAGTCCGGCAACGTCCTTCCGTATGGCGCCTGAGCGGTGGAACTGGAAGTCAGGGTAAAGGAAGCAATGCCGAGGCGCAGACCACACCCCCAGCAGGTCACCGCTCACTTGCGCCTGGATCGCGTACGTTGCGGCTTCCGGACCCGGCTCCATGCCGGCCAGTTCGGCAACGCGATGATCGTCAGGCCACCGCTTCTCAAGCAGTTCGTCACGGAACGAGGTCGCCGCCAAGGTGCCATGCAATTCATTCTTCGTTACCACTGCATGGCCCTCCAAACGTCTAGGCTGCGCTCATGACGTACGCCCTTTCCCCCATCGAGTCCGGGTTCGCCACGACAAAAAATACCGTGGACATCTGAACGCTAATTTCACATCAAAGTTCAGGCCTCACTTGACGACAGGCGTCCCAACATACCGCATGACGACGTGATGGCCCACATGGCACGCTGCCCTTGGCTCCAGGCTATCGCTTTGACGACCACTCAACTTTCAATTGGTGATCGGAACTCGCACGAGGCTGCCATGGGAGGCAAGGAGTAACGGTGCCGTCTGTGGTCACATATGAAAACCAGGTCACGCCGTCTTCGCAATAGCTCCTGATGTCGGCAATCGCATTCATGACACAACGCTCGTCCCCCTTTGGTCGTGTCTGAAATGCGTAAACGCGACTGCGCCCGGCTTCGAGTTGCGCAACCACTTCGAGAACGTCCTCGACCTTTGTCACAAGGTAAGTGCCCACGGGTAGTTGATCGTCCTCGATGTCCTCGGGGGTATGCTGAATCAAGAAGCAAGGGGATTCGCCGGAGACCGCCACGCATCGGAAGGCGTTGTAGGGGCTGACTAGTTGTCTGCGTACGGGATTCTTTTCTTCCCAGGTCGTCTGAGTCAAAAGCATGGGTGTGCTGGGTGTCTACCATGAGCACGAGTGCAAAACGGCTCGCATCTGGTACCTTCAATGAAAATGCTAATTTTAGTATGTAGAACCATAGTATGCAACGACGGATATTCGATGAATGTCCGTTGCCCCCACACAGTGCCGCCTGGTTGCCATCTTCGCCGCTAACGTTCGACGAAGACGCGTCGAGTTGGATCTCTCGCAAGAAGCCCTTGCAGAGAGGGCCGGCGTCCATCGTACGTATGTTGGGATGTTGGAGCGCAGTGAGAAGAACGTGACGATCTATAACATCGAGCGTATCGCTGACGCTCTGGGGGTAGAGCCAGCATCGCTATTGCAGGATCACAAAAAATCAGCGCGCCGAGTGTAAGCGGCAACGACGGCAACTCATCGACGGGTTTGGGAAAACATCAACTTCCGCACGAGCTTGGCTTGCACGGCGTGGTTCCACGCACCGAAGTTCGAACGTTTCGCAGAAGTCTGCAGACTGGATTGCCGACTCACCACCTCATGAAGGCGGCTCTGGCGAATGAGCGCGAGAACCGGCGAGTAAAGACATCTTGCCGTCGAGAATGACGAACGAACAAATCAATGCGGCCTTTGACGTCGCCAGGCGCGCCTATCACGGCGAACTGACGGCTTCGGTTGGCGCAAACCAGCTTGCCCGTGAGCATGGCCTCAACATCAACAGCGCAACGGCGCTCATCCGCGATTACCGGCACCTGCGCAAAGGCGAATGCTACCGGCGAACGCTGAGCACACCTGCAGCCGATGTATTCCTCCACCGGATATTCACGGAGGACGGTGCCGACGCCCTCGCGCCCGCTATTACTGCGGTCTGGGCGCACATCGACTATTACGAGCGCACACGTGAGACCACGGTTCACGCCCTGCGTGACGTGGTAGCCCGTCACGAAGCGCAGCTACGTGCACGCGGGGCAAGCGCGACGCTCGCTCAGACTCGCGAGCGATTCGAGCGCGAGATCGCTTCGGCCCGGTCAGATACGCCGGAAGCGCGGCGCCAGCGTTTGGCCCTCGCGCCGAGGAAGCCAGCCACGATCACGGTAACGACCGAAGTGTTCGTGCGCAACGCTGATGTCGTCGTGGAAGTGCTGGGCCGGGCGGGCGGCAAATGCGAGATCTGCCATGACAATGCCCCCTTTCTGCGCCGTGATGGCAGCCCCTATCTGGAAGTCCACCATGTTGTACAACTCGCAGACGGAGGCGAGGACACAACCGAGAATGCCGTCGCGGTCTGCCCGAACTGCCATCGCCAAGCGCACTACGGCGCCCCCAAGTAGTAATCCGGCCAGCACGCTAGTCATCAAGCTCGAACCTGTGCTGCTTCAGCTTGAAGTCCGGGTGATAAAGTGCAACGAGTCCTTCAACGAAGGTTCTGCAATCCGCAATCACGGCGTCGGCTTCTTCGACGTTGCAGAATTCACCCGAGTGGGCCACGGCGTTGCGCCTGTTGTTGATCCGCTCCATGACGGTAAACAGGGGGGCCAGTTTCCTTGCCTTGGGAGTGCCTTTGTACAGGGGCTTCAGCAGACGGCTCACCTTCCCCTGAAGGCCGTTGGCCCAAACGAGCATGGAGCCGACAAAGTCTGCATCGAACTTGCTGCGTGCCTCAAATTCATTGCGGATAGCCAGATTGGCAGCGATTTCAGATGCGGTGGCGGCCCGCATGACGACTGCGGACCATTCCTCGCGATGATGCAATCCCGATAGTTTACGCCACTGCTTTTCGAGTTTTTCAAGATCATCGAGATCCTTGTATGGCCTCTTTGTTGCCATTTTCTGCTCGTCATTTCCAATAGAGGGTTGTGTACCATCCGCCGCTACGCGGCGAGCGCGTCGGCAAATTCATCCCAAAACGCAATTGCCGCACGACCATATTCGTGAAGATCGTCGAGCGTCAGATACAGATCGCCGACTTCTAGCGAGTCTGAAAGGGGATGTCTCCGTGCCGCAAGAAATCGACAAATCCATCGTTGACCTCGACCGCCTGCTGATCCCCCATTGGCGGATGCTCAATCCATATCACCAAAGCCAGACCTATTTGCCCTGGCTGCTTCGGCAGCGACCTTTGCCATCGAATCCTCGCTTCGTCAATTCGACTTTTTTGATTCACGTGAAAGCTGATCAAGGGCATTTCGATTCACCTCCAACGAAAACACAGGGGGTTGATAGCTTTGGGAGGACCATCCCATGCGCAGCGATTTGCTATCTCAGAGGCTACGGCCTGCGCCCCGGACCACCGCTCACCGAAGAATCAATTTTCGCGATAGCAAATCCCGCCGAGGATGAGCATAAAAACTGCCATAAACGTGCGCCAATGAAACACCGAATCACCATACCTCTCCGGGTTCCCGGAAACCAGCAAAGCCACCGTCGCCGCCGAGCAATGCGCCAGGCTGGATGACACTTCGTCAGTCATCTTGTCGGCGAACCGGGCGAACGCTTGCTCGAATTTGACGGGACGGCTCATGTTCATGAGATGGCAAAGCTTAATGCAACAGTAAAGAACGGCAGCGAAACTCAATGCGCAGGAGAGAGCTGCGAAACCGATCAGAAAGAACGGCGTGAGATCGACTGGTTGGCTCGCGCCAACACTTCCGACGAGGAAGAACGGCGAGTTGAACCTGCGGCCAAACCAACCGAAGACGTCAACGAACGCTTGGACTCGCAATAACGCGGCTATGACCGCCCAAATCACGAAGACCTGTGGCACTCTGTTCTTCGCAAACCCCCACAGGCGCGAGAACGAAAAACTCTTTTGCGCGACGACACGCCAGTCCACGATCGTCCACTCGTCGCTTTTTTTCCCGTATTTTCCATCGGCGATTTCTTATCGCTAGTGTTTAAAACTCGCTCATAACCAATTGCACTTCGCCGTGGCCGAATACAACGCAGCGACGGTCATTTCCCATCCAGCAGCGCGTTCAGCGTCACGAAGAGTTTCTCGGCTCGATCCAGAACGGCGTCTGTATCGGCATCTTCGAAATCGAGGAATGCAGGATTTCGGATAAGCCAATCGGCTGGCGCGAAATGGTCGAATTCGTCAACATCAGCCGGCAACACCCGAAACGCCGCTTCCGCTTGCTTGACTACGCGCTGGGTATCAGACGCAGCATTCCGGAGCCGCTCCGCGTTGAGTGTATTCCCGTTCTTCAATTCAAACGATTCGTTCAAGAGCTCTGCATATTTTTCGTGCGGAAACAGATCTTCGATATCGCTCTCTTCCCTGCCCGTAAACTCCGCAATGGTGAACACCTGATCGGCTTTCAGCAGTTGGTGTTTTCGAAGCCTTTCGACTTTCGCCTTATCCCCTTCCGCCACATCACACACGACTGCCATATTCAACCGACTCGCCCCGAAGAGCGAGGCAAACGATGCGATCTTATCGATGCCACCGCCTGGGCACATCGTCCACCTTGGGGAAAGCCCCTTGCGTTTGCGGCGGACCAAGGCTGACGACAGCGCTTGCAGATACAAGATGTCCGATGGTCCCTCAACCAACAATGTGTTCTTTCCGACGAACAAACTTTGTGTGAGGTCGTAGCCCAAAGCGCCTTGCAGTGGAAAAAGAGTGTCCTTGCCGACGAGGAGAACGTCATCTCTAACCTTGGTGCCTTCGACCTTGATTCGCCGTCTATCGTCATATTTGACGACATCTTCGACGATCAAAACATCGTCGAGTCGATCGCTTGGCACCATGAACGGAGAATGGGTTGTGAAAATAACTTGATGATCGGGCAACAAACGCTCTTCGATATAATGAAGAAGGTCTGCTTGCGCCCGCCCATGCAGCGTAAGGCCGGGCTCGTCCAGAAGAATGATCGCGTTGCCGGCGGTCTTCACGAGTTGCTTGAACTGCGCAAGAAACGAAAAGAACCACACAAATCCAGCGCTGCGCTCGGACAGGGGCACGCTCGCTCGATGATGCTGGTTGGTGATCCAAGCCTTTGCGATGTTGCCTGAGTTCATCGGCGGCTTGTCCTCCGGCAAGCCGGCCACGATGTCGATCTTCACCGCGAGCGCGTCATTCTGCGACCAAAACTCAAATATTTCGTCGGAGATCTTGTTTGACGCGCCTTCGCACTTGGCTTTCAGATCCTCAAGCTTTTTCGACGCCAGCAGCTCCTCAACCGAGGTTCCGGCGTAAGCCAAGAAATCAAGAAAAATGCGATCGGACGGTTCCAACGTGCCCGCTTGCTTGGCGGCATTCAGTGCATTGATCGAGACCTCGCCAGCCATTCGATTGAAATGCGACGTCATAAAAAACTTGGGAACTCGCTCTTCAAGGATGCTGATGACACGCTGAGCAAAGTCCTGCCCTGGAATAGCCAACAGTTCCGTACGAAGGGCTTGCAATCGCGGGGACTGCTGGGCTTGCGCGGCAATAGCCTCTGCCGCAGTTTTTGCGTCCTTGGCGTCTTTCAAAACCGCCCGTTCCACGGCTTCGAGCTCATGTTTCTGGATCAAAAAATCCAACGAAGCCGAATGATCGATCGAGACACGCCATTCTTTGTCGGCATAGCCAATCCCCTTCTCTATGTGGACCTCCGTCTCGGTTAGGGCGGCAGCTCCTAAGACTTCGGAAATTGCGGCAACCTCATCCGCCTCCACCTCCCAGCTTGTCTGGATCACCACTGAACGCCCGTCGCGATGACGTTCGTCGAAGTCGCTGACAAAGCGCCTCGGGTAGTCGCGCGTCTTGTTGAATTCAAACGGCTCATAGGGGTGCAGGCCATAGAGGGCTGTGATCAGCGCCGTCTTCCCCGCTTCATTCTTGCCGACTAGACAAGTCAAATCGCCGATTTTGAACTCTCCGCTATCCTCGACGGATCGGAAGTTGGTCACCTTCGCTCTTTTAAGTTTCATGGCTTCTCGAATTCGTTGGTTTGGAGAAGGGGCCGCGATGCGGCGTAGCGATGCAGAATCAACCGTCTTTGACTGACGGGACGGTTCGCTGCTTCGACAGGTGCATGAAGCAACAACAAAGCTGTGCGCGTCCGCCAAGTCGATCACGCACGGAGCCCTCCGTTTTTGTCTGCTGAGTATAGCCTCGCACGTTCTCGCCGAGCGCAAGCCAGTCGCCGGACGAACCCTGGATGCATCCCTCGTCATTTGCCAGATCTGATCCCGGCGCGTCGCCCCCATCCGACACGCCCGGCGGAAATCGGGTCGCGAGAGCCACAGCGATTAGATTCCCTGCAGACTTTCAAGCTGCCGCACGTTGCACGGTCGCGGTCAAGCCCGCACACACGACGGGTGCGCCGTCTACGTCCCACACGGTCAACAAGCCCTCAGCAGCAGACCTTTTTTAAAAGTTAGCTAAATATTTGTAACAGCTCGGGCCGGCGTTTCGCATTATGGAATAATGCGTAAAGCCAAGCCACGACACCGCTCTTTTTGACGAATTTCGATCCTGTCTGGAAAACCGTCAATCTCGCGCCAGCCGACCTGCCGAAGGAATCTGGCCGCTTCGACTTACCTATTGCACTGGGTATCCTCGCCGCGAGTGGGCAGATTCCGGCGGAATCGCTGATGCATCGGGAATTCGCAGGCGAGTTGTCGCTGACAGGCGCACTGCGTCCCATGCGCGGGGCCTTTGCGATGGCATGTGGAACCGCGCGAAGCAACGCGCAGCAGGTGGCAGCCGAACTCTATCTGCCGGCGGCAAGCGCTGCGGAGGCCGCCCTGGTGCCGGGCGTCAATGTCTACGGCGCCGCCGATCTGCCCTCGCTATGCGCGCATCTGGCTGGGGTCCCGGACAGCCGGCTCACACCAGTCGCCGCGGCTGCACTCGACACGGCCCCTGTCGTGCCGCCCGCCGATATGGCCGACGTGATCGGCCAGCGCGCCGCGCGTCGGGCGCTCGAAGTCGCCGCGGCGGGTGGTCATCATGTTCTGATGGTCGGGCCGCCGGGGGCCGGCAAGTCGATGCTGGCGGCACGCCTGCCGAGCCTGCTGCCGCCGATGACCGACGACGAAGCGCTCACCTCTGCTGCGCTGCTGTCCGCGAGCATGTCGGGTTTTTCACCGGCGCAATGGCGGCAGCGGCCGTTCCGGGCGCCGCATCACTCGTCGAGCGCAGCGGCGCTGGTGGGCGGGCGCAATCCGCCGCAGCCAGGTGAAATCACGCTGGCGCATCTCGGTGTGCTGTTTCTCGACGAAATTCCGGAATTCGACCGCCACGTGCTGGAGACGTTGCGCGAACCGCTCGAAGCCGGACGCATCACCATTTCGAGGGCGGCATTGCAGGCCGATTTCCCGGCAGCCTGCCAGCTGATCGCCGCGATGAATCCCTGTCCGTGCGGCTGGCGCGGCGATCCGAACGGACGCTGCCGCTGCACGCCGGAAATCGCCGCGCGCTATTTGCGCAAACTTTCGGGGCCGTTGCTGGACCGCATCGACATCCAGATCGAGTTACCCGCGCTCACGCCAGCCGAACTCGCCGCGCGTTCGAGCAACACCAACGAGCCAAGCGTAGCCATTGCCGCGCGGGTAGGCGAAGCTCGCGCCCGGCAACTGGCCCGTCAGGGCAAAACCAACCGCGAACTGAGCGGCCGCGAAGTCGACGAGGTCTGTCGGCCGGACGCAGCCGGCGAAGCGCTGCTGCGCGAAGCGGGCGACCGGTTCGGCTGGTCGGCACGCGCCTATTACCGCGTGCTGAAGGTGGCCCGCACGATTGCAGATCTGGCCGGCGCCGACGCGCCGAGTGGCGCTCAAATTGCAGAAGCCGTCCAATATCGTCGCGCATTCGCCGCTGGATAGAGCAAAAAAATCGCTGTCAAGACTTGACTTATGCACACGAAAGTATTCCTGGCAAATTCGCAGGCAATTGAAAGGTAGGCTTGATGCGCTTTGGAGAGGCCGTTGATTTTATTGGGTTTTTTGGTTGTCCCCGAAGCAGGGAAAAGTGACCGGACGCCCGTGGGACGGGCATCCCGGCCCGCTCCCGCCAAGTTCTCCACAAAGTTATCCACAGGCGCGGCAGGTGATGGAAAAATCCCCATAAAATCCGGCTATTAGCGTCATAACCTGCGAAGGAACTTTCACTGTGTGCATCGATCTACGACACCCTTGCACGCCGCGCGAAGCAGCTAAATGGCGTCTTCAATAAAGCTGGAACGATCGAAAAAACTGGTCGACCTGCTCCTGCGGCAACGGCTGACTGGCGATAATCGCCGCCTGGTAGACATGCCGGCCATGGGCAACGAAGCGCGCGTAGATCGTGCGAGTCTCCTTTTGTTCGCCAGCCTTGCCGCTCAGCGTCATCTCGAGGCCGGGCACCTGACCACCGGCGGCCAGTGGAATCTGCACCGCGTGCGCGGCCGGCGCGGTGCCGACATTGCGGGCCAGTCCGTCGCGCAGGAAGTCGAGCGCCGTGCGCTGCACCTGCGGGTCGTCCGAAGGCAGCATCAGCGTGCCGACCGCGAATACGGCCGACCCGGCCTCGGCGGTCTGCATAGCCATTTTCATCGAAGTGCCAGCCACGTCGATCTGTCGCGCATCGCTGCCCGGCTTGGCCGGCAGGTCGACGGTATAACCGCTATCGTTATTCATGACCGTGCGCCAGTCGTAGGTCGGCGAACAACCGGCCAGCAAGCCGCTTGCGGCGATCACGCAAAGACTCATGCGCAGGATGGCGCGCGTTGCCGCCGTCGCCGGTAAGCCAGAGCGGTGACGCAGCCAGACAACGAAGCTCAAGAGGAAGGCGGAAAAAAGACGCAGGAATGGCAGGCAGAAAGCGGATAGGAACATGACGAAGCTGTCAGGAAGGCTCGAAGCTTAAAACCCCATTATCCGCCGATAGAAGCACCCCCGGCAGGGTGTCGACAGCGCCCTGCCGCCTCGCGGGATTGGGGCTACAATACCGTGGCTACGTTCCGCGCACGCTGCGCGAATCTCGAGGTCCCGTTCATGAGCCCTACCCCGTCTCCTTCCGCATCGAAGCGCACCAGCCCGATCCGCTACATCGCGATGGCGGCTGTCGCGGGTGCGATCGCGATTGCCGGCTATTTCGCCTTCAACGGCCAGCAGCACGTGCCGGATGCGACTTTCACGCTGTTGTCGGGCCAGAAAGTCTCGACGGCCGACCTGAAGGGCAAGGTCTATCTGATCAACTTCTGGGCGACCAACTGCGACACCTGTGTCCAGGAAATGCCGAAGATGGTCGACACGTATAACCGCTTCAAGGGCAAGGGACTCGAATTCGTCGCCGTTGCAATGAACTACGACGCGCCGATGTACGTGGTCAACTACAGCCAGACCCGCCGCCTGCCGTTCAAGGTCGCGATGGACGACGGCTCGGCGGCCAAGCAGTTCGGCAACATCCAGTTGACGCCGACAACCTTCCTGGTCGCCAAGGACGGTACGATTCTCAAGCGCTATGTGGGCGAGCCGCAGTTCGCCGAGCTGGACCAACTGCTCGAAAAGGCGCTGAACGCGGCCTGAAGCAGCAAAGCACGAAAGCACCAGATACAAAACGCGCCGGTAGCGGATTGTCCGCTACCGGCGCGTTGCTTTTGGGGCGCACTCGTTGGGTCCTGTGCGATCCGGGACTTCACCGCTCGCCGTCGCCTTTCACCGCCAGCCCATACCGCTTGATCTTCTCGTAAAGCGTCGCCTTACCCAACTGCAAGCGGTCCGCCGCCACCGCCACCGCGCCGCCGGTCTGCTCCAGCGCCTGCGCAATCACCGCCCGCTCGAACTGCTCGACGCGCTCCTTGAGCGACTGCGAATCCTCCGCCGCATCGACCGACGCCGCTACCGGATCTTCCGCCACTCCGAGCACAAGCCGGTCAGCCGCATTGCGCAACTCCCGCACGTTGCCTGGCCAGTCGCGCTGCATCAGACCCGCGCGCTGACGATCCGTCAGAATCGGCGCAGGGCGCTGATAACGCACCGCGGCGTCGAGCAGGAAATGCTCGAAAAGCGGCACGATGTCCTCGCGACGTTCGGCGAGCGGCGGCAGCGCGATCGTCACGACATTCAGGCGGTACAGCAGGTCGCGCCGGAACGTGCCGGCAGCGACGTGCTCGGTCATATCGCCTTTGGCAGCCGCGACGATGCGGCAATTCACGCGAATCGGCTGGTTCGAGCCGAGCCGCTCGAGCACGCCGTCCTGCAAGACCCGCAGCAATTTGACCTGCAACCCCAACGGCATGCTCTCGATCTCGTCGAGAAACAGCGTGCCGCCCGAAGCGTGCTCGAGTTTGCCGATGCGCCGCTTGGCCGCGCCGGTAAAAGCGCCGGGCTCATAGCCGAACATCTCCGACTCGAACATCGGTTCCGGCAGAGCACCGCAATTGACTGCGAGAAACGGCTTGTCACGCCGTGGCGACAGTTCGTGCAGGCTGCGCGCGATCAGTTCCTTGCCCGCACCGGTATCGCCGTTGATCAGCACCGACGCGTCGGTCGGCGCCACATTCGCGATCAGCCGCCGCACCTGTTCGATCACCGGACTACGGCCGATGATGCGCGGCGCCACCGCGTTCTGCCCCGCCAGCTCACGGCGTAGCGCGTGATTCTCCAGCACCAGCGTGCGGCGTTCCAGCGCGCGCCGCACTGTCTCGATCAGACGCTCGGAGGCAAACGGCTTCTCAATGAAATCGTAGGCGCCGTCGCGCATTGCCTGGACGGCCATGGAGATATCGCCGTGACCGGTGACGAGAATCACCGGCACTTCGGGCGCACGCTCATGGCATTGCGCGAGCAGATCGAGACCGCTCGCGCCGGGCAAGCGGATATCGCTCACGATCACGCCCGGAAAATCCGCGTTGATCGAACGCGCCGCTGATTCGACCGACGCATGTCCAATGACGTCGAACCCGGCGAGCTGCAGGCTCTGCACGCTCGCGCGACGCACCAGTTCGTCGTCCTCGATATACAGCACGGGCAAACTATTGTTGGCCATTGTCCTCACCACCTAAAAGCGTCCAGGCGCATCTGAAGCCGTCTGAATTCAGGACCCCGCAATGAGCGGATCGGTTGCCTGCACACGCGCCCGGCGCAGCGTCAGCACGAACAGCGCGCCGCCGTCCGGCGCGTTGCGGGCCACGAGCGAACCGCCGGCGTCACGCGCAATTGACGAAGAAATCGCGAGGCCGAGTCCCAATCCCTGGCCCATTTCCTTTGTCGTAAAGAACGGCTCGAAGAGGCGCGGCAGGACGTCGTCCGGAATGCCGGGGCCGTTATCGTGGACCGAGATCGATAGCGTCGCCGCGGCAGCTTCGATTTCGATCTCGATGCGAGGGAGCGTTGCGGTGACCGATGGACGCCCGGCCGCGAGATTGCCTTCCCCCAGATCCCCCGTTGCATCCAATGCATTCCCAAGCAGATTGATCAACACCTGCTCAAGCCGCAGGTCATCACAGTTTGCGATGAGTTCCGGATGCTCGTCAGACGGATCGAAGCGGGTCCGCGTCTGGGTCTGCGCGCCCGCCTCGTTCTCGACCACCGTCAAAGTCACGTCCACGCCCTGCAGACGCTTTTGCAGCAGCGCCAGCACATTGCGCAGCGCCCGTGCGAGCGGCGCCCGCGCACTACGCGGCCGTGCCCGTCCCACAAATAGTTTCAACTGATTGGTGATCTTGCCCATGCGCTCGGTGAGCGCCGCGATCGCTTCGAGATTCTCGCGCGCCGAGGCCTGATCGCCGCGCTCGAGCAGCACGCGTGTGTTGTCCGAGAACCCTCGCAATGCAGCAAGCGGCTGATTCAACTCATGCGTAATGCCCGCCGCCATCTGACCGAGCGCAGCCAGCTTGCTCGCCTGGATCAGCTCATCGTGCGCTGCGCGCAACTCCTGTTCGGCGCGCGTGCGCTCGCTCACTTCCTTCTTCAACTGGTCGTTCGCCTGCGACAGGTCCGCCGTTCGCTCCGCTACCCGCTGATTCAACTCCGCATAAGCGCGTTGCAACAACTCGCGGCTGCGCATCATCTCGCGCACACGGGCGCGCCGCATTCTCCAGTAGAACGCGAGCAGGCACAGCGTGATGTAACCGAAGCCCGTGACGATGGCAGCGTTGCGCGCATCGGCATCGACCGGGGCGACGCTCGCCATGGTGATCAATTGCCAGTCGGGCTCGCCTATCGCACGTCGCGAGGCAAGATAGCGCGGCGCATACCGCCCGCCACCCACACGCACGATCTGCGCATCGCCTTCGAGCGTGCGTTCGATTGTCACCGGCAACGGCGGAATCTCCTGCTGCGCGTACTGGCGCGTCTGATAGATCGAATCGGCCACCGCGCCCGACAACGGCCGCACTGTGTGATATTTCCACGCCGGCACCGACGACAGGAAAATCACCCCATGATCGTCAGTGACGATCAGCGGCTCCGCGGCATCCACACCCTGGAACCATTCCAGATTGAGTTTGACGACCGCCACGCCGACGATCTTGCCGTCCCGCCGCACCGGCTGCGAGATGTAGTAGCCCGGATCGTGCGAAATCGTGCCGATGCCGAAGAAGCGGCCTACGCCACCCTTCACCGCATCCACAAAATACGGCCGGAACTGATACCCCGCGCCGACAAAGCTATCGGGCTCGTGCCAGTTGCTAGCCGCAACACACAACCCGTCCGTCTGGATGATGTAGGTTGCCGTGGCCCGGGCGTGGACGTTGAGATCTTCGAGGTAGCGATTGGCACGCTCGACGTTGGGCGCGGTTGGACTCACGAGCACGTCCTGCACGAACGGATGCTCGGCCAGCAGATAAGGGAGTGATTCGTAGCGCTCAAGCGTGCTCTTGAGTGCGTTGGTCGTGCGGTCGACGCGCACGGCAGCGTTGCGCCGCAAAGTGTCGATGCCTCCCCGCCACGTGATGCTCCACGTGAGCCCGCACGCTGCCACGAGCCCGGCGACGAGCGCGAAGAGGATCAGCAGGCGGCGCGTCACGTTAGTGGATTCCGGTCGGTAGGGCACGGTTATTGTGGCATATGCCGACGGTATATCACCTCAACGCCCCGCCCGCCGCGCTGCTCGGGTTCAGGCACCCGCGGTTTCCGTTTCCTTGATCGCAGCCACTTCACCACGCAACACCGCCCGCAGCTTGTTGCGATCCAGTTCCTTCTCCCACGCCGACACCACCACCGTGGCCACGCCATTGCCGACAATATTCGTCAACGCACGGCATTCGCTCATGAAGCGGTCGATACCGAGAATCAGCACCATGCCCGACAGCGGAATGGTCGGCACCACGGCAAGCGTCGCCGCCAGCGTGATGAAGCCGGCGCCCGTCACACCGCTTGCGCCCTTCGATGTCAGCATGGTCACGGCCAGCAAGGTGAGCTGCTGCGTCAGCGTCAGATCGGTGTTGGTCGCCTGGGCAATAAACAGCACGGCCATCGTCATATAGATGTTGGTGCCGTCGAGGTTGAACGAGTAACCGGTCGGCACCACCAGGCCCACCACCGAGCGCGAGCAACCGAGCTTTTCAAGCTTCAGCATCAGTTGCGGCAACGCGGCTTCCGAGGAACTCGTGCCGAGTACGATCAGCATTTCTTCCTTGATGTACGCCACGAAGCGCAGCACGCTGAAGCCGACCATCCGTGCAATCGCGCCGAGCACGACCACCACGAACACGATCGAGGTCAGATAGAACGTGCCGATCAGCTTGAGCATCGGCAGCAGCGAACCGATACCGTATTTGCCGATGGTGAAGGCCATCGCGCCGAACGCGCCGATCGGTGCGAGCTTCGTGATGATGCGCACCACGCCGAACAGCACGCTCGACAGGCTTTCGACCAGATCCGTAACCACCTTGCCACGCTGGCCGAGCGTTGCGAGCACGCTGCCGAACAGCATCGCAATCAGCAGGATCTGCAGGATCTCACCCTGGGCGAACGCATCCGTGATCGTGTTCGGAATGATGTGCATCAGGAAATCGACGGTGCTTTGGCCGTGCGCCTTGGCGGCGTACGAAGCGACTTCCTTGCCGTCGAGCGTCGCAGGATCGACGTTAAAGCCAGCGCCCGGCTTCAGCAGGTGCGTGGCCAGCAGACCGAGCACCAGCGCAAACGACGAAACGATTTCGAAGTACAGCAGCGCCTTGCCGCCGACCCGTCCAACCTTCTTCATATCCTGCATGCCGGCGATGCCGGTCACGACGGTACAGAAGATGATCGGCCCGATCACCATCTTGATCAGCTTGATGAAGGCATCGCCGAACGGCTTCATGTCGATAGCGAGAGCGGGTGAAAAATGGCCGAGGGCAATGCCGACGATGATCGCGGCGATCACCTGGACATAGAGCACTTTATGTAAGGATTTCTTCATGACGATTCCTGCGATGTGGATGAGCCAATGGCCTGCCACGCTGCGCATCATGCGAACGACTAGACGTATCGCCTGTGCACGGCATCGGGCCGCGACAAGACGACGAATTCAGAAATACCGGGAGGGGAAATCGGACATCGTTGTCTCCATGCTTTAGTTGTCGGGCCTGTGCGGCCGCGCTTCTACTTTGCAAGGTCGATGCCAGCTGGATAGCGAGTCTTTCGCTTTGATTTATAAAGGGTTTTTGAAATTCCGGCGAACGGGACGTCCAGCTTTCCGGAAATCTGGACGGCAGGCGTCGGGGATTCCGGACGACGCAGACCCTGGTTCGGACTGCGGCCTCATGAGTTCGAATAACTCAGTGATAAGCTGAAAGACGGATCGTTTTTATCGAACTTACGCCGCCCATGCTGAACTACCGCCATCTTTACTATTTCTGGATCGTCGTAAAGGAAGGTGGCTTCGCGCGTGCGGCCGAGCGCCTCGACATGGCCGTGCAGACCATCAGCGCCCAGGTGCGCGAGCTGGAAAAATCGGTCGGGCGCCAGTTACTGAAACCCGCGGGGCGCGGCGTCGTCATGACGGAGGCCGGTGAGGCGGCCTTCAATCGCGCGGAGCAGATCTTTCAGATCGGCGAGACGCTGCTCGACGAAATGCGCGAAGCGGGTGCCGAGCGCGTTGCACGGCTCGCCGTGGGTCTGTCCGATGGAATTTCAAAGCTCGCCGCGCATGCGCTACTCGCGCCCGTGCTCGACACGCCATCGCTCAGGCTTCTGTGCCACGAGGGTGAACATGCGCAACTGCTGTCGGAACTCGCGTTGCATCGGCTCGATCTGGTGCTGGCATGCCAGCCGGCGCTGCACAACACAGACCTGCGTCTGGTGAGTCAGCGCCTCGTCGGCTCGCCCGTCGACTGGTATGGGCCCACGACAATCGTCCAGAAGGCGTCTCGCGCCAGCTTCCCGCAATGCCTTGCCGATCTGCCCGTGCTCTTGCCCACCGGCCATGGCGCGCTACGCGCACGACTGGACCGCTGGTTCGAGGCGGCGGGAATCCGGCCGCGGATCGCCGGAGAATTCGAAGACAGCGCGTTGATGGCGGTGTTCGCCGCGCGCGGGCTCGGCGTGTTTCCTCTCGCAGAGCTAGGTGCCGGCGATGTGTCCTTGCTGCGCGGACTGCGCCTGCTTGGACGTGCGGACGGCGTGATCGAAGAGATCCACGCCATCCGCTCGCGGCGCGGCCAGCATCATGCGCTCGCTTCTCAGGTGATTGACGCCGTGCGTCCGTGACCACGCAAGACGGCCGGCGTGGCATCGCGGCGAACCGTGACAGCTGCCGGAGTGGTTCCCCAAGCGCCAAGAATGCCCGCCAGCACGGCGATTTCGCCATCGGCAAGATGGTCGTCGGCGGTCGCGACGGCAACGCACAGCCGGATCACCTTGCTGCGCAATGCCGGGTCGTCGATCTCGCCGATCAGCGAGCCAAGCAGGTTCGTGTCGATCTGGCCGACCGCCGGCATGAGGGGCGCGTGGGCGATTGAGTGATCCTCGTACAGCGTCTGCACGATCTGCGCGAATTCGGTCGGCGCGAGGCCGAGCTGCCCGGCGATGTCGAGCTTGTCGAGTGCGCGCTCCTCGGAACTGCAAACGTGCCCGTCGGAGGTTAGCACCAGCGCGACAATGCGCGCGGCTGCCTGAGGACTGTTGCGGGGATAGCTTCGCATGACTGGGCTCCTTTCGCGGACGATGTCCGCAGTGGTGATGAGCCCTAGTCTGCGTCAGACGTTGAATCGGATAAACCTGTTAATCCGGGAGCATTTGTTCGGGAAAGCCGAAGTCTGGCCATACGGGGCACAGCTTCTGCTCAGAGCACACAGCCAGCCCCCTACGCCGCCCCCTCCTCCAGTACCAGCAGGTTCTCGTGCGAAAAACCCAATGCAACCGGCTGACCGCGTTCCGGCAAACGGCGATTCGGATCGTTGAAGACGTCGAGAGAAATCACCGCCTCCTTCACCCGCGTCCTGATCCGCACCACCGCGCCAAGGAAATTCACTTCCTCGACCGTCGCCGCCAAGGTATTGCGTCCGGCCGCCGGCGCTTCCAGCACGATCGCCTCCGGGCGCAGCGCCAGCAGGCGCTTCTTGCCGACGTCGTCCGGTGCAAGCCTTTGCGTGGTCACCAGTTCCTGCCCGTCGACGGCCATCTTGCCGTTCGCCGGATCCACCACATGTCCGGACAGAATATTGAGCGTGCCCACGAACGACGCCACGAATCGCGTACGCGGATAGTTGTAGATCTCCGAGGAGGTTCCGACCTGCTCGACGCGCCCCTCGTTCATCACCACGATGCGATCGGAGATGGACAGCGCCTCCTCCTGATCGTGCGTCACGAAAATCGATGTGATGCCAAGCTCGCGTTGCAGCGCGCGAATGTCCTGCCGCAGCGAGATGCGGATTTTCGCGTCGAGCGCCGATAGCGGTTCGTCGAGCAGCAGAACCTGCGGCTTGCCAGCCAGCGCCCGGGCGAGTGCCACACGCTGCTGCTGACCGCCCGAAAGCTGCCACGGGTAGCGCTCCGCGATATTGGGCAGTTTAATCAGATCCAGCATCTCACCGACGCGCTTGCGAATCTCGTCCTGCGGACGACGCTCCACACGCAGGCTAAAGCCGATGTTGTCGGCAACCGTCATGTTCGGAAACAGCGCGTACGACTGGAACACCATGCCGACCTTACGCTGACGCGTACGCAGATGCGTGACGTCCCGGCCATCGAGACGGATCACGCCGCGCGTCGGGCTTTCGAAGCCTGCGATCATGCGCAGCACCGTCGTCTTGCCGCAGCCCGACGGCCCGAGAAAGGTGATGAACTCGCCTCGCTCGATCTTCATGTCGAAGTGATGCAGCGCGGTGTTCGCCCCGAACGACTTGTGCAGATTTTCGATTTCAAGGAATGCCATGATTCGACGCCTCGATTCTTCAGGGTTTGTGTCCGACCAGCGCGCGGGCCGAGCCGCGCGCCGAGCCAAATACCTGGATCAACCCCATCGACGCCCAGGTGATGACGAACGCGATGATCGCGAGTGCTGACGGCTCATAGGCGCGGTTCGCGCCGATCAGTTGCAGGTAAGGACCGAACGCCGGCCGGTCGAGCAGGCTAGCCAGCGTGAACTCGCCGATCACCACCGCAAAGGTAAGGAACGCCCCGGACAGAATCCCCGAGCGGATATTCGGAAAGATCACCTTGAACAGAATGGTCGGCCAACTGGCGCCGAGACATTCGGCGGCCTCGGTCAAGGAACGCACGTCGACCGCGGCGAGACCTGCGTCGACGGAGCGGTACATGTACGGCAACGCCAGCGTTACGTAGCCGAACACCAGCAGCAGATCTGTGGCGCGCTCGTTGCCGGTCAGCGGCAGGATCGAGCTGCTGTTATAGATACGCAGATAGCCGAACACGATCACGATGGCGGGAATCACCAGCGGCAGCAGCGTGATGAATTCCACCACGGGCCGCAGCTTCGGTAAGCGCAGCCGCACCCAATAGGCCGTCGGCACCACCAGCAGCACGCCAATCACAATCGTCAGGACTGCCATTAACATCGAATAACCAAACGAGGCCTGAAAACGCGGGTCGGATAGCACCACTCTGTAAGCGTCGAAGCTATAGACGCCGCGCCGCATGCGCAGGCTGAATTCGACGGTGGCAGCGAGCGGGATCAGGAAATACAGCGCGCCCACGATCATCGCGGTCCATGCACCTACACGCGATTGACTTTTCATCTGCGGCCCCTTTCGGCTCGCGAACGCAGCCAGATGTAGCCGCCGTTAGACAGCCCCGTCACGAGGATCATCCCCAGCGCGAGTGCATAGCCGAGGTTCTGGTTGTGCAGTACGTCGCCGCGAATCTGTGCGTACAGCAGGATGGTCACGATGTTCAGCGAGCTACCGGTCAACGCATAAGCCGTCGCCACCGCGCCGAACGAATTCGCAAACAGCAGCAGCGTCGCGCCAAGCACGCTCGGCCACAGTACCGGCAGTGCGACATAGCGCCAGTAGTGGAACGAGGTGCCACCGAGGCAGTCGCAGGCTTCGCGCCATTCGCGCTTCAGGCCGTCGAGCGCCGGCGTGACGATCAGCACCATCAACGGAATCTGGAAGTACAGATAGGTCACCGTCAGGCCGGTGAAACTCAGAATGCTGAAACCCGTCGAGTACAGATTGATGCCGACATACTTCTTCAACAGCACCGTGACGAGCCCGACCCGGCCCAATGTGCAGATGAATGCAAACGCAAGCGGCACGCCGGCAAAATTCGAGGCGACGCCGGAGAATGTCATCAGCGTCGGACGAATCCAGCCTGGCAGGCGTCCTTGCACCGCTGCCCACGCCAGTAGCGAGCCGATCACAGCACCACCGATCGCCGACGCGGCGCTCACCTTGAAGCTGATCCAGTAGGCTTCCAGCACGCCCGGCTGGAACAGGTCGCGGAAGTTTGCGAGGGTGAAGTGCCCCTGCGGATCCTGAAACGCGCCTACCATCAGAAAGCCAGTGGGCAGGATCAGAAACAGCAACGCAAAGATGAAGAATGGCGCGACGCCGAGCCAGGTCAGGAACTGGGACGATTCTGCCGGTCCCTTCACGTGGGACGGAGGCGCCGGGGGAACCAGGTGTTCCGGCTGCGCCGACCCGATATCCGATGAAGCGGTCATAGGTCACCCCTGGAGCAATCAGGCTAAAGCGAGGGCCGCGCAAGGCGACCCTCTCAGGCGTTACGGAGCTTACTTGACGTTCGCGCCGACCACTTCATCCCAATGCTTGGTGATCGTGTCCTTGTACGCATCCTGCTGCGACAGCGTCGGGAACACGGCATTCTTGTACGCCGATGCCGGCGGCAATTTGTCGAGCAGCGCCTGCGGCACCTTCTTCGCGGCCACCAGTTGGGTGTAGCGCATCGGGTGGCAATAGCCCGCCAGCCAGCCGATCTGGCCTTCGTCCGAGTACAGGTATTCCATCCACAGCTTTGCTGCGTTCGGATGCGGGGCGTACGCGCTGATCGCCTGCACATAGACGCCCGCTACGACGCCCGTCTTCGGCACGATGACCTGCACCTTCGGGTTGCCCTTGAGCGTGTCGCGGTCAGCCAGCGCGTTGTAGTCCCAGCGCACGACGATCGGCGTCGTACCTTGCGCCAGCGAAGCCGCCTTGCCGATCACCGGTACGAAATTGCCGCTCTTGTTCAGGTCCGCGAAGTACTTCAAACCAGCGTCCGCGGCCTTGGCGGCATCGCCCTTGCCCGAAGCCAGACCGGCAGCGTAGACCGCCTGGATGGCCTGGTTGGCCGAGCGCGGATCGCCTGCGAGCGACACGGCGTTCTTGTAGTCGGACTTGAGCAGATCGCTCCAGTCGGCCGGCGCCTTGTCGATCATGTCGGCGTTCACTTCGAACGACAGCACGCCGTAGTAGTCACCGTACCAATAGCCGTCAGCATCCTTGGCTGAATCCGGAATCTCCTTCCACGTCGACACCTTGTACGGTTGCAGCAGGCCTTCGGTCTTCGCGGTGGGGCCAAAGGACAGGCCCACGTCGATCGTGTCGGGTGCTTGCGGACCCTTGTTGCCCTTATTGGCCTTGATGGCTTCGACTTCATCGCCCGAGCCCGCGTCCGGATTCAGTTCGTTCACCTTGATGCCGTATTTCTTTTCGAAGGCGGCGATCATCGGGCCGTAGCCGCACCAGTCGTGCGGCAACGCGATTACGGTCAGTTGACCTTCCTGTTTGGCGGCGGCAACCAGCGCATCGGGCGGCGCGGCTAACGCGCTGCCTGCACCCGCTGCGGCGACGCCCGCAACCGTTGACATCGAGAGAACTCGGCTTAGCCACGTGCGGTTCATAGTATTCCCCATCCTTTGCCGAAAATTAGTACGTTAGGAAAACTGCATCTGATAGTTGTCTTCGGCGCCCGATTCCGGGCGCCTGCCTGCCATGTCTGCCGGTTACGCCGCGAGCCGCGTTAGGCCGGGCTATTCGGCGTGGACAGCATGTCGTGCGCGAGCAGATCGAGTCGATCGGTGCAAAACATGTCGACACCCCATTGCGCCAGCAGCTCCGCGCGCTCCGGGTCGTTGACGGTGTAGACGAGCACGCGCAAACCTGCGGCGCGAATCTCGGCGACCTGTTCAGCAGTCAGATATTTGTGGCTGGCGTGCAGCGACACGCAATCGAGTTCGCGCACAATGCGCAGCCAGTCGTCCGGCACCGCTTCGAACAACATCCCGCGCGGCAGCGACGGCGCGGCATCTCGCGCGGCGGCGAGCGCTTCGTACGAGAAGGATGACAGCAGCGGCTGCGTCTGGCCCTGCCAGAGCTCCAGCGCAGCGGCTGCGACGAGCTGACCGGTGATGGTATCTCGGCCGGGACACGGTTTGATTTCGATGTTGGCGGCGATGCCGTCCTGCTTGCAGCGTGCGGCAACCTCGGCGAGTGTCGGCAGGCGTTCGCCGGCGAACGCGGCGTCGCGCCATGAGCCGGCATCGAGCTTCGCCAACTGTTCCCACGTCTGCTCAGCGGCAGGGCCGTGGCCGTTGGTCGTGCGCTCGAGCGTGTCGTCGTGGAGCAGGAAGAGCTGGTCGTCCGCCGATAGCTTGGCGTCGAATTCGACCATGCGATACCCATAACGCTTGCAGGCGTCGAAGCCCGCTAGCGTATTTTCCGGTGCGAGCGTTCCGCCGCAGCGGTGCGCGACGAGCCGCGGATACGGCCAGTCGGCAACAGTACGATCAATTCCAGTTCCCACGTCTACGCACCTTCGAAATGGTCTCTTATGTACCGCACGCTTCACCAGGCACATCGTCTGGTCGTCAGGATGACGAACCGAACGGTATTATTCGTCAGCAAGCTGTCATGCTGCGGCACGGCATCGAAACGGACGGCGAAATGGGCCACCTGGCTTAGGATGGAGGCAGCATACAGTCGCTTGCCTGCAAAAGCGACAACCGATGTTCGAAAACGGGACACTTCAATTCCTTTTCGAACATTCCGTGTTCGGATTCGATGACAGTCGTCCAATCTGCGAAGGCTAAATTTAAATACACAAATTTGCAAGGGACCAAAAAAATACAACGCAAAACGGTTAAAGTGGGGCCAATGACATCGGGGCGACACACAATCATGTCAGTGATGTTACGTAGAAAAACCGTCCAGACGACTTGATCGCAGAGGGAAATGCATGTGGCAGGAAGACCGTCATCAGAGAATTCGCGCGCTGCTCTCGACACTGCAACGGGTGTCGACCGAACGGATCATGGCGGATCTCGGTGTCTCGCGCGAAACCGTGCGGCGCGACCTGCTCGACCTGGAAGCACTCGGCGAGTTGCGGAGGGTGCATGGTGGTGCAATCAAGCCCGCTGACGAAGCACCCATCGCCGAACGCGCCCACACCCGGGTCAAATCGAAGACGGCGATCGCCAAGGCTGCGATGGGGGTCATCTCCAGCGGCCAGACCTTGTTTATCGACGCCGGCACGACGACCTCGGCCCTGGCGGAAGAGTTGGCGAAGCTCGCCAATCTGACGGTCGTGACCAATTCGATTGACGTCGCGCTGAAAATGCGTGGCGCCGCCGAGCAGCAGGCCGAAGCCCGCAACGAGGTCATACTGCTCGGCGGATCGATCAGCGACCGGGCCATGGCGACGGGCGGCAGCACGACAATCATGGACATTCATCGCTACCGGGCCGACGTGGCATTGCTGTCGCCAGTCGGCATCGATCATCGGCATGGCGCCACCAATTATGATCACGAAGAAACCGAGGTGGCGCGGGCGATGGTCGCCAACGCGCAACGCGTAGTGATCCTCGCCGATTACAGCAAGATCGGTCAGCGCAGCCGCATCTCGTACTGCCCGGCTGAGGACGTCGACGTGCTGATCACCAACAAGAAGGCGGCCGAGTCCACCGAATTCGCGCCGCTGAAGAAGAAGGTGGCGCGGGTCATTCTCGCGTAGATGCGATGGCGGCTATTCCGGCGCGTGCAGGGTATCCAGGACGCGTTTGCGCAAGCGCGTATCGTGTAGCGCGCCGGCTGCGTCGAGCACAGGATAGGCCGTCGAGCAGAACAGCGAATTTAGCCGCTTCATGTCGCTGATCATGTCGAGATGCAGCGCGCTCGTCTCGACGCTGCGCAAGGTTTGCCCGGCCAGGCGGTCGAGGTGGGCATAGGAGTAGACCCGCTCGAGATCCCGGAAGCGCTCCTTCTCAGCCAGCAAACTCTCCGCGCAACGCAGGTCATTGTTGAGAAACACCGATAACCCGAGTTGCAGATTGCTGACGAGGCGAGCGTGCAGATCCTCCAGTTCGCCGAGACCCTGCTCCGAAAACGCAAGCCGGTGGGCGATCTTTTTCTCTTCGATATTGTTGACGATACGCTCGATGATGTCGCCCGCGTGCTCAAGATTGATGGTGAGCGCGATGATGTCGGTCCAGCGCCGACTGTCCGCCTCGTCGAGCTGCTCGCGGGAGATCCTGGCGAGGTAGCTTTTGACCGCGGCATAAAGCTGGTCGATGTCGTCGTCCATACGAATCGTCTCGCGTGCCTTGGCAAGATCATTGTGATGAAGCAGCCCGGCGACGTTGTCGAGCATGGTCCGGACGATGTCGCCGATGCGCAGCACTTCGCGCGCCGAATTGGCCAGTGCCAGAGACGGCGTGGAAAGTGCGGCCACGTCGAGATGTAGCGCCCGCAGTGCGCCGTCCTGCTGCGGCCGGTCCGGCAGCAGCCGGCTGCAGACGCGTGCAACCGGGTCGATCAGCGCGAGGCACGCGCAGCAACGCAGCGCGTTGTAGATCAAATGGAACCCGACCACCGCCTCACGCGGATTGCCGATGAGCACCGGCAAGCCACGCGCCAACAGGGAAGCGAATGGCAGGATGAGCAACGCACCCGCGAGCTTGAACACCAGACTGCCGAGTGCGAGGCGCCGTGCCGCGGCGTTTTGCGCCAACGTGCCGCTCAACGCCAGCAGGCCGCTGCCCAGATTGGCACCAATCACGAGGCACAACGCCACTTTCAGCGAAATCACTCCGGACGATGCCAGCGTCGCCGTCAACAGCACGGCCGCGAGACTCGAGTAGGAAATCACCGCGAAGGCGGCGCCAACCAGGGCATCGAGCATCGTGTCGCCGGTCAAGGCACCGAACATCACGCGTACGCCGGCGCCTTGCATCATCGGCTGCGCGGCTTCGACGATCAGATGCAGCGCCAGCAGGATGAGCCCAAGGCCGATCGCCGTACGGCCCGCCTGGCCCACACGCGTCTGCTTGCGCGTCAGGAACAACGGTACGCCGAGCAGCAAGAGGATTGGCGACAGCCACGACAGATCGAGCGTGAGCACCCGCGCCATCAAGGCCGTGCCGACATCCGCGCCCAACATGATGGCAAGACCACTGGCAAGCGGTAGCAAACCCTGGGCTGCGAACGACGTCACAATCACCGCAGTGGCATTGCTGCTTTGCACGAGGCTGGTCACCGCGATGCCGGACCCGAACGCGCGCAGGCGGCTGCCGGTGCTACGCCCGAGGGCGCTGCGCAGATCCGCGCCGAGCACGCGCAGGATGCCCGTGCGGACGATGTGCGACCCCCATACGAGCAAAGCCACACCGGAGAGAAGGTTCAGGAGAATCAACATAAGGCACGACGCTTCTCAATGCTCTAACCGTAACCCGACCCGCATGCGGCCACCTGGCGACATCCGGAGAAATATGACGATAGTGTTGCACAAATTTGGTTTATTGTAATTTTGTGCACTTAAATATACGATCTGCGAGGATGGGAAAAGCGTGCCGATCCAGCAATGGGGTTGGTGTCGAAGCGTTGGATGCAAGGAATCCTGGGATGAGTCGTAACCTCGCGCTGTTCGATCTGGACCATACGCTGCTGCCGCTCGACAGCGATCAGGCCTGGGCCCACTTCATGGCGAAGCTGGGTGTGGAAGGCGCCGAGCGGCACGCGCACGAGATCGACGCGTACTACCGCCAATACGTGGCGGGCACACTCGATATGAGCGATTTCCTGAACTACACGCTCGCCCCGCTGACACGTCATTCACGCGCACAACTCGATGCATGGCATGCGTTGTTCATGAGCGAAGTGATTGTGCCGGCGATCCGGCCGGCCGCCCGCGAACTGATCCAGCGGCACCTCGATGCCGGCGACCTGTGCTGCATCGTCACCGCGACGAATGTGTTCGTGACGGCGCCGATCGGCAAGGCACTCGGGTTTGAGCATCTGCTCGGCATCGAACTCTGCACCGAGGGTGGCGATCCGCGCGGCCGCTATACCGGCGCGGCCGTCGGCGTGCCGACGTTCCGCGAAGGCAAGATCGTGCGCACGGAAAGCTGGCTGGCATCGCTCGGGTACGCGTTGCAGGACTTTCCGAAAAGCTACTTCTACAGCGATTCAATCAACGACGTGCCGCTGCTCGAGCGCGTCACCGACCCGGTGGCGACCAATCCGGACGAGCGGCTGCGCGCGATTGCGCTGGAACGGAACTGGCCGGTGATTGAGTTGTTTGTCTAAGAGCCACAAGACGCATTACACCCGCCCCTTCCAGGGCACCAGACGCCGTTCCAGCGCTCGCATGCCCAGATCGAAAATCCACGCGATCAGACCAATCAGCACGATGCCCATTACCACGACGTCAGTGCGCAAAAAGCTCGACGCGTTGAGCACCATCTGACCGAGGCCCGCGGTCGCGGCCACCATCTCGGCGGCGACAAGCGTGGTCCAGCCAAAGCCGATTGCAATCCGCAGTCCGGTCAGAATCTCCGGCAATGCTGCGGGCAAGACCACATGGCGCACGATCTGCGCGAACGAACCGCCGAGCGAGTAAGCCGCATGAATCTGCTCGACGGTGGCGCTGCGCGCGCCGGCACGCGCAGCCATGGCGATCGGCGCGAAGCAAGCGAGGTAAATGACGACGATCTTCGCCGTCTCGTCGATGCCGAACCAGATCACCACGAGCGGCAGGTAAGCGAGCGGCGGCAGCGGCCGGTAAAACTCCAGCGGCGGATCAAGTAACCCGCGCGCCACCCGGCTCACGCCCATCAGGATGCCGACCGGAATCGCCGTCACCGTAGCCAGCGCAAAAGCGCCAAACACACGCAGCGCGCTCCACGCAAGGTGTTGCGACAAGGGCAGGCCGCCCTGGATGCGTCCATGACAAGCGTCGATGAATGCGCTCCAGACGGCTTCCGGCGTCGGCAGGAACAGCGGCGGCAGCCAGTGCAGATGCGTCGCGATCCACCACAACGCCGTCAGCGCAATCACCGAAGCGATGCTCAGCGCCGCGGTCGGCCCTTCACCCGGCATGCGCCATGCGCGTACCGGTCTCACGCGCCTCTCCGGGAGCGGCGCGGATGACGACGATGCAAGCGGCGAATCTTTCACGGTAACGCCGGACGAGGCCAGGGGCACCTGGTTAAGTGAATCATTCGACACAGTCACGAGAGCACCTCTTCCGGTGCGCGCTGATGCAGGCGCCGCACCAACCGCTCACGCCACTCGATAAATTCCGGCGACGACTTCACTGCGCGTGCGTCGCGCGTCTCCAGAAAACGCCGGGCGAACGGCAGATCGTAGCTCTCGGCAATGCGCCCGGGTCCGGGTGTCATCACGACGAGGCGCGTCGCCAGAAACAGGGCTTCTTCGACGCTATGCGTGATGAAGAAGACGGTCTTGTGGGTTCGGCCCCAGACGTCGAGCACCAGTTCCTGCATCGACTCTCTCGTCATGGCATCGAGTGCGCCCATCGGCTCGTCCATCAGCAGTACCTGCGGATCGCTGGCGAGCGCCCGCGCGATCCCCACGCGTTGCTGCATCCCGCCCGACAAGGCGTACACCCTTGAGCGAGCATGTTGCTCCAGTCCGACGAGCGCAAGCATCTGCAGCGCGATACGTTCGCGCTGCGCTTTCGGCACACGCTGAAAACGAAGACCGAGCGCGACGTTGTCGAGCACGTCGAGCCACGGCAATAACGCGTATTTCTGGAACACCACGCCGCGATCGGCGCCCGGGCCATTGACCAGCTCACCGCTCAGACGGACTTCACCGCCGCTTGGCTGGATAAAGCCAGCAATGCAATTGAGCAAGGTCGTCTTGCCGCAGCCGGACGCGCCAAGCGCCACGACGAACTCACCGGACTCGATGCTCAGATCGACATCGGCCAGCGCGACGTGAGGGAGCGCGCCACGTGCACCTTCGTAGGCGACGTGCAGCCGCCGGATCTCCAGACTACTCATAAAATGCCTGTGGGTTCCCAATAGGATGCGGTACAGGCGCGACCTGAGGACGCGCCATCATTACCGCATTACTCGTGCGCCGCCTGCTGAACGAAGTGCGGATCGACACCCGCCGAATAGTCGGGCAGCACATTTTGAATCGTCCCCTGGGTCTTCAGAAACACTGCCGTGGCCGCCAGCGATTTCGCCGCCCCGGATTGCGCGCCGCCACCGAGCCACGTGCTGGACGCCTGCTGGGCTGCCGACGGGAAGGCATACAGTGCGAGGCTCGCCGGTACATCCTGGGCATTCGCTCCGGACTCCTTGGCAACGGCTGCAACCTGCGGCGAAGCGGCGGACCATGCCGAGGTGTGATCGCGATAGCTTGCATCGCTTTCAGCTAGCACCTTGACGAAGCGTGCGACAAACTCGGGGTTTTGCTGGGCAAACTTGCGGTCGACCACGAAGCCGTCGAAGGTCGCCTTACCCGTCTCCTCTGCAACCTGACCTGAGGTAATCAGTACCTTGCCGTTCTTCTTCACCTTGGCGAGCACCGGGTCCCAGATGTAGGTTGCGTCGATGTCGCCGCGGTCCCACGCAGCCGCTACTTCTTGCGGACGCAGATTGACGATCTTCACGTCAGCCGGATTCACGCCCGCGTTTTGCAGCGCGACCAGCGTATGAAAATGCGAGGTGGACACGAACGGCACGCCGATCTTTTTACCCTTGAGACCGGCGATGCTCGTCACGCCCGAACCGTCGCGCACCACCAGGGCCTCGGCATTGTTGATGTTGTCGAGAATCCAGAACAGCGAAATATCGACGCCCTGCGACAGGCCTGCCGCAATCGGACTGGAACCGGCTTCACCGAGTTGCACCGAACCCGAGGCCAACGCACGGACCACTTCCGCGCCGCTGCCCAGTTGACGGTAGACCACCTTGTAGCCCGTTTCCTTCTCGACCTCGCCGGTGGCCTGCGCGTATCGCCACGGCAAGACCATGTCCTGATAGGCGATCACAACCTCTTTGGTATCGGCGTGAGCGGCGCTCGCGAAAGGCGCGGAAACAGCAAGCAGCGTGACGAGTGCGGCCAGCGGACGGAAGAATCGGTTCATCGAGAAGCCCCGTTTTAATAAGGTGTTTGGGAGGCTTTCGACTATAGGGAGTTTGGAGACAGGCGGTTCTAACGAATTCACGATTGCTAATCACGCTGCCTGGGCATTGCTTTTTACGTTGGGTTGGATGGGTAAGTCCGTTGCGATGCACGCGTAGTGGCTTGGCGCGGAACGCAGCATGGTTGGCGGTGGAGCGCAAGCTGGTCGTTCGGTCGATTGACCGCCGTATGGCCTGGACCGGATCATGGGTTAGATCTCTTCACTATGCGCTTCAAACCATGATCGAATTTTTAGCTCACTTAAGCTGGCTCTTATCCAATATCGCGGTGCCCATTCTTGCGCCCATCGCCCTGCTGCCACTGCTGAATTTCTCACTTGCCTATCGCGAGATTGCCGGCGATGTTTTGAAGGCCGCATTGCAACACGGCCAACTGTTCTGGACCGTCATCGCGATGAGTGCCGCCGCATGCTACGAACTGGGTTGTGCTCTCGACCAACCGATGTCAACTGGAAGCTATGCGTGGGTGCGGATTGGCCTCGTGTGGCACGTAGCGTTCATCATTGGATCGTCTGTACTCGTCGTCTTTGGCGCCGCCGACGCGCGGAAATATTTCAGCGATCCGGCCAGCAGCGACGTTCCCAGCAGAACGCTTATGTGGGTGTCGTTCCTCGCGACAGCATTCGTCGCGACGAGCTTCTCGATATCCCATTTTGCGTTGAGCTAAATATTTAAACCAATCGAGCTATAATAACAACCAGTCAAGCGAGAACTTAACATGCCTAATCTTATCGACTACCTCCTCGAGAACGACGATGTTCGACATCGCGCCATGATGTACATCGCCTACTTCATGTTTATTGGAAGCGGTATCTACTCCGTCAGCCTGCTGATCGCCCGGCTCTTCTTCTGGCACTAACGGGCGCAAGCAGCAAAGCCCAGCTCAGCGCCTCAAATCCTCGAGTGGCCGCAGACGTAAAAAAGCCCGCAACACGTGCGGGCTTTATATCTAAGCAAACTACCGGCAAGAACCTCAGACCACCCCAGCTCCGTGCGCCTGCAGATCCGCGTGATAGCTCGAACGCACCATCGCGCCAACGGCCGCGTGCGTGAAGCCCATCTTGTACGCTTCTTCCTCGTACATCTTAAAGGTGTCCGGATGCACGTACGAGCGAACCGGCAGGTGGTGCTCAGACGGTTGCAGGTATTGCCCAATCGTCAGCATATCGACGTCGTGCTCGCGCAGATCGCGCATCACCTGGAGGATCTCTTCTTCCGTCTCGCCAAGACCGACCATCAGGCCCGACTTGGTGGCGACATGCGGATGCAGCGCCTTGAAGTCCTTCAGCAGCTTCAGTGAGTGTGCGTAGTCCGACCCTGGGCGCGCTTCCTTGTACAGACGCGGCACCGTTTCGAGGTTGTGGTTCATCACATCGGGCGGAGCGGCATTGAGAATGCCCAGCGCGCGATCCAGACGGCCACGGAAATCCGGCGTCAGAATTTCGATGCGCGTCTCCGGCGACAGTTCGCGCGTCTGACGGATGCATTCAACGAAGTGAGCCGCACCGCCGTCACGCAGATCGTCGCGGTCCACGCTGGTGATCACCACATACTTCAGCTTCAGCGCAGCAATCGTGCGGGCGAGATTGCCCGGCTCTTCGGTATCCAGAGGATCAGGACGGCCGTGGCCGACGTCGCAGAACGGGCAACGGCGCGTGCACTTGTCGCCCATGATCATGAACGTGGCGGTGCCCTTGCCGAAGCACTCGCCGATGTTCGGGCAGCTCGCTTCCTCACAGACCGTGTGGAGATTGTGCTCGCGCAGAATCTGCTTGATCTCGTAGAAGCGCGAATTACCGGTGGCCGCTTTCACGCGAATCCAGTCCGGCTTTTTCAGCTTTTCGATCGGGATGATCTTGATCGGAATGCGTGCAGTCTTCGCCTGCGCCTTCTGCTTCGCCGTAGCATCGTAAGCAGCCGGTGCGGTAGCGGCGTCAGGAGTGGCAGTGCCGGCGAGGTTCGCGGTAACGTCAGTCATTGGTTCGATCCAGTCAGGCGGTCACGACACCAGCCTGCGGTTGGGCGACGGCCGCGGGCGTGCCGTCGATGTTTGCGGTGAGGCATGCAGCAAAGGTCCGGGCTACGTCGTCCCAGCCGGCAGCGACGCCGAGCGTCGCCATATCGACGGTTTCGAGCCCCGCGTACCCGCATGGGTTGATGGCCAGAAACGGCTGCAGATCCATCTTCACGTTCAGACTGACCCCGTGATAACTGCAACCGTTACGGATTTTCAGGCCCAGCGCGGCGATCTTGGCGCCCGCATGCGACCCGGCATCCGGACCGGGCGCCACGTAGATACCAGGGGCGCCCGCCTTGCGTTCTCCGGCGAGATTATACGCCGCGAGCGTGTCGATCACGGCCTGCTCGATGCGCGTCACCAGTTCGCGCACCATCAGCTTGCGGCGGCGCAAGTCGAGCAGCAGGTAAGCGACCACCTGCCCTGGCCCGTGATACGTGATCTGTCCGCCGCGGTCGACCTTGACCAGCGGAATGCCGCTGTCTGCGGATAGCAGATGCGCCGGATTGCCGGCCTGGCCCAGGGTGAAAACAGGGGGATGTTCGACCAGCCAGATTTCGTCCGCGGTTTCTGAAGTGCGCGCGTCCGTGAAAGCTCGCATCGCCTCGAAACTGATTTCGTAGGATTCGACACCGCGCCAGCGCAGCGTTGGAACGGGAGTGGGCAAACCCACTGCGACCGGTTCGGCCTGCGTAGAGGGAACGAGACCGGCCGAAACCGGCGCCACCGGATCAGCCAGGTCAGCTGGAACGAGCTCGGAGGACAGAGAAGGCGAAGAAACCGGCGTGGCACACATGATCCCGGTAGTTTACCGAAATACTGAAATCCCCGCCGGAACCCTCGCCGCACTCACCCTCAAACGGTCCGCCAGCCGTCGCGCAAACGCATACCGAACCGGTCGGCAAGACGCACCAGCCAGTCGACCGCCCGCACATCGGCGCGCGCCGGAACGTCGAACGCCACCCGCGCCTGCGAATCCGCTTCTACGCTCAGCCACAGCCGTTCTCCGCGCCGCAGGCGCAACGTATGGCCCGGTTCGAGCCAATAGTCTTCGGTGTCGTCGCTGCGTGTTACCCATACCGCAGAACCGCTCACCGCCAGCCGCGTGCTGCGCACAACCTTCATCGGAACCGTCTCGCCAGACCTGATTTCAAATGTGATACTAGAGGAAATTTCTCGCATGACAACCTCGCAAAAAGCCGTTTCGTGACTACAATCGTAGGCGCAGCAAGGGTTTACGCAAAACGATCAAATTTCACCTCTATGTGAGAAAAATTGCGATGGACCTACGACAACTCCCAGCGCTGAACGCCATCAAGGCATTCGAGGCCGCGGCCCGCCACGAAAGCTTCTCGCGTGCCGCGGACGAACTGTTCGTGACCCACGGCGCGGTCAGCCATCAGATTCGCGCGCTCGAGGCCGAGCTGGGCGTGACGCTGTTCGCCCGCGACGGCAAGCGCGTGCGCCTGACGGAAGTCGGCCGCCGTTACGCGGGGCAGGTGCGCGCGGCGCTGACCGCGCTCGCCGACGCCACCCGCGAACTGCGCGCCGGCGACCGCGAGCGGCGTCTGGTGGTGTCGATGCTGACGTCGTTCGCGGCGCGCTGGGTGACGCCGCGCATCGGCAGTTTCATCGAAGCTCACCCCCAATGGGATCTCGAGCTGCTCTCCACCAATTCGCTGACGGACTTCGCCCGCGACGACGTCGATGCGGCGATCCGCTTCGGTTTCGGCAAATACCCGGGCCTGCACGCCGAGCTGCTGCTCGAAGAAATCTTCTTTCCCGCCTGCGCGCCGAATTTCAACGGCGGCAATCTGCCGAAAGTACCGGCCGATCTGGCCAAGGTCCCGCTGCTGCGCTCCGATGACGAATTGTGGCGCCCCTGGTTCGACGCCGCGGGCCTGACCGAATGGCCGGAACCGAAACGCGGCGTGTTGTACCAGGACTCGTCGAACCTGCTGCAGGCGGCGATCGACGGACAAGGGGTTGCACTCACGCGCCGCTCGCTGGCGATGCACGAGGTCGCGTCAGGACGGCTGGTCAGGCTTTTCGATGTGGACGGCCCAAGCCCGTGGCAGTACTACTTCATCTGCACGCCGCAAAGTCTGCAGACGGAGCGGGTACGGGCATTCCGGGACTGGGTGTTCGACGAGGTGAGAAGCTTCAAACTGCTCTTCGAACGGGCCTGCTCGGCAGGGCCGCAAAGCGCGGCGGACGCATTGCACGTCACGCCATAAACGCAACTGGGGACGCGAGGCGCGCCCCGCTGCTTACAGCACGACCTTCACCATCGGATGGCCGGTGAGCGCGCGATAGATATCGTCGAGATGGGCACGACTGGTGGCGCGCACCGTCACCGTGAGGCCCGTGTAGTTACCACCGCTCGACGGCCGCATCTCGACACGCGACGGGTCGACCTCGGAATCGAACTGCTTGACCACCGTCACGATCGTCTCGGCGAATTCGGGATGCGACTTGCCCATCACCTTGATCGGGAAATCGCAGGGAAACTCAAACAGCGAATCATTGTCGGGTTGCATCTTTCACTCCTCGGCAACGGCCCGGCAGCATGCCTGCCGGAGCCGCTGTCACGCGAATGCGCACAACTGCACGCACCCGCGCGCATCAGCGCTTACTTCTTCTTGTTGAACATCAGCATCAGCGAATCCCACACGCGGCCCACCACGCCGGCTTGCGGCACGGCCTGAAGCGCCACGATCGGGAACTGCGAGACCACCTTGCCATCTGCCACCAGCTTCACCGTGCCGACCTGCTGGCCCTCGGTGATCGGTGCGATCAGCGGATCGATATGCTCGACCTGCGGCTTGGCCTTGTCGGCGAGACCCTTCGGCACCGTGATGTACTGGTCGGCCTTCACGCCGATCTTCACCGTGTCTTCCGCACCCTTGTAGACGCGCGGGGTCTCGATCACCTGGCCGGCCTTGTACAGACGCACCGTGTCGTACGCGCTGTAACCGTAGTTCAGCATCTTCAGGCTGTCTTCGACACGGTCGTGCTCTTTCACTTCACCCATCATCACCGAAACCAGACGACGCGATGCGTCCGGCGCGCCCGGCAGCGGCCGCTTGGCGCTCGCGATCAGGCAATAACCGGCGGCCTCGGTGTGACCGGTCTTCAGACCGTCGACCGTCGGATCGATCCACAGCAGACGATTGCGGTTCGGCTGCTTGATCTTGTTGTAGGTGAATTCCTTGACCGAGAAAATGTTGTAGTAGTCGGGATAGTCGCGGATCAGGCGCGCCGACAGGATCGCCAGATCGCCCGCGCTCGTGTAGTGCTGCGCGTCGGGCATACCATTCACGTCGGCGAAGTGGGTATGCGTCATGCCGAGGCGCTGCGCTTCGGTGTTCATCATGTTGACGAACTGGGATTCGCTGCCGCCCACCAGTTCTGCCAGCGCGATTGCGGCGTCGTTGCCCGACTGCACGATCATGCCGTAGACCAGGTCATGCACGGAGACCGGCTTGTTCGCCTCGATGAACATGCGCGATTCGTCTGTCTTGACGCGGCGCACCGCTTCGCTCGGGTTAACGATCTGCTCCATCGTGATCTTCTTCGTCTGCAGCGCTTCGAAGACCAGATACGCGGTCATCAGCTTGGTCAGCGAAGCCGGTTCGACGCGCTCATCGGCGTTGCCGGACGCGAGCACCTGATTGCTGGTCGCATCGACGAGTACCCACGAGCGCGCATTCACCGCCGGCGGCGGGACCTGCGCGAGGGCCGCGGTGCTAGCCACCAGCGCGGCCGGCAGCAGCACGCCGAGCGTCACAGCACGGCTGATGGTATGGGGAACGAAGGACGAGAGTGACGAAAAGCCGGAGGTGGAAAAACGCATAGGATCGATTCGGGCAGAAATTTGCATCGCGCCCGGGGGCGCGCAGATTGGAAGAGCCGGTCGGCGAGCGCTGGCCGCGTAAACGCAACGCGGCGCCCGTTGGACTTCCGGCCACACGATCGGTTCGCGCAACGCGCCCCACAATCCGGCCTTGCAATCAAGCAACGGCGCTGACGATGCGCCAATCAACCGGACGGGCCGCGCTGCGCCCAAAAAAGAGCGCTCATTATACGCGCGCCGGGGAGCCAACTTTGCGCATCGCGTGCGGATAAATTTTCATTTGACGCGTACCTGTACCCCGGAAAACGCGTGCCACCCCAGCCGTCAACGCCAGGCGTCGATGATGATGCGCTTCAGAACGTGCAGTTTGCGATGCAGAAAATGCTCGGCACCGGGGATCACCACCACCGGTAATTCCTGCGGCCGCGCCCAGTCGTACACCGACTGGATGGGCACCGTATCGTCGATTTCGCCGTGAATCACCAGCGTGTTTTCCGGCACGGGCGCCACTTCCCAGCGGCTCGCCGCCGTGCCGACGAACACGATGCGTTCGATCGCCTGGCCTTCTTCGAGGAGCCGCGCCGCCACATGCGAGAGCACGAAGGTCCCGAACGAAAAGCCCGCCAGCACGAGGGGCAGATCGGCCTGTCCCGGTTGTGCGCGCATGTAATCGAGCACTGCGCGCAAGTCGTCGCGCTCGCCGACACCCGCGTCGTGTTCACCCTGGGTCTGCCCCACTCCGCGGAAGTTCGAGCGATAGGTCACGTAATTCAGTTGCACGAGGGTGCGGGCAAGCGTCTGCGCGACCTTGTTGTCCATCGTGCCGCCGAACAGCGGGTGCGGATGCGCCACCAGCGCAATCCCGCGCGGCGCCGCGCCGTTGTCGCGCGTTTCATCGGGCAGATCGAGCGCAACCTCGATCTTGCCGACCGGACCATCGATCAGGAACTGTTTCGTATGAACGTTCATGGTGCCGCTTATTGATCGATTTTCAGACGGTCGACGACCTTGCCGTTCGCAAGATGCGATTCGACGATCTCGTCGATGTCGCTCTCGTCGACATAGGTGTACCACGTGCCTTCCGGATAGATCACAAGCGCCGGACCTTCCTCGCAGCGATCGAGGCAACCCGCCTTGTTGATGCGCACCTGGCCCGGGCCCGCAAGGCCCAGTTGCTTCACGCGCTTTTTCGCATGCTCCTGCATGGCCTGCGAGTTGCAATTCGCGCAACTCGGGCGCTCAGCACCGGGATCGCGCTGATTGAGACAGAAGAAGACGTGGTACTTGTAGAAAGAATCCATGGTGTCCGGGGAGAGACCGTATCAGGGGAAATTCGATGGCCGCAAGCGTGTGCAAGCACCGCGGCGCGCCTGTAGCAAACGATTATAGCGAGCGGGGCCTGGGCCCGCTGTTCGCGCCCGCGCTGTCTAGTTCTGTTAAGCCCCAACGCAAGTTACACGCCCGGGCGAGCCGCTCACTGCCCGGCAACCAGCGCCTGGGAACTCAACCATGCGGAGATCTGCGCCACCAGATCGTCGCCTGCCGTAGCGAGCGCTCGCGCACCGCCGGCCGCATCGGCAGAACTGGCCGGCGCCTGCGCGGTGAAGCTGCGCTGCGCGACGACCTTGCCGCTCTGCGTCAAGGTCACGCGCGCGGCGACGGCGCCATGACTTTGCGTCTGGCTGTCGAAAACCTGTTCGAACTCGATCAGCTCCACCCGCAGCACCGGCGCACGCACGCCATCGGAGCCCGTCAGCACCGTGCCGCGCTGCGACAGCACATCGCGCAGGCGCTGCGTGAGCAACGCGGACGGCTCCATGGTCCAGTGACTGTTCGCATAGGACGCGGTCTGCTGCGCGTCGGCGTAGCTCAAACGGTAGACCAGCTTGTCCGACGCCAGCGTCGCGGGTGCGGTCACATCGAGCACCTTGACGGCCGGCATCGGACCCGAGGTGGCCACTTGCGGGGGCGGCCCAAAGTCATAGCGGGCGTCGGCATGCACCGCCGGATTGCCCGCGCAGCCGCCCAACACTCCGAAGGCGAGCGCGACGGCTAGCGCAGCGCCAGCGGAGCGCACACGCTGAGTTGGCCGAAGCGTCGCGCTACGAGCTGGGCTAAAAGGCCCGCCGCAAAGCGAGCGATGAAGCAGACTGGAAAGCGAGCGTGCCATGACATTCTTCCTTTCAGATCACTTTGCCGTGCCGGCTGTGGGCCACGAAAATCCGGGCTCACCCGGGCCAGGCGCAGCGGCCGGCGCGCCGAACAGCACACTGCGCGGACTGGTGCTGAACATGTCGGCGGCGCGATCCACCGAACGCGCGGCGGAACGCACATCGTCAGCCAGCGAATTGACGCGCGGCAAGGTGTCGTAACCGACCCGCGCCGACAGTTCCTGCACCGACGCATTCATCGAGGTCAGCGCGTCGCCGGCCTGCTGGGCCGCCGTGCCGACCTTGTTCAGATTGGATTCGAACGGGCCGTCAGGGCGATTCAGGCCCGTGATCAACTGATTGGTCGAGGCAAGCGTGCGATTCAGCTCGTCAATCGTCTGCGGCAGCTTGCCCGCGGCCGGCTGCATCTGCTTCGTCAACGTCGTTACGCCATCGGCGGCGTGCTGCAGGCTTGCCGCCGTGGCCAGCAACTGATCGCGCATTTGCGGCGACAGCGTATCGTTGACGTCGTCCGCGATACGTTCCAGCTTGCGCAGCAGAATATCGCCACGCTGCTGCAACTGGTCTAGCAGACCAGGCCGCATCGGCAGTTGCGCCACCTGCTTTTCCGACGACGCCAACGGCTCCATATCGCGCCCCGTGTCGTCGAGCTGGATGAACGCAAGCCCCGTCACGCCCTGAAAGCCGAGGCTGCCGAAGGTCGAATGCGTGATCGGTGCGTGCGTGTCCACCAGAATGCGGATCAGGATCTGCCCGGGATGGTCGCGGTCGAACTTGATCGACGCCACCTTGCCCACGTCGAGACCGCGATAGCGCACCGCAGCGTCCGTATACAGCCCGGTGACGTTGGTGCGCGCGATCAGGTCGTACGGCACGCGCACCGAACGGTCGACCTTGAACAGAAACACCGTCGCCGCGATCGCCACCAGCAGCACCACCGTGAAGAGTCCAGCCCAGAACGCATGTGATTTGTTTTCCATTTCAGATTCCCTCTTTCACAGCGGCAATTCGGACGATGCGGGTTCGAGCGCCGCGGGCGGCAGCTTCGCGCGGCGCTCCGGCGGCAACGCCTGCAGCGCGCGGCGGCCGCGCAGGCCGAGGAAGTACTCGCGGATAAACGGATGATCGACACCCGCGGCTTCCTCTACCGGCGCCGCGACCAGCACCTTGCGGTCGGCCAGCACGGCAACGCGGGTCGACAGCGCGACCATGGTGTCGAGATCGTGCGTCACCATCACGACGGTCAGGCCAAGCGCGCGATGCAGCGTGCCGATCAGTTCGACGAACTCATCGGACGCCTGCGGATCGAGTCCTGCAGTCGGCTCGTCGAGAAACAGCAGTTCCGGTTCGAGCGCGATTGCGCGGGCGATGCCCACCCGCTTGATCATCCCGCCCGATAACGCCGACGGCATCTTCGACGCATGCTTGCACGGCAGGCCGACCATCTCGAGCTTCAGCATGACGATGTCGCGCAGCAGGTCTTCGGGGATCTTGCCGAGTTCGCGCAGCGGCTGCGCGACGTTGTCGAACACGGACAGCGACGAGAACAGCGCACCGCGCTGGAACAGCATGCCGGAACGGCTGCGCATCAGCAGCGCGGTGTCAGGCGAGATGGTCGCGAGGTCCTCGCCGAACAGCCTGATCGTGCCGGACGACGGCCTCTCGAGGCCGAGAATCTGCCGCACGAGCGTGGTCTTGCCGGAGCCCGAACCGCCGACGATCGACACGATCTCGCCGCGCCGCACCTCGAAGTTCAGGTGCTGGTGCACGATGTTTCGGCCGTAGCGCTTGGTCAGATCGCGCACCTCGATCACCGGCTCGGCAATCGAGGGCAGCGGCTGGCCGCGCACGGATTGGGCAAGCGGCGCGCTCATCCGAGTCCCACGTTCTGGAACAGGATCGCGAACACCGCGTCGGCAAGGATCACGATAGTGATCGAAGACACCACCGAGGTGGTCGTGCCCTCGCCGAGGCTTTGCGAATTTGCCTTGATACGGAAGCCGAAATGGCAACCGACGATGGCGATCAGCATGCCAAAGGCCACGCCTTTGCCCAGGCCGATCCACAGGTTTGCGATCGGCACCACACTCGGCAGCGCCCGGAAGAAATAACCCATGTCGATGCCCAGCACGACTTGTGCCGAGAGCGCCCCGCCGGCGAGCGCGACGATGTTGGTCCACATCACGAGCAGCGGCATCGCTACGCCGAGCGCAATCACGCGCGGCAAGATCAGCCGCAAGCCATGTGGGATGCCCATCACGCGCATTGCATCGAGTTCCTCCGTGACGCGCATCACACCGATCTGCGCGGTGATCGCAGAACCCGAGCGGCCGGCCACCAGAATCGCCGAAAGCACCGGCCCAAGTTCGCGGATCACCGACAGGCCGAGAATGTTGACGATGTACTGGTTCGCGCCGAACAGCCGCAGCTGCTGCGCGGACAGATAGCTCAACACGATACCGATCAGAAACGCGACCAGCGCAGTGATGGGCAGCGCCCTCGCGCCCGCGTTGTAGACGTTCGCCGAGATTTCGGTCCACGGCGTGATCTTCGGATTGCGCGCAATCGCCAGCAGGTCGAGCACGAAGCGCCCGAGCATGGCAATGCCGCCGTACAGGTGCTCGAAGAAGGAGAACAACCCCAGGCCGAGCCGGGTGAACGGATCGAACTTCACCACCGGCTCAGGCGAATCGCGCATCGAATCGAGCAAGGCGATGCGATTGAAAATGTCGCGCTGGGTGTCGTTCAGTTCGACCAGTTGGGGTGGCAACTTGTGGCCCCAGACGCGCCACAGCGCCTGGCCGCCGACGTGGTCCATGCGCTCGATGCGCGATAGATCCCAATGCATCCCCTCGACCCCGATCAGCGAGCGCAGACGGGGTACGACCTTGCCGGTGGCGCGGTCGCGCGCAAGCGCGAGCGCCGTCCACTGGCCGGAGAGCCGGACGATCTTGCCTTGGCTGCCTGCCGCGACTTCAAGGCCGGGCGGAGTGTCGTAGTTCAAGGATCGCGGGATTCTGGTTGTCGGATCAGGGGCCATTGTAGCGAACGCGGCGCGCAGCAGAGGTGCTACTGCGTTTCGAGTGGTTCTCGCGCGTCCCCTGTCGCTACAATATGCGGCATGAACGCCTCCAAGACCTCATCCCAACCCAGCCCATCGGGCGACTGGCGCATTGACCGCGAGCGCGCTGTCGCGCTGTTCGGTGCTCACGCGCAACACTGGCCGATCGAAATCGTCGAGGAAACCGGCTCGACCAACGCCGACCTGATGGCCCGCGTCAAGGCGCTGCCGCGCCGCTCGAATGCACTGCCTCGGCCGATCGTACGGGTCGCCTATCTGCAGACCGCCGGCCGCGGCCGGCGCGGACGCACATGGTATGCGGAGCCGGGCAATGCGCTGCTGTTTTCGGTGGCCTGCGTGCTGCCACGGCCGCTCGAAGAACTCGCGGGCCTGAGTCTGGCGGTGGGCGTCGCACTGGTGGACGGACTGCGCTCGCTACCGGTCGCAGGACCTGGCCAGATCGCCCTCAAATGGCCCAACGATGTGTTGCTGGAAGGCGATAAGCTGGCTGGCATCCTGATCGAAACGGCCTGGAGTACCGACTACGCAAGCGCGGTGGTGATCGGCATCGGCACTAACGTCAAGGGCGCGGACGAACTGGCTGCCAAGGTCGGCGCACTGAATACGGATGTGCCGCCACAGGCGCGCGGCACGGTGCCGACGGCGCTATCGCGGGCGCTGCTCACCGCCAATCTGACGGATACGCTCGCGGCCGAACTGAACGCGCTCGAACCGGCGCTCAAGCGCTTCGCCGAGGACGGCTTCGAGCCGTTCCAGCCGCGCTGGAACGCCTGTCATGCCTATGCGGGCCGTGAAGTGGTACTGCTCGAGCAAGGGGTTGAAGTGACGCGCGGTGTGGCAGCGGGCGTCGACGAACTCGGGCAGTTGTTGCTCGACACGCCGTCGGGACGCCAGGCCATTGCGACCGGCGACGTCTCGTTGCGCCTCGCCGACGGGGCCGCATGAGCGGCGCGCCTTTTCTGCTGATCGACGCCGGCAATAGCCGCGTCAAGTGGGCGCTGGTGCAGGCCGATGGCTCGCAGAGTCATGCGGGTGCGTTTGCGCACGGTGGATCAGGCGCGGGTGCTTCAGTGAATTCTGCTGCTTCTGCCAGGCCCGGCGCGCTTTCGACAACGGCCTCGGCTACTTTGTTGCCCTCAGATCAAGCCTCCCGCACCGACGAGCCCGACTGGTCCAGCCTGCCAGCCCCTGCCAGCGCGTGGCTTTCCAACGTCGCCGGCGAGGCAGTCGCGCAACGCCTCACCGCCTTGCTGGACGCCCACTGGCCCAGCCTGCCGCGCACAACGATTCGCGCCCGCGAGCGGCAATGCGGCGTGACCAACAGCTACACAACGCCTTCCGCGCTGGGCAGCGACCGCTGGGCCGGGCTGATCGGCGCGCACGCGGCATTTCCAGGCGAGCCGCTGTTGATCGCGACATTCGGCACGGCCACCACCCTGGAAGCGTTGCGCGCCGACGGCGTATTCGTCGGCGGCCTGATCGCGCCCGGCTGGTCGCTGATGATGCGCTCGCTCGGCGAGCACACCGCCCAACTGCCCACGCTCGATGCTAACGCGGCCCGCGGTCTGCTAACGCCCGGCGCAAGCACACCCGCCGGTGACCAACCGCGCCGCGGCCCATTCTTCGCCACGGACACCCCACGCTCGCTCTCCGCCGGTTGCGCGCTGGCGCAGGCCGGGTTGATCGAGCGGATGTGGAGCGACCTGCAGGAGGCGTGGGGGATGCCCGTGCGCCTGGTAGTGGGTGGCGGCGCCCTCGACGAAGTGACAGCCGCCCTCAAAGTGCCGCATACTCGCCACGATTCGCTCGTGTTGTCCGGCCTCGCGCTGATTGCCGCCGAAAGCGCACCGGCCGCGCACCATTGAGATTCGCCATGAACGCAGGCCGCACCCTTTAGACGGAGACTCCAACAATGCTGCGCTGGCTGATCGCTATTCTGTTTCTTGCCAACCTGCTCGCGTTCGCGACGGTACGCGGCGCGTTCGGGCCGACGCCCCTTGCGGGCGCGCGTGAGTCGAATCACCTGAATCGCCAGCTTCATCCGGAGATGCTGAAGGTGCAGCCCGTTTCGGCGGCCGACGCAGCGGATCTCGCCGTGGTCGGCGGGCCCGCTCCGACGCCGGCCATAGCGGCGTCAGAGCTGGGGCAGTAGCCTGCCCTCTCAGCCCTGCGCGCGGACCTTCTTGAGCAGCGCGGTCGTCGAGCGATCGTGCTCGAACGGAATGGCCAGCGCACGGCCACCCCAGCCGCGTACCAGCGCCGACTCAGGAAGCTTGTCCATATCGTAGTCGCCGCCCTTGACGAGAACATCGGGATGCAGCGCTTCGATCAATGACACCGGCGTCTGCTCTTCGAAGCACACCACCCAATCGACACTTTCCAGCGCCGCGAGCAAGGCCATCCGGTCGGCCTGGTTGTTGATGGGCCTGTCATCGCCTTTACCTAGTCTGCGTACCGACGCGTCGCTGTTCACGCCAACAATCAGGCAGGCGCCCAGAGCCTTCGCATCGGCCAGATAGGTCACGTGACCACGATGCAGGATGTCGAACACACCGTTCGTGAACACCACCGGTCCGGTAAGCGAGGGGCGCAGTTGCGCCAGGGCATCGCGGGTCGTGAGCTTGCGTTCGAAAGTGGCGGCCATGGGAAATCAGAGAAAAAGAGAAATCATGCAAACGGCCCGGCAGGCTTGCACCTGTCGGGCCGTCATTTCATGCGTTACGTGTCACTGGCGACTCGCGCCAAGGCGCAACGCGGGACCGTCAGGCCGGCTGCTCAGCCGACTTCTGATCGGCCTGCAAACGTGCCACCACTTCCTTGCGATAGCGGTTCAATTCCTGCGCCGTATTGAAAGTGCGCTCGAACAGGATGGACAGGTTGTGCAGGATGCGCTCCACCACCTTCTTCTCCCAGCCGTCGTCGAAACGGATCTGTTCGTCGAGCCAGCGTTCGAGCCACTCCGGATCGGGCAGGCGCGACTGGATCGTGTCGCGCGGGAACAGCGCCTGATTCACGTGCAGATTGGTCGGGTGCAGCGGCTTTTCCGTACGACGCGCTGACGCCATCAGCACGCCGATCTTCGCAAACGCCGCGCGCGCAACGTCACCGAAATTCGACATGGCCTTCTTCATGTAACGCAGATAGGCGCCGCCATGACGCGCTTCGTCGCGCGAGATGGTTTCGTAGATCGCCTTGATCACCGGTTCCGTGTGCCATTCGGCCGCGCGGCGATACCAGTGGTTCAGGCGGATCTCGCCGCAGAAGTGCAGCATCAGCGTTTCCAGCGGAGGTGCCGGATCGAACTCGAAGCGCACCGCGTGCAGCTCCTCTTCGGTCGGGCACATTTCCGGCTTGAAGCGGCGCAGATACTCCATCAGCACCAGCGAGTGTTTCTGTTCTTCGAAGAACCACACGCTCATGAAGGCGGAGAAATCGCTGTCATGATGGTTGTCGCGCAGAAACATTTCCGTTGCGGGCAACGCAGACCATTCGGTGATCGCGTTCATCTTGATCGTTGCGGCCTGCTCGTCGGTCAAGAGCGATGCATCGAACGTGTCCCAGGGAATGTCTTTCTCCATGTCCCATCGAACGGATTCGAGCGATTTATAAAGTTCCGGATAAAGCATGGTGTTCATAGTCCCACCCCTGTTCTGCGCATTGCGACGTCTGTTTGTGTCTTTTGCAACTCTTGCTAACGGCGAACGAAACACACGCGTTCACGAGCCAAGCATTCAATTTTACGCGGGAATCGGCCACCCGGACGCACCGTGCGGGAAAGAAGTCCTGCGGCATTCGTGCTGCGCGGACACCGAAGTCTCGCGCCGCATGGCCAACCGTGCGTGAACCTGCCCAACGCAACCGGCCCAGCCTTGCCAGATGGAAGCCGTTATCCAGCCCCGCGCCGGTCGAACCTGTGACAACCGGTGACTACGGGGCGGCGGATTCGTTGTTTTCAGAGCACGCCCAAGGGCCAAACAAGCTTACATCATGATAGCACGCTGCCCTGACACCTTTTCCTTACATAGGGTCACAAGGGTTCGCCACCTTGATCGTTCGCAACAAAGTAGCTGAGATTCATGTTCCGCTTGTGACGAAACCTGTTTAGGTGTGCTTGAGCCTGCATGATTCCGTCCCGTCAGCTTGCCTCGCATCCCGCCGGTCCGGAGGTGCCGTCCAATGCCGGAGCGGCGATCCAAGCCGCGATCTCGGCGCGCTTCGCGAGCGCGTCGCGGCGCCCAAGTTCGATCAGTTCACGCGTGAATTCACTTTCGAACAGCAGGTAACTGGCAAACGACGCCCCCGACGCCCGGTTGCCGCCCACGGCACCCAGCAGCCCACGGACCGTAAGCGGCAGACGCTGCAGGTGGCGCGCCGCAATCAGCTCGATGCGCTCGCTCGGCGCAATCGCCAGCACGTCGATATGGCGCCAGCCGCTTTCCGGCTCGACCACGTGGGGAAGATGCAACACCATCCGGTTGACGTGCTCGATGCGCTCGATGTCCGCGCCGAGCGCATCGAGAAACACGCTCGCCATCACCTGCTGACCGATCTGCGCAAGCGAGGGGTAGGCGTCGTCGCGCCCGTCCGCCGGCACTTCCGGCCGCGGCGTCGCCGCGCCGATCACGAGGATGCGGTGCGCGCCGAAGTGAATCGCAGGACTAAGCGGTGCGATCTGGCGTATCGAGCCGTCGCCGAAGTATTCGTGATGTCCGTCCAGCTCTAGCGGCACAGCGGGAAACACATAAGGAATCGCTGACGACGCAAGCAGGTGGGCAGGCGTGAGCTCAACCATCCGTGCAGTGCGTTGCGCGCGCCGCCAGGCCTGGATCGGCTCGCTCGCCTGGTAAAAAGTCAGATGTTGTCCTGACGAATAGCTGAGCGCAGTGATGGACAGCGCATGCAGCGCGCGCGTATCGAGCATCTGCTCGATACGGCGAAAACTGAGCGCATCGCGCAGCAGCCGGGCCAGCGGCGAGTTATCAAGCAACGCACGCGGCGAACGGCGCGCGGCCCAGCCGAAGCTCATCGCAGCGAGCCAGCGGGCGCCCGCGGCGACGACGCCGGGCCAGTCGGTGCGGTACACGTGATGCGCATGCATATCCGACCAGACGCGCACAAGCCGGTCCGCGCCACGCGAGAAGTCGTCGGCATGGCTTGCAATCGAGGTGGCGTTGATCGCGCCAGCCGATGTGCCGCAGATCACGCTGAACGGCGACGCGCGAGACGCTGGAGCGACTTCGCGCGCGATCTCGGCAAGTGCCTGCAGCGCGCCCGCCTGGTAAGCGGCGCGTGCACCGCCGCCCATCAGAACTAATGCGAGCCGCATGCGCGGGACCCGCTGTTGGTCACGCCGGGACGCTTCACTCGGGTTGCGACGGCGTCTTTCTGACGGTGCGCGGCCGGCTTGCCGAACCGCCACTCGCAGGCGCGCGCTTCGCGGCCGGTTCCTTTGCGGTGGACTTGTCGGCGGCAGATCCGTCGGCGGGTTCCTTTGTGGCTTCCGTCTTCGGTTTACCCGCTGACACTGGCGAATCGGCAGCAGCGTCGCCGCCCGCCGCCGGTTGTGCCATCGCGAACTGCGCGATCTGGTTGAATTGCGATTGCAGCAGGTTCCACCAGCTGGACGCATCGAAGCCCGGCGCGTTCGCGTTATCACCTGCTTCCGGTTCCGCGGCGCCTGCTGCGCCAGCAGCTTCGGGACGCGGCGCAGCGGCAGGCTCGGGGCGAGGCCTTGCCGCTGGAGACGGAGCCGCCGCAGCAGCAGGCTGCGCCATCGACTGCTGCGCAAAGGCTCCAAACGCCCGCAGCGTCGCAAGCGTGGCGCGCTGCACTTCGAGCGCCTGAATCGCCGATTGCAGCATGTTCAGATTCAGCTTGAGCCATTGTTCGACCGCTCGCATATCGGTGATGCGCTTGTCGAGTTCTTCGACGTTGGTAAGCGGCGCCATCATGTCGGACATCATCGACAGCGATGGTCCGAGGCCATGGGCCGCGCCTGTCTGGACACCCGGGAAAGCTGAGCCGAAAGGCGTGAGCCGCATCATGTCCCACATGCGGTCCATCATCTCGCCAGGCGGGAAACCCGGGAAACCGGGGAAGGGCGGCGTGGAGCCAGGTGTATCGGTCATGTTTTTCTCCTCGCAGCAGACAGGGATGGAAATGGCGCAGGTCCACCACGCGCGTTTCGTCCGATCATACCGCGCGCGACGGGGTTGTCGCGCGCCTAAGTCAGGTGGATCAGGCCGAATGCCCGCCGGATGAACCGCGTCCCGTGGCGCCGCCCGGCGCCCCGCCGCCGCCGTGGAAATCCGGTGCACGGCGCTCACGCAGCGAGCTCACGCCTTCGCGCACATCCGGTCCGGCAAAGCCCATGAACTCGAGCGCGAGCGAGGTATCGAAAGCGGGCCCCGCCGAGCGCAGCCAGTTGTTCAACGCATATTTGGTCCAGCGAATCGCCGTCTGCGAGCCATGTGCAAGTTTCCCGGCCACTTCGAATGCTTTGGGCAGCAGATCATGTTCGTCGACGGCTAGCGACACCAGTCCGATCCGCTCGGCCTCCTCACCGCTGACCGGTTCGCACAGCAGCAGGTAGTACTTGGCCTTCGCCATGCCGCACAGCAGAGGCCAGACGATCGCCGCGTGATCGCCCGCCGCGACGCCTAGCCGCGTGTGGCCGTCGATGATGCGTGCACTCTTCGTCGCAATCGAGATATCGGCGAGCAAACCCGCCACCAGCCCCGCCCCTACCGCAGGCCCGTGCATGGCCGAGACGATCGGCTTGCTGCAGTTGATCACGTTGTAGACGAGATCGCGCGCCTCACGCCAGACGCGCGTGCGGACTTCGAAGTCGGTCGCCATCTGCTCGACGAGATGCAGGTCGCCCCCCGCCGAAAAGCCCTTGCCTTCGCCGCGAATCACCGCGACGCGCGTGTCCGGATCGCGGTCGATATCGCGCCAGATCTCGGCGAGCTCGAAATGCATCCGCGCGTCGGCAGTCGCCAGTGCGCTCTTGTTGGCGCCCTCGCCGCTCATGATGACTTCGAGGATGCCATGCGGATGCCGCCGCAACCGCAGCGAGCGGTAGTGCGCATAGAAGGCGGGATCGTTGATCGGTGAGTCGTGAGACATGGTGGTCGCTTGGTCCGGTAGATCGGAAGCGCGGCAGATTGATATGTCGGTGTCGGCTGCGCCGCCGCCGTGGGCTGGCCTGCGGGCCACCGCGCGTCAGTCAGTGTAGCGGCGCCCGACCGCGCCGGTATCGGGCGAAACCCTCCTGGCAGTGCTGGACGAATTCGCTGAAGGCCTGGTTCGAGCTGCGGATTGCACAGGCCTTAGCCGACGGCGGGTCAGCGCGCGCCGTCGACCGGTGCGATGCCCTGTTCGATCGAACCGAAGATCGACTTGCCTGCTTCGTCGAACATCTCGATCTTCACCGTGTCGCCGTATTTCATGAATTCGGTCTGGGGTGCGCCATGCTCGATGGTCTCGAGACAACGCTTCTCGGCGATGCAGCAGTAGCCGCGCTTCGCATCCTTGTTCGAGACGGTCCCTGAGCCCACGATCGACCCCGCGCGCAGGTTGCGCGTCTTCGCGGCGTGCGCGATCAGCTGGCCGAAGTGGAACACCATGTCCGTGCCGGCGTCCGGCTGGCCGACTTTCTTGCCGTTCCAATGGACGATCATCGGACGATGCACGCGGCCTTCGCGCCAGTGCTCACCCAGTTCGTCGGGCGTAACGGCAACCGGCGCAAAGGAGCTGGCCGGCTTGCCCTGGAAGAAACCGAAGCCCTTAGCCAGCTCCGCCGGGATCAGGTTGCGCAGCGAGACGTCGTTCACGAGCGTGATCAACCGCACGCCCTTGAGCGCCTGCTCGGGGCTCGCGCCCATCGGCACGTCGGTGGTGATCACCGCGACTTCCGCTTCGAAGTCGATGCCGAAGTCCTCCGAGGCACAAACCACGTCGTCCTTCGGGCCAATGAAGTCGTCGCTGCCGCCCTGGTACATCAACGGATCGGTCCAGAATTCCGGCGGCATTTCCGCGCCGCGCGCGCGACGCACCAGTTCGACGTGGTTCACGTACGACGAACCATCGGCCCACTGGAACGCGCGCGGCAGGGGCGCCATGCATTCCTTGGCCTCGAACGGAAAACTGTTGCGCGCGCGGCCCTGATTGAGCGTGTCGTACAGATCCTGCAGTTGCGGCGCGTAGAAGGTCCAGTCGTCGAGGACGCGTTGCAGCGTCGGCGCGATCGCATCGGCGATGGCCGCAGTTTGCAGGTCGCGCGACACGACGATCAGCTGGCCGTCGCGCGTGCCGTCCTTCAGCGTGGCAAGTTTCATAGGAGGAATGAGCCGTGTTAGTGACGATAGAGGGAATCTATTCTACGATGGTGAATCGCCCTGCCCCAAACAGGCTGGTTTGAGGACGCGGTTTGCGCGACTCGCCGTGCCGCGCAGCCTCCCTTCGTTTCAATGCACCGTTCGCGCTCCGTGCGCCTTGCCTATGCCTTCGATTGCCCGCTCCGACGCCGACCCAGCCGATCCGCTCGACGCTTCGGACGACGATACCGCCGATACCGGCGAGGAGAAACTGCGCTCAGGCATCCAGTCGATCGAGGTGGGCTTTCGGCTGCTCGAGGTGCTGACCCACGAGCCGCGCGCGATGATGCTGCGCGACCTCGCGCAACGCGCGGGCATGAGCCCGGCGAAGGCGCATCGATATCTGGTGAGCTTCCTTCGTCTCGGCGTGGTCGCGCAGGACGCGCTTTCGGGACGCTATGAACTGGGCGGCTTCGCCTTGCAACTGGGCCTGGCGCGGCTTGCGAGGGTTGACGGCGTGAAGCTCGCGCGGATTGCGCTGGCGGAGCTGCGCGACCGGCTCGACCTGACGGTGGGCATCGCCGTGTGGGGTAATCAGGGGCCAACAGTCGTGCACTGGATGGAATCGAGCCATCCGGCAAAGGCCTCGCTCAAGCTCGGCGACGTGATGCCGTTGCTCGGTTCCGCCACCGGCCTGTTGTTCGCCGCCTATCTGCCGGCCAGCAAGACCGCGACGATGATCGAACGTGAACTGACCGATTCGCGACGCTCGTCGCAAACGGCCGGTCCGCGCACGCACGAGGAGGTTGAGCGTGTGCTCGAGGAAGTACGCGCTCACCAGGCCGCACGCGTCGAAGGAGTGCTGCTGGCGACCATTCACGCGTTCTGCATGCCGGTTTTCGACTCGACCGGCGATCTCGCACTCGGGCTGATTGCGCTTGGTCACGAAGGCGCATTCGATATCCGCTGGGACGGTGAAGTCGACACGGCACTGCGCGAGTGCGCTCGAAAATTGTCGTACGAACTGGGGTATAGCCCCGCGCCACGTTAGGATGTAAGACAACGACACGATTGCCGCGGAACATCGCCGGTAGCCTGCCTGTCAAACCCGTTCACTGCGCCCAGCGCCGGCATCTCGCTGGCGCGACACGCTCCATCGCATTTTTACCCGTTAAAACCGCGCCGCTCGATGTCGTTTCCCTCCGCAGTCAGCCGCTCCGAACGCACGCTACCTCACGCCGGGCCCCGCCGCACGCGGGCATGGCGCTGGCTCGCCGTGCTGGCGGTCGTGCTGTGCCTGCACTGGATTGCGGCTCAGTGGATCGAGCGCAACCGAACCACATTCACGCCCGAGAACACGGCCCATGTGCCCGTGCAGATTGCGCTGCTGACGCCCGAGCGAATCGAGCGACAACCGGCCGCGTCGACGCCACATCCGGCCGCACCGGCTAAACCCAGGCCCGCAGCGGCGGCGAGCAAGCCGCGCGAGCGGGTGCTCACTGCGACGTCCACGCAGCGCGCGGCCGCAGTCGCGGCGGCGTCTGCCGTCGCAGCGGAGGCAGCATCCGCGGCGCAGGCGAGCGCAGCAGCAGCAAGCGCCGCAGCCAGCGCGCAAGCGGCGGCGGCAAAAGCCGATGCGGGCGTGAAATTCTCGGTGCCACCTTCGGGCGATCTGCAGTACGACACGTTCTATAACGGTGTGCGCAACCAGCCCGGCACGATCCACTGGTCAAGCGACGGCAAAACCTACGACATGGTCGTATCGCTGCCCGTGCCGTTCATCGGCTCGTTCACTTACTCGAGCCACGGCCATATCGACGCCTTCGGACTCGCGCCGGACCAGTACGTCGAAAAGCGCGGGCATCGGCCGGAAGACGTGTCGATCTTCAACCGCACGACAAAGCAGATCGTGTTCACCCGTACGCCCGCGTCCCTGCCGCTCAGCGATGGCGCACAGGACCGTTTCAGCATGGTCATGCAACTCGCCAGCCTCGTGCGTGGCAATCCGGATGCCTACAAACCTGGCGTTACCCGGCAGTTCTTCGTCGTAGACAACGATAGCGGCGAGATCTGGCCGGTCGAGACGATCGGCGACGAAACGATCCGCACTCAGGATGGCTACCTGAGCGCGCGCCACTTCATGCGTCTGCCGCGTCATGCGGGGGATCAACGACGCATCGATGTATGGCTCGCGCCGTCACTTGGGTGGTTGCCCGCGCGGCTTGTACAGACTGAGCCGAATGGCACTGAAGTTGAACTGCTGTGGCGCGGACCGCTGAACCTCGCGGGCGGTAGCGGCAATGCGGGCAGTGCGAATTCTCAGGGAAGCCAGGGAGGTGGCGTATCGGCTTCAGGCGACGGTCCCGTAGCGAGTCCCGCCGAAAACCCAGCGTCGTACCCACCGGTCAACCCCACGACCGCTCCCTCCAGCCCTGCGCCGACAGAACCCTCAACGCCACCCGCAGCAGCCCTGTCGCCACCCGCACCCGACACCACCTCACCCCCCACCGCAGACAAGCCCTAAAGCCGAGCAGATATTCGACAATCTGCCGAAACTTCCATCGCCGTCACGACTCGCACGACAAGCGGCGCCGTTGCGCCGCGCCGATGGGAACACGGTTTGCTGACGTACAAAGTCCGCTGTGGATCACCCGCCGTGCATCACCGTTTATTACCAGCGCGGCAAGCGCCGCAGCGCCGCGCCCGGCCTTCCACCGCATCACCGCTGACAGGAGCCTGCATGCAAGTGAAACTCAACGGTATCGACACGCGCTACGTCCTCGACAATGAAGGCGGCGGCCCCTGGCTGACGCTCGTCCATCAACTGGGCGGCGATCTGTCCGTATGGGACCAGCTCGCCGGTTACTTCCGCGACGATTTCACCGTGCTACGTTACGACGTAAGGGGACACGGCCACACTGCCGTGCCTGATCAACCCTTCAGCATCGCTGACCTCTCGAACGACCTGGCCGCATTACTCGACGCGCTCGGCGCCCCGCATACGCATCTGGTCGGCATGTCGATGGGCGGCATGATTGCGCAGCAGTTCGCGCTCGATCATCCATCGCGCATCGACACGCTCGTCCTCGCCGACACGAGCGCCGGCACCCTGCCCGAGAATCGCGCCGTCTGGGATCAGCGCGCCGCCACCGCACGTCGCGACGGCATGGCCTCACTGGTGCCCGCCACATTGGAACGATGGTTGACGCCGGATTTCCAGAGGTCGCATCCGGAAGCCGTCGAGCCGATCCACGAGGTTCTGCTGCACACGCGGCCCGAAGGCTATGCCCTTGCCTGCGAGGCATTGCGCGACTTCAATGTGCACGAGCGGTTGCATGAAATTCGTCTACCCACGTTGACAATTGCAGGCCGCCACGACACGGGTACGCCACCTGCTGCAACACAATTGATCGCGAAATCGATTCAGGGTGCACAATACGAACTGCTGGATGCGGCACATCTGGCGCCGGTCGAACAATCTCACCGTTTTGCTGCGTTGCTTGAAACGTTTCTCGAAGCACGGGTCTAACTTGAAGGTCCGGGATTTTTACCAGCGTCACTCCGGACCCACCCCTTGAATTCCACACCATACGCTCCACTTATGGCGCAGGAACGGCCAGGAGCCAACGGAAATAAGGAGTGTCGCCATGCAAATGATCTACAACAGCCCCAATTATTGTGTCGTCGAGTTCCCACCGCAGGACGGTCCTCTCGCCATGAAGTCAGGTGGTTACGAGATCGTCGACAAAAACATGCAACGCGAGATCTACATTGATGGCGCTATGGCGGCACGCTTTCGCGAGCACGTCACCAAGCTGATCGAAGAAGAACCGTCGCTGGACGAAGTAGACGAATTCCTCGGTCAATTCGACAGTTTGATGCATCAACCGGTGATCCTCCACTGACACGCAACGCCTCGGCGACACGTACCTGAAACCCTGTCCGGCTTGCCGGGCGGGGTTTTTTGTTATTGTCGAAGGAATACGGCGTTTCAGTTTTCGCCATTCATAGGGGGATTGAATCCCGAAGCGCGTCCCGATGCATGCAAGGTGGCATCTTTTACCGCCTGCAGCGCGCTGCGTCTCCGCCTGGAAGCTTTGATAAGCCCTTTCACCGCGCGCTCAAGACCGGCGAGGCCTTCGCGCTGCGGATACAATGACGGGTTCCCTGAAAAAGACTCGCGCAAGCCTACTTCTGCCATGAACCAGCCCGCCCCGACCGTCAGCTCAGCCCGCCGCCAGACCGCTTATACGCGCGGTACGGCGTTGCCCGCGCTTCTGCAATCGCGCATCCTCATTCTGGACGGGGCGATGGGCACGATGATCCAGCGGTACAAGCTCGACGAGGCCCGCTATCGCGGCGAGCGCTTCAAGGACTACGGGCGCGACATCAAAGGCAACAACGAACTGTTGTCGATCACGCAACCCCAGATCATCAGCGAGATCCACGAGCAGTATCTGGCGGCGGGCGCCGACATCATCGAAACCAACACGTTCGGCGCCACCACTGTCGCGCAGGCCGACTACGGGATGGAAGATCTCGCGGTCGAGATGAATCTCGAATCGGCAAAAATCGCGCGAGCGGCTTGCGATAAATACTCGACGCCGGACAAGCCACGCTTCGTTGCGGGCGCAATCGGACCGACGCCGAAGACAGCGAGCATTTCGCCTGACGTGAACGATCCGGGCGCGCGCAACGTGACCTTCGACGAACTGCGCGCGGCCTACTACGAGCAGGCCAAGGCGTTGCTCGATGGCGGCTCGGACCTGTTCCTCGTCGAAACGATCTTCGATACGCTCAACGCGAAGGCCGCGCTGTTTGCGCTCGATGAACTGTTTGAAAATACCGGCGAGCGTTTGCCGATCATGATCTCGGGCACGGTCACCGACGCGTCGGGGCGCATCCTGTCTGGGCAGACGGTCGAAGCGTTCTGGAATTCGCTGCGTCATGCGAAGCCGCTCACCTTTGGTTTGAACTGCGCGCTCGGCGCGGCGTTGATGCGCCCGTATGTCGCGGAATTGGCGAAGCTGTGCGATACGTACGTGTCGTGCTATCCGAACGCGGGCTTGCCCAATCCAATGAGCGATACGGGCTTTGACGAATTGCCCGCGGATACGTCTGGGCTCCTAAAGGAGTTTGCCAGCGCGGGGCTCGTGAATATTGCGGGCGGTTGCTGCGGGACGACGCCGGAGCATATTGCGGCGATTGCGAAAGCGCTCGCCGAAATCAAACCGCGCAAATGGCCCGGTCAGTACCGGGACGCGGCCTGAGCCGCGCCGCATCACCCGCCCGAAGTAGTCGACGCAAGCAACCGAACCGCACACACGCCATGACCGATCACACCATGCGCCTTTCCGGCCTCGAGCCGTTCAACGTCACATCCGGGACGCTCTTCATCAACGTCGGCGAGCGCACCAACGTGACCGGCTCGAAGGCATTCGCGCGAATGATCCTGAACGACCAGTTCGACGACGCGATCGCGGTCGCGCGTCAGCAGGTCGAAAACGGCGCGCAGATCATCGACGTCAATATGGACGAGGCCATGCTCGATTCGAAAGCGGCGATGGTCCGTTTCATGAATCTGATCGCATCGGAGCCGGACATCGCGCGCGTGCCGATCATGATCGACTCGTCGAAGTGGGAAGTGATCGAAGCGGGCCTGAAGTGCGTGCAAGGCAAAGCGATCGTCAACTCGATCTCGCTCAAGGAAGGCGAGGATGCGTTCCGTCATCACGCCAAACTGATCCGCCGCTACGGCGCCGCCGCCGTCGTGATGGCCTTCGACGAAAAAGGCCAGGCCGATACCTACCAGCGTAAGACCGAGATCTGCAAACGCTCGTACGACTTCCTCGTCAATGAAGTCGGCTTCCCGCCCGAAGACATCATCTTCGACCCGAACATCTTCGCGGTCGCCACCGGCATCGAAGAGCACAACAACTACGCAGTCGACTTCATCAACGCCACGCGCTGGATCAAGGAAAACCTGCCCTACGCGAAGGTCAGCGGCGGCGTTTCGAACGTGTCGTTTTCGTTCCGCGGTAACGACCCGGTGCGCGAAGCGATCCACACCGTGTTCCTCTACCACGCGATCCAGGCGGGGATGGACATGGGCATCGTCAACGCCGGCCAGCTCGGCGTGTACGCAGACCTCGATCCCGAACTGCGCGAGCGTGTTGAAGACGTCGTTCTGAACCGCCGAGCAGACGGCACCGACCGTCTGCTCGAAATTGCTGACAAGTTCAAGACGGGCGCAGCGAAGAAGGAAGAGAACCTCGAGTGGCGCAACCAGCCCGTCGAGAAACGCCTCTCGCACGCGCTGGTGCACGGCATTACCAACTTCATCGTCGAAGATACCGAGGAAGTACGCGCGAAGATCGCCGCTGCAGGCGGGCGTCCGATCAACGTGATCGAAGGCCCGCTGATGGACGGCATGAACGTTGTCGGCGACCTGTTCGGTCAGGGCAAGATGTTCCTGCCGCAAGTGGTGAAGTCAGCGCGCGTGATGAAGCAGGCAGTCGCGCATCTGATCCCGTACATCGAAGAAGAAAAGAAGCTGATGGCCGAAGCCGGCGCCGACGTGCGCGCCAAGGGCAAAATCGTCATCGCCACGGTGAAGGGCGACGTGCACGACATCGGCAAGAACATCGTCTCGGTGGTGCTTCAGTGCAATAACTTCGAAGTGGTCAACATGGGCGTGATGGTCCCGTGCAACGACATCCTCGCGAAAGCGAAGGTCGAAGGCGCGGACATCATCGGGCTGTCCGGTCTGATTACGCCGAGCCTCGAAGAAATGGCGTACGTCGCATCGGAAATGCAGCGCGACGACTACTTCCGCATCAAGAAGATTCCGCTGCTGATTGGCGGCGCAACGACCTCGCGCGTGCACACGGCCGTGAAGATCGCACCGCACTACGAAGGGCCGGTGGTATATGTACCCGACGCGTCGCGCTCGGTCTCGGTGGCCTCGAGCCTGCTGTCCGACGAAGGCGCCGCAAGATACCTGGAAGAACTGAAGACCGACTACGACCGTATCCGCGACCAGCACGCCAACCGCAAGGCGCAGCCTATGGTCACGCTGGCCGAAGCTCGCGCCAACAAGACGAAGATCGACTGGGCCAGCTACCAGCCGGTCAAGCCGAAGTTCATCGGCCGTCGCGTCTTCAAGAATTTCGACCTCAGCGAGCTGGCGAACTATATCGACTGGGCGCCGTTCTTCCAGACCTGGGATCTGGCCGGCCCATACCCTGCGATTCTGAATGACGAGATCGTCGGCGAATCGGCGCGGCGCGTGTTCTCCGACGGCAAGGCGATGCTCGCACGCCTGATCCAGGGTCGCTGGCTGCAGGCCAATGGTGTGATCGCGTTGTTGCCGGCCAATACGGTGAACGACGACGACATCGAGATCTACACGGACGAATCGCGCTCGGAAGTCGCGCTGACGTGGCGCAACCTGCGCCAGCAAAGCGTGCGGCCAGTGGTGGACGGCGTGATGCGGCCGAACCGGGCGCTCGCCGACTTCATTGCGCCAAAGGATTCGGGCGTCGCCGACTACATCGGCATGTTCGCGGTGACGGCGGGACTCGGCGTCGACGTGAAGGAAAAGCAGTTCGAAAAGGATCACGACGACTACAGCGCAATCATGCTGAAGGCGCTCGCCGACCGCTTCGCAGAAGCCTTCGCCGAAGCGATGCACGCCCGCGTGCGCCGCGACCTGTGGGGCTACGCGACGAACGAAACGCTCTCCAACGACGAGCTGATCGGTGAAAAGTATCGCGGCATCCGTCCCGCGCCCGGTTACCCGGCCTGCCCGGATCACCTCGTGAAACGCGACATGTTCGAGGTGCTCCATGCGAGCGAAATCGGCATGAGCGTCACGGAATCGCTCGCCATGTTGCCGGCAGCGAGCGTCTCGGGCTTTTATCTGGCGCATCCGGAAAGCACCTATTTTTCGGTCGGAAAGATTGCCGCGGATCAGGTGGAAGACTTCGCGAAACGGATGGCCTTGTCGAAGCAGGACGCGGAACGGGCCTTGGCCCCGCTGCTGTAAGGTCGCGGCATAGCACCGCCAAAAATCGCCCCACTATATCCAGAACGTAAGGCTGAATATTTCAGGCAGGCAGATTTTCGGCTTTGTAGACTGCAAGCGCTTTACCTGCCAGACGCGGCCATAAAACGCGTCGGCTCAACTACTTGCAACCGACACGGAGAATCTCGCATGAAAAAGCTGACGTTGATTTTGGCTGGTCTTTCGCTTGCAGTCGGCACTTCCGTAGCCTTCGCGCAGACAGCCGCTCCGGGTGGCAGCAGTGCGGTCAGCTCGTACTCGCCGCCTACCCAGAAGCACGTCAAAAAGCCGAAGAAGCAGAAGATGAAGAAGGGTGCCTCGTCCGCAGCACCCGCACCGGCCGCCAGCCAATAAGCCGCGCCGGCCCGAAAGGCTGGACAGTCGCGCGCCCGCAGCCCGTCGCTGTCACGCTCGTTGTTGTTGCAGCGAGACGGATAGCTGGCTTATGCGGTTGCATAAAACACAAGAGCCCGCTTGAAGCGGGCTCTTGTGTTTGGATGTGTCGATTACGCGGGGCAAGGTCCGGCCCAGGCGCCGACCTCGGAGCTATCGCGCAGGAGCCGCGCGGCAACGCCGCAGCAGCGCGCTGACGCCCGTCAAACGCCCCAGACGATATCGGCGTTTTCCTTTTGCGCGGCGCGAAGCATGTCGAGGAACGGATAGGCCCGTTGCGCCAGACCGACCGGAATCTCGTGGTGCTCGTGGCCCTCTTCGCCTTCGTGAAAGTGGCCCTCGTGCTCGGCACGTTCCTGCTTGTCGGAACTGATGGCCGATTCCAGTTTGGTGATTGCTTCGCCCAGTTCATCGTGCATGATGACCCCTCGCTCACCAAGACGTTTGCCGACAATGCCAACAAGGTATTGCGCCAGATTTTCCAGCATCATCACGTCCGGAGCGGCGCGGCATTTGAAAGTAATCAGCATGACAGTTCCCTTTTTCATTTGTTTGATTTACGCGCCGATGGCCGTGGGACGACCGTCAGCGTGCGTTTCGTTGGCGGGCCGGCGAGCGCCGGCGGCCACGGCCCTGTGTTGGGCATCTCATTGGACATATTAGCACCTGCTAAAATCCGTCCTGACGCAAAAGCGCGCCGCTCCGTGCCGGACCATGGTTCGCGCGGCCGATCGGCCGTGGTCTGCCCCCGCCTCGCGCGCTGCTCCCGTTTCACCGCACTGCCTCACTGGACTCGCAACAAGCATGCTGCCCGCACAGAAACAAACGCTCGAACTACTCCTCGCCGACACCGTGAAGCAGGTCGCCGAAGCGACCCAAGGCACGGCCGAAGCCGCCTTCGTCGCCCCCACCATCACGCTGGAACGCCCGAAGGTCGCCGCTCACGGCGATGTCGCCTGCAACGTCGCGATGCAGCTCGCCAAGCCGCTGCGCGCGAATCCGCGCCAGCTCGCGCAGCAGATCGTCGATGCAGTGCTCACCCATCCGCAAGCGCAAGGTCTCGTGGAAGCCGCAGAAGTGGCCGGCCCCGGCTTCATCAACCTGCGCCTTTCGCCCGCGGCCAAACAGGCAGTGATCGCCGCCGTATTCGCGGAACATGAAGCGTTCGGCCGCTCGCAGCGCGATGCCGGCAAGCGTGTGCTGATCGAATTCGTCTCGGCCAACCCAACTGGCCCGCTGCACGTCGGTCATGGCCGCCAGGCGGCGCTGGGCGATGCGCTCGCTAACGTGCTCGCTTCGCAGGGCTACGGCGTGCATCGCGAGTTCTACTACAACGATGCGGGCGTGCAGATCCATACGCTGGCCGTCTCCACCCAGGCGCGTGCGCGCGGCCTGAAGCCGGGCGATGCCGGCTGGCCGGAGTCGGCCTATAACGGCGACTACATCGCCGATATTGCGCACGACTACATGAACGGTGAAACGGTCGCCGCGAAAGACGTCGAGCCGGTCAAGGGCGAAGGCGACGTGGACAACCTGGAGGCCATCCGCCGCTTTGCGGTAGCCTACCTGCGCCACGAGCAGGACATGGACCTGCAGGCCTTCGGCGTGAAATTCGACCAGTACTATCTCGAATCGTCGCTGTATGCGGAAGGCCGCGTCGAGAAAACGGTGAAGGCGCTGATCGCCGCCGGCAAGACCTACGAGCAGGAAGGCGCGCTGTGGCTGCGCACGACCGACGACGGCGACGACAAAGACCGCGTCATGCGCAAGACCGACGGCACCTATACCTACTTCGTGCCGGACGTCGCATATCACGTAGCCAAGTGGGAACGCGGCTTCACCAAGGTCATCAACGTGCAGGGCTCGGACCATCACGGCACGATCGCTCGCGTGCGCGCCGGTCTGCAGGGTCTCGGCATCGGCATTCCGAAGGGCTATCCCGACTACATCCTGCACAAGATGGTCACGGTGATGCGCGATGGCGAGGAAGTGAAGATTTCGAAGCGCGCGGGCAGCTATGTGACGGTGCGCGACCTGATCGAATGGTCGGGCGGCGCAACGCCGGGCTCGGAAACCTCGCCGGATCTGCTCGACGAAGCAACGATTCGCCGTGGCCGCGACGCCGTGCGGTTCTTCCTGATCTCGCGCAAAGCCGACACGGAATTTGTGTTCGATATCGACCTGGCGCTCAAGCAAAACGACGAAAATCCGGTGCACTACGTGCAATACGCGCACGCCCGGATATGCTCGGTCATCAGCGAGTGGAAGACGCGCTACAACGCCGACGAGGCCATTCTGCCGTCGGTGGACGTATCGTTGCTGACCAGCGAGCGCGCCATGGCATTGCTGCAAAAACTCGCGGAATTCCCCGACATGCTGCAACACGCCGCCGACGAACTCGCGCCGCACGCGGTCGCCTTCTATCTGCGCGACCTCGCGGGCGAATTCCACTCGTTCTACAATGACAAGGCTGAACGCGTCCTCGTCGACGACGAAGCGGCGCGTAACGCCCGCGTTGCATTGCTCGCCGCCACGCGCCAGGTGCTGGCAAACGGCCTTGCGACGATCGGCGTCTCTGCTCCCGAAAAGATGTAAGTCCTCCGGCACGACATGCACTCGGCCGTCGTTATAATCGACGACCGTTCCAGGATTCTTTTTGCAGGTGATTTAGACGATGGCAAAACCACGCCGCACAACAAAGCAGTCGAAACAAACCGGGGGCACATTTCTCGGCATCGTACTGGGCCTGATTGTCGGCCTGGCAATCGCGGTAGTGGTGGCGCTATATATCACCCGGGCGCCTACGCCATTCGTCGCCAAGGTTGCCCCGCCTGCGGCTTCCGACACCAGCGCGAGCGATGCGCAATACGATCCGAACCGTCCGCTGCAAGGCAAAACGCCAGGCCAGCCGGTGCCGCAGGCTAACCAGCCGGCGCCGCCGAACACCGCGCCGGGCCAGACCAATGGCGTGAATCCGCCGGGCGGCATGTTGCAGGAACCGCAAATCGTCGAAGTGCCGCCGGCCAGCAGCCCGGCAGCGAACAACGGCGTCGCGGTTGCGCCGCAGCCCGCACAGGATCAGGCCGCCTCCGGTACCGTGAAGAAACCTCAGCAGGCCACTAGCGCTCCGCCCAGCACGGCGGCCGCGCCGGCCTCGAACGCAGCCGATGCGAACAGCGGCTATTTCCTGCAGGTTGGCGCGTACAAGACGTCGGCGGATGCGGAGCAGCAGCGTGCCCGCCTCGCCTTCCAGGGCTTCGAATCGAAGGTCACGCAGCGCGATGCCGGCGGAGTCACGTACTACCGCGTGCGCATTGGACCGTTCTCGAAGTTCGAGGACATGAATTCGGCCCGCCAGCGTCTGTCCGACGCCGGAGTCGATACCGCCGTGATCCGCTTTACCAAGCAGTAATGTTCCGTCATGCGCCGCCGCTGAACCTCAGCGTGCGGCGCGAGTCTCAAGCACCTTAGAGGCCTGCCGCCAAAACCTCATAACGGAGCGGCCTGGACGGTCACCGCACCGCCGTCGCATCGTTACTCCGCCTAATTGGGTCAACAAGACATGAAAAAACTGCTGAGCATTCTCTTTCTCTCTATCGGCCTCGTCAGTGCGGCCGTAGAGGCGTCTCCTGGTGCTCCGGTCGCCGGTAAGGACTACACCGTGCTGCCGCAGGCGCAGCCGGTGGACGTGCCGGCCGGCAAGATCGAAGTCACCGAATTCTTCTGGTACGGCTGCCCGCACTGCAACGAATTCAACCCGTACCTCGAAACGTGGATCAAGAAGCAAGGCCCCGACGTCGTGTTCAAACGTGTGCCGGTGGCCTTCCGCGACGACTTCATCCCCCATTCGAAGATGTACCACGCGCTCGACGCGCTAGGTCTTGCAGAAAAGCTCACGCCGGTGGTCTTCAACGAAATCCACGTCAACAAGGACTATCTGCTGACGCCGGAAGACCAGCAGAAATTCCTTGCCAAGAACGGCGTGGATCCGAAGAAGTACATGGACGCGTACAACTCGTTCTCGACGCAAAGCGAGATCCAGCGCGACAAGAAGATGCTGGACGACTACAAGATCGACGGTGTGCCGACGCTGGCCGTACAGGGCAAGTATGAAACCGGCCCGGCTGCGACCAACAGCCTGCCGGGCACGCTCCAGGTCCTCGATTATCTCGTCGCACAGGTCCGCGCAAAGAAGATGTAAAGCCTGAGGCGCCGGTATGAGTACGACTCTCAAGGTTTTTATCACCGGCGCTTCCAGTGGCATCGGCCTCGCGCTCGCCGCCGAATACGCGCGGCGCGGCGCGATTCTTGGCCTGGTTGCCCGTCGCGGCGACGCCCTCGCCAGCTTCCAGCAGTCCCATCCGGATCATCCCATCTCGATTTACCCCGCCGACGTGCGCGACGCCGATGCGCTCGCGGCCGCCGCTGCGCAGTTCATCGCGCAGTACGGCTGCCCCGACATCGTGATCGCCAATGCCGGCGTCAGCCGCGGCGCGCTCACCGGACATGGCGACCTGCGCGCGTTCCGCGAGGTCATGGACGTCAACTACTTCGGCATGGTCGCCACCTTCGAGCCGTTCGCGGCCGCCATGATGGCGGCAGGCAAGGGCTCGCTGGTCGGCGTGGCGAGTGTGGCCGGCGTGCGCGGCTTGCCCGGTTCGGGCGCTTATAGCGCCTCCAAGGCCGCCGCGTTCAGGTATCTCGAGGCGCTGCGCGTCGAGATGCGGCCCAAGGGCGTCAACGTGGTCACGATCGCTCCCGGCTACATCCGCACGCCGATGACCGCGCACAATCCGTATCGCATGCCGTTTCTGATGGACGCCGACCGCTTTGCCGCGAAGGTCGCCGACGCAGTTGCGCGTAACACGCGCTTCGCGATTTTCCCGTGGCAGATGCGCGTCGTGGCCATGCTGTTGCACGTGCTGCCGCGCTGGATCTACGACCGCGCCTTCGAACGGGCCCCGCGCAAGCCGCGCGCCGCCGAATAGGGTAGGCAGGCCGTGAGCGCGAAAGTGTTCAAAGCCGCGGCGCTGCGTCCATATGGATATGCCGATTCGGTTGTTGTCGGCACAACCACCGTTCGATAAGCTTGCGCGCTGGCGGTTTCGCGCAGGCACGACCTGCGCCAGCGCCGGAAACGTATCACAATGAAGTCGGTGGTCCGCGCAGGCCGCGTGCCCGGCCGCGCTTGTTATGGGAGATCCTATGCGCATTAAATTGCCCGTCGCCGTAATCGCCGCTCTACTCGTCACGGCGCCCGCGCTCGCGCTGGCCAAACCGCTGACCGTCTGCACCGAAGCGAGCCCCGACGGTTTCGATGTCGTCCAGTTCAATTCGCTCGTGACGACCAATGCGTCAGCCGACGTGATTTTCAACTCGCTGGTCGCCTACGACGAGGCCGCGAAGAAGGTGGTGCCCGCGCTGGCGCAGAACTGGGAGGTGAGCGCCGACGGCCTCACCTATACGTTCCATCTGCGCCCCAACGTGCAGTTCCAGACCACTGACTACTTCAAGCCCACCCATGCGCTGAATGCCGACGACGTCGTGTTCACCTTCAGCCGGATGCTCGACGACAGCAACCCGTGGCACAAGGTGACGGGAGCGAGCGGTTTCCCGCACGCGCAATCGATGGGGCTGCCGAAGCTGATCAAATCGGTCGCGAAGGTCGACGACAACACGGTGAAGTTCGAGCTGAACCAGCCGGACGCGACGTTTGTTTCGATCCTGACGATGGGCTTCGCCTCGATCTACTCCGCCGAATACGCCGATCAGCTGCTGAAAGCGGGCAAGCAGGTCGACCTGAATGCCAAACCTATTGGCACCGGGCCGTTCGTGCTGAAGAGCTACACGAAGGACGCCGTGATCCGCTATGACGTGAATCCGACGTACTGGGGTCCCAAGCCGAAGGTCGACCGTCTGATCTACGCGATCACGCCGGATGCCACGGTGCGGGCGCAGAAGGTGAAGACCGGCGAATGCCAGATCGCCCTCTCGCCGAAGCCGCAGGATGTGGCCGACGCGAAGACTGACAAGTCGCTCGCGATCGTGCAGACGCCCGCGTTCATGACGGCGTTCGTCGCGCTGAATACGGACAAGAAGCCGCTCGACAACCAGAAGGTTCGCGCCGCGCTGAACATGGCGTTCGACCGCACGACGTATCTGAAGACCGTGTTCGACAATACGGCGACGCCGGCTGTGAATCCGTATCCGCCGAACACCTGGAGCTACAACAAATCAGTCAAGGCGTGGCCGTACGACCCGGTGAAGGCGAAGAACCTCCTCGCCGAGGCAGGCTTTCCGAACGGCTTCTCGACCACCATCTGGGTGCGGCCGACGGGCAGCGTGCTCAATCCGAATCCGAAGGCCGGCGCCGAACTGCTGCAGGCCGACTTCGCGAAGATCGGCGTGAAGGCGGAGGTGAAGGTGATCGAGTGGGGCGAGTTGATCAAGGAAGCCAAGCAGGGCCAGCACGACACGCTGTTTATGGGTTGGGCCGGCGACAACGGCGACCCGGACAACTTCCTGTCGCCGCTGTTTAGCTGCAACGCGGTGAAGTCGGGCATCAACTTCGCGCGCTTTTGCGACGCCGATCTCGACAAGCTGATCGCCGATGCGAAGGCCACGCCGGATCAGGCCAAACGCGCGAAGGCATATGAAGCTGCGCAGCAGCTCATCCACGATCAGGCGTTGTGGATTCCGCTTGGGTATCCGACGGCTGCGGCTATCACACGGACCGATGTGAGCGGGTATCACGTGAGTCCGTTTGGGCGGCAGAACTTTACGTCAGTGGTCGTGCAGTAAGACTGCGGCGCCGAGCCGAAAAGCTGCCAGCACAAACAACAAGGCCCGGTTGCGTTGCACCGGGCCTTTCTCTTTTCGTGGACCAGACCAGCAAAGAGTCTAGAGCGGCGAGAACCGGATCACGCCGTCCGCGTCGTGCGTGCGCTTCAACTCGCCCGCAAGCCACAGCAGATGCAAATGCGCGAGCGCCTCGCCCATGGCGAACGTCATCTGATGGATATCGAGCTGCCGCTTGAACATCAACGGCACGATATCCGCGGCACTTTGCGGCTTCCGCGCACAGGCTTCGCGCACTTCGGCGAGCCGGGCATCGTGATGTTCGCGCAGTTGCCTGATACGGGTTCGCACGCCGCGAAACGGCTTGCCGTGCGACGGCAGTACGAGCGTATCCTCAGCCATCGTCTCGTAGCGGCCGAGCGATTCCAGATATAGCGCCAGCGGCGTACCTTCCGGCTCCATGTCGAACACCGAAACGTTGGTAGAGATACGCGGCAATACCATGTCACCCGAAATCAGCACGCCGTCCGCTTCGTTATGCAGCGCGCAGTGTTCCGGCGAGTGACCAAAGCCGGTCACGACGCGCCACGTCTTGCCGCCAATATCGATGCCCTGTCCTTCACGCACGCGCCGATACTGGCCCGGTATCGCCGGAACGAGGTTCGAGTAGTAGCTCGTGCGATTGCGCAGTTTGTCGAGTGAGGCCTCGTCGGTGAGCCCATGCAGTGCGAAGTGGCGCGCTGCGCCGGCGCCACCCGCGTTCGAGCCGTCGCCTGACGCCATCACGCGCGCCTGCATGTATTCGCCAAGCGTCATCCACAGACGCACGTCCCAGCGCTGCTTGTCGCCGCCCTTACAGATCCAGTGTGCAAGACCGATGTGATCCGGATGGCAATGCGTGACGATCACACGCAGCACCGGCAGGCCTTCGAGCACCGTGTCGAACACCTGCTCCCAGTTTGCCTTGATCGTGTCCGAGGTGATGCCGCAATCGATCACCGTCCAACCCTTCTGACCATCGATCTCATCGCGCAGCACCCACAGGTTGATGTGGTCCAGCGCAAACGGCAGCGGCATGCGCAGCCAGAACACGCCAGGCGTCACTTCGAATGCGTGGCCGGCGTCCGGCAAGGTGTCGTTGAACGGGTAGTCGAGCTGGTGTTCGAGAGCATTCATTGTGGGGGTCTTTTTCCATCGGTCATGCGGTCGGAGTCGCGGCAATAGCCGCCACTTCGTCGCCGCGCGCCCTGGTTGCGCTTTACTCAAGTTGACGATAACGTAAACGTCGATTCTATCGTCCAATCGGTTTTTCTGCCCGGCCACGGGGCGTCCCATGAACACGCAATACACCATCACCGAGCTCGCGCGTGAATTCGACGTCACCCCGCGAGCGATCCGCTTCTACGAAGACCAGGGTTTACTCTCACCAAGCCGTGAAGGGTCGAGCGGACTGCGGCGCGTCTACTCGGGCCGCGACCGGACTCGTCTGAAACTCACGTTGCGGGGCAAGCGGCTCGGCTTTACGTTGTCGGAAATCCGCGATCTGCTCGATCTGTACGAATCGCCGACCGACACGGCTCCGCAATTGCACGCGTTTCTCGCCACGGTGACACGGCATCGCGAAGTGCTGGAGCGCCAGCTCGAAGACCTGAACGCGACGCTCGAAGACCTCGCGCAATACGAAGCCCAGGCGCGCGCGCTGCTTGAAAGCGGCGAACGCGAGCCGCAAGGGTTGGTGTCGGACGCCCGCTCGACATGAATCACTTTCCCAAACTGCTGTCGTCACAGATTGGCTTCGATCTTGCGCAGACGATGCTCGAAGGGTTCGATCGCCACTACCGCGTCTTCCGCGAGGCCGCAATTCACGCGAAGGCCCTGTTCGAAGCCGGTGACTGGCATGGCCTGCAACGCCTTGCGCGGGAACGGATTACTTCGTATGACGAACGGGTCGCGGAATGCGTCAAACTGCTCGAAGACGAATACGATGCCGAAAATATCGACGACGAGGTGTGGCAGCAGATCAAGCTGCACTACATCGGCCTCTTGACCACGCATCATCAGCCCGAGTGCGCAGAAACGTTTTTCAATTCGGTGTGCTGCAAGATTCTGCATCGCTCGTATTTCAACAATGACTTTATTTTTGTGCGGCCCGCCATCTCGACCGAATACATCGAGAACGACGAACCCGCGGCCAAACCGACCTATCGCGCGTATTACCCTGGTAAGGACGGTCTCGCTGCAACGCTCGAGCGCGTCGTCACCAACTTCCAGCTGGAACCCCCATTTGAGGATCTGCAGCGCGATGTCGGCTGCGTGATGCAGTCCATTCACGGCGCGTTCGGCACCTTCGACGAAGCCGCCAATTTCCAGATTCATGTGCTGTCGTCGCTGTTCTATCGCAACAAGTCGGCGTATATCGTGGGGCGCATCATCAACGGTGACGCGCTGCTCCCATTCGCCGTGCCGCTGCGTCACGTAAAGCCCGGTCTGCTCGCGCTCGACACCGTGCTGCTCAAGCGCGACCAGTTGCTGATCATCTTCAGCTTCTCGCACTCATATTTTCTGGTGGATATGGAAGTGCCGTCCGCGTACGTGGAGTTTCTCGGCACCGTCATGCCGGGCAAGCCCAAGGCGGAAATCTATACCTCGCTCGGCTTGCAGAAGCAGGGCAAGAATCTGTTCTATCGCGACCTGCTGCATCACCTGTCGCATTCGAGCGATCAGTTCATCATCGCGCCCGGCATCAAAGGGATGGTGATGCTGGTGTTCACGCTGCCCTCGTTTCCCTATGTGTTCAAGCTGATCAAGGACAATTTCCCGCCGCCCAAGGAAACTTCGCGCGAACAGATTCAGGGCAAATATCAGCTCGTCAAACGACACGACCGTTTAGGACGTATGGCCGATACGCTGGAGTATTCGAGCGTGGCGCTGCCTGTCTCGCGCCTCGACGAAGCGCTGTTGCACGAACTCGAAAAGGAAGTGCCGTCGATGCTCGAATACGAGGGCGACAACCTCGTGATCCGCCATCTGTACATCGAGCGCCGCATGATGCCGTTGAACCTCTATCTGCAAAATGGCAGCGACGAGGACGTCGATCACGGCATCCGCGAATACGGTGACGCGGTGAAGGAGCTGATGCAGGCGAACATCTTCCCCGGCGACATGCTGTACAAGAACTTCGGCGTGACACGTCATGGCCGCGTCGTGTTCTACGACTACGACGAGATCGAATACCTGACCGATTGCAATGTGCGCGCGGTGCCGCCGCCGCGCAACGAGGAAGACGAGATGTCCGGCGAGCCGTGGTACGCGGTTGGCTCGCATGACATTTTTCCCGAAACCTACGGTACCTTCCTGCTCGGCGACCCACGCGTGCGCCGCGCTTTCATGCAGCATCACGCAGACTTCTTCGATCCGGCGCTGTGGCAACGACATAAGGATCACTTACTGAAAGGCGAACTGCCCGACTTCTTTCCCTACGACAGCAGTGTGCGCTTCTGCATCCGCTATCCGGAGCGTTTCGCTCCCGGAACCGGCGTGCAGAACGCTGCCGGTGCAAACGACTCAAGCGGCTCAAGCGACGCAAACAACACAAACGACACAACGGCAACGCGCGAATCTGCCGCTCGCGCGGCGTGAACGAACATGGACCCCGTTCTACGCCCGCCCCTCCTGCAACGACACCGACCGGTCCATCGGTCCAACAACCGACTCGACTCACCATGAACGCAAACGCTTCTTCTCTGCCCAACCCGCTCTCTCACCTGTTCGACAACAACGACAAGTGGGTAGCCCGCCAACTCGCCGAGGACCCCGAGTATTTCTCGCGCCTTGCCCACCAGCAGACGCCTGAATACCTGTGGATCGGCTGCTCGGATTCACGCGTGCCGGCCAACCAGATCATCGGCCTGCCGCCGGGCGAAGTGTTCGTCCATAGAAACATTGCGAACGTCGTCGTGCACACCGATCTGAACTGCCTCTCCGTGATCCAGTTCGCGGTCGATCTGCTGAAGGTCAAGCACATCATGGTGGTGGGCCACTACGGCTGCTCGGGCGTGGGCGCCGCACTGCACGGCCGGCGTGTCGGTCTGGCTGACAACTGGCTGCATCACGTGCAGGATGTGCGCACCAAACACGCGACGCTGCTCGAAGAATGGCCAATGGGCGAAGCGCGTCACCGGCGTCTCGTGGAGCTGAACACGATCGAACAGGTCGTCAATGTATGCCGCACGACCATCGTCAACGACGCCTGGGCGCGCGGCCAGGAACTCACCGTGCACGGCTGGGCCTATGGCGTGCACGACGGCAAGGTGCGCAATCTCGGCATGATGATCGGCGCGCCGGATGAGCTCGATGAAACGTATTCGAAGTGCGTCGCGGCTGTATCGGCGAGCGGCGCGCATCGGGCAGACAACGACGTGGTCGCGTCCGACGCGGCCAGGCTCGGCGAGGTGCCGGCCGTCGTCGAAGGTGTGATCAAGGAGCTAAAACATGAGTGAGACAAAGCGTGACAACCAGGCCGATCCGATTGTGATCGTTTCCGTCGCCCGTACGCCGATGGCGGCGTTCCAGGGCGACTTCGCGACGCTGACCGCGCCGCAACTTGGCGCGATCGCGATCGAAGCGGCCGTCAAGCGCGCAGGTCTGGAGCCGGGACAGGTCGACGAAGTGGTGATGGGCTGCGTGCTGCCTGCCGGTCTCGGCCAGGCGCCCGCTCGTCAGGCAGCGCTCGGCGCGGGTTTACCGCTCTCCACCGGCAGCACGACGGTGAACAAGATGTGCGGCTCCGGCATGCGCGCGGCCATGTTCGCGCACGACATGCTGGCCGCGGGCTCGGTGGATGTGATCGTCGCGGGCGGCATGGAAAGCATGACCAACGCGCCTTACCTGCTGCCGAAGGCGCGTGGCGGCATGCGCATGGGCCACGGCCAGGTGATCGACCATATGTTCTACGACGGTCTCGAAGACGCCTACGAAAAGGGCCGCCTGATGGGCACCTTCGCCGAGGAATGCGCGACGTCATTCGACTTCACGCGTGAGGCGCAAGATGCCTTCGCCGTGGAGTCGCTCAAGCGCGCGAAGCGAGCCAACGAAGACGGTTCGTTTGCATGGGAAATCGCGCCCGTGAAGGTGGAGAGCCGCAAGGGCGACGTGACGATCGAACGCGACGAGCAGCCGTTCAAGGCGAACCTCGAGAAAATCGCGACGCTCAAGCCTGCGTTCAGCAAGACCGGAACGGTGACGGCCGCGAACTCGTCTTCTATCTCGGATGGCGCTGCAGCGTTGGTGATGATGCGTGAATCGACAGCGAAGCGGCTGGGTGTCACGCCGCTCGCGCGTGTGGTCGGTCATTCGACCTTCGCTCAGGAACCGGCGAAGTTCACCACCGCGCCGGTGGGCGCGATCCGCAAACTGTTCGAGAAGAACGGTTGGAGTGCGAACGAAGTGGACCTGTACGAGGTGAACGAAGCGTTCGCCGTTGTGACGATGGCCGCGATGAAAGAACACCGTCTGCCGCACGAGAAGGTCAACGTGAACGGCGGCGCCTGCGCGCTGGGCCATCCGATCGGCGCGTCGGGTGCGCGGATCCTGGTCACCCTGATCGGTGCGTTGAAGCACCGCGGCCTGAAGCGCGGTGTCGCGACGCTGTGCATCGGCGGGGGTGAGGCAACCGCGATGGGGATTGAACTGGTGTAAGGCGTTGCGGGTGCGCTGTGTCCTTCTCGTCCCCAAAGCGGGCACGGCGCATGCACCCAGTCCAGCATACGGTCCGCCCTGAACCCGCTTTAGATCCGTTTTGTACCTCGAGGTAATCGTATGAAAACAGTATTGATCGTCGGTGCGTCACGCGGCATCGGCCGCGAATTCGCGCACCAGTACAAAAAGGCTGGTTGGCGCGTGCTTGCCACCGCACGCGACGAGGCATCGCTCGAGGCACTTGAAGCGCTCGGCGCGGAGACGTTCTCACTCGACATCACCGTGCCCACCGAGATCGCTGCGCTTGGCTGGAAGCTCGATGGCGAGCGGCTCGATGCGGCATTGCTGGTGTCGGGCGTCTACGGTCCGCGTACGGACGGCGTGGAGACCGTCACCGCCGAGGACTTCGACGAAGTGATGGTGACCAATGTGCGCGGCCCCATGCAACTGATTCCGATCCTGCTGCCGCTCGTCGAGGACGCCAACGGCGTCCTCGCGGTGCTGTCGAGCAAGATGGGCAGCATCACCGAGGCGAGTGGCACCACGGGCTGGCTGTATCGCGTGAGCAAGGCGGCGCTCAACGACGCGCTGAAGATCGCCTCATTGCAGACGCGGCGCGCGGCATGCGTCGCGTTGCATCCAGGCTGGGTACGCACCGATATGGGCGGTGCACAGGCGGCGATCGATCCCGAGCGCAGCGTGAGCGGCATGCGCCAGGTCCTCGCTCAGGCCGCGGCGTCACACGAGTCGTTTAACGGCCGATTCTTCCAATACGACGGTACCTCGCTCGACTGGTGAAATCCTTGACGACGCAACGACCCACCGATTGCCCCTGCGGCGGCGCAGCGCCCGATCAGCGCAGCGGCGCCAGACCGCCGCGCTTCGCGCTTTGCTGTGGCCGCTTCATCGACGGCGGCGAGGCCGCCCCCAACGCGCTCGAACTGATGCGCTCGCGCTACAGTGCATACGTGCTCGGTGCGAACGACTATCTGCGCGCCACGTGGGCGCCGCATACCTGCCCTGCTGAACTCGACGCAAATCCCGACGCCTCCGACGCGCCGCGCTGGCTAGGTCTGCAGATCAAACGCTTCGCTTCGCAAGACGACAACCACGCCGAAGTCGAATTCGTCGCACGTTACAAGGTCGGCGGACGGGCTCACCGTTTGCACGAACTGAGCCGCTTCTTGCGCGGCGACGATGGCCGCTGGCGCTATGTCGACGGCGACCTCAGCGATACCTAGCACCACCACGTCAGACACCGCGCAGTAAGGGTCCGTAATATTTCAGCGCGTTAAAGCGGCCCGCTCGCGCGTAGCCCGCGCGCATTAATTTCGCCCTCACATACGCCCCTTAAAACGGCAGCGCGAATTTGTTGGAAGCCCACCACATCGGTCATTTCGCCCGGTCGTCCCGAACGGCGCTGTGCGCGTTGGGATTCGACACACCCGCGACGTATCGAGCACTACGAATTTTTTCTCGCGGGTTCTCCTGAATTGCACAAACACAATTTGTCGTGCCAGGATCGCTCTGAAGGTTTTGCAGCGACATGGTGCGAGGGTGCGGTCCAAACCGTCCCCGCACAGATGTCCGGAAACTGCGCTGGCGCCTTGATCCTCCGTGCGTCGAGCGTTGTTTCACGTGGCATCGTGTGTTGCTCATCATCGGCGCGTGGGGTCGCGTCGGCCAGGCTGGTGGGTTATCCCGTGCGATCTCGAACCGCGTGCGTGCGTCAGGCGCGCTACACACGCGAGTGTCTTTTTGTTGCCGCAAATCTTGCCGAAAGGCAAACGACAGCGAAACGAAAAGAGTCGCAGGCGATGTTGGTTTTAAGGACGTACTTCAAGGCAGGTACTGCGAATGGGTTGCAGAGAGTTTCTGACGGTCGGTGCAATGCTGTGTACATGGGCGGGATGTGCCGTGTCGTTTGCACACGCCGATCCACTGGCCGATTCGCAGGCTGCCGGGCCGCTCACACGCGCCGAAGTCCCACGCATCGCACTCGACGACGATACCTACCTGCCCCCCGTCAGCCTGAATCAGCAGATCATCCGTGTGCCCGTGGACGCCGCCGGCACGATCACGCTCGAAACGACGATCTACAAGCCGGACGGCGCGGGCCCCTTCCCGATGATCGTCTTCAACCACGGCAAGATGCCGGGCGACCCGCGCCAGCAATCGCGTAGCGATCCGCTGCCGTTCGCCCGCGAATTCGTGCGCCGCGGTTACGTGGTGGTGGCGCCTAACCGGCAGGGCTTCGCGCAATCGGGCGGCACGTACGAACAGGACGGCTGCGACGTCGAGCGTAACGGTTTGGGCCAGGCAGGCGATGTAGCCGCCACGATCGGGTACATGTCAAAGCAGCCGTATGTCGACGCACAGCACATCGTGGTAGCGGGCACGTCGCACGGCGGCCTCGCGACGATCGCCTACGGCACCGAGGCCGCGCCGGGCGTGCGGGCGTTGATCAATTTCTCGGGCGGTTTGCGGCAGGACGCGTGTACCGGCTGGCAGGACAATCTGACTCACGCGTTTAGCGCGTACGGTGAGAAGACTCACGTGCCTTCGCTGTGGCTGTATGGCGATAACGATTCGATCTGGTCGTCGCCGCTGGTCGCGAGCATGTACGCCGCGTATTCGGCACATGGCGCGGAAGCGAAGATGGTGGACTTTGGCGCATACAAGAACGACGCGCACCGGCTGGTTGGCGACCGCGATGGTGTGCGGGTCTGGTGGCCTGCAGTCGAGGCCTTCCTGGCGCGGGTGGGGATGCCCACTGGCGTGCAGTATCGGGTAGCGGATCCGGAGCCGCCTAAGGCTAGCGGGTATGCGGCTCTGGATGCGGTGACCGCTGTGCCGTTTGTCGACGAAGCTGGGCGCAATGGGTATCGGAATTTCTTGCATCAATATCCTAGCCGGGCTTTTGCTGTTTCTGACTCGGGAGCGTGGTCCTGGGCTGAGGGTGGGGATGATCCGATGTCGGTTGCTGTGGCTAATTGCCAGAAGCAGAGTTCGGCGCCTTGTCGGCTTTATGCTGTGAATGATTCTGTTGTCTGGAGTGACGGGGGGTCTTCGCAGACAGCTAGTGCCCAAGGCTCATCCTCCGGTGGGGTTAAGGGAGAGGATAAGAGGGCCTTGGCTAGTCGGGAATGAGGGCGGGGTTTGTTTGCCTGCGCGGCGCTTGTCCTTGGTCTTGCTGCTTTGGCCTTTCCTTGCATTCTTAGTGGTCTATTAGTGATGCCCCTGTGCGGGGCGGCACTTACTTTCTTTGCCGCCGCAAAGAAAGTAAGCAAAGAAAGCGGGCTTCTAACCGCTAGCCTGTAGGTGTCCACCGCCTAAACTATCCCAGAGTGGTCCGCGCACGCAACGTGCCCTCGCACCGCACCCCTTAGTGACAAAGCACTCATCTGCTCCAGCGTTGCGCTACGCGCCCGCCGACGGGCATAACCCCTTCTGCAAAACGTGGCGGGAACACCTCGCCGTCATACGTGCTCGAATGCCTCGCGTAAGTATTAGGCGGTGCTGAGTATTGGCTGCTGAAATTTTTCTCAGCAATACTTCGCATAACAAACTAATAGAAAACCACCAACACAAGCAGCACACCTTGGTGAACCCTACCGGTGACGCACGAGGTGCGGAATCGGGATGGATGAGTCCTTTGTCACCAGGGGGAAGTGTGCGAGGGACGATTTCGTGCGCGGACCACTACGACTTCATGTCAGTGGTGGACACCTACAGGCTGGCGGTTGGAAGCCCGCTTTCTTTGCTTACTTTCTTTGCGGCGGCAAAGAAAGTAAGTGCCGCCCCGCACAGGGGCGAAGCTAATAGACCGATAAGACAGCAAGGAAAGGCCAACACCCCCAGTAAAACCCAAAAACCGAGGCGCCGCAGGCAAAACCCGACCCATACCCCCAAAAAAGCCCGCCGCAGGCAAAAACCCATCCCGACGAACCACATTTTTCGCACCCACCCCCCATGACTTTGCCGCCGTCATCTACGTGCAAAAACCCTCATCTGTGAAGATCAGATAAAACCTGCCAACAACGTCCCCGAACTGCACGCGTAGGATCAAAAAAGCCCCGCGCAGAGGGTAGTGCATGAACATAAAGAACGCGCTAATCTCACCCCCGACCGCCGCAAGGCAACAAACAAACCGCACCAAACCACAAGCGTCCGGCCCCCAAAACCGGCCGCGCGCAGCGCAAAAAGCCACACCGCGTAGCGAGAACGAGCACCCTCGCCGCACAGTACCGGAGCAGTTTTGAACACACGAGCAACTGAAGGCATCCAAGGCACCGAAGGCGCCGACCACGCCACCGACTGGGTCGCCCGCAGCCTGCGCGCCGTCTGGCATCCCTGCACCCAGATGAAACACCACGAGCGCCTGCCGCTCATCCCCATCGCCCGCGGCGCCGGCCCCTGGCTCTATGACCGCGACGGTCATCGCTATCTCGATGCCATCAGCTCCTGGTGGGTCAACCTGTTTGGTCACGCTAACCCCCGTATCAACGCTGCGCTCAAAGACCAGCTCGATACGCTCGAACACGCCATGCTCGCCGGCTGCACCCACGAGCCCGCCATTGAACTCGCCGAGCGCCTCGCTACCTTCACGCAAAATACCCTCGGGCACGCATTCTTCGCATCCGATGGCGCCTCGGCCGTCGAAATTGCCCTGAAGATGAGCTTCCACTCCTGGCGCAATCGCGGCTTCGCCGACAAGCAGGAATTCGTCTGCATTGCTAACAGTTATCACGGCGAGACCATCGGCGCTCTCGCCGTCACCGATGTCGCCTTGTTCAAGGATGCCTACGATCCGCTGATCCGTCATGCTCATGTCGTCGCATCGCCTGACGCGCGGCAAGCGCAACCCGGCGAAAGCGCAGCCGACGTCGCGCGTCGTGCGCTCGAGAGCGTGCGCGCCCTGTTCGAGTCACGCAGCACGAAGATCGCCGCGCTGATCATCGAGCCGCTCGTGCAGTGCGCCGCCGGCATGGCCATGCACGATCCGTCGTATATCGCCGGTCTGCGGGCGCTCTGCGATCAATACGGCGTGCATCTGATCGCCGATGAAATCGCCGTCGGCTGCGGTCGCACCGGCACCTTCTTCGCCTGCGAACAGGCCGGCATCTGGCCGGATTTCCTCTGTCTGTCGAAAGGTATCAGCGGCGGCTATCTGCCGCTGTCTATCGTGCTGTCGCGCGATGAAATCTTCCAGGCTTTCTACGACGACGATACGGCCCGCGGCTTCCTGCATTCGCATTCGTACACGGGTAATCCTCTCGCCTGTCGCGCCGCGCTCGCCACCCTGGATCTGTTCGCCAGCGATGACGTGCTCGCGGTCAACGCAAAGAAATCCGCCACGCTGCGAGCGGCGCTCGCACCGCTTGCTGAACATCCGCACGTACGCAATCTGCGTCAGTGCGGCACGATCTTCGCGTTCGATGCAGTGATCACCAATGCACAACACGCCAAAACATTCTCACGCCGCTTCTTTCAGAACGCCTTGCAGCGCGAACTGCTGTTGCGGCCGATTTCGACCACCGTATATCTGATGCCTCCGTACATCCTTAGCGACGACGAACTCGCGTTGCTCGCCGCGAGAACCCTTGAGACCTTCGACGCCACGCTCGCGGAGGCCGTATGATGCCGTTGCTCGACATGCTCCAGCAAGGCCTGCAGGACCTCGACGCGCAGGGCCTGCGGCGCCGTCGCCGCATCGCCGATACGCCGTGTGCCGCACACATGACCGTCGACGGCCGCGAGATGATCGGCTTTGCCAGCAATGACTATCTCGGCCTCGCCGCGCATCCTCTGCTGGTGGCTGCGATTGCTGAAGGCGCGCGGCGCTATGGTTCGGGCAGCGGTGGCTCGCATCTGCTCGGCGGCCATTCGCGTGCACACGCCAAACTCGAGGACGATCTGGCGGGTTTCGTCGGAGGCTTTGTCGATGCGCCGCGCGCGCTGTACTTCAGCACTGGCTATATGGCGAATCTCGCCACGCTTACCGCGCTCGCGGGACGTGGCACCACGCTTTTCTCCGATGCTCTCAATCACGCCTCGTTGATTGATGGCGCGCGGCTTTCGCGCGCCGACGTGCAGGTCTATCCGCACGCCGACACCGAAGCCTTGAGTGCCATGCTGGAAGCATCGGACGCGACCGTAAAGCTGATCGTCTCCGATACGGTGTTCAGCATGGACGGCGACGTCGCCCCTCTAGCGCGTTTGCTCGAACTCGCTGAGCAGCACGGCGCGTGGCTCGTCCTCGACGATGCACATGGCTTCGGCGTGCTCGGACCGCAAGGGCGCGGCGCCATCGCTCATGAAGCGCTGCGCTCGCCCAACCTGATTTCCATCGGCACGCTCGGCAAAGCAGCCGGTGTGTCGGGCGCTTTCGTCGTGGCCCATGAGACCGTCATCGAATGGCTGGTGCAGCGGGCACGTCCGTATATTTTTACCACCGCTTCGGTGCCGGCTGCTGCGCATGCTGTGTCGGCGAGCCTGCGCATCATCAGTGGCGATGAAGGCGATGCGCGGCGCGCGCATCTGCAGAAACTGATCGAACGCACCCGTGCGATGCTTAAAGCCACGCCGTGGTTGCCGGTCGATTCACACACTGCCGTTCAACCGCTCATCATCGGTGCGAACGATGCAACGCTTGAAATCGCCGCCACGCTCGAGCGTGACGGTCTTTGGGTGCCAGCGATCCGTCCGCCCACCGTGCCGGCCGGCACGTCGCGGCTGCGCGTCTCGTTGTCGGCCGCTCACTCGCAGGCGGATCTCGATCGCCTTGAAGCAGGCTTGCAGCGGCTTGGTAGAGGTGCGGCATGAGTGCGGCGCGCTCCGTGTTCGTCACCGGCACCGATACGGAAATCGGCAAGACTTTGGTCTCGGCGGCACTGCTGCGCGGCTTCGCGCGCGAAGGATTGCGCGCTGCTGCGATGAAGCCGATCGCCGCAGGTGCCTTCGAGATGGACGGCGTGTGGCACAACGAAGACGCTGATCAGCTCGACGCTGCATCCAGCGTGCTTCTTCCCCCAGACCTTCGTACACCGTATCTTCTGAAAGCGCCGGCCGCACCGCATATCGTCGCCGCTCAGGAAAACGTCACGCTCGATATCGGCCGCATCGTCGATTGTCACGCGCAGGCACTGCAGCTTGCAGACGTGGTGGTCGTGGAAGGCGTCGGCGGGTTCCGCGTGCCGCTTACCGATACGCAGGACACAGCGGATCTCGCCTGTGCGCTGAACCTGCCGGTCGTGCTTGTGGTCGGCATGCGGCTCGGCTGTATCAGCCACGCGTTGCTCACCGCTGAAGCGATCGCCGCGCGCGGCTTGCATCTGGCGGGCTGGGTCGCAAACCGCGTCGATCCGGAGATGGGCTTCGCGGACGAAAACATTGCCGCGATCCGTAGCCGGCTCGATCGCCAGTACGACACACCGTTGCTTGGCATCGTCCCGCATCTGAAGCCGATTTCGGCCGATGCGGCAGCTGATGCCATCAACACCTCCATGCTATTGCAGACGCTGCGTGCAGCGCGGCTCTGAACCCACTTCATCTCCATCCATGAGGATTGACGATATGACCCAGCTTCACCTCGACCGCCCGCAAACAGACTCGACCGTTGCCAACGCCGCCACCGCAGCGGCGCCGGCCGCACGCTATCGCGTCGCCGACATCATTGCGTTGTACGAACTGCCGTTCAACGATCTGATGTTCCGTGCGCAGCAGGTGCACCGTGAGCATTTCGATGCGAACACCGTACAGCTATCGACGCTACTGTCCATCAAGACCGGCGGCTGCGAGGAAGACTGCGCATACTGCCCGCAGTCGGTGCATCACGACACGGGACTTAAGGCAGACAAGCTGATGCCGGTCGACGAGGTGCTCGCCGCTGCACGCGTTGCCAAAGACAACGGCGCGACGCGCTTCTGCATGGGCGCGGCCTGGCGTAATCCGAAGGACCGTCACCTCGAGCCGATCAAGGACATGATCCGCGGCGTGAAAGCGATGGGCCTCGAAACCTGCGTGACGCTCGGCATGCTCGAGACGCACCAGGCGCAAGGGCTACGCGACGCGGGTCTCGATTACTACAACCATAACCTCGATACTTCGCCGGAGTTTTACGGCCAGATCATCTCGACGCGTACCTATCAGGACCGTCTCGACACGTTGGAACGCGTCCGCGATGCAGGTATCAACGTGTGTTGCGGCGGCATTGTGGGTCTAGGCGAATCGCGCCGCGAACGTGCGGGCCTGATCACGCAACTGGCCAACATGGACCCGTATCCGGAATCGGTGCCGATCAACAATCTGGTGCAGGTCGAGGGCACACCGCTCACCGGCACTGAAGCGCTTGATCCGTTCGAATTCGTGCGCACGATCGCCGTTGCGCGTATCACGATGCCGCGCGCGATGGTGCGTTTGTCGGCCGGACGCGAGCAGATGAATGAGGCATTGCAGGCGATGTGCTTCCTGGCAGGTGCGAATTCGATTTTCTACGGCGATCAATTGTTGACTACCAGCAATCCGCAGGCTGAGGCGGATCGCAAGCTGCTTGAGCGTCTTGGGATTCGGGCGGAGGCTGCGCAACAGATGCCGTTGGACAAGAGCGGCTGCGAACATGGTTGCGACGGGCATTCTTCCGCTGCGAATTGAGCGTCAAACCAGCGCGTGCCTCACCGCCTCCACTGGCTCCTCGCGAAACCTCAGCGGCGCGGCGCAATGCACGAGCGTATCGACGAAATACTTCGCCCGCGGCCACGGCCCAAAGCCTGCCGCCGTGTTGATATGCCCGGCATCCCCAAGATTCACAAACGCGCTGCCAAACCGCTGCGCCAGCTCGCGTGAACCGGCCAGCGGCATCCATGGATCGGTCTCGCTGCCGATCAGGATCGACGGCACCCCGAGCCGGCGCGCCTCGAAGTGTCCAGCGAAGGTGAATTTTTCTGGGCTGGCCGGCGCGACAAACAGCACGCCCGCCACGTCGCCCACATACGACGCCTGCTGCAACGCATGCGCCGCCGCAAGGCAACCGAAACTGTGCGCCGCCAGCACGAACGGCCCGCGTTCGCGCGCGAGCAGTTCGCGCACCGAGCGCGCCCAGCCCGCCAGATCCGGTGCGTCCCAATCCGCCTGTTCAACGCGCAGCGAGCGGGCGAACTGCCGTTCGAGCCAGGTCTGCCAATGCGCGCCCTCGCTGCCGTGCAGGCCCGGTACAGTCACGAGCCGTGGCGGCCACGTCGATTTGCTGCATGAAAGCATGATTCTCCTCGCTGCCGGAATCCGGAAACCTATTGTGGAGCGGGGCCCTGCGGACACGAACCAACTTTTTCTCATTTGCTTATTGGGCGTCCAATCCGGGACACGCGCCGGGGACGCATGGGGGCGCTCATCCGGACGCCTAGGCCCAATCCGCACGCGATTGGCCTCGAAAAAGTAGAATGAAGCCTATCCAAAAACGTAGGAGGCCCCATGTCGCAAGCGTCATCTGTCCAGCCACGAGCGCTGCAGCCGTTCCATCTGGCGTTTCCGGTCACCAGCCTGGAAAACGCACGCGCCTTCTACGGCGACCTGCTCGGCTGTCCGGAAGGACGCAGTTCGCCGGAATGGGTCGATTTCGATTTTTTTGGCCACCAACTTGTCGCGCATCTCGCGCCCAATGAAACCGGCCGTGCCGGCGTCAATGCTGTAGATGGCGATGACGTTCCCGTGCGCCATTTCGGCGTCGTGCTAAGCACGGACGACTGGCACGCACTCGCAGACAGGCTCAAGGCAGCCGGCACCGCGTTCATCATCGAGCCGCATATCCGTTTCAAAGGCGAAGTCGGTGAACAGGCCACCATGTTCTTCCTCGACCCTTGCGGCAACGCGCTCGAATTCAAGGCCTTCAAGGACATCAGCCGCCTGTTCGCCAAGTGATGCACGCACCGATCGCATGAAGATACTTTTCTACACGCCTCAGCCTGAAGCCGCGTCCTGGCTACACGATTTCACCCGTGCGCTGCCCGAGGCCGAACTGCGTGAATGGCAACCGGGCGACACCGCGCCGGCTGACTTCGCCGTCGTCTGGCGGCCGCCGCGCGAGATGCTGGCAGACCGCAAGGGGCTGCGCGCCATCTTCAATCTCGGCGCGGGTGTCGATGCGATTCTCGCACTCGAGCGCGCGCATCCCGGCACCCTGCCGCGGTCCGCGCAACTCGTTCGTCTCGAAGACGGCGGCATGGCCCCGCAAATGGCCGAGTACGTGACGCATGCCGTGCTGCGCTACCTGCGCCGCTTCGACGAATATGAAACGCTGCAAGCGGAACGCCGCTGGAAAGTGCTCGATCCCCATCCGCGCGACACCTTCACCGTCGGCGTGCTCGGCCTGGGTGTGCTCGGTACCCACGTGGCCCGCGCGCTGGTCCCGTTTGGCATGCCTGTGCGTGGCTATAGTCGCAGCGCGCGGCAAATCGAAGGCGTGCAGACTTTTGCTGGCGAGGCGCAGTTCGAGGCGTTCCTCAGTGACGTCAAGGTGCTGGTGAATCTGCTGCCGCACACTCCCGAGACGCATGACATGCTGAACCGGCGCACCTTCTCGAAGCTCGCGCATGGCGCCTATCTGATCAACGTCGCGCGCGGTGCGCATCTGGTTGAACAGGATCTGCTCGACGCGCTAGCCGACGGTCAGATTGCTGGCGCTACGCTGGACGTGTTCCGCGAGGAACCGCTGCCCGTCGATCATCTGTTCTGGCAGGAACCTCGCATCACGATCACCCCGCATAGCTCGGCGCAGACCTTGCGCGCAGAGAGCGTCGCCCAGGTCGCGCATAAGATGATCGCGCTGATGCGCGGCGAGCCGGTGAGCGGGGTCGTCGACATCGATCGCGGCTACTGAATTCCCGATACAACGCCGCCTCGTGCGGCAGGAGACCCATCATGGCCATGCCACAAGCCGTCAAAGTCGTCGAAGTCGGCCCACGCGACGGACTGCAGAACGAAAAGGACTTCGTTCCCACCGCGGTCAAGATCGAACTGGTCAACCGCCTGTCTGCGGCGGGTTTTCGCAACGTCGAGTCGGCCTCGTTCGTGTCGCCCAAGTGGGTGCCGCAGATGGCCGATGGCGCTGACGTCATGGCCGGCATCGAACGCCGTCCCGGCACGATCTATTCGGTGCTGACGCCGAATCTGCGCGGCTTCGAAGGCGCTCTCGCGGCACGCGCCGACGAAATCGTGATCTTCGGTGCAGCCAGCGAGGCGTTTTCGCAGCGGAACATCAACTGCAGCATCGCCGAGAGCATCGCGCGCTTCGAACCCGTTGCTCAGGCCGCCAGGGAGCATGGTGTGCGGATTCGCGGCAGCGTATCGTGCGCGCTTGGCTGTCCGTATCAGGGCGAGGTACCGGTGTCGTCGGTGATCGACGTGGTGGAGCGGTTTGCGGCGCTCGGTTGCGACGAGATCGATATCGCCGACACGATCGGCGTGGGCACGCCCAGACGCACGCGCGAAGTCTTTGCTGCGGTCACCGAAGTGTTTCCACGCGAGCAACTGTCGGGGCATTTCCACGACACCTACGGCCAGGCACTCGCCAACATCTACGCCGCGCTGCTCGAAGGGATCGAGATTTTTCACGCATCGGTAGCGGGGCTTGGCGGTTGCCCGTATGCGAAGGGCGCCACCGGTAACGTTGCCACCGAAGACGTGCTGTATTTACTGCAGGGCCTGGGTATCGAGACCGGTATTGATCTCGCTCAGGTCGTCGCGATCGGCGATTTCATCTCGACCTCGATCGGCAAGCCGAACAACTCGCGCGCTGGCAAAGCCTTGCTCGCCAAAACACGCAGCGAACAAGGTTCCTGCGTTTGACCTCTCATCCACTGGAAAGCGCTTCATGACCGACAACGTTCCTCCCCACGCCGACGATCTCAACGCGCTGCCGGATTCGGCACGCCGTGTCGCATTGCTGCTGCGTGAGCGCGGCCACACCGGACAGATCGTGATGCTGCCGGAAACCGGCAAGACTTCAGCCGAAGCCGCTGCAGGACTCGGTTGCGAGGTCGCGCAGATCGCCAAATCGATCCTGTTTCGCCGCCGCGAAGACGACGCACCGGTGCTGGTGGTGGCAAGCGGCGCGAACCGCGTCGATGAGAAAAAGGTCGCGGCACAGGTCGGCGAGATTGGACGCGCCGATGCGAAGTTCGTGCGCGAAAAGACCGGCTATGCGATTGGCGGCGTCTGCCCGATCGGCCACGCCACGCCGCCGGTTACGCTGATCGATGCAGACCTGCTTACGCTCGACACTCTTTGGGCCGCAGCCGGCCACCCGCATGCGGTCTTCAATCTCTCGCCGCAAGAGCTGGTCGCTCTGACCGGCGCGCCGGTCGCCGACGTGGCGCTACGAGAAGCCGAATGACGACGGCGGGCACCGTGGACCAACAGGACGCGGTCGCACCCGTGCCGTCGCCGTGCATCAACGTGTGCCGGATGGACGAAGTGAGTGGCTGGTGCGAAGGATGTCTGCGCACCATCGATGAAATCGCGTGCTGGTCCACCTATGACGATGTCACCAAAAGCGCGGTATGGGACGCGCTCGACCATCGCCACGCGCAGTGGATGGCGCAAAACCGGCAGGCTGCGAAATGAATGCGGCGCCGCGCATCGTGACGATCGGGGAGAGTTGTAGCTGCACGCTGACGTTGTCACCAGACTCGGTCAAATCGTTCGCGACGCTCGTCAACGATCTGAACCCGCTGCATCACGACGACGCTTACGCTGAGCAAAGCCGCTTCGGAGGCCTGATCGCTTCCGGCACACAGCCTTCCGCGCATTTCATGGCGATGCTGGCGACGCATTTTTCGCAGTACGCGCAGCCACTAGGCCTCGAGTTCGATATCAAGCTGAAGAAAGCGGTCCATGCGCAGGACACGTTGACGATGACGTGGCGCGTCCGTGACGCCTGGTGGAAGCCGAGCCTGAACGGCGACCTGACGCAACTCGACGGCTCGGTTGTGAACCAGCGCGGCGAGACGGTGCTGCTCGGCACCTCGACGATTCTCGTGATGGCGAAACCCACGCAGGGTGATTCCGCAGAGTCCGCTCAGGAGTCCAACCCATCATGAATCTGCCGGCGTCGATCCAGGTGTTCGAGCGCGGCTGGTTGTCGTCGAACAACGTGCTGCTGGTTGACGATGCCTGCGCCGCCTTCGTCGATACGGGTTACGCGACTCATGCGACTCAAACGCTGGCCCTGGTGCAGGCGGCACTCGGCGAACGACCGCTCGATCTGATCGTCAACACCCATCTGCACTCCGACCACTGCGGCGGCAACGCGTTACTGCAGGCAGCATGGTCATGCCGCACAGCCATCCCCGCTGCTGAGACGGAGGCGGTGCGCAACTGGGATGAAGCTCACCTGACGTTTCGCGGCACGGGCCAGACCTGCGAGCGCTTCACCTTCACCGAAACAATCGCGCCCGGCATGCGCCTCAGGCTCGGCGCGCTCGACTGGGAGGTGCTCGGCGCACCCGGACACGATCCACACTCGCTGATGCTCTATTGCGCGGAAGAACGCCTGCTGATCAGTGCAGACGCGCTATGGGAAAACGGTTTCGGCGTGATCTTTCCGGAACTCGATGGCGAAAGCGGCTTTGCGGAAGAACAGGCCGTGCTGGAAACTATCGCCACGTTAGACGTCCGCATGGTGATTCCGGGTCACGGCGCGCCGTTCACGAACGTTGCGCAGGCGCTGGAGCGGGCGTTTTCGCGGGTCGCATGGTTGCGTGCCGATCCGGCGCGCAACGCGAAGAATGCATTGAAGGTGCTGATCGTGTTCAAACTGCTCGAAGTGCGGACCATGACCTTCGATGCGCTCGCACGCATGCTCGACAGCGCCAGCACGATGCGCGCCGCTGCCGCCATGCTCAGACCGCGCGGCGAATGGCCGGCTCTTTTGCGTGGACTGATCGAAGAACTGGCAGTGCAGGGAGGTCCGTTGGCGGTGGACGGTGAGCGCGTTGTCGCACGCGGCACCGTCACAAGTAGCGCGTGATCAGCTCCGAAGAAAGCGTTAAGGGGAACGTAGGCATCGCCGCTCAACAAACGTCAAAAGCCGCCGCGCAAAAAAAGAAAGCCGCTCGCCATAAATGGCGAGCGGCAGAATTCGGTCGACGTGATCATCGTCTGTGCAAATGATACCTGCGCGGGTTTTTTGGCCGCATCGGTGATTTCCCTACAAAAGGTTGACACTATCATCCCACGGCACGGGGGCACGGCGACTCAGGTCGGTGAATAACGGCGCTGCGGTACGAGGCGCCAGCCGAGGTTGACGCCCGCAGCGGCTAGCAGAATCAGCACGGCGCCGAACACCTGCACCCATGCGAGCTTCTGGCCGAATGCAACGCGATCGACAATGATCGCGACAACCGGATAGATGAACGAGAGTGCGCCGGTCATCGCAGTCGGCAACTTCTGGATCGCCCCGTAGAGCAGCACATACATGATGCCGGTGTTCACGATGCCGAGCGTCATGAGTTCAAGCCAATGTGCGCCCGTGGTAGGCAGCGCATCGAAGCGTACGAACGGAGCGAGCATCAGCACGCCAAGCCCCACCTGAATCAGCGCGATCAGATGCGGTGGCGTGCCTTTCAGATGTTTGGTGATGATCGACGACACCGCGTACATGGCCGCCGCACCAACCGCATAGGCAATTCCTTCAAGGTACCGGCCCGGCATCGCGAGCACGGCGGGCTCAACCCGCACGACCAGCACGAGGCCACCGAACGCCACCAGCAGCCATGCAATCGTCGAGGCAGTGATGCGTTCGCGGAACACGACCGCACCGAGCGCGACCAGCATGAATGGCTGCGTGTTGTAGACAGCGGTGGCCATCGAAATCGACGCGCGCGAATACGCGGCAAACAGCAGCACCCAGTTGATGACGATCGCTACACCGCCGAGCGCTGCGAGACCCAGCATGCGCCAGGAGAAAAGATTGCGGCGGAACAGCCCTAACGCGGCGCAGACGAGGGCCAAAGTGGCGCCACCGAACACGCAACGAAAAAACACCACGTTGAACGCGCTCTGTTGCGACGACACGACCAGCCAGCCGATTGTCCCTGACATCAGCATCGCCACGGTCATCTCCGCCGCCCCGCGGCCGGTGGCGCTCCCGCGCATTTCATCGGCAGCCATCTTCGCTCTCCCAGGATTGATCACCTGAGAGTCAGTGTATTTAATCCGGATGATTGAATATATGGCTAAACTTAGGCATTCAATTGCGCGGACCTAAGAATCGAAGGCAATCATGGCAAATCGCCTTACAACCAATCCCCCCGCTACGCTCGACGATACCGATCGGGCGCTGCTGGCGGCGCTCGCGGAAGATGCCCGCCAGCCGGTCAGCGAACTGGCGCGGCGGGTCGGCTTGTCCGCACCCAGTACCGCCGAACGTCTGCGGCGGCTCGAGACTCAAGGTGTAATCGAGCGCTTCACCGTGCAGATCGATCCGCGCGCGCTCGGCTACACGCTGCAGGCAATCGTGCGGGTGAAGCCGTTGCCCGGACAGTTACATCTGGTCGAAGACGTGATCCGCCGTATTCCGGAGTTCGTGGAGTGCGACAAGGTGACCGGCGACGACTGTTTTGTCTGCCGTCTGTACCTGCATTCGATCGAGCAGCTCGACGAAATCCTGTCGAAGGTGACGGAGCGCGCGGAAACCAGCACCGCCATCATCAAGTCGACGCCGGTCGCGCGCAGGCTGCCGCCGCTAGGCTGAGCGCGACCCGGCTACTGCTCGACGGCCTCGAAAAAGGAGAGCATCTCCGGGACCAGTTCCGCTGGCGCTTCCTCGGGGATGTAATGCCCGCACGGCAACGCCCGCCCGCTGACATCGCGCGCCACCCGGCGCCATTCCGCGAGCGGCTCGAAACACTTCTCGATCACACCCTCCTCGCCCCACAGCACGCGCAGCGGGCAGCCAATCTTGTGGCCACGTTCGATGTCAGCGCGATCATGGTCGAGGTCGATGGTCGCCGACGCGCGGTAGTCCTCGCACATCGCATGCACCGCACCTGGCTGCCGCAGCGAGCTGCGATAGGCGTCGAGCGCCTCGGGGGCGAACGGCGTCAATCCGGCGTGGCGGCTGCCCATCACACGTTCGACGTAGACGTCCGGATTGGCGCCGATCAGCGTCTCCGGCAGCGGCTCCGGCTGGATCAGGAAGAACCAGTGGAAATACAGCGTGGCAAAGGTGCGGTCGGTGGCTTCGTACATGGCGAGCGTCGGCGCAATATCGAGCAGCATCAGACGTTCGACCGCTTCCGGATGATCGAGCGCCATCCGGTGTGCGACCCGTGCGCCGCGATCATGGGCGCAGACCAGAAAGCGTTCATGGCCGAAGTGACGCATCACCGCGACCTGATCCGCCGCCATCGCCCGTTTGGAATATGCCGCGTGAGTGGCGTCGCTGGCCGGTTTCGCCGAGGCGCCGTAGCCACGCAGGTCGGTGGCGATCACGGTGAAATGCTGTGCGAGTTGCGCGGCGCACCGATGCCAGATCAGGTGCGTCTGCGGATGGCCATGCAACAGCAAGAGAGGCGGCCCTGCCCCGCCCTTGACCCCGTAAATGTCGACGTCGCCCGCGGCGACCCGGAAGGGCGTGAAATCCTCGAAGGGCATAGCGAGAGTCTCTTGTCGTTGTTCGTGAAAGCATTGTAGGAGCGCTGTGTGTCCATACGGGGTGGTATAGGGCACGTAAGCGTAGAACCTGAACACTTCCTCCAACTGCACCATCGCTGCAATCGGGCGGCCATTCGCCTATAATCGAACGATCGTTCGAAAACTGCGCGGGCTTCATGGAGCCCGCTGGATTCCGAACGCAAGTCGCACAACACGCGCAGCAGCCATCACCGACTCACGCTGCGTCCTGTGCCACTACACTTCACATATGCCGGGCGTTCGACGCACGCCGGCTCGCCTGATAGGAGACTTGCGCCATGGCATTGCCCGCCGTCCTGCAGCACCTTGCGCTGCCCGTTGTTGCCTCGCCGATGTTCATCGTCAGTTACCCCGATCTGGTTCTCGCGCAATGCAAGGCCGGGATCGTCGGCTCGTTCCCGGCCTTGAATGCACGGCCTGCCGAGTTGCTCGACGAATGGCTCACGCAGATCCAGGCGTCGCTCGCCGAACACAAGGCAGCCCATCCGGACGCCGTGATCGGGCCGATCGCCGTCAACCAGATCGTCCATCAGTCGAACGTGCGGCTCGAGCACGACGTGCGCGTATGCGTCGAACATAAGGTGCCGATTTTCATCACCAGCCTGCGTGCACCGGCCAAGGAAATCGTCGACGCGGTGCATAGCTACGGCGGCATCGTGCTGCACGACGTGATCAACATCCGTCACGCTCAGAAGGCGCTGGAAGCGGGTGTCGACGGCCTGATTCTGGTCGCAGCGGGGGCGGGCGGCCACGCAGGCACGACCTCCCCGTTTGCGCTGGTGGGTGAAGTGCGGCGTATTTTCGACGGCCCGATCGTGCTGTCCGGCGCGATTGCCAACGGCGGCTCGATCCTCGCTGCGCAAGCGATGGGCGCAGACCTCGCATATATGGGCACGCGCTTTATCGCGACCCAGGAAGCGCATGCGGTGGAAAGCTACAAGCATGCGATCGTCAACTCGAGCGCCTCGGACATCATCTACACCAACCTGTTCACCGGTGTGCACGGCAACTACATCCGCGAAAGCATCGTCAATGCCGGACTCGATCCGGATGCGCTGCCGGCTTCGGACAAGACCGCGATGAATTTCGGCAGCGACAAGGCCAAGGCGTGGAAAGACATCTGGGGCGCAGGCCAGGGCGTCGGTCTGATGGACGACGTGCCGAGCGTCGGCGAACTGGTCGAGCGTCTGAAGAAGGAATACGACGACGCGAAGGCGCGGCTCGGGATCGCGCGTTGACCGGTGAGCGCGGCGCTTAGCTGACGGCCAGCGCCTTGATCTGCTCGAGCGATGGCCACAGCGCCTCGTTGGCAAAACGCGCCGCAAAAAAATCGACGAACGAGCGCACCTTCGCCGATAGATGGCGCCGGCTCGCATACACGAGGTGAATGGGCAGCTCGCGCGGCAGCGACTCGGCAACCAGCAGCGGCAGCAGACGGCCGGTAGCGAGATCGTCGCCGATCACCTCGGTCCCGAGCATGGCGATCCCCGCGCCTTGCAGCACAAGCACGCGCTGCGCTTCCAGCTGATTGACGATCAGGTTGCCGGACAGACTGACGCGCGCCCCGCCATCGCCGTTGGACGTAACGAAATCCGGCGCCGATACACCGGCGTACTGCAGATAGTTGTGCCGCGACAGATCGGCCCGTTTCTTCGGCGTGCCATGCCGGCGCAGATACTCCGGCGAAGCGCACAGGACGAGGTGCGCGGTAGCAATCTGCCGCGCGATCAGCGAGGACGACTTCAGGCCGTGCGGCGAGGCCCGGATCGCGACATCGAAACCCTCGTCGATCAATTCGACTACGCGGTCCGACAAGGTCATATCCACGGTGACCTGCGGATACTGCGCCGCATAGTCGGCCACTGCGCTCATCACGTGACTCAGACCGAACGCCGATAGCGACGACACCCGCAGACGCCCCTGCGGCACGATACTCGCGGCGCCGACCGCCTGCCCGGCTTCGTCGAGTTCGGTCAGCACCTGACTCAAACGCTCGTAGTACTCGCGCCCCGCCTCGGTCGGGGCGACGCGCCGCGTGGTGCGATTGAGCAGGCGCGCGCCGAGCTGCTGTTCCAGATGCATCACGTGTTTGCTCGCCATCGCCGCGGACATCTCCATGCGCTCGGCCGCGCCGACGAAGCTGCCCACTTCGACGACATGGCGAAACACTTTCATGCTGACGAGGGTATCCATGGCAATCGCTCACGAGAGGAATCAATCGACGCCATTTTGCCGTCTTTATCAAAGCAGCGTCAGCAAACCTCCGCCTGAGGTGCCAATTAATAAAGCTAAAAAGATAAACCCCGCCTTCTTCCGAAGGCGGGGTTTGCAAAGCACAACGAAACGCGTGGCGACCCGAACCGGTCAGAACTTCGTGCGGATACCCACGCCGTAGGTCTGGCCCGAGGTCTGGCTGGTGAAGTGATCGTACATATAAGCCGCGTAGACATCGGTGCGCTTGGACAGCGGATAGTCATATCCAATTGCAGCCGTCTGACGCGTCTGGTCCAGACCGCTGCCGTCGCGCGAGTACGCGAACGACGCCATGATCGAGCCGGGGCCCGCTGGAACCGTCACGCCGCCTTGTGCGGTGTTCACGTGCCAGCTGCCGATGTCCTGTGCGTTGTACGTGTACATGTACTGGCCGAAGAACTTGACGTACTTCAGGTCGTAGGACAGGCCCAACTGAGCGACGCTCTGGCTCTTCATGCTCGCGAGCCCCACGCTTTGTGCGAGGCTGGTCAGATCGCCCGGGGCGTCGTTGAAGTTCACGTACTGATAAACGCCGGTTGCCGCGAACGCGCCGTGGAAGTACAGGAACTGGGCGCTCCACTTCTTCGCGCCGTTCTCACCCGCCGTATTGCCCAGGGCATACATGACGTTGGCGCTAAAGCCGTTGAAGTTCGGTGACGAATATTCCACCGCATTGTTCCAGCCCGAATCGCCGGCCACACCCTGGTCAGTGTTGTACGTCGGGAAGGTGCCGAGGCCGAGGTACGTATGCCACACCATCGGCGAGAATTCGTACGAGTCGACGAACGGGTTGAACAGGATCGTCGAGACGAACAGCGGCGTGGTCAGACGTCCGGCCGTGACCGTGCCGTACGGCGATTCGATACCGACATACGCGTTACGCGAAAAGAACGTATCGCCCGTGAAGCGGCCGTAAGCGCCGTTCTGCGCGAGGAAGAAGCCTTCCAGAGTGAAGATCGCCTTGTAGCCGTTGCCCAGATCCTCCGCCCCCTTCAAGCCCCAGTAGGAGGTCGACATACCGCCGCCCGACACTTCTGCTGCGCCCTTGCCGTCCGGGAATTTCTGGTCGCCGACCCATTCGTCGACCTGACCATAAAGTTGCACGCTCGATTGCGCGAACGCCGACGATGCGCCCCCGGCCAGCAGGCAAGCGATGACGCTGGTCTTGAGAGTCGTATTGAGCGCACGGCGGAAATTTGTATTCATGGGTTCTCCTGTCTTTGTCAAAAGGGTGTGGCTGCTGTGCGGCGGGGAAGCTCGCGCTAACGGTTTCTCGGTCGTCCGTTAGATCAACGAGTTAATCTGGGCGGGACCATCTTTGCGGACCATTTTTGTGGACAAAAATATGGGTTGTTATTGCCGGTATATCGGTCCGATTAGTTTTGTCGTTTATCGGACTGATAAAGCGCGATTGGCTTTCGCCCGCACCACGGGATATCTCGCCCCGCAACGGGCTGCAAGGCCCGCCAGGACTGCAGCGCAAAGACAGATAACGGATCAGGGACCGCGCCGATGACGGCCGGCCCGGTGAAGGACAAAATTTGAAGGTTCAGTAAGGTGCCGTGCGTCGTGCTGTCATGAAAGTGTGGCGTGCATACGTCACTTGGACGGGCAGACAACGCACGGTATGACCGGGCGCAGGTTAGCTGACAGATTGAAAGCAGGAGAAAGTGGCTGGCGATGCCGTTCTCGTGACGGCGCGCAGGACGACCGGTCTCGAGCGAGCGGAGCGCGCAGGAGTCAACGAGGAGCGTTCAGGAAAAGGCTAGTTGCGGTAGGGCGACTGCCCCGGCGGCCGGTTCATATACTCCGGCGGGCGCGGGACGGGTCGAGTGGCGCCGCGCTCTTCGTTATAGCGCGCAACGTCGGCGCGGATCGAACCGGCGCGCACCATCGTTTCGTCCTCGGGCGGACGTGGCACCGAGCGAACCTCGGTGCTCACGGTGGTAATCGCGCCGGCGTACTGGAATCCGCCGCGCGGATCCGCGCGGGCGTCGCCCCTGTAGCCGCCGTAGCCACCGGCGCCGTTGCCGGCAACGCGTGATGATTGCCCGTTGGTGTAGCCGCCATGCGGTGTACCCGCGCTGCGCGCGACCCGGGCGTTGCGCTCAACTGATGCGCCACGCTCGGCGCGAGCGTCGTAAGCACGCGCATTATGCTGAGCGCCGGCATGAGCGAACCCGCCGCCGAAGCCACCGCCATGCGGTACTTGCGGCCCTCTGGCACAGGCGAGCGAACACAGCACAGTCAAGACTGCGCCCAACACCCAATGCCTGGTTCTCCACAACCCTGCGTCCACCATGATTCACCTGCCCGAAGACCCGCCTGAAGCCCGCCGTTCGAGCTGCGGCGAGGCTTGTTCCAGGATTTGCGTACCCGCTGCGGTCGATCCGCAACTTATGCATCCCATTGGCCTTTGAGCAGTAATTTATGGGTCGGTCGGAGGGGTGTCGAGCCAAAAAGTGTTAGGCCTGACACTGCGTTGTAACACCATGTTACTGCGACGTTTTTGCGCGACAAACGTCTTGCGCAAGGGGCAAATCAGGGCCTCCTGATTACCAGCTGGAACGCCCCGAAATACCCCCGCGCAGCCGCTCCGCCAGGCGGGTTTCGACACGCCTCAGAAGCGCAATCCTCATCAATCGATTCCGCAAATGAATTTGATTTTTTAATCACGATCCGCTATTAATGGTCCCTTCCCCCTACAGCGAACGCCACGTGCCGCCACGCACGCGTGTCTGTATTTCCGCGTTACCCGCATCACCCGAATTGAGTTGAGATTGCGAAATGGCTCGCCCGAAACTGCTTCCCGATAACTTCACATTGTGCCTCGTCGGCACGGTGATCTTCGCCAGCCTGCTGCCCGTGCACGGGCAGGCAGCCGTCTGGTTCAACTGGCTGACGAATTTCGCCGTCGGGCTGCTGTTTTTTCTGCACGGCGCCAAGCTCTCACGCGAAGCGATCGTGGCGGGCGCGACCCATTGGCGTCTGCATATCGTCGTCCTGCTAAGCACGTTTGCGCTGTTTCCATTGCTCGGGCTCGCGCTCAAACCGCTCCTTTCGCCCCTTGTTACGCCTGCGCTCTACGCCGGCGTCCTCTTCCTCTGTACGCTGCCATCGACGGTCCAGTCGTCCATCGCGTTCACTTCGATTGCCAAAGGCAATGTGCCGGCTGCCGTGTGCAGCGCCTCGGCTTCGAGCCTGCTCGGTATCTTCATTACGCCGGCGCTCGTCAGCCTGGTCGTCACGAACCAGGCGGCCGGCGGCACGTCCGCATGGCACACGGTCTGGAATATCGTGCTGCAACTGCTGGTGCCGTTCGTGGCGGGGCAGTTGCTGCGGCCGATTCTCGGCAAGTGGATTGAGCGCCATCGCAGCGTGACGAAGTTCGTCGATCAGGGTTCGATCCTGCTGGTGGTGTACGGCGCCTTCAGCGAGGCCGTCACGGAAGGCCTGTGGCGCCATACCTCGCTGGGCGCACTGGGTGGCCTCGTGCTCATCAATGCTGTACTGCTGGCGCTTGCGCTGGCCGTCACGATGTTCACGAGCAAACGGCTCGGCTTTAATCGCGCGGACCAGATCACCATCATCTTCTGCGGTTCGAAAAAGAGTCTCGCCTCCGGCGTGCCGATGGCAAAGGTCATCTTTGCTTCGCACGCGGTGGGGGCTGCCGTGCTGCCGCTGATGCTGTTTCACCAGATCCAGCTGATGGTATGCGCCGCTCTCGCGCAGCGCTGGGGCGCGCGCGATACGAGCGCTGAAACTCGCGCGGCCGCAGAGGACCACCCCGCGGCGGCCGTTGCGCGACGCTAACGCGCCAAACCTGTCGAACAAAAGATTCATAAAGCGCCCTCCCTGAGCCTGTCTGAACAAAGCCGCCTTCGCGCGGCTTTTCCGCTATTTCACGCCGAAATGCTCGCGCCGTCGCCCTGGCCTGATGGCATAGGCGCAATGCAAACAAGACGGCCGGGTGAACCGGATTCCATTCCGACCCGCGCCAGGATACGGCGCGGGCGCACCACGTCAGTGCGTCTTGTCATTAAAAATTCACTTAATTTCCCTGCGGCGTTGCCGATAAGCCGACGGTTCACCGCTTTGGCCGAATGCCATGCCACTTCGCTCGCCCCCTCGTTCTGCCGCGCCCAGCATCGAGGATTTGATCGCCCGGCGTGATTTGTCCGCAGTATTTCAACCGATCGTGGATTTCGACGACGGGGCGATCCTGGGCTACGAAGGGCTGATTCGCGGACCTGCCGGCTCGCCGCTGGAGACACCATTCGCGTTGTTCGCCTTGGCAAACACCGAGGGCCGCGTGCTCGAACTGGAGCGCGCCGCCGCGCTCATCTGCGTGCGGGCATTCGCGCAGTCGGCCTGCGAGGGCAAGCTGTTTCTGAATTTCAGCGCGGGTGCGCTGCGCCAGCTCGCCGAGGCACGCGAGGATACCCTCGGGCTGCTGCGGCAAGCGGGCGTGGACCCAGAGCGCATCGTGATCGAGCTGACGGAACAAAGCGCGATTCCCGACATCGGCCAGTTCCTGTCGGCACTGACGAGCTTGCGCACAGCCGGCGCGCAATTCGCGCTCGACGACTATGGCACCGCGAATGCCAGCATGAATCTGTGGGTGCGCCTGCGGCCGGACGTCGTGAAGATCGACCGGTTTTTTATTCACGACATCGCGAGTGACCCGCTGAAGTTCGAGGCCGTGCGCGCCATGCAGCAGTTCGCCAGCGCGAGCGGCGCAAAGCTGGTAGCCGAGGGCATCGAAAACGAAGCGGATCTGATCGTGCTGCGCGACATGGGCATCAACTGCGGGCAGGGTTATTTCTTCGGCCGCCCTAATGCAAAGCCTGCCCGCATGGTGACGGACGACGCCCGCAAGGCGATTCGCGCCGGGCACATTGCCGTGTTTCCGGAAGCGACGCGCGCGGTCAGCGCATCACCTTCGGGCGGCATGGCGTCGGCCAAGATGATGGTGCATGCGCCTGCGTTGCCGCGCGAGGCCACCAACAACGAGGTGCTCGAACTGTTCAACCGCTTGCCTGATCTGCACGCGGTCGCCGTGGTCGAAAACGACGAGCCAGTGGCGTTGATCAACCGGCGCGCCTTCATGGAGCGCTACGCGTTGCCGTACCACCGCGAGCTGTTCGGCAAGCGCCCCTGCCTGCTGTTTGCGAACGCATCGCCGGTGATCATCGAAAAATCGATGACGGTCGAACAGATGGCCAAGCTGCTAGCGAGCGACGACCAGCGGTATCTCGCCGATGGCTTCGTCATCACCGACAACGGTAAATACGCGGGCCTCGGCACCGGCGAGAACCTGGTGCGTGCGGTCACCGAAGTGCGCATCGAAGCGGCGCGCTACGCGAATCCGCTGACCTTCCTGCCCGGCAACATTCCGATCAGCTCGCACATCACGCGGCTGCTCGGCCACGACGCGGGGTTCTACGCCTGCTATGTCGACCTGAACCATTTCAAGCCCTTTAACGACCAGTACGGCTACTGGCAGGGCGACGAAGTGCTGAAGTTCGCGGCCGCCGTGCTGGCCGACGTGTGCGATCCGACCCGTGACTTTCTCGGCCACGTGGGCGGCGACGACTTCCTGATCCTGTTCCAGAGCGACGACTGGCGCGAGCGCGTATTGCGCGCGATCCAGCTGTTCAACGAAGGCGCGCAACGCTTCTACGCGCCCGAGGACCGGCTCGCGGGCGGCATCCACGGCGAAGACCGGCGTGGCAATGCGACCTTCTTCAGCTTTGTGACCATGGCGATCGGCTGCGTGCACATTGAGTCCCATGTCGGTCCGACGCTGTATAGCAGCGAGGAAGTTGCCTCGGTGGCGGCGCTCGCAAAGCGGCGCGCGAAGCAGGACCCGGGCGGATTCGTGCTGATCGGGGCGGATGAGAGCGACGCGCTGTTGCAGGGGCACACCGACGCGCGCCACGCGGCGTTCGACTGAGACGACGGCCGCCACGCCTGCGCGACCGAGGGGCGCCCCGGGCACCGGCTTCGCAAGAGCACCGCTTCCGTAGCCTCGCGTTGTCGGTTGCGGCTCTTCAACCCACCGGAAAATGCTTCGGATTCCTACTATTCACCCCTAAAAACTCACCTTTCCCGGAAATTCAGCCTCATGTTTAGTTGATTTTACTAAACACAATGAAACCGCCTTTATTCCTTATATACGGGTATTTACGCGTACCGATTCGCGTGAGTGCAGGGATATTTCCGCCAGTTTTACTATACAATCCCCCGAAATCAACTTAGCCAGCGGCCAGCACTACGCTCGCCGCCCACCCAGATGGCCACAACCATCCGCGATGTCGCCCGCGCCGCCAGCGTGTCGATCGGCACCGTCTCCCGCGCGCTGAAGAATCAGCCAGGCCTCTCCGACGCCACCCGCCTGCGGGTCGTCGAGGCCGCGCGTCAGCTCGGTTACGACGCGGCCCAGTTGCGCCCGCGCATCCGCCGGCTGACCTTTCTGCTGCACCGCCAGCACAATAATTTCGCCGCCAGCCCGTTCTTCTCGCACGTGCTGCACGGTGTCGAAGATGCCTGCCGCGAGCGCGGCATCGTGCCGTCCGTGCTGACTGCAGGACCCACGGAAGACGTGATCCAGCAGATGCGCCTGCACGCGCCCGACGCGGTCGCCGTCGCCGGCTTCGTCGAGCCTGAAACGCTCACTACGCTCGTCGCCATGCAGCGCCCGCTCGTGCTGATCGACCTGTGGGCGCCGGGGCTGCGGTCAGTCAACCTCGACAACGCGGCCGGCGCGGCGCTGGCGATGCGCCATCTGTTCCAGCACCGCTACAAGCGCATCGCCTTCATCGGCGGCTCGCTCGCCCATTTCAGCATCGCGCAGCGTGCGCTCGGCTACCGGCGCGCGTTCTTCGAAGCGGGTCTGCTGTTCGACCCCTCGCTTGAAGTGACCATCGACGCCGGGCTCGACCCCGACACCGGCGCCGCGCTCGCCATGCAACGCGTACTCGATGCACCCGGCGAGCGTCCCGACGCCGTATTTGCCTACAACGACGCCGCCGCGCTTGCTGCGCTGCGCGTCTGCCTCGCACGTGGCCTGCGCGTTCCGCAGGACATCGCGATCATCGGTTTTGACGACATCCCTGCCGCCGCTCACGCCACCCCGCCACTGTCGACGATCGCCGTCGACAAGGAAGCGCTCGGCCGGCGCGGCGTCGAACTGCTGCTTGAAGAGTCGCCCACGCAACTCGAAGTCCACCTGCCCGTTCATCTCATCGCACGTGCCAGTACCTCGGTGAAAACACCATGACACAATCCGATCAGCTTCATCCCGACCATCCCGATCACGCAGGCGCCGCGTCGCCCAAGGCGCCCGCTGTCGCCAGCTTCCGCGAGCGCGAATTTCTGCTCTCGCACATCCAGGACACCTTGCGCTTCTACGCGCCCAACGTGTTCGACCCGAGCGGCGGCTTTTATCACTTCTTCAGCGACGACGGTTCGATCTACAACCGCACGACGCGCCACCTGGTCAGCAGTTGCCGCTACGTGTTCAACTACGCGATGGCGTATCGCGAGTTCGGCGATCCGCAGCACCTCGAATACGCGCGCCACGGTCTGAATTTCCTGCGCGACGTGCACTGGGACGCCGAACTCAAGGGCTACGACTGGGAGTTCGACTGGCGCGACGGCACCAAGCACGTACTCGACGCCACCCGTCATTGCTATGGACTCGCCTTCGTGCTGCTGGCCTATTCGCATGCCGCGATGGCCGGCATCGAAGAAGCGAAGCCGATGATCGGCGCCACCTTCGAGCTGATGGAGCACCGCTTCTGGGATGCCGCCGCCGGCCTCTACGCCGACGAAGCGACGCCCGACTGGCGCGTGAGCTCGTACCGCGGCCAGAACGCCAACATGCACACCACCGAGGCGTTGCTCGCCGCCTATGAAGCAACCGGCCATCTGGTGTATCTGGATCGTGCGGAACGTGTGGCGTCGAACATCACGCTGCGTCAGGCCAAGCTCTCACAGGGTCTCGTGTGGGAACATTTCCACGCAGACTGGTCGGTGGACTGGCACTACAACGAGGAAGACAGTTCGAACATTTTCCGTCCGTGGGGTTTCCAGCCCGGTCACCAGACAGAGTGGGCCAAGCTGCTGCTGATCCTCGAACGCCATCGCCCGCTGCCGTGGCTGTTGCCGCGCGCCATCGAACTCTTCGACGCGGCCATGACGCACGCCTGGGACGACGATCACGGCGGCCTCTACTACGGCTTCGGCCCGGACGGCACGGTCTGCGATCACGACAAGTATTTCTGGGTCCAGGCTGAGACCTTCGCGACCGCCGCGCTGCTCGGCAAGCGCACCGGCAACGAGCGCTTCTGGGACTGGTACGACGAGATCTGGCGCTATAGCTGGACGCACTTCGTCGACCACAAATACGGCGCGTGGTATCGCATCCTGACCTGCGACAATCGCAAGTACAGCGATGAAAAAAGCCCGGCCGGCAAGACCGACTATCACACGATGGGTGCATGCTACGAAGTGCTGATGCATGCATTGCCGCACGCCCCATCCAACACAACTGAATCCGCACGGTGAGCACCATGAGCGCGAGCACTGAACTTCCCCTCTTCGTTTCGCCCGGCGACATCCTGACCGACCTCGTGCGCACCGGCGACTCGCAATGGCTATCGCGCCCAGGCGGCGCGGGCTGGAACGTCGCCCGCGCGGTCGCGCGGCTCGGCCTGCGGACCGCCTGCGTCGGCTCGCTCGGCACCGACAATTTCTCCGACGAGCTCTGGGACGCCAGCGTCGCTGCCGGTCTCGACATGCGCTTCATGCAGCGCGTAGAACGACCGCCGCTGCTGGCGATCGTTCATCAGACGCACCCGCCGGCGTACTTCTTCATGGGTGAGAACGGCGCCGACCTGGCCTTCGATCCCTCGAAGCTGCCGGAAGGCTGGATGAGCCAGGTGAAGTGGGCGCACTTCGGCTGCATCAGTCTCGTGCGCCAGCCGCTCGGCAACACGCTCGCCACGCTCGCCGCGCAGTTGCGCGAACGCGGCGTGAAGATCAGCTTCGACCCGAATTACCGCAATCTGATGGCGCACGGCTATGAGCCGACGCTGCGCAAGATGGCCGCGCTCGCCGACCTCATCAAGGTTTCGGACGAAGACCTGGGCCTGCTGTTCAAGACCAGCGAAGCCGACGCGCTCGCCCAGCTGCGAGCGATGAATCCGAAGGCGACCGTGCTCGTCACGCGTGGCTCGGAGAAGGCCACGCTGATCGAAGGCGACACGATCATCGAAGCCCAACCGCCGCGTGTCGAAGTGGCGGATACGGTCGGCGCGGGCGACGCGTCGATTGGCGGCCTGCTGTTCAGCCTGATGACGGCGCCACAACGCGGCTGGTCGGAGCATCTCGCCTTCGCGCTGGCAGCCGGCGCGGCCGCTTGCCGTCATGCCGGAGCGCACTCGCCGTCGCTCGATGAGGTGGTGGCGTTGCTGCAGGGGTGAGCTGCGCGGCGCGCCCAGATTCGGCGCGCAATCCAGGGTGTCACACAGATGGCCGGTGAGTCCCGAATCGGCGTGCTAGGATGGAATCTCCCCCTTGCTGGAGAAGCATCATGGAGGACGTCACCTACACCAAAGGACTCTACACGGCCGTTGCCACGGTGCAGCCGGCAGACGGTGGAGCGTACCGCGGTTTCGTCACGCTCTCGCGCGACGAGGGCGGCGAGCTGGAGAACACAGTCTACGAAGTCGAGGCCACCTCGACCACCGAGGAAGAAGCCCTCGAAGAGGCCAAAGCGCTGGCTCATCGCATCCTCGGCGAAATCGAATTCTAGGCAGGCACCCCACATGCTGGTGCCGTTGGTGCCGGCAGCACGTTCGCGCTGCGTGGCGCTTTTCTGGAAACAACCGGCTGGAGGCGATAATGGCTGAACAGCTCTTCCTCTATGGCGTGTACTCGATCCACGTGCGCCCCCTCGAGTTACAAGGTGCGCGATGGGATGCGGAATTTGAAATCCGTCATCTCGAACGCGCGGTGCAGGCGTGGAAAACGGTCGGCGGCGACGCCGGCTACGCCGGTGAAACCGAAGCGATTGAAGCGGCCCATCAACAGGCGGTCACGGATATCGAACACGGCGCGGGAATTCCGAAACCGCGCACTTTCCCGTGATGGCGTGAGTTCGCGCGAGGCGGACTGAGGCCGCATTGCGACGCGCGGTGAAGCGCCCAAAATCTGCAAGGGCACGCCGTGCGGCGTGCTACGCTTTGCGCGTTTTCATGCCGACAAACACGCAATGGCCACCAATACGTCAGACCGCACGACCGGCCCAAGCTCAGGCCCGACCCCAGGCCCCGGCTCCATGCCCGGCACCGGCGCGGGCACCCACTCGGCCGCTGCGGACGCCGAGGCCACGTCGCGCAAGCGGCTGCCTCGTGGCAGCCGCGAGATTCCATTCGGTTCGCGCACGATCATTGCGCACGGCATGCCGGTCCGCTTCTGGCAGGACATTTACCACAGCGCGCTAGTGGTCAAATGGCCCGTGTTCTTCGTGTCGCTGGCGTTGATGTTCCTGCTGCTCAACGCCACGTTCGCTTCGCTCTACATGCTCGGCACGAAGCCGATTGCCAATCAGTTTCCCGCCGGCTTCGGCGGCGCGTTCTTCTTCAGCGTCGAAACGCTCGCGACAGTCGGCTACGGCGACATGCATCCGCAGACGGTCTATGCCCACTGGATCGCCACGCTCGAAATTTTCGTCGGCATGTCGGGCATCGCCTTGGCGACCGGCCTGATCTTCGCGCGCTTCTCGCGGCCGCGCGCCAGGATCATGTTTTCGCGCTACGCCGTAGTGCGGCCTATCGACGGCCACATGACGCTGATGGCGCGCGCGGCGAACGGCCGGCAGAACCTGATCGCCGAGGCGCACGGCAGAATGCGCCTGATGCGCGTCGAAACCTCTCCCGAGGGCTACACGTTGCGCAAGCTCTATGACCTGACGCTGGTGCGCGATCAGCATCCCGCGTTTCTGTTTAGCTGGACCTTGATGCATATCATCGACGAGACGAGCCCGTTGTTCGGTGAGACGGCCGAGTCGATGAAGGCGCGCGAAGCGTCCTTGCTGATTTCCATCGAAGGCGCGGACGACCAGACCGCGCAAACCATGCAGGCGCGTCACACCTGGGAAGCTGACGCGATTCGCTGGCAGTACAAGTACGTGGACCTGCTGCGCGAAGAAGAAGGGGTTAGCCATATCGATTACGTCCACTTCGACGAAGTCGAACCGCTTGAACCCATGGCGCCGCCGGTCCCGGCCGCCGCGATCGACCCACGGGCGGTGCCGGGCGCGTAGGGTAAATAAGGCCCCGTTGGGATCGATGGCAGATCTATCTCAAAACCGGCCGAATTCGCGAAGTACTTCACTGCTTTGCGTGAGCAAACCTGGAAACTAGCAATAATTTTCTCCAATCGGCGCTAAAAAATAGAGTCTCTTTCGACGCGAAGCCTTTATGGTCCCCATCCACTTCGCGCGAACGCATAAAAACGGAGACTCGCCATGACCGCCCGCTTGCCCATCGAAGGCACGCCCGCCCTCGCCGATTACAAGCTGACCGATAACCTCACTGCCACCCGCGGCCGCATTTTTCTGACCGGCACGCAGGCGCTGGTGCGTCTCGTGTTGATGCAACGCGCGCTCGACAAGGCGCGTGGCATGAATACGGCGGGCTTCATCAGCGGCTATCGCGGCTCGCCGCTCGGTATGGTCGATCAGCAATTGTGGAAGGCGAACAAACTGCTCGCAGCGAGCGATGTCCGCTTCCTGCCGGCGATCAACGAAGAACTCGGCGGCACCGCCGTGCTCGGCACGCAGCGGGTCGAATCGGATCCGGAGCGCACCGTCGAAGGTGTGTTTGCGATGTGGTACGGCAAGGGTCCTGGCGTCGACCGCGCCGGCGACGCGCTCAAGCATGGCAACGCCTACGGCTCGTCGCCGCATGGTGGCGTGCTGGTGGTCGCGGGCGACGATCACGGCTGTGTGTCGTCGTCGATGCCGCATCAAAGCGACTTTGCAATGATGGCCTGGCATATGCCGGTGGTGAATCCGTCCAACGTGGCCGACATGCTGGAGTTCGGGCTGTATGGCTGGGCGCTGTCGCGCTTCTCGGGCGCATGGGTGGGCTACAAGGCAATTTCGGAAACCGTCGAATCGGGCTCGACGGTCGATCTCGATGCGCTGCAAACGCAATGGACCGCTCCGCAAGATTTCGTCGAACCCGCCGGCGGCCTGCACAACCGCTGGCCCGATCTGCCGAGTCTCACCATCGAAGCACGGCTTGCGGCCAAGCTCGATGCAGTGCGCCATTTTGCACGCAGCAACAGCATCGACAAATGGATCGCACCGAGTCCGCATGCGAACGTGGGCATCGTCACCTGCGGCAAGGCGCATCTGGACCTGATGGAAGCGCTGCGCCGGCTCGACCTCACCGTCGGCGATCTCGAAGCGGCAGGCGTGCGGATCTACAAGGTTGGGCTGTCGTTCCCGCTGGAGATGACGCGCATCGACACGTTAATCGAAGGTCTCTCCGAAGTGCTCGTGATCGAGGAAAAGGGTCCGGTCATCGAACAGCAGATCAAGGACTATCTGTACAACCGGCAGGACGGCGCGCGTCCGGTGGTGATCGGCAGGCATGCGCAGGATGGATCGTTACTGCTGTCGTCGCTTGGTGAGTTGCGGCCCTCGCGCATCCTGCCGGTGTTCGCGGACTGGCTCGCGCGGCACAAGCCCGCGCTCGATCGCCGTGAGCGCGTGGTCGATCTGGTCGCGCCACAGATTCTCTCGAACGCCGCCGATGCCGTGAAGCGCACGCCGTACTTCTGCTCCGGCTGCCCGCACAACACGTCGACGAAGGTGCCGGAAGGCTCGATCGCGCAAGCGGGTATCGGCTGCCACTTTATGGCCTCGTGGATGGAACGCGACACCACCGGCCTGATCCAGATGGGCGGCGAAGGCGTCGACTGGGCCTCGCATTCGATGTTCACGAAAACGCGTCACGTCTTCCAGAACCTCGGTGACGGCACGTATTTCCACTCGGGCATTCTGGCGATCCGCCAGGCGGTCGCGGCGAAAGCGACCATCACTTACAAGATTCTCTATAACGATGCGGTCGCGATGACGGGCGGTCAGCCGGTCGACGGCAGCATCTCAGTGCCGCAAATCGCGCGTCAGGTGGAAGCGGAAGGCGTGTCGCGCTTCGTCGTGGTCAGCGACGAGCCGGAAAAGTACGACGGTCATCACGACCTGTTCCCGAAGGGCACTACGTTTCATCATCGCAGCGAACTCGATGCGGTGCAGCGTGTGTTGCGCGATATCGACGGCGTCACCGTGCTGATCTACGACCAGACCTGTGCGGCCGAAAAGCGTCGTCGCAGGAAGAAAGGTGAGTTTCCCGATCCGGACAAACGCCTGTTTATCAACGAAGAGGTTTGCGAAGGATGCGGCGATTGCGGCGTGCAATCGAACTGCCTGTCGGTCGAACCGGTCGAAACTGCGCTCGGCCGTAAGCGTCGCATCGACCAGTCGTCGTGCAACAAGGACTTTTCCTGCGTGAACGGCTTCTGTCCGAGCTTTGTGACGATCGAAGGCGGCAAGCTCAAGAAGGCCGCGGGCGTGGCATTCGATGCAGCGGCGTTGGCTGCGCGCGTCGATGCCCTGCCGGTGCCGGCCACCCAGCTCGACGCCGCGCCGTACGACATTCTCGTGACGGGCGTCGGTGGCACGGGCGTCGTGACGGTGGGTGCACTGATCAGCATGGCTGCGCATCTGGAGGGCAAGAGCGCTTCGGTACTCGACTTCATGGGCTTTGCGCAGAAAGGCGGCTCGGTGCTTTCGTTCGTGCGCTTTGCAGCACGAGATGAATGGCTCAATCAGGTGCGTATCGATACGCAGCAGGCCGACGTGCTGCTGGCGTGTGACATGGTTGTAGGGGCGAGTTCCGATGCGCTACAGACTGTCCGTCACGGTCGCACACGAATTGTCGTGAATACCCATGCGATTCCGAATGCAACCTTCGTGCAGAACCCGGACGCGAACCTGCACGCCGGCGCGCTGATCGACAAGATGCGTCATGCGGCAGGTGAAGAGCGTATGTCGGCATGCGATGCGCAGGCCCTCGCCACCCGTTTCCTTGGCGATACGATCGGCGCGAACATCCTGATGCTCGGTTTTGCGTGGCAGCTCGGCTTGGTGCCGGTGTCGTTCGCCGCGATGATGCGCGCGATTGAATTGAACAATGTCGCAGTGCAGATGAATCAGCTGGCGTTTTCGATCGGCCGCCTCGCGGCGGCTGATCCCGCGGCACTCGAAGCATTGTGGCAAGCTCGGCACGGTGCGCTACAACCGGTGCGCATCGATACGGTGGATGAACTGGTCGCGCATCGCGAAGCGCGTCTTGCCGTGTATGGCGGCGAGGCTTATGTGAAGCGCTATCGCGCGCTGGTGGATGCGGCACGGCGTGCCGAGGCGAGTGTCGGTGGAGCTTCATCAGGTGAGCGTGTAACGCGTGCAGTTGCGACGACTTTCTATCGTCTGCTGGCTGTGAAGGACGAATACGAAGTGGCGCGCCTGCATACGGATAGCGCGTTCCGGGCGTCGCTGGAAGCGCAATTCGAAGGCGTCGCGGGCAAGGACTTCGGTGTGAAATTCAACCTCGCTCCGCCCACGATGTCGAGTCCCAGGCATGGCGCGAATCCGGTGAAGAAGACATTCGGTCAATGGCTGTGGCCGGTGCTTGGCACGATGGCGAAATTCCGTGGGCTGCGCGGCACGATGCTCGATCCGTTTGGCCGCACCCTGGAACGCCGGATGGAACGCGAACTGGCGGACGATTACGAAACCACCCTGCAACGAGCGTTTGCGAAGCTCGAGGCAGGTAATGTCGAGGAGATCGTCAAGCTAGCGGATCTGCATGCTCGTGTGCGTGGATACGGGCATGTGAAGCTGGCGAACCTGGCCGGTGTGAAGCGTTCCGAACGCGAACTGGCTGCGAGGCTGCAGATCGAAGCGGCGACGGGCGCTGCGGTCAAGCAGGCGCTGGAAGAGGCAAAGGGTGCTGGAACCTTGCGAGGGATTCCGGTGGTTGTGGCGAAGTGAATCTGAAAAGGTGTGGGGCGCCGCGGGGGTGATTCGTCGCAAACATCAGGACTGGGAACGATCCTGCGTCGCCTCCAGTGCAGCCCTCACACGCGCAATCTTCTGCGGATCCAGCGGCGCCAGCCCATTCCCACCAATCCGCACGCCCGAGCCGAAGTGCACCGCCTTGACGCGGGTGGCCTGAACGAATCCGGCCAACGCATCCACCGTCAACCCTGCGCCGGCCAGCACGGTGCAGTGCGAACCCGCCGCCTGCCGCAACAGCGTTCGAATCATCTCTTCGGCTTGCAGCACCGACGGCTTGCCGCCTGAGGTCAGCACATTTGTGACCGCGTCGAACCCGAGCAGTACATCGAGCGCCTCATGCAGATCGCGGGTTTCATCGAACGCACGGTGGAACGTGATCGCAAGACCATCCGCCGCGTCGATCGCCCGCGCTAAACCCTCGCGGTCAATCTCGCCGTCAGGAGTCAGCATCCCGATCACCACGCCGTTCGCGCCCGCTGCGGCGACCGCCCGCACGTCGCGCAACATCACCGCAAAGTCATCGTCGTCGAACACGAACGAACGGCTGTGCGGCCGCACGATCACATTCACAGGAATATCGACGGCCGCCGTCACGGCCTCGATCAACCCGAGACTGGGCGTCAAGCCGCCTTCGCCCATCCCCGTAATCAACTCGAGCCGGTCGGCTCCCGCCTGCGCGGCAAGCCGCGCATCGGCGACCGTGGTGGCGATGACTTCCAGCAGAACGTGGGACTCGGACATGGCGGCAAATCAGCGTCGCTAAAACCGACATTATCTCAGGGCCGCTATTCCTCCACCCAATCGATATCCCCGCACAGCACACATGTCTGCTCACCGACATGCGTCACCACCGACAGCGTCACGCACGGCAACGCCTCGTTGATCGACAGGTACGGCCGGGTCACATGCACCCTGTCCGGCGCATTGATCGCCGCGCGAAAATATGGCCGCCGCAACCAGTTCGCCCCCTGGGCATCGGCGAGCGGTAAAAAGCGCGTCTCATGCGAGGCCCGGTCGGCGCGCAGCACCACGTTGCGTCCCGCCTGACGGCCCTTCTCATCGAGCAAAAAGCAACGTGCCGCGTGATCGAGCGCGAGGAAGTTCCAGCACACCTCATCGAGCAGCTCGCCGGCCGCGAGCCGCTCCGCCGCGCGTTCGAACGCGCGGATATACGGCGCCAGCCGGCTCGCATTGCGCCGCTCGCGTGCTTCAGTCTGGTCGCGATAGCGCTCGGTGACTTCGCTGATGCAGGTCACGGCCTGCGCGCTGTCCGCGGCACCCGGGTTCGGCCGGCCAAAGAAAAAACCCTGCACGAAATCGGCGTTGCAGCCGAGCGCCATCTGCGCCTCGTGCTCGGTCTCCACGCCTTCGATCAGCACGAGCTTGCCCGCTTCGTGCAGCAGCGCGACGAGGCCCGGCAGAATTGTCGCCATGTCGGCTCGATGTGCGGCATGCGAGAGCATGATGCGATCGAGCTTGACGATGTCGGGGTTCAGTTGCCAGATCCGTTCGACGTTCGAATGTCCCGCGCCGAAATCGTCCAATGCAATCAGGAAGCCGAGTTCACGGAACTTGCGCACCGCATCCGCGAGCCGTTCCAGGTCTTCCGCGCGTTGCTCCAGCACCTCCAGCACAATGCGCCGCGGCGACAGATCGAGCCGCCGCAGATTCGCGAGCAGCGCGGCGGCGTGGTACGGATCGGTCAACGCCCCCGGATGGACATTGAGAAACAACCACTCCTTCTCGGCGCCGAGCACCTTGAAGTTCTCCAGATGCAGCGCCTGCGCCAGCCGGTCCACCTGCAGCACGTCGCCAATCCGCGCCGCCTGGCCGAACACGTCGAGCGGCGACACCGGCCGGTCGAGCGCGTCGTGGGCGCGCAGCAAACCTTCGTAGCCGACCGCGCGCATATGCGACAAACTGAAGATCGGCTGAAACACGCTCGTCAGCTCCAGATCTCCGTGCCGCACCGAATACCGCTCGAGCCCCGAGGTCACACTCACCTCGAAGCCGTGCGGTGCGGCGGCCGTTCTTTCCTGTTGCGCAATCGTCATGCATTCCTCTCACGCGAGAGCCGGGCCGGTCCAACCGCGGAGGCGAACACCCACAGCGCCGGTTCTCAAAATGTGCGTCATCGATACTCCATAAGCAAGGTCCGTGCGCACGCTGGCGCACGTTCAAGCGAAGTTTGCATGCGGCGCTGCACCGACTAAAGCTGCCGGCGTTGCGTCCGGGCGCATAACGCACCGATTCGGTGCATCGCCGTTACCCAAAAAACGCTATTTGCGGAGCATGAATTGTCCTGAGCAGCGCGCTTCAACCGGTACGGCGTGCCGCCGGATCGAGACCTCGGGCTAAACTTCGGCCTTATGTCCTCGGTCAGAGCGCCCGCGGCCTGCGCACAAAACCAGCTGTCTTCTCCTTAAACGAGCCAGATGGAAATTGTCTTCACTGTCCTGATCCTCCTGCTTGCGGTGGCCGCCTCCGGTGCCGTTCGCGTGATGCCGGTCAAGTTGCCGCTCCCGCTCGTACAGATCGTCGTCGGCGCCCTGCTCGCGTGGCCCAGGCTCGGGCTGCATGTCACCTTCGATTCGGAAATCTTCATGATGCTCTTCATTCCGCCGCTTTTGTTCGCGGACGGATGGCGCATCCCCAAGCGCGAGTTCTTCATGGCGCGTCGCGCGATCCTGCTGCTCGCGCTTGGACTCGTCTTCATGACGGTGCTGGCGGTCGGCTATTTCGTGCATGCGCTGGTGCCGGCTATCTCGCTGCCCGTCGCCTTCGCGCTCGCTGCCGTGCTCTCGCCGACCGACGCGGTCGCGCTGACCGGCATCGCGGGCAAGAACCGGATTCCGGGGCAACTGATGCACATCCTGGAAGGTGAGGCGCTGATGAACGATGCGTCGGGCCTCGTCGCGCTGAAGTTCGCCATCGCAGCCGCGTTGACCGGTGTGTTCTCGCTGCGCGACGCCTCGATCAGTTTCGTGATCATCGCGCTCGGCGGGCTCACGACCGGTGCCGTGGTGAGCTGGCTGTTCAGCTTCGTGTCCGCGCGTTTTCTGAGCGTGATGGAGAACGGCGACCCGGCACCGGGCGTCGTGATGACACTGCTGATCCCGTTCGCGGCCTATCTGTTTGCCGAGCATTTCGGCTGGTCCGGAATACTCGCAGCGGTCGCCGCCGGGATGATGATGAACTACACCAGCATCGCGCATGCGGGGCCGGTCGCGGAGCGGGTGCGGGCCAACAGCACATGGGCGATGATCGAATTCGTCTTCAATGGCATGGTGTTCATTCTGCTCGGGCTACAGTTTCCGCATATCCTCGGCCGGGCGTTGATCGACGCACACGAGACCAGCAATGAGCAGATGCTGTTGCTGATTGGCTATATCGCCGCAGTGGCGGTTGCGCTGTATGCGCTGCGCTTTGTGTGGGTATGGCTGCTGCGCTGGTATGCGAGCCGCGGCGCCGCGAAGCAGGGCATGGCTAACGCGGTGCCCGGCCTGCGGACCGTCACGATCACGACGGTGGCCGGCGTGCGCGGTGCAGTGACCATGGCCGGTGTGCTGTCACTGCCGGAGACGTTGCCCAACGGGGTGGCGCTGCCGGGACGCAATCTGGCGATCTTCATCGCGGCGGGCGTGATCCTCGTCTCGCTGCTCGTGGCGGTGGTGGGGTTACCGCTGCTGCTGCAGGGCTGGCGGCGCGGACGCGATCCACATGCGGCCGAGGAACGGCACGCCCGCAAGCTCGCGGCGCAAGCGGCGATTCGCGCCGTCGACGACCTGCACGAGACCGCGAGCACCGATCTCGACGAATCGGCTGCGGCCTATGCGACCGATGTGACGGCACGCGTGATGGATATCTACCGTCGCCGTCTCGCAACCCTCGGCGATGCGACTACGCCTCCGAGCGAGCAGGCCCGCCGCGCCGAGGCGCTGGAGTTTCAGATGAAGCTGGCTGCGATTCGCGCGGAACGCGCGGTGCTACTGTCGCTGCGCAACACGCAGAAGATCAACGACGAAACGCTTAACAAGCTGATGCGCGAAGTGGATCTGTCGGAGACGGCGCTGATCACGCGCGGCGTGGCGCGCGCGTGAACGTAGGCGCGCGCTCATGACTCGGTCAGTCGTCGGCTCGCTGATTGATCCACTCGCCTCCCGGGCGACGCACCTGGCTTTGACGCGGCTAGCGTGCGCTCACACAGCCGGTTGCTGTGCGGGCTTGCGGCGCAGCAGCGCGTAAAGAATGATCGCGCCAAAGGTAGCAGTCCCAATGCCACCAAGCGCAAAGCCGCCCAGCTTCAGCGAGAAGTCCCCTGCGCCCAGTACAAGCGTGACGGCCGCGACGATCAGATTGCGGTTGTCGGAGAAGTCCACCTTGTTGACCACCCAGATGCGCGCGCCCGTCACCGCAATCAGCCCGAACACCACAATCGACACGCCGCCCAGCACCGGTCCCGGAATCGTCTGGATCACCGCACCGAACTTCGGCGAAAAGCCGAGCACCAGCGCAATCAGCGCGGCGATCACGAACACCAGCGTCGAGTAGATTTTCGTCACGGCCATCACGCCGATGTTTTCCGCGTAGGTCGTGACACCCGTGCCGCCGGCGAAACCGGAGACGATGGTGGCGAGACCGTCGCCAATGAATGCGCGGCCTACGTAGCGATCAAGATTCTGACCGGTCATCGCGCTTACGGCCTTGATGTGGCCGAGATTCTCTGCGACGAGGATCACCGCGATCGGCGCCAGCAAGGTCATTGCCTGCGCGTTGAAAACCGGTGCCGTGAAATGCGGCATGCCGAACCACGCGGCGTTGGCGACAATCGAGAAGTCGATCGGCTTGCCCATGCCGAGACCGTTCGTGACGATCGCGTACATCACGTAGGCGGCCAGCAGGCCGACCAGGATCAGCAAGCGCTGCAGCATGCCGCGTGCAAACACGGCGACCGCCGCGACGCACAGCACGGTGACGAGCGCCATCCACGAATCGAAGTTGCTGCCGCTCACGCCCTTGACGGCGATCGGCGCCAGGTTCAACCCGATCACGCAGACAATCGCGCCCGTAACGAGCGGCGGCATCAGCGTCTCGATCCACTTCGTGCCGACCGCCGAAACGATCAGCCCGATGATCGCGTACACCACGCCGCACGCGACGATCCCGCCGAGCGCCACCGGGATGTTGCTGTTCAGACCGTGTCCACCGTAGCCGGTCACGGCGATCACGAGGCCGATGAAGGCAAAACTCGAGCCGAGATAGCTCGGCACACGGCCACCCACCACCACGAAAAACAGCAGCGTGCCGATCCCCGACATGAAGATGCACAGGTTCGGGTCGAAGCCCATCAGCAGCGGCGCGAGCACGGTCGAACCAAACATGGCGACCACGTGCTGGATGCCCATCGCCAACATCTGCGGCCAGGCGAGCCGTTCATCGGTGTTGACGACGCGGCCCTCAGCGGCGCTCGGCTGTGTGCGCCAGCGGGGGAAGTAGGAATCGGCCATGGCGGGAGGTCTCCTCTATCGGCGTGGTTGGCGTCGGGCGGGTTGAATGCGGATGCGACTGTGATGCCCCTGGCAGAGCAGCCGCGTTTTTAGCAGGCACTTAGCGGATGCTTTGTTCAACGCGTTATCCGACGCATTTTTCGAATCAGGCGCGAGTGTACGGAGAGCGCATGGCCCTGGCAAGCGGAGTCGTGGACGCGCTGCGGCGAATTCAACGTCGCAGCGTCTAGAGTTCGAACACGGCCACTGCGGTCTTCAGTTCGCGCGCCTGGTCTGCCATCGAAGCTGCGGCAGCCGCCGCCTGCTCGACCAGCGCGGCATTCTGCTGGGTAACCTCGTCCATCTGCGCGACGGCGCGATTCACCTGTTCGATGCCAGTGCTCTGTTCGTGCGATGCAGCAGAGATTTCGCCCATGATGTCCGTCACGCGTTGCACGGCTTGCGTAACTTCGGCCATCGTCTGACCGGCCCGTTCGGCAAGTGCCGCGCCGCTGCCGACACGCGTCGTCGAGGTCTCGATCAGTTCCTTGATCTCTTTGGCCGAGAGCGCGCTGCGCTGAGCAAGCGAACGCACTTCGCCCGCGACCACCGCGAAGCCGCGGCCCTGCTCGCCAGCGCGGGCCGCTTCGACGGCGGCATTGAGCGCCAAGATATTGGTCTGGAAAGCGATGCCTTCGATCACCGCGATGATGTCGGTCATGCGTTTCGAGCCTGCCGCCAGTTCACGCATCGTCTCGACCACGTCGCCTACCAGACCGCTGCCGCGCGCCGCCACCTCCGACGCGCCGTGCGCGACACCGCTCGCCTGCTGCGCGTTGTCGGCGTTCTGCCGTACGGTAGCAGTCAACTGCTCCATGCTGGAGGCGGTCTCTTCAAGCGATGCCGCCTGCTCTTCGGTGCGCTGCGAGAGATCGGTGTTGCCCTGGGCGATTTCGCCCGAGGCCAGCAGGATCGATTCGCTCGATTCGCTGATGCCCGCGACGATTCCAGCGAGCCGCTCGCGCATATTACGCAGTGCGAACAGCAGGCTACGGGTATCGTCTGCGTGCGTCTCGACGCGCACGCTCAGATCGCCGGCAGCGATCCGGTTGGCGATCTGCGCGGCATAACCAGGTTCGCCGCCGAGTTGCCGGCCAAGGCGCCGCGCGATCAGCCACGCGAGCAGCATGCCGACCACCAGCGCTGCGAGCACCAGCGACGACAGCACAATGCGCATGTGCCGGTAGCTGGCGGCGGCCTCGGCCTGCGCATCGCTCGCTTGCTGACGACGATAGTCGATCACCTGGACGATGCTGTCGCGCAAGGCTTCGCTTGAGGCAATCGCGCGGCGCACCAGTTCGTTGTTATCGACACCTGCTGGAATCGGCTCCTGGCCGATCTGCTGATGCACGATCTCTTCCCACACCGCCGACTTGCGCAGCACTTCGTCGAGCAGCGTCTGACCTTTGCTGGTCGACAACGTCGCCCGATAGCGGTCGTAGGCATCGTGCATGTTCTTGAGCGATTCGACGATATTGGCGTCCAGACGCTGACGTCCCGCTTCGTTTGCCGCATAACCCAGATTCGCTGCGGCGAGGTCCGCGTCGATCTTGTTGCGGTTCGCTTCTTCCATCCAGTAGAGACCGTCCATATGACGGCTGCCGATCTCCACAGTCAGGTCGTGCATGGACGACAAGGTCATCAAACCAGCGCCTCCCACCACCACGCAGAACCCGATCACGGCGGCAAACGACACCAGCAGGCTTTGCAACACCGTCATACGCTCGAACCACTTCATCCCTGTCTCCTCTGTAGAAAGTGCCGGGCCGCTACAACAACTCCTGTCCTCTTGAAGGACCCGGCGCGAAGCATCGGGTCTGAGGCGCTCATCTACTCCTGACCGGGCTTCGCGCCGCTGCGGCGTCGACGGTGCGCGCTATAACGCGTCAGCTTCTTTTACGGCGGAGCTAGCGGAGACTTGACCTGCTAATCATGGGAATAAGCAGGACAGGATGTTGAAAGGCTCATGCCGCAGAGCCTTATGGGGATTGGGATTTGTCTGATGTATCGGGGAGCGGCTGCTCGCTAGACTTGTTCTTGCTGCGTGATCCCATGACTTGCGCATGCGATGTTGTAACTCTCCGACTTGCCGCTCACGCCCCCCAGTGTGAGCGGTTTTTTTTCGTCTATCGATTCGACCAGAACGTTGTTGTCAGCCGCGACGGTTTGCGGCGATTCAGGTGCGGCATGCGACATGCAAACCGCCATGCGACTAGACGGCGCCGAATGCTCTTGATGCGAGTTTCGCAGCGTGCTCGTGTACGTCGCCTGGCCACTGCGCGATGGAGGCCGCGAAGCGGGCCGCGTCGGCGGCATAAAGCGCACGCGTCGCTTCCTCGTAACCGGGCAGATTGCCGGCTAGCGCGGTCATGAAACGATAGGCCGCTTCCTGGGCACGACGCACGCGGTCCGTGTCTTCGCCTGATAGACGCGCGGCGTCCACAAGTTTGCGCAAGGCCACCGACGCTCCGCCGGGCCGGCTATTGAGCCAGTCCCAGTGACGCGGCAGCAGTGTCACCTCGCGCGCCACCACGCCTAGCTTCGGACGGCCACGGCCACGCGGTGCACTGGCATCGGTCGGATCAGCCGACTCGTCGCTCACGGGTGCGCCCGTCTGCTCGCGCGTCAATCGCTCGCGCACCTCATCTGCAGTACCACGCAAGTCGAACTCGACCGGCTGGCTCGTCATGTCGTCGAAAATCAGCACGGGCGCCTGCTCGCCGCGCTCGGTCACCTGCTTCACGGCGAGCGCGACATCCACGAATGCGCCCGACGCGATGCGCCGAACGCCCTCGAAGGCAGTGCACGTTGTGGTTTGCTGGGTCATTACGAAAATCCTCATCAGTCGATTTTCGTTAATTATATCCGGGTAAAATACAAATGCAATATCACCCGGGTAAAATTTCTTGCCGTAGGTGGTGGCGAGGCTCATGCGATCCCGTGATGCCGCGTCGCCCGGCTAGCGGCCCGGTTGCGTGATCGTCCCGGGGCTGGGAGCCCGCTCCGCGACCGGGTACGAGAGGCTGCGATTGCGCCCCGCGTCCTTGGCCTCGTAAAGCGCGGTATCCGAGGCGTTGACGAGCGCCCGATAAGTGGCGAAGTGATGACTCGCCGTACTGGCGATGCCAACACTGATAGTCAGCACATGGTGTGCACTGGCGACGTGGCGCAACTCGAGCGCCTGTACGGCCGCGCGGATCTGCTCGGCGATTTGCGCGGCGCCGAGGTTGTCGGTATCGGGCAGCAGCACGCTGAATTCCTCGCCGCCGTAGCGCGCCGCGACATCGCCGGGGCGTCGCGCATTGCTGTCGATGCAGCGCGCCACTGCCACCAGCGCATCGTCGCCGGCCGAATGACCGTACAGATCGTTGAAGCCCTTGAAGTTGTCGACGTCGATCAGGAGTATCGACAGCGGCCGTCCCGTGCGTTGCATCTGCAGCCAGGCACGCTCCGCTTGCTCCTCGAACGTGCGTCGGTTGTTCAGCCCGGTCAGCCCGTCGGTGCGAGCTAGCGCCCGCAACGTTTCCTCCGCTTCGAGACGGCGCCTCAACTGCTGCGAGAACAGGATCGCGAGCGCGATGATCGTCACATCGAGCGCGCCGATCAGACTGCCGATAATCCATGCCCTGCGCCGCCAGCCGGCGTAGATATCGCGCGTGGAAATCGCGACGTCGAGCAGCAGCGGAAAACCGTCGATATGGCGGAATGCGTACCAGCGTTCGACGCCGTCGATCGCCGCAGTGCCGAAGAATTCGCCGCTGTCCTGTTTGGTAAAACGCGTGTAGTTCGGCGTGCCGGTCAGGTTGATGCCGATGATCTTCGGGTCGTACGGTCGACGCATCAGCATCGTGCCGTCGCTGAGCATCAGCGCCATTGAACCGCTATTGCCAAGGTTCATCCCGGCGAAGAGCCGCTGAAAGTACTCGATCCGCAAGGTGCCCACCACCACGCCGGCAAAGCTGCCGTCCGGACGCGAGATCCGCCGGCTCAGTGCGATACGCAGGCCGTCGTGGGCGAGTCTGGATTCGAACGGCGGGCTGACGTAGAGACCGACGTTGGGCGAATTACGGTGGACGAAGAAGTAGCTGCGATCCGTAGAGTTGATGTGCCGCGGTGGAACGGACTGCGAATCAAGGATTGCGTTACCCGACTCGTCGAGGACCAGCATCGAGCCCATGTCCTTTGCGCTCGCGGCGCCGTCGAACAGGACCATCTGGCGCAGCGCAGGCGGCAAGGCCATCAAACCGGGCTGTTGCAGCCCGGCGATGACCGCGCGCAACGACAGGTCATACAGTTCGAGGTTACGCGCCACGTCGCGCTCGATTAGCAGCGAGACGTTCTGAGCTGAGTCCTGGGCGCGCCGCAACGCATCCTCGCGCATCTGCGCCAGCACCCAGATGGCGATCGCCAGGATCGCGCCGGCTAGCGCGAGACTGATCGCAATCACGATATTCGGGCGGCGCGTCACCATGTCTCTCGCTGCTTCTAGCATGCGCGTTGGCTACGCGCGTTGTCTGGGTGTGACCGCCGCCGAAGTGACGAAAAACGCGGCTCGCACAATACGGCTTACGGCGGCGCATGCAATTTCTTGAAACGCTAGCGTAACAGAGGCCGACGCCGCATGGCCCAGCCATACTGCTGGTAAGTCGTCAGGGCAGTCCAGCGTTTATACGGAGTAAACCATCGTCGTTTTTGGCCGATATCAGGTATGTTCGGTTGTTTCCGGGTTCGCGTCGTTTTCTGCAGGGTGCTTATACTGCTCATTAAGCTGAAGAATAGCTGAGCGGCGGCCGTCCAGCGTACGCAAACTGGCAGCAGGTCCGTCATGGCAAGTTGTTCAGGCCTCCGGAGGATTACGTATGACAGCAAGCGTTGTGGCAGATGAGCCGTCCGCAACCGTACAGTGGGCGACCCGGATCTATCTGGGGCTGCTGATCGCAGGCTTTGCGCTGATCCCCGCCTACCTGATCGCGTACGTCTACGTCTTCCAGAATCCCGCGCTGTTCTTCGAAAACCACGTTTTCCACGAATTCGCCATTGCGGCCGCGACGCTCGAAGGACTGTTCGTTTCGTATGTCGCCTGGCGGTGCTATCAGTCGTCCGGCGAGCCGCTGCTGCGCTGGCTGACGCTCGGCTTTCTCGCCTTCGTGCTGATCTATGCCCTGCACGGCGCCTTCACCGGGATGGCACATCACAATATCTGGCTGTTCCTCCTGTACGGCCCGGCATCGCGGCTCGCGATGTCGGTGCTGCTGCTCGTCGCGTTGCTGACGTGGCATCAACCGCCGGACCCGGTGCACTTGCGCCGCGAGCCGGGCCGCTGGCTGAAGTGGATCGTCCTGTTCGTGCTGATCGACGTCGCGGTGGGTGTGCTCGCTTATTCGCCGATCGCGGGCGAGCTGGCGGTGCGATTGTCGCTGGAAGGCGGCGCGCTGGTGTTCTCTGCTGTGAACCTGGCGGTCATGCTGGCGCGGCGCATCCGCTCACCGCTGATGAAAATCTTCGGCATTTCGGTGACGTCGTTTGCACTGTCCTCGCTCGCATTCATTCTGGCGCGCCCCTGGAATCATCTATGGTGGCTCGCTCACGCCATTTTTGCCGCGGGCTTCTTCCTTCTCAGTTACGGGGTCGTGCAGGCGTTCCGGACAACGCGCTCGTTCGCAACCATTTACAGCCAGGAAGAGTTGATGGCGCGCATCGCGGAAGAAATGGAACGCACGGAGAATGCTCTGCAGGAGCTGAAGCGTACCAATCTGAAGCTCGAGCATCTGGCAGCTACCGATCCGCTGACCGGTGCAGCGAACCGGCGACAGTTCATTGGAATGGTCGAGGCTGAGATCGGTCGCGCGAAACGCGGCGGTGCGCCGTTCTCGCTTCTCGCGCTGGACCTCGATCACTTCAAGGCTATCAACGACTCGTACGGGCATCAGGTCGGCGACGAAATCCTGCGCGGCTTCGTCCAAAGGTGTCTGGAGGCGATCCGGCCGTACGACGGCGTCGCTCGGGTTGGCGGCGAGGAGTTTATGGTGCTGCTGCCCCAGGTGGTGTTGAGCGTCGGGCAGTCGATTGGTGAACGGATCCGTGAAGCGATCGCCAATGGTGTGTTTGGCGGCCAGTCCGGCAACGCGGTCGCCCTTACCGTGAGCATCGGTGTGTCGCAGTTCGGACGCGACGGCGACACGATCGACGAGATCCTGCGGGCTGCGGACGAGCGGCTTTATCGTGCGAAGCATCTGGGCCGCAACCGGGTGATTGGCGCTTAGGCGCGACGTTCGGTGCGGGTGCGGGCCGCAAGCCGTGCCCCGTGAACTGCGGGCTGCGGGCTGCGGGCTGCGGGCTGCGGGCTGCGGGAAATTATCCCGCGTGCGGCTTGAGCGGCGGTGCGTCGCCCGGACCGCCGGGTGTGCGGCACAGCGCGCCTATCTCAGCCGGTCCCACCACCGCCCGGTCCGGCACGCCACGTCGCGCCAGTGCCAACATCGCAAGCCCCATCTCTTCGGTGGTGACGATCTGCTTCGGCGCGAGGACGCGCATCAGTGCCATCACCGGTTTCAAGGCCGGATAAATCAGCCGGTACATGCGCGTCTTCGACTGGATCCCGTGCAGCGGCTCGATCACACCCGGCCGAAACAGATACACCGCCCGGAACGGCAGCGACTTCAGCGCGTTCTCCGTCTTGCCCTTCACACGCGCCCACATGCTGCGGCCCTGCTCACTGCTATCGGTACCGCTACCGGAGACGTAGATGAAAGTCATCTGCGGATTCAGACGCGCCAGCGTGCGAGCGGCTGCGAGAGTCAAGTCGTAGGTGAGACGTGTGTAGTCGGCTTCCTTCATGCCGAACGACGACACGCCAAGACAAAAGAAACACGCATCGAAGCCCTGCAGCGAGGCCTCAATCGTGCGGTAGTCCATCATGTCCGGGTGGACGATCTCGGTGAGACGCGGGTCCAGTTGGCCGGTGGGCGAACGGCCCACCGTCTGAACCGACTCGACGTCCTGGGCACGCAGGCATTCGCGCAGCACGCCCTGCCCCACCATCCCGGTTGCCCCAAACAGCAAGACTCTCATAGCCATGTTCCCTGTCTTCAGGATTTCGGGAAGTTGGGCAGCGTCGCAGGCGCAGCATAGTCAGTCGCGACGCTCACTTCGCGCCACGCTTCGCCACTGGCTGCGCGCGCTTTTTCCGCTTCGCCCGCGTAGTGAAGCGCGTCACTGCCGAGCAGCAGATGCACCGGCGGCTGATCGTGATAAGCCAGCTTGAGCACGACCTGCGCCACTTTCTTCGGATCGCTTGTCTCGTTGCCGACGTGCTGTTCCAGCAGCCCGACGATCGCGCCAACAGAAGGAGCATAGTCCTCCAGGAGTTCGGGTAGCGCGCTGCTTGCTTCGTTGCCCCACCCGGTCTTCATGCCGCCCGGCTCGAGCGCTGTGAGCTTGATGCCGATAGGCGCCAGCTCCTGGCTCACCACTTCGGTGAAACCGCCGACGGCCCATTTCGCCGACTGATAAGCCGCGAGCCCCGGCATGCCGAGACGACCGCCCACCGAGGAAATCTGGATGATGTGGCCACTGCGCTGCTTGCGCAGGGTGGGGATGGCCGCGCGCGTCACGTTGACCACGCCGTAGAAGTTGGTATCGATCTGCGCACGAAAATCCTCCTCGCTCGCCTGTTCGAACGGCGACAGATGTCCGAAGCCCGCATTGTTAACAACCACGTCGAGCCGCCCGAACGCGTCGAGCGTCGCTTGCACGGCTGCACGCGCGGCGGCCGCATCCGTGACATCGAGTGCGACCGCGCGCACCTGGTCGCCATACTGCGCGACCAGATCGTCGAGCTGACGCGGATCGCGCGCTGTCGCAACGACGCTCTCTCCCGCCGCCAATGCCGCTTCGACAATATCGCGCCCGAGTCCGCGTGCGCTACCGGTAACCAGCCAGACTTTTGCCATGATGTACTCCTTCCGATTAGATGAGCATGTAATCACTCATTAACTGCATAAAAAAATGTCACTTCTTGGCGATGGCGTTCCAGAACGCCTCCAGGCCTGCTTCGCGATACCGCTCCGCGTGAGCAGGATCGCGTTCGATGAACTCCATCGTGGTCTCCGCTAGCGAACCCATGATCGCCGCCACGAAGGCCGGCGGCTGATCCCGCAAAACCCCGCTGGCGATGCTCGCCTCCAGCATCTCGTTGATGTCGGCGAACGGGCGCATGCCCGCGGCCCGTGTCTGCTCGCTCAGACGGTCGGACACGGACAGTTGCGCGATAGTCCGCCGCTTGTCGGGGAAGGCGACACCCCAGTTCACGTATTGCAGCCACGCATAGCGGGCGCGCTTCTCGATGCTCCCCGTCCTCGGGTAGGCGCCCATCATTGCTTCTCCCATGCCTGCCTTGATGTCGAGGTACAGCTCGTTCAGCAGAACGTCCTTGCTTTCGAAATAAGTGAAGAGCGTGCCTTCTGCCACCCCCGCGACTTTGGCAATCCGCGCGGTCGGGGCGCCGAGCCCCTGTTCGGCGATCACCTGGGTAGCAGCAGCAAGAATGGCGTTGCGTTTGTCTTCGCTTTTCGGACGGGCCATGCGGGAACGGTCGGGCTTCATAAATGAGTGAACACTCAATCATAAACACGAGGAGCGACTTTTTCAAGAAAAATGTGAAGCTGGCACGAGTCTCTTTTTCACTAGCCAAAAGCGGCCATAACCTGACAGTTTCAAATCGACTGAAAGAGAGTTGAAATATGATGAAAATGCCACTCGTGAACCCGGCATTATATTTAGGTATCCAACATAAAAAGTGGCGCACCAGTTTCCTCTCAAAACATCTCTAATAGCGGAGGATATGAATAGCGCTTGACCCTTTATTCACGGCCTTAGTGCATTTTTAGGCCCATAAAGCAGTCATTGTTCATACGTTACAGCTCGTTACGTATTTTTTGCAGACCTAAAAAAATCAATTCGGTAGGATTCACTTCGCGAAAGACGAGCCGTTAACACATCGGTAAGTTCGAGTATGTGGTCTACCGCGCAATTGGGTTGATAGTTACCTTACTTTGCACGGCGGTTTCGGCCTAGCAGCGCAAACGTTTGGCTACACGCCAGATGCGTCCGCGACGACATCCGGCGCTACTTCGATCGTTCATACGAATGCCACGCCGGCGCACGTATGACGCGCTAACTGTCGGTCCCCCCACGTCTCGAACCCGATATCTGCGGGCAGCGGTCGGACGAGGTTCAGCCTCGACATCGCGTGCCTGACGTCAAACCCGAATTGGATCCACGAAGCGCCTCGCACGACGCGAAACGCCCGATGGATCAGTATTCCTAAATTTTCGCCTCACAGATGAAATCTCATTCGTTATTGCTCTCCTCATTGCTACTGGTACTCGCAGGCTGCGGCGGCGGTGGCGGATCCGGCAGCGGATCCAGCGGAACGAGTGCCACCGTCAACAATAACGGCACTAGCACCAGCAACGGCACCAGCACCAGCGGCACCGCCAGCACCTCGCTGACCGCCAACACCAGCGCGGGCGAAACAATGTCCTGCCAATCGCCGACCAGCTCGAACACAGCAGCAAGTAGCGCCCTGATTTCCGCCGATACGCCGAGCGCCGATGCCACCCGTATGTTTGCGTCGGGTAGCACGTTCCAGCTTGCCTTCACCACCAACGCACCGTCCGCGGACAAAGTGAACTGGGCTGTCAGCGACCAGCTGGGCGACGTCGCGGCGAGTGGCAGTTTTGCCGTCGCGAGCGGACCGGTCACCACTACGCTCAACTGCACCTCGACGCTCGCCGGCTATTTCGCGGCTTCCGCGACGCTAGCCGCCAACGGCGGCCAGTTGCCTTCAGAGGGCACACGTCCCACCGGTATCGCCTCGTTCGGTGTCCTTCCCAATCTGTCCGGCACCGTCCCCGCGGTGACCTATGCGTCACAGGACGAGCATCGCTTCGGCATGCAGGGTGAGAACGACAACGGGCCGTTGCTGGCCGACCTCGGCATTTCGTCGACGATCGACAGCCGCCAGCTCTCGACGATGGAGCCAAACGCGGCAAACACGTTCAACCCGGCCGCGAATAACCTCGACCCGTTCTATACGTCGGGCAAGGTAATGCGCCTGATCCGTCTGGACGGCATTCCGGCCTGGGCAAGCCCGACCGGTGCGTTCGAGGACGACACCAACCCGCCGACCAGCCTCTCGTACTATCAAAACTACATGAGCCGCGTGGGTACGGAGTCCAATACGATTCGCACTACGTATTTCCCCACCCAGTCGAACAACTACTACCAGGTGACGTGGGAACCGAACTCGTTATGGAACGACACCGACGCCAATTTCGTCGCGCTGTATCAATCGGTGTATCAGGGCATTCACTCCACCGACCCGCATGCGGTGGTGATGGGGCCGACCGACGCGTTCCCGTCGCTTACGACCACGCGCCTGCAGCGCATCGCGTCGCTTGGCTTCGGCAACTATATCGACGGCATTTCGACCCACGGCTACTACGATGCGGGCACTTCGCCTTCGCATCCGCCGGAGCGCCTTGCAACGGACCCGACGCCTGCGAACGCCGCCAACGCGCTGATGAACGAGATTCGCGCGCTGCGCACGGAGATGGCAACGGACTATAAGCCCGGCATGAAGCTGTTCCAGACCGAAGTCGGCATCAGCTATGACCTTGGGTCGTCGTACGGCCCGAACTACCCGACCGCCAACGTCCTGTTCGCGCAAGCGGCGGTGGTTGCCCGCACACACATCATCATGCTGGGTGAAGGCGTCGATCAGACCTACGTGTTCTATGGCGCGGACTACCCGAATGAGGTGGGCTACGGCACGTTCTTCGATCTCGCCGACGCGCAAGGCGCGTTCGGTGCCACCAACATCAGCCCGAAGCCGGCCGCAATGGCAGTGAGCGCGCTGACGCACGTTCTGGACGGCACCAACACACTGGGGCCGGTGAACGGCACACCATCCGGTGTCTACGCGTACTCCTTCCAGCAACTCGGCAACGGTGCAGTGATCACGGCGCTCTGGACTCACAACAACAACGTGTGGAGCGCGAGCAGCGGATTCAGCTCGACGTATAGCGTGCCTTACAGCCTCACCGTGGATGCGCCAGGGACCAGCGGCAATGTGAAAGTCATCGACATGATGGGCAATCCGCTGACGATGAGCTACACCAACGGCACGTTGACGCTGAATCTGACCGAAGCGCCGGTGTATGTGGTGTCGAACAATGCGACGGTCGCCAAGGCGAATGTCACGACGCCTACGGGGTATGTTGCGAACTGAGCGGGTCGCCCGCGATGATGTCGAATTCGACCGGGAAGCGCACGTAGAACACGTGCACCCGCTCGGCCCGCACGAGATCGAGCAGTTTCCCGGCTTCCTCTTCGGTCACGGCGAGAATGATCTGGAGCGGCTGATCGGTAAGCCGAAGCACGTGCGCAGCGTGACGTGCTCCGGCATGGCCGATGCCCTCCGAACAACTGATGACGGTTGCACCGCAGATGCCCAGTTCGCGGACCTGATGCAGCAGCCATTCGCACACGGTCTGATGGCCGTGTTTGCGGTTCTTCTCTGTGTAGAACGTCAGTTGATAGCCGTTCATGATGCTGCCACGTCATCAAGTTCGTTAAGCGCGTTGCACAATCGCGGCTTACCCACGGCAGCCGCTAGCAGGCACAACCAGATCCGTTATTCGCGCCCTTCTGCCTCACTCACCCCAAGCACTTCGTATTCGACCGGACAGCGCGTGTAGAAGAGTCGCACACCGCCTTCCCGCAGACGCTCGAGCAGCGCATCGATACGTCCATCATCCGAGGCCACCGTGACGACCACCGGCTGGTCGATCAGCTCGAAGAACCCCGCCGCATGATACTTGCCGCGCACATCGACGCTCTCACTCACATCGATCACCGTCGCACCGATGATGCCGGCCCGCGTCGTTTGATCGAGTATCCACCTTGCGACCGTCATATGACCTTTGCGACGACTCTGGTTGTCCGCAAACACGGTCAATTGACTGCCTTTCATAGGGATCTCCGCACGCGCCGAAGTGACGTCTTAAGCATAGGAAATTGTGCGGCACTATGCATTGGACGCATTGATCTCGATGCAGGCTATCGAAGCAGCTATGTGCATTGAGTGCGTCACTCAGAACGACTGCCCTTCTCGGGCGGACCGGTCAACCTGACGCGCAATGCTTACCGCGCGGTAGAGCTGACCATAAGATTCCGCTTTTTCTCGCGCAAGATGGCGCAACGCGCGCGATGCGTGGCGTGTATACAGGTTCGCGCTCCTTAGGCGGGAACATATTCGCGTAAAGCGCGTCAGGGTATGTATCCCCTGCGAAAAGAGCGAGATCGAGCGATGGACGATTTCCTGACAAGACTCCTGCATTTCCAGCCGTCACTGATCGTGACGGTCGCACACGACATGCTGCACCTGGTCGTTGCCGCCCTGATCATCGCCGTCGGCTGGTGGCTTTCGAACCGGATCGGCTCGATGTTCGCCAAGGCCTTTGCGCACACTCGGGCAGATCCCACCCTCGGCCCCATGCTCAAGGCAATGGGAACGTGGGCGGTGCGGGTGGTGGTATTCATCGCGGCGTTGAGCGAGGTAGGCATTGCGACCGCGAGCGTGCTGGCGGTACTCGGCGCCGCCGGCCTCGCAATCGGGCTGGCGCTGCAGGGCACGCTGCAGAACATTGCCGCGGGCATCATGCTGCTGATGCTGCGGCCATTCCGTGCCGGTGACGTGATCGAAGGCAGTGGAGCCGCCGCCGGCATCGTGCGGGAGGTTGGACTCTTCACCACACGCATCGAACGTAGCGACGGCAATGCCGTGTTCGTGCCGAACAGCACGATCTGGAGTAACCCTGTCATCAACTACAGCAGCGGCGGCACGCAGCGTATTGAAGTGGATGTGGACCTGGCGCAGCGCAAGGACGTCGATGCGGCGATTGGCGAACTGAAAAAACTGGTGGCGGACGAACCGCGCGTGTTGAGCGGGACGACGCTTGCTCCGGTTGTTACGGTGGCGAGCTATCCGCAGTCGGGCGGCGCAAAGCTCAGGATCGCGGCGTGGGTGCGTAGTCCGGATGCACCGCTTGCCAGCGACGATCTGCGCAGCCATGCCCGCACGGCGCTCATGGAGGCTGGATGCGCGGTTGCGGCGCAGTGAATCGCGTCGACGTGTCGTTTGGTGCCTGGAGACGTTGAACCAGACCGCCCTTTCGTAACCTAGAAAAAATACCTCAAATCCCTATTTCTGCTGGTTTTAAGCGCCCCGAATAATGTTCCGTGTACCTTAAATGGATCGCGCATGTCGATTCCACGACGCTTCACGCGTCGTATAGGATCGGAGGGGTCCTCCCTCCATTTCCGGAGCCAATGATGCCTAACCAGACTGTCCGCCTTCACCGCGTGATCCGTGCCACGTCCGAGCGTATCTACCGTGCGTTCCTGGACGCAGATGCCTTAGCCAAGTGGCTTCCACCGAATGGATTTACCTGCAAGGTTCATCAACTGGATGCCAGGGAGGGCGGCAGCTACCATGCGTCGTTCACGAATTTCACGACGGGTGACAGCCATTCTTTCGGTGGGGAGTATCTCGAACTGGTGCCGCACGAACGCATTCGATACACCGGCAGATTCGATGATCCAAACTTGCCGGGCGTGATGCAGACAACGGTGTCCCTACGGCCCGTGATTGTCGGAACCGAACTGAACGTGATCCAGGAAGGGATACCCGAAGTGATTCCTGCTGAGGCCTGCTATCTCGGATGGCAAGAGTCGCTTACGTTGCTGATCATGCTGGTGGAAGCTGAGATTCGGCAGTGAAGGCGAGCGGAGCGAACGGGCTGTTTTCGCGTGGCGCCGGCGGTGGCCCAAAGATAAACGATGGATAGGCCGTACTCGGCCTATCCATCGCTTTGCCCCGACCGCTTTACCTGATCGTGTTGTGACTGACGACAGGGCCTTTGCGTATCACTTGCGCTTGAGTTGCGAGATGTCCCGCACCGCGCCGCGATCGGCCGAGGTCGCCAGCGCGGCGTAAGCCTGCAACGCTTGCGATACCACGCGTTCACGATTCGCCGGCAGCCAGGCCTGAGCGCCACGTGCCTCCATGGCTGCGCGACGGCGTGCGAGTTCCTCATTCGACACAGCCAGGTGCATCTTGCGATTGGGGATGTCGATCTCGATTACGTCGCCCTCTTCCACCAGACCTATCGTGCCGCCTTCAGCTGCTTCCGGCGACGCGTGACCGATCACCAGCCCGGACGAACCGCCCGAGAAACGGCCGTCGGTAAACAGCGCGCAGCTCTTGCCCAACCCCTTGGATTTCAGATAGGACGTGGGGTAAAGCATTTCCTGCATGCCGGGACCGCCCTTGGGACCTTCATAGCGGATCACGACCACATCGCCCGCGACAACCTTGTCGCCGAGAATGGCTTCGACGGCATCGTCCTGGCTCTCGAAGACGCGCGCGCGGCCGGAGAACACCCATTGCGATTCGTCGACGCCCGCGGTCTTGACGATGCAGCCCTTCTCCGCGAGGTTGCCGTATAGCACTGCGAGACCGCCGTCTTTCGAATATGCGTTCTGCTTGCTGCGGATACAGCCGGTCTTGCGATCGGTATCCAGCGAAGTAAAGGTGGCTTCCTGGCTGAACGCGACGGTGGTAGGAATGCCGCCCGGGGCCGCGCGGAAAAGCTTCTGTGCTTCTTCGCCCGCGCCACCGGCGACGTCCCATTTGGCGATCGCATTGCCCAGCGTGCCGCTATGCACGTTGCCGCACGACAGGTCCAGCAGTTCCGCACGCGCGAGTTCGCCAAGAATGCCGGGAATGCCGCCGGCACGATGCACGTCTTCGATATGGAATTTGTCGGTGGCGGGCGCTACCTTGCACAGACACGGCACTTTGCGCGAGATGCGATCAATATCGGACATCGTGAAATCGACGCCACCTTCCTGCGCGGCTGCCAGCAGATGCAGCACGGTATTGGTCGAACCACCCATAGCGACGTCGAGCGCCATGGCATTCTCGAATGCCTGCTTGCTGGCGATGCTGCGCGGCAGAACCGAAGCGTCGTCTTCCTGATAGTAGCGACGGCAAAGGTCCACCACCAGGCGGCCGGCCTGCTCGAACAGACCCTTACGCCATGCATGCGTGGCCACGATCGTACCGTTGCCGGGCAACGCCAGGCCGATGGCTTCCGTCAGGCAATTCATCGAATTCGCGGTGAACATGCCCGAGCAGGAGCCGCACGTCGGGCAGGCGCTGCGTTCGATTTCCGCCACTTCCGCGTCGCTGACCCTCGAGTCGCCCGCCTTGATCATCGCGTCGATCAGGTCGATCTTGGCGATCACCTGGCCGTCCGTTGGCGACTTCACCTTGCCCGCTTCCATCGGACCGCCGGAGACGAACACGACGGGGATGTTCAGGCGCATGGCAGCCATCAGCATGCCGGGGGTGATCTTGTCGCAATTGGAGATGCAGACCATGGCGTCGGCGCAATGCGCGTTGACCATGTATTCGACCGAGTCAGCGATCAGTTCGCGCGACGGCAGCGAGTACAGCATGCCGCCGTGGCCCATGGCGATGCCGTCGTCGACGGCGATGGTGTTGAATTCTTTAGCGACGCCGCCGGCTGCTTCGATTTCTTTTGCGACCAGTGCGCCGAGGTCGCGCAGGTGCACGTGGCCCGGGACGAACTGCGTGAAGGAGTTGACCACCGCGATGATCGGCTTGCCGAAGTCGCCGTCCTTCATGCCCGTGGCACGCCACAAGGCGCGGGCGCCGGCCATGTTGCGGCCGTGGGTCGAGGTTTTTGATCGATAGTCAGGCATGGTTGTGTTTGTGCTTGGGGACGGGGGTTATTGGAATTTGGGTTGGGTGATGCGAGCGAGGCGGCGGTGCGGGCGGTGGCTCGCGATGGCCTGCGCGGGTTTAAAGCGGGAATGTGTGAATAGTGCGAGAGGAGCGGTGAGACGTCCAATATATTTTTGAGGTGGGATTAGGTCGCAGGGAGTATTAATTGACGGGAGAGGTGGGCAGTGTATCCGTGCATCGGTGTCCCACGAGTCGAGCCGCGCTACAGAGGGTGACCTGCCCAAATTGGCCCTTCCCTGAGAAATTGAACGGTGCCTTGAACGCGGCTCCGCCCCTCATGCCTGTTGATTTGCATGGAATCCTGACCCGCGATTTGCACTGAATTCTGACCCACCCGTTGGACCAGCTTTGCGGGTTATACGGTGGGTGTCTGGGTC